>NZ_JBFTLJ010000012.1:0-189367 GCF_056396385.1 Variovorax sp. 05T418 | reverse complement strand
CGCTGACCACCGGCGACACCCCGGTGCTGACGGTGGACGTCTGGGAGCACGCCTACTACATCGACTACCGCAACCTGCGCCCCAAGTTCGTCGAGACCTTCCTGGCCAAGCTGGTGAACTGGGACTTCGCGGCCAAGAACTTCGGCTGAAGAGCCGGGTTCTCCCAATGAGAAAGCCGACCCTCGGGTCGGCTTTTTCGTGGGCTGGCGTCAGGCGGGCGCTCAGCGCTTCGAAGCGGCGAACAGCTCGCCGCCGAGCTTGGCGCCCTTCTTGATGTTCTTCTTGGCGAACCAGCCTTGGTTCATCTCGAGCACGAAGCGCACCGGCTCCTCGGAGCAGTGGGAGTTCTCGGTCATGGGCTGCATGTCGGCCAGGTTGACGATGCGGCCATCGTCCGCCACGAAGGCGGCGGTCAGCGGCAGCAGCGTGTTGCGCATCCAGAAGCACTGGGTGGCCGGCTGGTCGAAAACGAAGATCATGCCTTCGGCCTGCGGCATCTCCTTGCGGAACATCAGGCCGATTTCCCGCTGGCGGGGCGTCTGCGCGACCTGCGCATCGATCTTGTACAGGCCAACGGACAACTGCGTGCGTTGCAGATCGGTCTGGGGCTGCTGCTGGGCCTGCGCGGATCCCATCAGGGCAGCGGCAAGCAGGAGCAGGGCGGCAAAACGCTGGAGCATCGGAAGGCTTCCTTCGAGGGCGGGTTCAAGGGCGCGAGGCCAATAAAAATGCCCGCTGATGCGGGCATTTGCCGGTGAGCGTGGAAGCTTACACCTTCTTGGCTGCAGCTGCGTGCGCCTTGGCCACGTGGCGAACCTTGTGCTTCTTGACGGCGTGCTTCATCGGCTTTGCCTTGTGAACGGCGGCAGGTGCAGCCGGTGCGGGGGCGGGTGCGGGCGGAGTTTGCGCAAAAGCGCCGGCTGCGAAGAGACCGGCGACGAGGGCTGCGAGCAGCTTGTTCATGAGACATCCTTTGAAATTCGTTGATATGGACCACCTCCCTTCGGAAGGTGAACATTCAACGCGGCAGCCGCTCATGCCGGTTGACAGCAGTTTCGTTGCCGCAAGCGAAAAAAAGCGCTCCGTGGAGCGCTCTTTCGTACGGCCTGGGCCGACTTACTGGGGCGTGCCGCCCTGGGTCGACTTGCGCTTCACGCTGCCATCCTTGTTGCGGCGGCGGTCGTCGCGGGTCTTGGCGCGCTTTTCGCCGGCAACGCCAGCCTTGTCGGCGCCGAACGTGCCGCCTTCGGGCGTCTTGGCGATGTCGCCAGTGGGAGCAGCCACTTGGCCTGCGGGCTTGGCTTCCTTCTTCGCTTCGGCGCGGGCTTGCGGCTTGCTGTTGGTGGCGTTCCCTTGCTCGGGCGTGGTGCCGGTGGGGTTCTGGGCGTAGGCGCCAGCGGCGAACAGGCCAGCGATCATGACTGCGAGAATTTTGCTCATTGATGATTCCTCTATCGAGAATTGGTTGGAAACGCCTCCCGGCGAGCAGAAGGTCAGCCACTAACGAGACCATTGTCTCTTAGGTTGACAAACGCCAGCTGATGGGTTGCGTCTAAAATGTACAGCGATTTGTTCGCGGGCTGTACAGCGATTCCCCATCGCTGTCTGAATTCGCAGACAGTCGTCCGAATTACGTCACTCCCGGAGTCATTCCCCCTCATGTCCAGCTACCAGCACATCAAAGTCCCGGCCGAAGGCCAGAAGATCACGGTCAACGCCGACAACTCGCTCAATGTGCCTGATCAGCCGATCATTCCCTTCATCGAAGGCGACGGCACGGGTCTGGACATCACTCCGGTGATGCTCAAGGTGGTGGATGCTGCAGTGGCCAAGGCCTACGGCGGCAAGAAGAAGATCCACTGGATGGAAGTCTATGCCGGCGAAAAGTCGACCAAGGTCTACGGCCCCGACGTCTGGCTGCCCGAGGAAACGCTGCACGCCGTGCGCGACTACGTGGTGTCCATCAAGGGTCCGCTCACCACGCCCGTCGGCGGCGGCATCCGCTCGCTGAACGTTGCGCTGCGCCAGGAACTCGACCTCTACGTCTGCCTGCGCCCCATCCAGTATTTCGAGGGCGTGCCCAGCCCGGTGCGCGAGCCGCACAAGACCAACATGGTCATCTTCCGCGAGAACTCGGAAGACATCTATGCCGGCATCGAGTTCGAAGCCGAAAGCGACAAGGCCAAGAAGCTCATCAAGTTCCTGCAGGACGAACTGGGCGTCAAGAAGATCCGCTTCCCCAACACCTCGGGCATCGGCGTCAAGCCCGTGTCGAAGGAAGGCACCGAGCGCCTCGTGCGCAAGGCGCTGCAGTACGCGGTGGACAATGACAAGCCCAGCGTCACGATCGTGCACAAGGGCAACATCATGAAGTTCACCGAAGGTGGCTTCCGCGACTGGGCCTATGCCCTGGCGGCCAAGGAGTTCGGCGCCGAGCTGATCGACGGCGGCCCCTGGATGAAGTTCAAGAATCCCAAGACGGGCAAGGAAATCACCGTCAAGGACAGCATCGCCGACGCATTCCTGCAGCAGATCCTCCTGCGCCCCGCCGAATACAGCGTGATCGCCACGCTCAACCTGAACGGCGACTACGTGTCCGACGCGCTGGCAGCCCAGGTGGGCGGCATCGGCATTGCCCCGGGCGCGAACCTGAGCGACACCGTCGCCATGTTCGAAGCCACCCACGGCACGGCTCCCAAGTACGCCGGCAAGGACTACGTGAACCCCGGTTCCGAAATCCTCTCGGCCGAGATGATGCTGCGCCACATGGGCTGGACCGAAGCGGCCGACCTGATCATCAGCTCGATGGAAAAGTCGATTGCCAGCAAGAAGGTCACCTATGACTTCGCCCGCCTGATGGACGGCGCCACGCAGGTGAGCTGCTCGGGCTTCGGCCAGGTCATGATCGACCACATGTAATTGCGCGAGCAGCGGCGCTCCGGCGCCGCGCGGCCCAAGCCCTCGAGACCGCCCGGTCTCGAGGGCTTTTCTTCATCCGGCACGGCACGGCGGGCCAGGTTGAGAAATGGCACACCTTGCGCCAAATACCCATTTTTTTCCGGCCGGGTGCCGCGTAATATTTATGCTGCGGCGCAGGCGGAAGGCAGATTTTTTTGCATCCTCTGTGGTGTCGTGCACGACGCAAGCCCCTTGATTTGTCGAATACGCGCCACCAAGTCTTCTTGCGCCGGCACGGTGCTTGCACGCTCTATAGAATCTTTTTTATGGCAACGAGAATTCCCAAGACTCCCAGCACTCCGCCGGCCCAGAAACCGGCCGGGGACGACGGAGATTCGGTCGTTCTGGAGCGGCGGCCGCAAAAAACCGCGCCGCCCCAGATGTACCAGGTCGTCATGCTGAACGACGACTACACGCCCATGGAGTTCGTGATCGTCGTGCTGCAGGAATATTTCAACAAGGATCGCGAAACCGCGACCCAGATCATGCTCAAGATCCACCTCGATGGCCGCGGCGTTTGTGGGGTCTATTCCCGCGACCTGGCGGCCACCAAGGTCAATCAGGTGATGGAGGCCGCGCACCAGGCCGGGCATCCGCTGCAATGCGTCAGCGAACCCATTGCGTGAACCAGTTGAATTGCGCGCGCTCAAACCCATCTGAGAATTTATTTACAGCAAGGCAAAAGGAAATCACATGATTGCCCAGGAACTGGAAGTCAGCTTGCACATGGCCTTCGTCGAGGCCAGGCAGCAGCGCCACGAGTTCATCACCGTGGAGCATCTGTTGCTCGCTTTGCTGGACAACCCGAGCGCCGCAGAGGTCCTGCGCGCCTGCTCGGCCAACGTCGACGACCTGCGGGCGTCGCTCACCAACTTCATCAAGGACAACACGCCCCAGGTGGCGGGGACCGACGATGTAGACACCCAGCCGACGCTGGGGTTCCAGCGCGTGATCCAGCGCGCCATCATGCACGTGCAGTCCACCGGCAACGGCAAGAAGGAAGTCACCGGCGCCAACGTGCTGGTCGCGATCTTCGGCGAGAAGGACTCGCACGCGGTGTACTACCTCCACCAGCAGGGCGTGACCCGCCTGGACGTGGTGAACTTCATTGCCCACGGCATCAAGAAGAGCGATCCGCCCGAGGCCGTCAAGGGCAGCAGCGAATCGCCTTCGGGCGAGGGCGAAGAGGGCGGCGCCGAAAAGAACGAGAAGGCTTCGCCGCTCGAGCAGTTCACGCAGAACCTCAACCAGCTTGCCAAGGACGGCAAGATCGATCCGCTGATCGGCCGCGAATACGAGGTCGAGCGCGTCATCCAGATCCTGTGCCGCCGGCGCAAGAACAACCCGCTTCTGGTGGGTGAGGCCGGCGTGGGCAAGACCGCGATCGCCGAGGGCCTGGCCTGGCGCATCACGCAGACCGACGTGCCCGAGATCCTCGCCGAGGCGCAGGTCTACTCGCTCGACATGGGCGCGCTCTTGGCCGGCACCAAGTACCGCGGCGATTTCGAGCAGCGCCTGAAGGGCGTGCTCAAGTCGCTCAAGGACAAGCCGAACGCGATCCTGTTCATCGACGAGATCCACACGCTGATCGGTGCGGGCGCAGCCTCGGGCGGCACGCTCGACGCGTCGAACCTGCTGAAGCCGGCGCTCTCGAGCGGCCAGCTCAAGTGCATCGGCGCCACCACCTTCAGCGAATACCGCGGCATCTTCGAGAAGGACGCGGCCCTGTCGCGCCGTTTCCAGAAGGTCGACGTGGTCGAGCCGACGGTGCAGGAAACCGTCGACATCCTGAAGGGCCTGAAGTCGCGCTTCGAAGAGCACCATGGCGTCAAGTACGCGGTGGCGGCCCTGCAGGCTGCGGCCGAGCTGAGCGCCAAGTACATCAACGACCGCCACCTGCCCGACAAGGCCATCGACGTGATCGACGAGGCCGGCGCTGCCCAGCGCATCCTGCCGGCCAACAAGCGCAAGAAGACCATCAGCAAGACCGAGGTCGAGGACATCGTCGCGAAGATCGCGCGCATTCCCCCGGCCAACGTCAGCAACGACGACCGCGGCAAGCTGCAGACCATCGAGCGCGACCTCAAGAGCGTGGTGTTCGGCCAGGACAAGGCGCTCGAGGTGCTGGCCTCCGCCGTCAAGATGGCGCGTTCGGGCCTCGGCCGCGAGGACAAGCCGATCGGCTCGTTCCTGTTCAGCGGCCCCACCGGCGTCGGCAAGACCGAGGCGGCCAAGCAGCTGGCCTACATCATGGGCATCGAGCTCATCCGCTTCGACATGTCCGAATACATGGAGCGCCATGCGGTGAGCCGGCTGATCGGCGCGCCTCCGGGCTACGTCGGGTTCGACCAGGGCGGCCTCCTGACCGAAGCCATCACGAAGAAGCCGCACGCGGTGCTGCTGCTCGACGAAATCGAGAAGGCGCATCCGGACATCTTCAACGTGCTGCTGCAGGTCATGGACCACGGCACCCTGACGGACAACAACGGACGCAAGGCCGACTTCCGCAACGTGATCATCGTGATGACCACCAACGCGGGTGCCGAGACCATGAACAAGGCGACCATCGGCTTCACCAACCCGCGCCAGGCGGGCGACGAGATGACCGACATCAAGCGCCTGTTCACGCCGGAGTTCCGCAACCGCCTGGACGCGATCGTGAGCTTCAAGGCGCTGGACGAGCAGATCATCCTGCGCGTGGTCGACAAGTTCCTGCTGCAGCTGGAAACGCAGCTGGCCGAGAAGAAGGTCGACGTCACGTTCAGCGACGGGCTGCGCAAGCACCTGGCGAAGAAGGGCTTCGATCCGCTGATGGGCGCCCGCCCGATGCAGCGCCTGATCCAGGACACGATCCGCCGTGCACTGGCCGACGAGCTGCTGTTCGGACGCCTGATCGATGGCGGCCGCCTGTCGGTCGACATCGACGACAAGGGCGAAGTGCAGCTGGACATCCAGCCGCTGCCGAAGAAGGAAGGCAAGTCCAAGCCGGAAGCCGAAGAAGCCGCTGCCGGATAAGGCGGACCGGCAAGGCCGGTTCCGCGCTGTCCCTGGCAGTACCCAAAAGGCCGGTAGCATTCGCTGCCGGCTTTTTTTTTGGCCGGAATCTATTCGTACGCAGTCTTACTTTGATCCTCCCCGAGCTCAGTCAGGAATGGAAAACCGGCCTCTCTCTGGCCTGGAGCGGCTATATCGCCGTGCTGTCGGTCTGGATCGTGATGCAGAAGCGTGCGCCGGTGTCCACCATGAGCTGGATCCTGTCGCTCGCGCTGCTGCCGTTCGCGGGCTTCGTCATCTATTACTTCCTCGGGCCGCAGCGCCTGCGCAAGCAGCGCGTCAAGCGCCTGCGCAGCCGGGCCAGCGCGCACACGCAGGCCGACCTGGCGCGGCTGCGCGACGCGGCGCAGAACGCGCCGCCGGCGCTGCAGCAGATGGCGCGGCTGGGCACCGCGGCCTGCGGGCTGCCGGTTTCCAGCGCGACGGGCGTGGCGCTGCTCTCGGGCGGCGCGCGCACCTTCGACGCCATCTTCGACGCGGTGCGCGCGGCGCGCGACCACGTTCACCTCGAGTACTACATCTTCGAGCCCGACAGGATCGGCACCGCGCTGCGCGACCTGCTGGTGGAGCGCGCCGGCCAGGGCGTGTCCGTGCGCCTGCTGCTCGACGCACTGGGTTCCAAGCGCATCGGCCGCAAGTTCATGGCGCCGCTGCATGCCGCGGGCGTGCAGGTTGCGCTCTTCCACGACACGCGCATCGGCCGCCGCCTGCGCCCGGTGACCAACTACCGCACCCACCGCAAGATCGTGGTGTGCGACGGCCGCGTGGGCTTTACCGGCGGCGTCAACATCACCGACGAGGAAGACAAACGCACCCGGCCCGACGCCTACCATGACGTCCACCTGCGCATCGAGGGCAGCGCGGTGCGCTGGCTGCAGACCACCTTCCTGGAGGACTGGACCTATGCCACCGGCGAAGACCTGCGCGACATCGACCACCTGATGGGCGCCATGCTGCCGCAGGTCGAGGCCGGCGACATTCCCGTGCAGATCGTGACCAGCGGCCCCGACAACATGCTGGAACCCATCCACCGCATGCACGTGGAGGCGATCCATTCGGCGAGCGAGCGGGCCTGGCTCACCACGCCGTACTTCGTGCCCGGCGAGCCCGCCATGATGGCGCTCACCAGCGCGGCGCTGCGCGGCGTGGATGTGCGCCTGCTGGTGCCGCGGCGCAGCGATTCGGCCATTGTGAGCGCGGCCGCGCGCTCCTACTTCGACGAGCTGATTGCGTCGGGAGTCAAGGTCTGGGAATACAAGGCGCGCATGCTGCATTCCAAGACCTTGGTGGTCGACGACCATTGCGCGATGATCGGTACCGCGAATTTCGACAACCGCAGCTTCAGGCTCAATTTCGAAGTGAGCGCGGTGGTCTACGGCCCCGAGCTGGCACGCCCCCTGGCCGCGCAGTTCGAGACCGACCTGCACAGCTCCGGCGCAGTGCGCGCCCACCGGCCGCAGAGTTTCTGGCGCCGCCTCGGCGACGCGCTTGCACGATTGTTTTCCCCCTTGCTCTGAATGAACCACACCTTTCTCTGGCACGACTACGAAACCTTCGGCGCCGTGCCGCGCCGCGACCGGCCATCGCAGTTCGCCGCCATCCGCACCGACGCCGAGCTCAACGAGATCGGCGAGCCGCTGATGATCTATTGCAAGCCGGCGCCCGACTACCTGCCCAGCCCCGAGGCCTGCCTGATCACCGGCATCACGCCGCAGCTCTGCCTGGAGCGCGGCATTCCCGAGCACGCCTTCGCCGCGCAGATCGAGAAGGCCTTCTCGCAGCCCGGCACCATCGGCGTGGGCTACAACACCATCCGCTTCGACGACGAGGTCACGCGCTTCCTGTTCTGGCGCAACCTGATCGACCCGTACGCCCGCGAATGGCAGAACGACTGCGGCCGCTGGGACCTGCTGGACGTGGTGCGCCTGACCTACGCGCTGCGGCCCGACGGCATCGAGTGGCCGAAGAAGGAAGACGGCAAGCCCAGCTTCAAGCTCGAGGACCTGGCGCGCGCCAACGGCCTGCTGCACGAGTCCGCGCACGATGCGCTGTCCGACGTGCGCGCCACCATCGCGCTGGCGCGGCTCATTCGCGAGCGCCAGCCCAAGCTCTTCGAATTCGCCTTCGGCCTGCACAAGAAGGACCGCGTCGCCAGCGAGCTCGGCCTGCCGGCCATGCGCGAGACGGCGCGGCCTTTCCTGCACGTGTCGGGCATGTTCCCGGTCGAGCGCGGCTGCCTCGGCGTGATGTGGCCGCTCGCGAGCCATCCGACCAACAAGAACGAACTGATCGCCTGGGACCTGGCCCACGACCCCAGCGAGCTGCGCGACCTCGACGTCGAGACCCTGCGCCTGCGCCTGTTCACGCGCACCGCCGACCTGCCCGAAGGCGTGGTCCGCCTGCCGGTCAAGGGCATCCACCTCAACAAGTCGCCGATGGTGGTCGGCAACCTGCGCACGCTGGCGCCCGCCATGGCCGAGCGCTGGAACGTCGACCTTGACGCGGCGCTGCGCCACGCGGCCATCGCGCGCGACCTGCCCGACATGAGCGCCATCTGGTCGCAGGTGTACGCGCGGCCCAAGGAGGCGGTGCCCGATGTCGATGAAGACCTCTACGGCGGCTTCGTCGGCAACGGCGACCGGCGCCGCCTGAACCAGCTGCGCGCGCTGTCGCCCGAGGAGCTCGCCAAGGATCGCACCGGTTTCGACGACGGGCGGCTCGAGGAAATCCTCTTTCGCTACCGCGCGCGCAACTGGCCCGAGCTGCTCAGCTCGGAAGAGGCCGAACGCTGGGAGGCGCTGCGCGCCGCGCGGCTCTTCAAGGGCGAGGGCGGGGCGCGCACCATCGAGATGCTGTTCAGCGAAGTCGATGCGCTGTCCGAAACCGCGGACGAGCGGGGCGAAGAGATCCTGGGCGCACTCTACGAGTACGCCGAGGCCATCGCGCCCGAAGCCTGAGGCGCTAGGACTTGCGGCTCATCCAGCTGGTGGACTGCGCGCGCCCCGGCAGGTGCAGCGCGGCCGTCGCGGCCGGCGTTTCCGCCAGCAGGCGCCCCTTGCGGAACACCTTGAGCCGCGTCGCGCGCAGCCGGATCGCTTCGACCGGGTCGCGCGCCTGCAGCAGCACGAAGCTCGCGTCGCAGCCCGCCTCGAGGCCGTAGCCTTCGAGGTGCATCACGCGCGCGGCGTTCGTGGTCACCGCGTCGAAGCACTGGCGGATGCCGGCCTGGCTGGTCATCTGCGCCACGTGCAGGCCCATGTGCGCTACTTCGAGCATGTCGCCCGATCCCATGCCGTACCACGGGTCCATCACGCAGTCGTGGCCGAAGGCGACGTTCACGCCGGCGGCCATCAGCTCGGGCACGCGCGTCATGCCGCGGCGCTTGGGATAGCTGTCGTGGCGGCCCTGCAGCGTGATGTTGATGAGCGGGTTGGAAACCACGCTGACGCCGCTCTGCGCGATCAGCGGCAGCAGCTTGCTCGCGTAGTAGTTGTCCATCGAATGCATCGAGGTGCAGTGCGAGCCGGTCACGCGGCCCTGCATGCCGAGGCGCCAGGTCTCGGCCGACAGGGTTTCGATGTGGCGCGAGAGCGGATCGTCCGACTCGTCGCAGTGCATGTCGACCAGCTTGCCGCGCTCGGCCGCCAGCTCCATCAGCAGCTTCACGCTGGCGGCGCCATCGGCCATGGTGCGCTCGAAATGCGGAATGCCGCCGACCACGTCCACGCCCTTGTCGAGCGCGCGCTTCAGGTTGTCGACGCCGCCTGCCGAGCGCAGCACGCCATCCTGCGGAAAGGCCACGAGCTGCAGGTCGAGGTACGGCGCGACCTTGCGCTTGACCTCGAGCAGCGCATCGACCGCGAGCAGGCTCGGGTCGCTCGTGTCCACATGCGAGCGCACGGCCAGCAGGCCCTTGGCCACCGCCCAGTCGCAATACGCCAGCGCACGCTCGATGAGTGCGTCGGCCGTGAGCAGCGGCTTGAGTTCGCCCCACAGCGCAATGCCTTCGAGCAAGGTGCCGCTCTGGTTGATGCGCGGAAGGCCATAGCTCAGCGTGGCGTCCATGTGGAAGTGCGGATCGACGAAATGCGGCGCAACCAGCAGGCCCTGGGCATCGAGCTTGTCGAGCGCCGGCGCGTCGAGCCCGGCGGTGACTTCGGCAATGCGGCCGCCCTGCACGGCAATCGACATGCCCGAGCGGCCGTCGGGGAGGGTGGCGTTGATGACGAGGAGGTCGAGCATCGTGAGGGTCTCCGGAAGCGGGTGCGGGGATTTTCGTTTGCGCGGGCGGTGCTGCGCGGGTGGTCGTGAAGGAAATTCGTTCAGCGCGTGCGCTGCGCCCGATACCGGTACTGCCCCGGCGCCGGCCCCGCCTCGATGGTCACGCGGCGCAGCTTGTCGTCGTGGCCGGAGGCGGCGCGCGCCGTCACCACGATGCCGCGCGGCGTGGCGCGGCAGCCGAGGTCGGTCAGGGCGATTTCCGCGTGGTCGTTGTCCAGTTCGGAGATGGCTGCGGTGTGTGCGGCGTTCAGGCGGCCGTTGGCATCGCGCGCCATCCACTGCACGTAGAGAAAGGACTGCGCGTCCTGGCTGGCATGGATCACCCGGTACGTGCCCTGGTGGTCCTTGCCCCAGGCGCCGCACAGCTGAACCCAGCTGACCGCATCGGGTGTCTTGAAGCCGTCGTAGCCGTGGTCGCTGCCCAGCGCGTGCGCGCCGGCGGCGCACAGCGACAGCGCGGCCGCGAGCAAGGTTGCAGCGCCTGTCTTCGCCATGATCAACGCTCCCCCTTGCGATAGGGCTTCATCAGCGCCTGCGGATAGCTGGCCTTGCGCGCCACCAGCACCAGCGCGAGGATCGAGAGCAGGTACGGCAGCATCAGGTAGATGTGGTAGGGCAGCACGGCATCGCCCGATTGTTGCAGCCGCAGCTGCAGCGCATCGAAGAACGCGAACAGCAGCGCGCCGAGCAGGGCCTTGCCCGGCCGCCAAGAGGCGAACACCACCAGCGCCACGCAGATCCAGCCGCGGCCGTTCACCATGTTGAAGAAGAAGGCGTTGAAGGCCGAGAGCGTGAGGAAGGCGCCGGCCACGCCCATCAGCGCCGAGCCCGCCACAATGGCGCCGGTGCGCGTGGCCGCGACCGACACGCCCTGGCTCTCGGCGGCCTGCGGGTTCTCGCCCACCATGCGCACGGCGAGCCCGAGCGGCGTGCGGTACAGCACCCAGGCGATCGCCGGCACCAGCAGCAGCGCGAACAGCGTGAGCGCGGTCTGCGCATTGAGGATGGGCACCGGCAGCCACTCCATCGGCGCGAAGGGCGCGATGGTCGGCGGCGTGTTCACCTTCGGAAAGCTCACGCGGTAGCCGAAGTAGCTGAGCGCCGTGGCCAGCAGCGTGATGCCCAGCCCCGAGACGTGCTGCGACAGCGCCAGGCCCACCGTGAGAAAGGCATGCAGCAGCCCGAACACCATGCCCGTGAGCGCGGCGACGCCCACTCCGGCCCAGAGCGGCGCGCCCGCATACACCGCGAGCCAGCCGGTGAAGGCGCCCGCGACCATGATTCCCTCGATGCCGAGGTTGAGCACGCCCGCGCGCTCGCACAGCAGCACGCCCAGCGTGCCGAGGATCAGCGGCGTGGCGATGCGCAGCACCGCGACCCAGAACGCCGGATTGGTCAGGATGTCGAGCAGGTCTGTCATCTGGTGTTTCTCCCTCCCCTTCCGGGGGAGGGTGGGGGTGGGGGCACGCGGCGCTCGATGTGGGCGCCGATGCCCCCATCCCAGCCTTCCCCCGGCGGGGGAAGGAGCAAATGCGCAGGCGCCAACTCGGTCATTTCATCCGCACCCGGTATTGCGTGAGCAGCGTCGCCACCAGCACCGCGACAAGCGAGGCCGCGACGATCACGTCGGCGATGTAGGTCGGCACGCCCACGGCGCGGCTCATGGTGTCGGCGCCGACCAGCACGCCGGCCACGAACACGCCCGCGGCGATCACGCCCAGCGGATGCAGCCCCGCGAGCATCGCGATCACGATGCCCGTGTAGCCGTAGCCCGGCGACATGTCGAGCGTGACATAGCTGGTGCGTCCCGCCACTTCGATGGCACCCGCAAGGCCCGCCAGCGCACCCGAGAGCAGCGCCACCGTCACCACCGTGCGCGTGACCGGCACGCCGGCGAAGGCGGCGGCGCGCGCATTGGCGCCCACCGCGCGGATGTCGAAGCCCAGCACCGTGTACTTGAAGATCGCCCACACCATCACCGCGAGCGACACGGCCCAGACGAGTCCGGTGTGCACGCGGGTCTGCGCAACGAGCTTGCCGAGTTCGAGCTCGGCCTGCAGCGACACGCTCTGCGGCCAGCCCATGGCGCTC
The DNA here is from genome assembly GCF_056396385.1 of Variovorax sp. 05T418. Lineage (NCBI taxonomy): Bacteria > Pseudomonadati > Pseudomonadota > Betaproteobacteria > Burkholderiales > Comamonadaceae > Variovorax > Variovorax sp. 05T418. The sequence goes on along the minus strand of NZ_JBFTLJ010000012.1, from coordinate 176,983 downwards.
GGGTCCTTCATCGGCCCGTCGAGCAGCGCCGACACGCCGAGCAGCACGATGAAGTTGATCAGCAGCGTGGTCACCACCTCGTCGACGCCGAGCCTGTTCTTCATGAGCGCCGGGCCGAGCAGCAGCAGGGCGCCCGCCGCGGCGGCGGCCAGCATCATCAGCGGGAACAGCAGCCAGGGCGGCAGCTCGAAACCCGTGCCGCCATGCATGCCGCCCACGGCCACGGCGGCGAGGGCACCCGCGAACAGCTGACCCTCGGCGCCGATGTTGAAAAGCCGCGCCTTGAAGGCGACGGTCGCGGCCAAGCCGGTGAGGATCAGTGGAATGGCGCGCGTCAGCGTTTCGCTCCACGCGAACACCGAGCCGAAGCCGCCCTGCAGCAGCAATGCGTAGGTGCGGCCGACCGGCGCACCGGCCCAGAGCACGAGCAGCGCGCTCACCACCATGGTGAAGGCCACTGCGCCGATGGGTGCCAGCACCAGCGCGGCGCGCGAGCTTTGGTGGCGCCGTTCGAGCCGCATCATGGCGTAGTCCCTGCGCGCTGCTGCTGCTGCTGCTGCGCCGCCGCGCCGGCCATCGCCAGCCCGATGGCTTCGCGCGTCCAAGCCGCGGCCGGGCGCGCTTCGCCGAGGTGGCCGCCGTGCATCACGGCCACGCGATCGCCGAGCGCGAGCACCTCGTCGAGGTCGTCGGAAATCACCAGCACCGCCGCACCCGCATCGCGCGCGGCAATGAGTTGCTGCTGCACATAGGCGACGGCGCCGATGTCCAGGCCCCAGGTCGGCTGGTGCGCAACGATCAGGCGCGGCGCACGCGTCGGGTATTTCCTGTTGTCCGGGTCTTCTTCGTCCTGCTCGGGCGCCAGCAGCGCGCGCCCGAGGATCAGCTTCTGCATGTTGCCGCCCGAAAGCGAACGGGCCGGCGCCATCAGCCCCGCGCCGCGCACGTCGAACGCCTTTTCGATGCGCCCTGCATGCAGCCGCGCGGCCGCACGCCGCACGAACCACGACCAGCGCGAGAAGACGGGGCTGCGCAGCCGTTCCGACACCGCGTTCTCCCACACCGGCAGGTCGCCGACCACGCCGACCGCGTGCCGGTCCTCGGGAATGCGCGCGACGCCGCGCTGCACCAGCCGTGCGGGCGAGGGCGGCAGCGCGCGGCCCATCAGCAGGGCCGTGCCCGAGGTGGCGCGGCGCGTGCCGCACAGCAGTTCGGCCAGCGCCACCTGGCCGTTGCCCGAGACGCCCGCGATGGCGGTGATTTCGCCGGCGCGCAGCGTGAGCGACACCTCGCGCAGCCGGTTCTGCGCCTGGTCCTTGTCCGACGCGGTGCTCACATGGTCGAGCACGCAGACCGCGTCGCCCACCGACCTGGCGGGCCGGCGCTGCGGCGCCTCCACGGCATGCCCGACCATCCACAGCGCGAGCTGCGCCTGCGTGGTTTCGGCGGTGCGCGCCTCGGCCACCAGCTTGCCGCCGCGCAGCACCGCGATGCGCTGCGACACGCGCAGCACCTCGCCCAGCTTGTGGCTGATGAAGATCACCGACAGGCCCTGCGCCACCATCTGCGCGAGCGTGGCGAACAGCGCTTCGCTTTCCTGCGGCGTGAGCACGGCGGTCGGCTCGTCGAGGATCAGGATGCGCGCGCCGCGGTACAGCGCCTTCAGGATCTCGACGCGCTGCCGTTCGCCGACCGAGAGGCTGCCGATCTTCGCGTCGGGCTGCACCGGCAGGCCGAAGCGCCGTGCCACCTCGAGCAGCTTCGCGCGTGCGGCCGCCCGGCGCGAGACCGGGCGCCAGAGCGGTTCGGTGCCCATCATCACGTTGTCGAGCACGCTGAGGTTGTCGGCCAGCGTGAAGTGCTGGTGCACCATGCCCACGCCCGCGGCCAGCGCCGCCTTGGGATTGCCCGGCGGCAGCGGCGCGCCGAAGACTTCGATGCCGCCTTCGTCCGCGACGTAGTGGCCGAACAGGATGGACATGAGCGTCGACTTGCCCGCGCCGTTCTCGCCCAGCAGCGCGAGCACTTCGCCCGCGTGCAGGTCGAGGGAGATGGCGTCGTTCGCGACGAGGGTGCCGAAGCGCTTGGTGATGCGCTGGAGGCGCAGGACGGTCGTGCTGTTCATGAAGGTCTTGCTCCTTCCCCTTCCGGGGGAAGGCCGGGATGGGGGCGGGCAGCGCCCGCAGCGCCATGGTGATCGATCGAAGGCCGCGTGCCCCCACCCCAACCCGCCCCCGGAAGGGGAGGGAGAAAAGGCAGGATCATTTCCATGCAGCCAGGAACGCCAGCATCACCTTGGCCGAGTTGTCGGCCGCAATGCCCATGAAGGTGCCCATCTCGTTCTCGCCTTCGCCGCCGCCCGCCAGGTCGCTGAGGGAGCGGAAGGCGATGTAGGGCACGCCGTTGCTGTAGGCCACCATGCCCACGGCCGCCGTTTCCATGTCGAGCACGTTGGCCTGGAAGGTCTTGAAGGTGTATTCGCGCAGGGCCTTGTTGTCCATGAAGGCCTGGCCCGAGACGCCGTTGCCGCCGACGACCAGATGGGGCTTGCGCGCCAGGCACTTGCCGGCGCTGCAGTTCGCCAGGTCGACATTGCGGATGCTGCGCGCCACCTCGAGCATCTTCGGGTCCGCCTCGAACCAGAACTTGCGCACGATCTGCGGATGTGCCGCGGAGCGCACTTCCACCGGGCGCGGATGCATCATGCCGAAGTTGGGCAGCGTGGCATCGGTGATGAAGGGCGGCGCGGTGAACTTGCCCGGCGCGGTTTCGCGCGCCATCAGCACTTCGAGGTACTGGCCCCATTGCGCGGGCACCGTGACGTCGCCCACGTGCAGCTGCGGATTCACGCCGCCCGCGATGCCGCTGAACACGATGTGGGTGACGCGAAAGCGGTCGAGCACCAGCTGCGTGTTCATCGTCGCGTTGGTCATGCTGATGCCGGAGAGAAACAGCACCACCGGCTTGCCTTCGAGCGTGCCGGTGGTGAACTCGACGCCGTTGACGCTGTGCTTGGCCGGCTGCTGGAGCCGGTTCAGCAGCAGCGTGAGCTCGGGCTGGAAGGCCGAGACCACCGCGATGCGCGGCGTGTCGTCCAGCCGCACGCTGCCGTCGGCGGCGCCCGGGCTCTTGTAGACACCGGCACAGCCCGCGAGGCCGAAGGCCAGCACGCCGGCCGCGAGAAGAGAGCGCCAGCGCATCGTCATCGGGCCCTTCACTTCGCGGTCGACTTGGGCTGCGAGTCGTCGACCTTGATGGTGACCTTGCCCGAGAGAATGTCGGCCTGCTTGGCCTTGACCTTGGCGACGATGTCCGCCGGCACCTTCTTCTCGAAGGTGCCCAGCGGCGCGAGTTCGGAGCCCTTGTGCTTCATCATCGAGTAGGGGCCGTAGTCCTCGGCGGTGAACTTGCCTTCCTTCACGAGCTTGATCGCGCGGTCGGCCGAGGGCTCGAAGTTCCACAGCGCCGAAGCCACCACCGTGTCGGGGTACTGCGCCTGCGTGTCGATCACGTTGCCGATGGCGAGCTTGCCTTTTTCCTTGGCCGCGTCCGAGACGCCGAAGCGCTCGGCGTACATCACGTCGGCGCCCTTGTCGATCATCGCGAAGGCCGCTTCCTTGGCCTTGGGCGGATCGAACCAGCTGTTGATGAAGCTCACGCTGAATTCGACCTTCGGGTTGGTTTCCTTCGCGCCCGCCATGAAGGCGTTCATGAGCCGGTTCACTTCAGGAATCGGAAAGCCGCCGACCATGCCGATGCGGTTGGTCTTGGTCATGCCGCCGGCCACCATGCCGCTCAGGTAGGCCGGCTCCTGGATGTAGTTGTCGAACACGCTGAAGTTGGGCGCCTGCGGCTTGAGCGAGGAGCCCATGAGGAAGGCGACCTTGGGAAAGTCCTTCGCGACCTTGCGCGCCGCCGCTTCCACGCCGAAGACCTCGCCGAGGATCAGCTGGTTGCCGCCGGTGGCGTACTCGCGCATCACACGCTCGTAGTCGGCGTTGCTGACGTTCTCGGTGGCCTTGTATTCGATCTCGCCGCGCGCCTCGGCCGCCTTGAGCGCCTTGTGGATACGGCCGACCCATTGCTGCTCGAAGGGCACGGTGTACACCGCCGCCACCTTGAGCTTGGCCTGCGCGAGCGCGAAGCCGGGCGTGCCGGCCGCAAGCGCTGCTGCGGCCATGGCGGCGGAACGAATGATCAACTGACGGCGTGCTGTCACGGTGCTTCTCCTCGAGGTATGGAAATCTTCTTGTCGCTGCCCGAGGGACAGCGTGTCGGCCGCCGGGGGCCTCACTTAGTGCCGAAAATCCTGTCGCCCGCGTCGCCGAGGCCCGGCAGGATGTACCCATGGCTGTTGAGCTCCCGGTCGATCGCCGCGGTGTAGACCGGCACGTCGGGGTGGGCCTTCTGCATGGTCGCGAGGCCTTCGGGGCAGGTGAGCAGGCAGACGAACTTGATCGACTTGGGGTTGAGTTCCTTGAGCCGCTCGACCGCGGCCACCGCCGAGTTGCCGGTGGCCAGCATCGGGTCGACCACGATCACGTCGCGGTTCTCCATCTCGCCGGGCATCTTGAAGTAGTACTCGACGGCCGTGAGCGTCTTGGGGTCGCGGTACAGGCCGATGTGGCCGACGCGCGCGCCCGGCACCACCGTGAGCATGCCGTCCAGGATGCCGGTGCCCGCGCGCAGGATCGACACCAGCACCAGCTTCTTGCCGTCGATGACCTTGGCCTGCATGGTTTCGAGCGGGGTCTCGACCTCGATGTCCTGCATCGGCATGTCGCGCGTGACCTCGTAGGCCATGAGCATGCTGATTTCGTTCAGGAGCCGGCGGAAGCTGTTGGTGGAGGCGTCCTTGCGGCGCATCAGCGTGAGCTTGTGCTGGACGAGGGGGTGGTCGACGAGGTGGACGTTGCTCATTTGGTTTTTCTGCCGTTGCTGAATGGACCCGCGAGTCTAAAAGACGGTGCCGTCGCTTTCGATCAGGAGCGGTGGCGATCCGTCTCGCAAGCGCTGTGCCAGCACGCGCCCCGCGGCCCAGGTGCCGCCCTCGAGCACGCAGGCCAGCGGCAGCTCTTCGTCGGTGCGGTCGAGGATCTTGCGCACGCGCGGCGCCAGTTCGTCGAGCAGCGCCACGGTGAGGGCACGCCATTCGACGATGAACTCGTCGCCGGCCTTCCAGGTGCGCGAAAGAAAGGCCGGGTCCTTCGGCACGATCACGCCGCTGTCGATCAGCAGGCCGCCGTTGCGGTATTCGGGCAAAGCGGTGAGCGCGTCGAGGTGGCGCACCTTCACGCCGGCCCGCTCGAAGGGTTCGAGCAGTGAATAGGTGAGCCACTGCGACAGCTTGTGGAACGGCATCCAGCCGTTGGTGAGGCCGGGGCCGCGCACCGCGCCGTGGCGCCAGCAGTCGCCCAGCGCGAGCGCCGGGTCGCTCGAGCCGATGCCGCCCGTGGTGTCGCTGCCGTCGAGTGCGATGCTGTCGATGGCGTTGGCCGAGGGCCAGATGCGCGAGAGCGTCTCGAGCAGCAGCGAAAGGATCTGGTGCGCCGTGATCTCGGCCGTGGGCGGCGCGGCCGCGCCGAACGGGGCGACCAGCGCATCGAACATGCCGGCGGGCCGGCCCTCGTCGCCGAAGGTCTCGGGCTGCTCGCTCATCGCCTCGCCGAGCCGGCGCAGCAGCACCGCGCGGCCGGCCAGGCCCACCAGCGGATTGACGTCGCTGACCTGGAAGGCGTCGCCGAGCCGGTCGGTCACCAGTCCGCGCAGGCCGGCGGCATCGACCTGCAGCGGATGGTCGGGGTTGGACGAGAACAGCCCGCTCGTGAAGGCATGGAAGCTCGCGACGGCCAGGCCCTCGGAACGCGTGTAGCGCTCGCCGGTGGCGGGCTCGGTGTAGTGCCAGCCGGGCCCGGCGCCGGCATCGAGCAGCACGCTCACCAGCACGAGGTCGATGTGGGCGCTGGCGCGCTGCCGCGCATCAACGCCCTTGCCGAGCAGTTCATCGAGCTGCTTCAGCCGGTCGACGCCGCCGGCCTCGAAGTGGCGCCAGCGGCTGTGGTACGGAATGGTGTCCCAGGGGTAGCGCTCGCGCGTGACTTCGGCCACGGTGCGCGCCGCGTCTTCGAGCACGTCGCTGCCGGCGATGCGGAACCACTGCGACTCGCCCCGGCGCGCGCGCGCCAGCAGCGCGGCCGCGCGCTCGCGGATGGCGGCGGTGGTGCGCAGCACCGTGGCGGCGCCCGCGGGATGGCTGGTGTCGGGCGCGAACTCGATCGCCGGGTCGATGTCGCCCGCGCCGCCCGGTGGCAGGCTGCCCGAGCCGTCGGCGGGCAGGTGGTCGCTGCTGCTGTTTTCCTTGCTGTTGCTCATTCGCTCAATCCCCGGCCCTTGGCCTTCTTGAGTTCCTCGGCGTCCGGCACCGGGCCGGGCGTGAAATAGCCGGCGGCCATCTTGGCGTCCATCTCGACGCGGGCGTCGGCCGGAATCAGTTCGTCCGGAATGTTCACGCGCTCGCCGATCTCGATGCCCGAACCGGTGATGGCGTCGAACTTCATGTTGCTCATCGACACGAGCCTATGGATCTTCTTGATGCCGAGCCAGTGGAAGACGTCGGGCATCAGTTCCTGGAAGCGCATGTCCTGCACGCCGGCCACGCATTCGGTGCGCGCGAAATACTGGTCGGCCGTGTCGCCGCCGACCTGGCGCTTGCGCGCGTTGTAGACCAGGAACTTGGTCACCTCGCCGAGCGCGCGGCCTTCCTTGCGCGAGTAGGCGATGAGGCCCACGCCGCCGCGTTGCGCGCCCTGGATGCATTCCTCGATGGCGTGCGTGAGGTAGGGGCGGCAGGTGCAGATGTCGGAGCCGAACACGTCGGAGCCGTTGCATTCGTCGTGGATGCGCGCCGTCAGCTCGACCTCGGGGTTGGCGAGGTCGCGCGGGTTGCCGAAGATGTAGAGCGTCTGCCCGCCGATGGGTGGCAGGAACACCTCGAGGTCGGAGCGCGTGACGAGCTCGGGGTACATGCCGCCGGTTTCCTCGAACAGCGTGCGGCGCAGGTCGGTTTCGGAGCAGCCGAAGCGCCGCGCCACCTCGGGCAGGTACCACACGGGCTCGATGGCGGCCTTGGTCACCATGGCTGCGCCGCCGGCGGTGAGGAAGTGGCCGTCGGCCTTGAGGCGGCCGCTCTGCAGCGCCTCGATCACCTCGGGCAGGATCACGTGGGCCTTGGTGATCGCGATGGTCGGGCGGATGTCGTAGCCCGCGGCCAGTTCCGTGGAGAACACATCGGCCACCAGCGCGCCCCAGGGGTCGAGCGAGACGATGCGTCCGGGCTCGCTCCACTGCGGGTACGGGCCGATCACGTCGGTGGGCGCGGTGTTGGTCAGGTCGGCCTTGTGCTCGCGCTTGAGCGCGCCGGCCGCCACGGCCAATGCGCGATAGACGCTGTAGGAGCCGCTGTGCGTGCCGATGACGTTGCGGTGCGCCCGCTTCGTGGTGGTGCCGACCACGGGTCCGCGCTCGGCGGCGGTGGCCGCGCCCCAGCGGATGGGCAATGCGCCGAAGCCGCCGGCATGGGAGGTCAGCCGGATGTGGCCGGTCGACGAGGAAGGGTGGAGCGGGGGAAGGGGCGAGACGGAGATCGCTGAAGTCGCAGGGACGGCGGGGATCGCGGAAATCTCGGGAATTTCGGAAGGGGTCGCTGTGCTATCTGCGGACATTGGAGGCCCTCAAAAAATGCAATGTACCGATCACTCGCGCGGCTGGCAAGCAGGGCGCGAGGGTCGTCAATGCCGCCGGGGGCCGCGGCCATGGCGCCGCGGCCGGTGCGCCGATCAGGCCGGCGAGGAGCGCAGGCCGTAGGCCTTGCCGCCGACGAACAGGTATTCGGCGCGCAGCACCGGATCGCCTTTTTCACCGGTGTAGGTGAAACCCAGCGCGGCCACCGGGGTGCCGGGCTTGATCTCCTCGACCCCCCAGGCCTGCAGCCGCGTGAGCGGTGCGAGTTCGATCAGCCACTTGCGGTCGCGCCGCGTCGGCAGCTGCGCCTTGGCCAGCAGCGCGGGGCCATCGACGTTCGCGCTTTGCCTGGGCAGCGGGCGCTGCTTCAGGTCGGCCGGCAGGGTGGGGTTCTCGGGCAGTTCAAGCTCCACCTCGCCATGCGGATTGCGCCACATGACCTTGGTCGCGCGCCCCTCCAGGTAGAGCGGGCGGTCCTGGTCGAAGCTGCTCCATCCGTGGTGCGCCCAGGAGGGCAGGGCCAGGCCCAGCGAGCCGGCAACGAACAAGCGTCTCTCGATCATCTCGGTCTCCTTGCTCAGACGTAGGCAATCCAACGCCCGCAGATGATGACAGCGAGCCAAAACCCCAGCGACAGCAGGCATTGCGCCCTGGACATCGCGCCGGTGGCGGCCAGGCCGCCCCGAAGATGGAACCAGATCGCGTTGGCGCCCGCCAGGCCGATCAGCAAGAGCTTGATGCGGAAGGCGGAATTGGCCAGCAGCTCGCCGGGCTGCGTGGAAAACATCGTGAGGCCGGTCGCGGCGCACAGGCCGAAGCCGACGAGCGCCGGCAGCAGCGTCAGGCGCGCCAACTGCCTTTGCGGCAACTCCCGGCCCAGGCCGAGCACGCGCAGTTCGAACACCAGCAGCCCGCCGAACAGCAGCGCAATGCCGACGATGTGCGCCGTCTCCAGCGCCGGATAGGCCCAGGGGTGCGAAACCAGCCCGGCCAGCATCGGCGTCAGCTCCGGGCGGCGGACTGTTCAAGGGCACGAAGGCATGGACCGGCAGGTTGCATCGGGCGCTCCTTCCATGGGTTCGGGGGAGCTTAGCCGAGGACGCATCCGGCGTCTGCGCCGGGCACGGCACAATCCGGCGGGATCTTTTTTCCGAAAGGGCTGTAACCAGCCGGTCCGATGGCACGAAACACAATGGACAGCAGTTCGCGAACAAGCGACGCCGAAGCCGCGCTGCGCAGCCTGTTCCTGCGCGGCCTGGACGGCGACGCGGCCGCCTATCGCGAATTTCTGCAAAAACTCAGCGCGCATCTGCGCGCCTTTCTGGGCAAGCGCCTGTTCGGCTGGCCCGATGAAGTGGAAGACCTTGTCCAGGAATGCCTGCTCGCCATGCACAACCAGCGCCACACCTACCAGAGCGACCAGCCGCTGACGGCCTGGGTGCATGCGATTGCGCGCTACAAGATGATCGACCTGCTGCGCGCCAAGTCGGCGCGCGAAGCACTGCATGACCCGCTGGACGACGACCTGGCGGTGTTCGCCGAATCGGCCATCGAGGCCAGCGATGCCCGGCGCGACCTGGGCGGCCTGCTGCAGACCCTGCCGGACCGCCAGCGCCTGCCGATCGTGCACGTGAAGCTCGAAGGCCTCTCGGTGGCCGAGACGGCAAGCCTCACCGGCATGTCCGAATCGGCCGTGAAGGTGGGCATCCACCGCGGACTCAAGGCGCTTGCCGCCAGGCTCAGGAGCCGTGCGCCATGAAGACCGACGATCTCGTGGCCATGCTGGCGGCCGGCGCCTCGCCCGCGCCGCGCCGCGCCGCAGGGCGCCGCCTGGCCCTTGCGCTGCTCGCCGGGCTGCCGCTGTCGTTCGCGATCCTGTTCACCGAATACGGATTGCGCCGCGACCTGGTGCAAGCCATGTTCTGGCCGATGTTCTGGGTCAAGGTGCTGTTTCCGCTGTGCATTGCGGCGGCCGCCTTCGTGGTGGTGCAGCGCCTCGCGCGGCCGGGCGTGCCGGTGCGGCGCGCCTGGATCGGCATCGCGGTGCCGGTGCTTGCCGTGTGGGTGATGGCGGCGCTGGCCTGGTTCAACGCGCCGGCCGAAGAGCGCATGCCCTTGCTCATGGGCGAGTCGTGGCGCGTTTGCGCGGTCAGCATCGGGCTCATGGCGCTGCCGGTCTTTGCGGCGGCGCTGCTGGCCCTGAAGGGGCTGGCGCCCACGCGGCCTGCGCTGGCCGGTGCGGCCGCCGGTGCGCTGGCCGGCGGGGTGGGTGCGGCGGTCTATGCGCTGCACTGCATGGAGTTGACGGCACCTTTCCTCGCGGTCTGGTACGTGAGCGGCATCGGGCTGCCGGTGCTGGTGGGCGCCGTGCTCGGGCCGCGCCTGCTGCGCTGGTAGCCAGCCAGCGGGGCCCGGCTGGCTCAGCGCTTCTTGGCGCCGAAGATGCCGCCCAGCACGCCGCGCAGGATTTCCTTGCCGACCGAGGTGCCCATGGTCCGCACCGCCGACTTGGCCATGGTCTGCACGAGGCCGTCGCGCTTGCCGCCGCGCGGGCCCGTGCTGCCGAAGAGCAGGTCGTTCAGCATGCTGCTGCCTTCGGACGCTTCGGCCGCACCCTTGCCGGCGCCCGCCGTCTTGGGCTGCGGTGCATCGGGCGCGGTTTCGGCCCGGCCCTTGAGTTTTTCGTAGGCCGATTCGCGGTCCACGGTCTTCTCGTACACGCCAGCGACGAGCGAATTGGCAATGACCGCCTGGCGCTGCGCGGCCGTGATGGGGCCGATCTGGCTGCCGGGTGGCACCACGAACACGCGCTCGGTCACGCTCGGGCGGCCCTTGGCATCGAGAAAACTCACCAGCGCCTCGCCCACCGCGAGCTCGGTGATCGCGGTTTCGATGTCCAGTCCCGGCTTCTGGCGCATGGTGGTGGCCGTGGCCTTGACGGCCTTCTGGTCGCGCGGGGTGAAGGCGCGCAGCGCATGCTGCACGCGGTTGCCCAGCTGGGCCAGCACCGAATCCGGAATGTCCAGCGGGTTCTGCGTCACGAAATAAACCCCCACGCCCTTGGAGCGCACCAGCCGCACCACGAGCTCGATGCGCTCGACCAGCGCCTTGGGCGCCTCGTTGAAGAGCAGGTGGGCCTCGTCGAAGAAGAAGGCGAGCTTGGGCTGCTCGGGGTCGCCGATCTCGGGCAGCTGTTCGAACAGTTCGGACAGCATCCAGAGCAGAAAGGTGGCGTAGAGCCGCGGCGAATTCATGAGCTTGTCGGCCGCCAGGATGTTGACCACGCCCTTGCCGCCCACCGTCTGCATGAAGTCGGCGATGTTGAGCATCGGCTCGCCGAAGAACTTGTCGCCGCCCTGGGTCTCGATCTGCAGCAGGCCGCGCTGGATGGCGCCCACGCTGGCGGCGCTGATGTTGCCGTACTCGGTGGTGAACTGGCTCGCGTTCTCGCCCACGTACTGCAGCATGGCGCGCAGGTCCTTCAGGTCGAGCAGCAGCAGGCCGTTGTCGTCGGCGATCTTGAACACCAGGTTCAGCACGCCGGCCTGCGTTTCGTTCACGTCGAGCATGCGGCCCAGCAGCAGGGGCCCCATGTCGGAGACGGTGGCGCGCACCGGGTGGCCCTGTTCGCCGAACACGTCCCACAGGGTGACGGGGCAGGCCTGCGATTCGGGCAGATCGATGCCCCGTTCCTTCAGCGTGGCCGCCATTTTTTCGCCGATGCTGCCTTTCTGGCTCATGCCGGTCAGGTCGCCCTTGACGTCGGCCATGAACACGGGAACGCCGATGCCCGAGAGCTTTTCGGCCATGGTCTGCAGCGTGACCGTCTTGCCGGTGCCGGTGGCGCCGGTGATGAGGCCGTGGCGGTTGGCCAGGCTGGGCAGCAGGGTGCACTCGATGGTGTCGTGGCGCGCGATCAGAAGGGGGTCGGCCATGAAGGGCTCCGGGTCGTATCGAAGCGGGCAGTCTAATCAAGCTGCCCTCCTATAATCCACGGCCCCCGAGGTAGTTACGGAAAAAGTTTCAGGAGGTTTTTTTGTCATCGACTGCTCAGCCCCCCATTCCCGCCGCCGGCGATTCACCTGAACAGTCGCCGATTGAAAAAGAGTTGGCCGTCCTGCTGGTGAACGCGCTCAATCTCGAAGTCGCACCCGAAGACATCGTGCCCACCGATCCGCTGTACGGCGAAGGCCTGGGCCTCGATTCCATCGACATCCTCGAAGTCGCGCTCGAGGTGTCCCGGCGCTATGGCTTCCAGCTGCGCTCGGACGACGAGCGCAACCAGCAGATCTTCCAGTCGCTGCGCACGCTCGCGACCCACGTCGCCCAGCATCGCAGCGCTTCCTGATCCATGTCTCGATGGCGACTGGCGCTCCTGCTGCTGGTGGGGGTGGCCTATGCCGGCCTCTCTCACTGGATGATGCTGTTCCACCCCACCGAGCCGTGGGCCGTGGTGGTGCTGCTCGGTCCGCTCTGGCTGGCCGCCATGGGTTTTGCCGCAAGCAAGTTCGGCCGCTGGGGTTTTGCCGCGGCCATGCTGCTGGGCATCGGGGGCTTTGCGCTCGTGTTCCTGGGTGAGGCGGGCGACACCAACCGGCTCTATGTGTTTCAGCATGTCGCCATCAACGGCCTCCTGTGCGGCTGGTTCGGCGCCTCGCTGCGCGGGCCCGGCCTGCCGCTGATCACCCAGTTCGCCCAGCGCGTGCATCCGCTCAAGGGCCAGATGCTGGCCTACACGACCACGCTCACGCGCATCTGGACCGCGTACTTCGCGCTGGTGGTGGTGTCGTCGATCGTGGTGTATTTGACGCTGCCTTTCTCGGCCTGGTCGCTGCTCGCGAACGTGCTGACGCCGCTGTCGGTCACGCTTCTTTTCGTGGGCGAGCACCTGGTGCGCTACCGGCTGCACCCCGAATTCGAGCGCACGCGGCTCATCGATGCAGTGCGCGCCTTCCAGGGCGCTTCGCCCGTCGACCACGGCAGCGGCAGCCGTTGAAGCAAGGGGCCCATTGCGTGAGCGCCGATACCCGCCTGCTGCCGCTGATCGCCAACCGGGACCTCGATGCACCGCTGGCCTGGCGCGCCGGCGTGCCGGTGAGCACGCGCCAGTTCCTGGCCGACGTGGCCCGCTTCGCGCCGCTGCTGCCGGCCGAGGGCCGGGCCGTCAATCTCTGTGTCGACCGCTATGCGTTTGCGGTCGGCCTGGCCGCTGCGCTGGTGCGCGGCCATGCGAGCCTGCTGCCGCCCGACGCGCGGCCCGACACGCTCGCGCGCCTGCTCGAATCCGGCGGCTCGAATCTTTTCGCGCTGACCGATGACGCCGCGCTCGCCACGCCCGGCATGCCGCGCCTGCTGGTCGAATACCGCGGCGGCTCCGAAGGCGATGCGGGCCTCGAGCTTCCGGCCATCGACGGCGCCATGCACGCGGTGAGCCTGCTGACCTCCGGCTCCACCGGTGCGCCGCAGCCGCATGCCAAGCGCTGGGACACGCTGGTCGGCGACGTCGCGGTGGCGGTGGAGCGGCTCTCCAGCCTGCTCGGTCTGCCATCGCTCGCCGGCCTGACGCTGGTGGCGACCGTGCCGGTACAGCACAGCTACGGGCTGGAATCATCGGCGCTGCTGGCCATGCTCGGCGGCGCCGCGTTCGACAGCGGACGGCCGTTCTTTCCAGCCGACGTGGCCAAGACGCTGGCTTCGGTGCCACGCCCCCGCGCACTGGTCACCACGCCTTTCCACCTGAAGACGCTGCTGCTCTCGGGCATCGAGCTGCCGCCGGTCGACCTGGTGCTTTCCGCCACCGCGCCGCTCTCGCCGCAGCTCGCGGCCCAGGCCGAGCAGGCGCTCGGCGGCGTGCTGATCGAGATCTACGGCAGCACCGAGTCCGGCCAGGTCGCCACCCGCCGCACCACGCAGAGCGAAGTCTGGGAGACCTTCGGAGATATCCGCGTGCACGCCCAGCCAGGGGAGGGCGACGGGGCCGAGCGCTTCATCTTCAGCGGCGACTTCCTGCCCGAGCCCACGCCCATGGCCGACGTGCTCGAACTGCTCGACGCACGGCGCTTCCGGCTGCTGGGCCGCGCCAACGACCTGATCCATGTCGCGGGCCGGCGCAGCTCGCTCGCGCACTTGAACTACCACCTCAACAGCATCGCGGGCGTCGAGGACGGCGCGTTCTGGCTGCCCGACGAAGTGGCCGACGGCGTGGTGCGTCCGGTGGCCTTCGTGGTCGCGCCCACGCTCTCGGCCGGCCAGATCATTGCCGCGCTGCGCCAGCGGCTGGAGCCGGTGTTCGTGCCGCGCCGCGTGGTGCAGGTGAAGGCCTTTCCGCGCGAAGGCACCGGCAAGCTCACGGCGCGCGCGCTGCGCGAATTCGCGCTCGCGCAGCTGGCAGAAGACGACACACCGGTGCAGCTGGCCCATGCGGTGCCGGTCGACCATCCGGCATTCGCGGGCCACTTCCCCGGCCAGCCGCTGCTGCCGGGAGCGCTGATACTGGCCGAGGTCATGGAAGCCGTGCAGCGCGTGCCCGCGCTGGCCGCCCGGCTGGGTGCCCATCCCACGCTCGCGGCCGCCAAGTTCCTGGCACCCGTGCGGCCGGGCAGCATGCTCTCCATCGAGCTGCAGCCCGAGTCCGGCGCCGCGCGCGGCGTGCGCTTCGACGTGCGCTGCGACGGCGTGCTGGCTGTCACCGGCCGCTGGGCCGCCGTGCCAGAGTCTGCGTGATGGATCACACCGACGCCGAGACGCGCGCCGTGAAAGACGCGGCGCAGGCAGGCCAGCGCGGCGACTGGGCGCACACCCCCGAGCGCAGCAACATGCTGGCGCTGCGCTTCATCTGCCTGATGGCACTGGTGTGCGGGCGCCGCATCACGCGCCTGCTGCTGCCGCCGATCAGCCTGTACTTCCTGCTGTTCGCACCCGCGCCGCGGCGCCACATCAAGCGCTACCTGTTCAGGGCCATCGGTCCGCATGCCGGCTGGCTCGACGGCTACCGCCTGCTGCATGCCTTTGCCTCGACGGTGCTCGACCGCGTGTACTTCCTGCGCGGGCGCATGGACCTGTTCGACGTGAGGGTCGAGGGCAACCAGGCGCTCGAAGCCGAGGCGCTGAAGGGGCGCGGCGCCTTCCTGCTCGGCGCGCACGTCGGCAGCTTCGAGGCCATGGGTGCCTGCAAGCACAACAGCCTGCACAAGCACGAGCTGCGGTTGGCGATGCTGATGTACCCCGACAACGCGCAGCGCATCACGGCCATCCTCAACGCCATCAGCCTGCCCGGGCTGCGGCCGCACGTGATTGCGCTGGGCCGCCCGCATTCGATGCTCGCGCTGCGCGACTGGCTCGACGGCGGCGGCCTGGGCGGCATGCTGGTCGACCGCACCCTGCCTGGCAGCGAGAACCAGCCCGCGCAGCAGCGCGGCAACAACATCGTGCTGCCGTTCCTCGGCCATCCGGCCAGCTTCGACGACGGCCCGTTCCGCCTGGCCGCGCTGCTGCGGCGCAAGGTGTTCTTCATGGCCGGCCTCTACGGCGGCGGGGCGCGCTACGATGTCCGGTTCGACCTGCTGGCCGACTTCAGCGAGCGGGCGCCCGACCCCGCCGAGCGGGAACGCCGCATCCGCGCGGCGGTCGAAGCCTACGTGGCGCGCCTGGATGCCCTGTGCCGCGCCTATCCCTACAACTGGTTCAACTTTCATGATTTCTGGCTCGAAGATTCGGTTTGACTGGCTTTGCAGGAGCCTGCTGCTGGCACTGGCCTTCTGCGCCGCGCCGGCGTGGGCCTTCGACCTGCCCGACCTGATGGTGCTGCTTGCCAAGCAGAAGAGCGGCGAGGCCCGCTTCACCGAGCAGCGTTTCGTGCACGGCCTCGAAGGCCCGCTCGATGCGCGCGGCACGCTGAGCTTCGATGCGCCCGACAAGCTGGTGCGGCGCACCTTGTCGCCGCGCGTGGAAACCATGGCGGTCGAAGGCAACACGCTGACGCTCTCGCGCGGCGGCCGCAATCGCACGCTGACGCTCGACAGCATGCCCGAGCTGCTCGGCCTGGTCGAAGCCATGCGCGGCACGCTGACCGGCGATGGCGCCACGCTGCAGCGCTATTTCCGCAGCACGGTGAGCGGTTCGGCCGCCAACTGGACGCTCGACCTCCTGCCGGCCGACAGCCGGCTCGCGGCGCAGGTGCGCAGCATCCGCATCAGCGGCCGTGCCGGCGAGGTGCTGGGCCTTGAAATGGAGTTCGTCGGCGGCGACCGCTCGGTGATGAGCATCACGCCCGAGCGCCCGGGTGCCGCTGGACGCACCACGCCGTGAAGGAGCGCGAGACCGGGGAGCGCGGCCCGCCGGGCTGGCAGCGCCGGGCGCTGGTGCTGCTGGTCTGGGCGCTGGTGCTGCTCGGCGGCGCGCTGCAGATCGCGCGCACGCAGTTCAGCGCCGACCTTTCCGCCTTCCTGCCCAAGAGCCCCGACGCGCGGCAGCAGGTGCTCATCGAGCAGCTGCAAAGCGGCGTGGCCTCGCGCACGCTGATGCTCGGCATCGAGGGCGGCGCGAGTGCCGAGCAGCGCGCGGCCGTATCGCGCGCCGTGGCCAAGTCCATGCGCGAGAGCCGGCTCTTCGACCTGATCCAGAACGGCGACACCGGCGACTGGAGCGAGGCCGGCACCTGGGTCTTCGCGCACCGCTACCAGCTTTCGCCGGGCGTCCGGCCCGAGCATTTCACCGCCGAAGGCCTGCGCGACGCGATCTACGAAACGCTGTCGATGCTCGGCACGCCGGCCGGCAACGCGATCAAGCCCTTGCTCGACCGCGATCCCACCGGCGAGACCCAGCGCATTGCCGTCGAGCTGACGCCGGCCAGCGCGCCGCGCAGCGAAGACGGCGTCTGGATGTCGCGCAGCGCGCCGCGGGCGCTCATGATCGTCACCACGCGCGCGGCGGGCAGCGATCTCGACGCCCAGGCGCAAACCATTGCAAGCGTGCACGCGGCCTTCGATGCCGCCACGCGCGGCATGGAAGAGGCCACCCGGCCGAAGCTGCTGCTGAGCGGCCCGCCCGTGTTCTCGGTGCTGAGCCGCGACAAGATCAAGACCGAAGCGATCCACCTCGCGATCGTGGGCGGCATCGTGATGGGCGGCCTGCTGCTGCTGGCCTTCGCGTCGCCGCGCGCGCTGGTCATCGCGTTCCTGCCCGTGGCCACCGGCGTGGTGGTGGGGACCGCGGCGGTCAGCGTGGTGTTCGGCTCGGTGCACGGCATGACGCTGGGCTTCGGCAGCACGCTGATCGGCGAGACCGTCGACTACGCCATCTACTACCTGATCCAGGCGCGCGGCGCGGCCGTGGCCGGCACCGGCTGGGCGCGCTGGCGCGATGTGCACTGGCCCACCGTGCGGCTCGGGCTGCTGACCTCGGTGTGCGGCTTCGCGGCGCTGGTGTTCTCGGGATTCCCGGGCCTGGCGCAGCTGGGCGTGTTCTCCATCGCAGGGCTCGTGGCCGCGGCGCTGGCCACGCGCTACGCATTGCCCATGCTCGCGCCCGATGGCGCCACCGGCATGGGCATGCGCCGCTACATGGCGCGCGCGGCCGGCGTGCTCGTGCGCGGCCTGCCGCACCTGCGCTGGATGCTTGCGGGGCTCGGCGTGGCTGCGCTGGTGCTGGTCATCTGGCAGGGCGGCCATCTGTGGCGCGCCGACCTCGGCGCCATGAGCCCGGTGCCCAAGTCGGCCCAGCAGCTCGACGAGATGCTGCGCGCCGACATCGGCACCGGCGACGGCGGCACGCTGGTGGTGGTGTACGGCGCCGATGAAGAAACCGCACTGCGCAACACCGAAGCCGCCACCGCGCGGCTCGAAGCCCTGGTCGACAAGGGCGAGCTCGGCGGCTTCGAGGCCGTGACGCGCGTGCTGCCGAGCATCGCGACGCAGTCGGCCCGGCTCGCGAGCCTGCCCGACGGCGAGACGCTGCGCAGCCGGCTGGCCGAAGCCACCCAAGGCTCGCCGCTGCCGGCCTCGCGCCTCGGCCCTTTCCTGGCCGATGTCGAAGCCGCGCGCAAGCTCGCGCCCGTGCGGCGCGCCGACCTGGCGGGCGGGCCGCTCGGCTCGGTCGTCAACACGCTCATGTACCAGCGCCCGGGCGGCGGCTGGTCGACGCTGGTGGTGCTGCACCCCGGGGCAAAGTTCGACGCGCGCCGGCTCGAAGCGGCGCTGGCGGGCGTGCCCGAGGTGCAGGTGGTCGACGTGGGCCGCGAACTCGCGGGGCTCTATCAGCGCTACCTGCACGAGGCCTTCGTGCAGGTGCTGCTCGGCGCGCTGGCGGTGGTGGTGCTGTTGGGCATCTACCTGCGCTCGGGCCGGCGGCTGCTCGCGGTGTGCCAGCCGCTGCTGTTCGCGGTGGTGCTCACGCTGGGCGGCATGGCCGTGCTCCAGGTGCCGCTGGGCATCCTGCACCTGGTGGGGCTGCTGCTGATCGTGGCGGTGGGCTCCAACTACGCGTTGTTCTTCGACCAGCTGCGCGTGGCCGGGCGGGCCGACGAGGACACGCTGGCGTCGCTGATGCTGGCCAACCTCACCACGGTGGTGTCTTTCGGGCTGATCGCGATCTCGGACATTCCGGCGCTGTCGTCGATCGGCCGCGTGGTGGCGCCGGGCGCCTTGCTGGCGCTGCTGCTGTCGGCCGCGTTTGCGCGCCGCGTGGCGCCCACGCCGCCCGCCGCGCGCGGCTGATGGGAAAATCCCGCGCCATGCCGTCCGCCTCTGCCGCTCCGTCCGAATCCTGGCCCTGGCCGCTTGCCATTCGCGCCAGCGCGGCCTGGCACGTGGCGGCCATTGGCGCCGGCGCGCTGGTGCCGGGCGCCATGCCCTGGGCCATCGGCGCCATCGTGCTGAACCATGCGCTGATCACCGGCGCGGGACTCACGCCGCGCAGCAGCCTGCTGGGCCCCAATGTCACGCGCCTGCCCGCGGCGGCCGCTGCCCGGCGCCAGGTGGCCATCACCATCGACGACGGGCCCGACCCCGAGGTCACGCCCCGCGTGCTCGACCTGCTCGACGCGCACGGCCAGCGCGCCACCTTCTTCTGCATTGCCGAGCGCGTGCTGGCCCACCCGGCGCTGGCGCGCGAGATCGTGGCGCGGGGCCACAGCATCCAGAACCACACGGCGCGGCACCGGCACAATTTTTCGTTCCTCGGGCCGCGCGGCTTTGCGAGCGAGATCGCGCGCGCGCAGGACATCCTGGCCGACACCACCGGCCAGCGCCCGACCTGCTTCCGCGCGCCGGCGGGCCTGCGCAATCCGTTCCTCGAGCCGGTGCTGCACCGGCTCGGCCTGTCGCTCGTGAGCTGGACGCGCCGCGGCTTCGACACGCGCGAAGGCGATCCCGCCAAGGTCATGGCGCGCCTGGACCGCAAGCTGCAGGCGCGCGACATCCTGCTCCTGCACGACGGCAACGCCGCGCGCACCCCTTTGGGAAACCCTGTATTGCTGGAGGTACTGCCCTTGCTTTTCGAACGCCTGCGCGCCGAGCGCCTGCACGCCGTCACCCTGCCGGAAGGCCTTGAACCATGAGCGCGGTGCTGCCTTCTTCGTCGTCGTCGTCTTCTTCCACCGATGCCGCCTGGCGCGAGCTGCATGAGGCCGCCACCGTTCCCTACAAGAAGGGCGGCAGCTTCGCCTGGCATTTCGCGCGCGGCAAGCTGGGGCGCGATCCGGTGTTCCGCGGGCTGCTCGAACGCGGGCTGATCGATGCAGCTCACCGGCGCGTGGTCGACATCGGCTGCGGGCAGGGGCTCTTCGCGAGCCTGCTCGCGTCGATGAGCCGCATGCAGGCGCACGGCCGCTGGCCCTCGTCGTGGAAGCCCACGCCGCCGGCCGCCGACTACACGGGCATCGAGCTGATGCCCAAGGACGTGGCGCGCGCCGAGGCTTCCATCGGGCACCTGCAGCCGGCGCCGCGGCTGGTCTGCGCCGACATGTGCTCGGTGCCGCTGCCCGAATGCGACCTGGTCGTGATCCTCGACGTGCTGCACTACGTGGGCATCGACGCGCAGGACGGCGTCCTGCGGCGGGTGCACGACGCGCTTCGGCGCGGCGGCAGTGCGAACGCCCGGCTGCTGCTGCGCGTGGGCGATGCATCGAGCAAGCGCGGCTTTGCCATCAGCCAGTGGGTCGACCGCACCGTGACGCGCGTCCGAGGCCACAAGGTGTCGCCCACCTGGGGCCGTCCGCTGTCCGACTGGGTGGCGGCGCTGCAGCGGCTGGACTTTCGCGTCCAGAGCATTCCGATGAGCAAGGGAACGCCCTTTGCCAACGTGCTGCTGGTGGCCGACCTGGAGCATCGGGCGTGACCACGGCGCCGCAGACGCTCGACCGCGCCGGCATTGCCAAGCGCATTCCGCACAGCGGCAGCATGTGCCTGCTCGACCGGCTCGAACGCTGGGACGCCGAGTCCATCCACTGCAGCACCCGCACGCATGCGCAGCCCGACAATCCCTTGCGAACGGCGGGCGGCCTGCTTGCACCCAATGCCATCGAATACGCGGCGCAAGCGATGGCGCTGCACGGCGGTTTGCTGGCTGCCGAGGGAAGCTCGCCGTCGGCCGGATTCCTGGCGAGTGCGCGCAGCGTGCGCCTGTCGGTGGCGCGGCTCGACGACATCGACGGTGCGCTGCAGGTGCAGGCGCGGCGCCTGTCGGGCGACACCCACCAGATCCTCTACGAATTCGCGGTGAGCGACAGTGGCGCCCGCGTGCTGGCCGAAGGCCGCGCGGTGGTGGTGCTGAACACGCCGCTGGCAACTGGAGCCCACGCACCATGACGCTCGAAGGAAAACGCGCACTCATCACCGGCGCCAGCGGTGCCCTGGGCGCTGCCATGGCCGAGCGCCTCGCGCGCGACGGCGCCACGGTGCTGCTGCACGCCAACTCGCGGCCCGAAGCGGTGGAGCAATTGGCAGCCACCATCGCGGCCGCGGGCGGCAAGGCCGAGTGCCACCTGTTCGACCTGCGCAGCGACGAGGCCTGCCGCGTGGCCTGCGAGCGCATGCTCGAAGGCGGGCCGGTCCAGATCGTGGTCAACAACGCGGGCGTGCATGACGACGCCGTGCTGCCCGGCATGCGTGCCGACCAGTGGCACAAGGTCATCGACATCTCGCTCAACGGATTCTTCCGCGTGACGCAGCCCTTGCTGCTGCCGATGATGCGCACGCGCTGGGGCCGCGTGCTCAATATCTCGTCGGTCTCGGCGCTGACCGGCAACCGCGGGCAGGTCAACTACGCCGCCGCCAAGGGTGCGCTCAACAGCGCGACCAAGGCGCTGTCGCTCGAAGTGGCCTCGCGCGGCGTGACGGTCAACGCCATTGCGCCCGGCATCATCGCCTCGCCCATGGCCGATGCCGCCTTCGACCCCGCCATGGTCAACCAGATGGTGCCGATGAAGCGCGCCGGAACGCCGCAGGAAGTGGCGGCGCTGGCTTCATTCCTCGCCAGTGACGAAGCGGCCTACATCACGGGGCAGGTGATTTCGATCAATGGCGGAATGATCTGAGTTTGGCTGCCGGGGCGCGGCGATGGGGGTTGAGCCGCTGGGCGGCCGACGTCACCGGCCGCTCCGCGGCTTCCCTGCGCTGCTCGCGTCAGGCGGGGTCTCGCAGAACTCGCTCCACTGCGTTTCGCTCAGACAGCTGCGAGCCCTGATCCGCCTGTCGCTGCGCTGCTCGGCGGTGCCTCAACGGCCACCCAGCGGCTCAACCCCCATCGCCGGGACAGCACCGCCGTTGGTTCTCCTCACTTCGAGGCCGCATTTGCGTCTTGCTCCCTCTCCCTCCGGGAGAGGGCTGGGGTGAGGGCAGCGGCATCAACGTCACGGCAAGTGCCCGGCAGGCGGTGCGGTGTGGACGGCCCCTCTGTGCCGCCGAAACGCGAGCACCGCAGGGCAGCCGCGAAGCGGCCGGCATAGTGGGGCCGACCGCGCCGCACCGCTTGCCGGGCACTCCCCAACAACGAGCAAACTCTATTTCTGAAACGGCGCAATCCCGCGCAGCTTGCGGAAAACCAGCCCCGGCAGCCGCACCACGAACTCGACCATCAACCGCGCGTGCATCCACGTCAGCAGCACGTTGTCGCGCCCATAGCGAAAGTGCGAGACCCCGCCTTCCTCGGCGCTCAGGTACTTCACCGGCGCGTCGATGTTCACGGGCTTGACGCCGCGCCAGGCCAGCCGCACGACGGCCTCGGTGTCGAAGTCGAAGCGCCGCATCCAGGGCTGTCGCGCCATCACAGCGATCAGGTCGGCCACCGGGTACACGCGGAATCCGTAGAGCGAATCGCCGACGCCGGCAAACAGGGTTTCGAGCTGGGTCCAGCCATTGGACACGCGCCGTCCGCGCACGCGCAACAGCGGGGCGGAGGCATCGAACACCGGGCGGCCCAGCACCATGGTCTCGGGCCGTGCCTGCGATGCCTTCATGAAGGCGGGAATCAGGTCGGCCGGATGCTGGCCATCCGAGTCCATGGTCAGCGCATGCGTGAAGCCGGCCTCGCGCGCCGCGCGCAGGCCGTGCAGCACGGCCGCGCCCTTGCCCTGGTTCTGCGGCAGCAGCCAGACCCGAAGGCCCGGGTCGCCGGCAGCCATCTGCTGCAGGCGCTCGCCGGTGCCGTCGGTGCTGCCGTCCACCACCACCCAGACCGGGCTCCACTGCGCGCGTGCCGCTTCGACCGTGGAGAACAGGCGTTCGCCCGTGTTGTAGCTGGGGATCAGGACAAGGTGTGTGCGCGAGGCGTCTGGCATGCGGGGGACGCGTCGGTTGCGCGCTGTTCCATGTGTTGGCGAAAGTATTGTTCGAGCTCCGATTGCAGCACGTGGCTGTCCTGCATGGGCGCGAAGCGCTGGCCCAGCCGGAGCCTGAAGACGATGGGCAGCGGCGGCACGCGCCACAGCGGCCAGCCCTTGCTGAGGTAGGGCGAGTCGGTCTCGATGAACACGGTCTGGATCGGGGCCTGCGCGAGCTTGGCGATCAGCGTCACGCCGGGGCCGAAGGGATTGAGCGGCGGCGTCACGGTGCGCGTGCCTTCCGGAAAGATCACCAGCTGGCCGCCATTGCGCAGGTCGGCCACCGCCAGGCGCACCATGGTGCGGGCCGACTCGTTGCTGATGTAGCGCGCCAGCCGTGCGCCCGCGCCCAGGAAGATGTTGCGCAGCAGGTCGGCCTTCATGATGCAGGCGCTGCGCGGCAGCCGCGCCACCAGCAGCAGCGCGTCGAGCATGGTGGGGTGGTTGGCCACGAAGATCACGCCCGGCTCGTTGCGCATCGGGTCCAGGCAGCTGGCGTCGATTCGCATCATCCCGGTCACCGAGGCCAGGCCCCAGAACATGCGGTAGGCGAAGGCGATGGTCAGGCGGCCCAGCGTGCGCGCGGGCGCCTCGGGCATCACCGGGTAGAGCAGCATCGCGACGAGGTTCCAGGCCAGCGAAATCAGCCCCAGGAACAGCAGCAGCGCGTAGAGCATCAACGCAAGCGGAATGGCCGTGAGAATGCGCAGCACGCGGGTCATCGACATGGGGTCGCCGGTCCGATCGATCGCGCCGGGTCAGGCCCGCAGGCGACCCGGTGCGACGGCGTGGGCTTCGATCTCGACCAGCAGGTCGCTGCGGCAGATGTCCGCTTCCAGGTAGACCGCGTGGCGGATCATCGGCGCGTCGGCGCCGAGCGCGCTCTCGAGCACGCCGCGCACCTTGTCGGTATCCCCCGGATGCCGCACGTAGACCACGCAGTCGAGCATGGAGAGCGCGAAGCTGGCCGTGGCCTGGCCGTTGGCGGCCGCGATCACGGCTTCGAGGTTGCGCAGCGTTTCGCGCGTCTGCTCCAGCACGTCGCCATGGTGCACGGTTTCATGGCCCACGATGCTCGCGGTGCCCGATATGAAAAGCGCCACCTCGCCATTGCCGATCTCGGCCAGCGCGGCGCGCGAGAAGGTGGGCGAGCGCGGGCCGTAGGTTTCGGGGTAGCGGTAGGCCGAGACCTGGCGCGGGTTCTCGACCGGCATGGGCGCGGTCTGGCCGGCCAGGAAGCGGATCGACAGCGCACCCTGGTGGATGCCCAGCGCACATGCCGCGGGCGCGCCCTCGAAGGCGGCGCGGCCAGCCTCGAAAAATGCTTCCTGGCGCCCGAGGTTGAACTGGCGGTAGCGCTCCAGCCCGCCGCCGTCGGCATTGATCTGCGGCAGGTAGTTCCAGATGCGCAGCAGGTGCGGCGTGCCGGCCTGGTCGAGGGTCTTGAACAGGTCGCGGTAGGCGCGGTGCGAGAGCTCGGCAAGATCCTGCTTCTCGACCGATTCGTCGAGGTCGATGGCGCCGAGCAGCCAGTGTCCGTCGCTGCGCCAGCGGGCGATGCCGGTGGTGCTCGATGCCACCCGCCCACCGCTCACGTGCCACACGTCCGCCATGGCGCCTTGCTCGGAAAGAACGCGTGCATTGACGGTCGGCATCCATGCCAGTTCATGCGGCGTGCCGTAGCCGAGCGCCGCGAAAGGCGCGCGGCCGTCGGCGGCCAGCGCAAGGCTGGCGGGCAGCGAAAGGCGCTCGACGCGCAAGGAGGAGGTGTTTTCGCCCTGGACTTGCACGGTCAGCCGGCCTCGACGGTGTTTTCTGGTTTGCGCGCCATGTATTCGGAGAACACGCCGAGGCTCGCGTGGCGGCGCACGTCGGTGAAGCCCGCGGCGCGCAGTGCCTCGAGCACGCGCTCGGGCGGAATGCAGGCCTCGATGGTGTCCCAGTAATAGCGCCACAACTCGGAGGTGTTGCTGCGGCGGCCGACCACGCGCGCGATCAGCGGCACCACGGCGCGCATGTAGGCCTTGAGCAGCGCGGTGGCGATGCGGCCGTTCGGCTTGGTGATCTCGAGCACCACCAGGCGCCCGCCCGGGCGCAGCACGCGGTGGAACTCGCCGAAGGCGGCCGCCACGTCGCTGATGTGGCGCATGGCGTAACCCATGCTCACGAAATCGCAGCTGGCATCCGGGCGGGGCAGCGCTTCCGCCACGCCCTGGACCAGCTCGACGCCGGGCAGGTCGACCTGTTCCATCATGCCCACGCTGGGATCGACGCCCACGAGCCGGCCCGCCGGCCCGATGATCCTGAGCGCCTCGCGGGCGACCAGCCCGGTGCCGATGCCGACGTCGAGCACCTGCGCGCCCGCAGCGAGCCCGGCCTGCGAGAGGGCGGCGCGGCGGTACGACGGGCCGGTGCCGAAGGCCAGCACGCTTTCGATGCGGTCGTAGTCGGCGGCGGTGCTGTCGAAGATGCGCCGCAGGAACGCCTGGTGCTCCGCCTCGTTCCTGTAGTACAGCGGCAATGGGGTGTGCGGCGGCAGGATGGTCGGATTCCCGGGCCCGACGGAAGGCGATGGCGTCATCGAAGGATTATCACCAAAAGACCTTGCCGCTTTGGCGCTGGCGCGCCGGCCGTTGTGCGCGCCGGACAGTAAACTCGGAGCTTGCTTTTGAAAACACAAGACAGCGAGATAGAAAGCCATGGCCGGACACAGCAAATGGGCGAACATTCAGCACCGCAAGGGCCGCCAGGACGAGAAGCGCGGCAAGCTCTGGACCCGCGCCATCCGTGAAATCACCGTGGCTGCCCGCGCCGGCGGGGGCGACCTCAGCGCCAACCCGCGGCTGCGGCTGGCGGTCGAGAAGGCCAAGGCGGTCAACCTGCCGATCGACACCGTCAAGCGCAACATCGACAAGGCCACCGGCAACCTCGAAGGCGTCAATTACGAAGAAATTCGTTACGAAGGGTACGGCATCGGCGGCGCGGCGATCATCGTCGACACCATGACCGACAACCGCGTGCGCACCGTGGCGGAAGTACGCCACGCCTTCTCCAAGCACGGCGGCAACATGGGCACCGAAGGCTCGGTGGCCTTCCAGTTCAAGCACTGCGGCCAGATCATCTTCGCCCCTGGCACCAATGAAGACAAGGTGATGGAAGCCGCGCTCGAAGCCGGCGCCGAGGATGTGGTCACCGATGACGACGGCGCCATCGAGGTGATCACCGCCGTCGCCGACTTCGAAGCCGTCAAGAATGCGCTCGAAGCCGCCGGCCTCAAGCCCGAGGTGGCCGAGGTCACCATGCGCGCCGAAAACACGATCGAACTGACCGGCGAGGACGCAGCCAGGATGCAGAAGCTGCTCGATGTGCTCGAAGACCTGGACGACGTCCAGGAGGTCTATCACAACGCCGCGCTCTCCGAATGAATGAACATTGATCCACAGCGAATGAAGAAGGCCCACGAATGAAGGTACTGGTAATTGGAGGAGGGGGCCGGGAGCACGCACTGGCGTGGCGGCTGGCGCAGGCCAGCCGGGTCAGCCGCGTGTACGTGGCGCCGGGCAACGGCGGCACCGTGAGCGACGAGCGCTACGACTGCATCGACATCACCGAGCCCGCCGCGCTGCGCGAGTGGGCTGCCAAGGAAAAGATCGCGCTCACCGTCGTCGGGCCCGAGGCGCCGCTGGCAGCGGGCGTGGTCGACGAATTCCGCGCGCACGGCCTGCGCATCTTCGGCCCCACGCAGGCCGCCGCGCAGCTCGAGAGCTCCAAGGCCTTCTCCAAGGCCTTCATGAAGCGCCACAAGATTCCCACGGCCGAGTACGAGGCCTTCACCGATGCCGCGGCGGCGCACGCCTACATCGACGCCAAGGGCGCGCCGATCGTCGTCAAGGCCGACGGCCTGGCCGCCGGCAAGGGCGTGGTAGTGGCCATGACCGCGCAGGAGGCGCACGAGGCGGTCGACTTCATGCTGGTCGACAACAAGTTCGGCGTCTCGCACAACGACGGCGGCGCGCGCGTCGTCATCGAGGAATTCCTGCAGGGCGAGGAAGCCAGCTTCATCGTGCTGTGCGACGGCAAGAACGTGACCGCGCTGGCCACCAGCCAGGACCACAAGCGCCTGCTCGACAACGACGAAGGCCCCAACACCGGCGGCATGGGCGCCTACTCGCCCGCGCCCGTGGTCACGGCCGAGGTGCATGCGCGCGCAATGCGCGAAATCATCCTGCCGACCATCCGCGGCATGGAAAAGGACGGCATCCCGTACACCGGCTTCCTCTACGCCGGCCTCATGATCGACGCCACCGGCCATCCCAAGACGCTCGAGTTCAACTGCCGCATGGGCGACCCCGAGACGCAGCCGATCATGATGCGGCTCAAGTCCGACCTGTTCGAGGTGTTCTGGCATGCCACCGACGGCACGCTCGACCAGGTCGAGCTGCAGTGGGACCGGCGCGTGGCGTTGGGCGTGGTGATGGCGGCGCACGGCTATCCGCTCTCGCCGCGCAAGGGCGACCGCATCACCGGCATTCCGCCCGAGGCGCCCGATGCCGTGGTGTTCCACGCGGGCACCACCCAGCAGGACGGCGAGCTCAAGACCAGCGGCGGCCGCGTGCTGTGCGTGACCGTGCTGGCCGACAGCGTGAAGCTCGCGCAGCAGCGGGCCTACGAGGTTGCCGCGCGCATCGGCTTCGACGGCGCGCAATACCGCAAGGACATCGGACACCGCGCGGTCCACGCGCGCAACACCCCGCACGCCTGATGCAACAGACCAACCCGGCAGCGGTCGGCGACTACCTGCGCAAGCTGCAGCAGGAGATCGTCGCGGCCGTCGAGGCGGCCGATGGCGGTACCTGCGTGCGCGATGCCTGGCAAAAGGAGCCTGGCGAGGCGCTGCAGGGCAGCGGCCTCACCTGCATTCTGGAAGGCGGCGCGCTGTTCGAGCGCGCGGGCTGCGGCTTCTCGCAGGTGCGCGGCCCCAGGCTGCCGCCTTCGGCCACGCAGAACCGGCCCGAGCTCGCCGGCGCGCCCTTCGAGGCCATGGGCGTTTCGCTGGTGTTCCATCCGCGCAATCCCTACGTGCCCATCGTCCACATGAACGTGCGCATGCTGGCCGCGCTGCCCGAGGGCAAGGACCCGGTGTGCTGGTTCGGCGGCGGCATGGACCTCACGCCCTGCTATGGCTTCGAGGATGACGCGGTTCACTTCCACACCGTGTGCCGCGATGCGCTGGCCCCTTTCGGCGACGACAAGTACCCGCGCTTCAAGACCTGGTGCGACGAGTATTTCTTCCTCAAGCACCGCAACGAGCAGCGCGGCATCGGCGGCATCTTCTTCGACGACTTCGCCGAGGGCGGATTCGACAACGGCTTTGCCTTGCTGCGCTCGGTGGGCAATGCCTTCCTGCCGGCCTACCTGCCCATCATCGAGCGGCGCCGCGCCATGCCCTGGGGCGAGCGCGAGCGGGCGTTCCAGCTGTACCGGCGCGGGCGCTACGTGGAGTTCAACCTCGTGTGGGACCGCGGCACGCACTTCGGGCTGCAGTCGGGCGGGCGCACCGAATCGATCCTGCTGTCGATGCCGCCGCTGGCCAGCTGGGCCTACCAGCAGCAGCCGGAGCCGGGCAGCCCCGAAGCCGCGCTGTACAGCGACTTCATCGTGCGGCGCGACTGGTTGTGAATCCTTCCGGCACGGCCCCGCGCATCGGCATCTTCGGCGGCGCCTTCGACCCGCCGCACAACGCCCATGTCGCGCTGGCCGAGGCCGCATTGGCGCAGCTCGACCTCGCCGAACTGCACGTTGTTCCCACGGGCCAGGCCTGGCACAAGAGCAGGGCGCTGACGCCGAAGGAAGATCGCCTGGCAATGGCCCGCCTGGCTTTCGGCGGATTGAAGGGCACGGTCGTCATCGACAGCCGCGAAGTGTTGCGCGACGGCCCCACCTACACGCTCGACACCCTGCATGAATTGCAGCGGGAACAGCCCGGCGCCCAGCTGGTTCTCATCATGGGTGCCGACCAGGCCGGCGCATTGCCGACATGGCACGGCTGGCAGGCTATACTCGGCATTGCTATTGTTTCTGTAGCGTATCGCGCATTATCGACGGGCGGCACTGCTCGTTTTGATCCGAAGATGCTGCCCGGCCTGCCGGCTGGCGCGCGTTTCGAGGCGCTCGAATTGCCGGCCATGGACACCAGCGCCACCGACATCCGGCGGCGTGCGGCGCTTGGCGAGGACATTTCCTCGCTGGTTCCGTCCGCCGTTGCACGCTATATTGACCAACACCACCTTTACCGCCCTGCCTGATGACCACTGAAGCCGCCGCCAAGAAAGACACCCAGAAACTCCAGCGAGCCATCATCGATGGTCTCGAAGACGTCAAGGCGCAGGACATCCAGGTTTTCGACACCGAGCATCTCTCGCCGCTGTTCGAGCGCGTGATCGTGGCTTCGGGCACCTCCAACCGGCAGACCAAGGCGCTGGCCGCCAGCGTGCGCGATGCCGTGCGCGAAGCCGGCTTCGGCAAGCCGCGCATCGAGGGCGAGGACAACGGCGAGTGGATCATCGTGGACTGCGGCGCCGCCGTCGCGCACATCATGCAGCCGGCCATCCGCCAGTACTACCACCTCGAGGAGATCTGGGGCGACAAGCCGGTGCGCGCCAAGCTCGGCGGCACCAAGCCGGCCCTTGCCACCGCCTCCAAGGTGATCGAGGAGAAGAAGCCGGTCGCGGCCAAGATGCCCAACCTGCGCCGCGCGAGCGCGGCCAAGACCGCCATCCGCGCGGCCGAGCAGGAAGCCAAGGCCGAGAAGGCCGGCCGAAGCCCGGCAAAGAAGACTGCCGCCAAGAAGGCGCCCGCGCGGAAGACCACCACGGCGCGCGTGCCGGTCAAGGTGGTCGGCAAGCCCGCCGCCAAGAAGCCAGCCGCAAAGAAGGCGCCTGCCAAGAAGGCGCCTGCCCGCCGCGCATGAAGCTGCTGGTGGTCGCCGTCGGGCAGCGCATGCCCGACTGGGCGCAGACTGCCTGGGACGACTACGCCAAGCGCTTCCCGCCCGAGCTCAAGCTCGAACTGCGCGCCGTCAAGACCGAACCCCGCGGCTCCAAGTCGCTCGAGACGCTCTATGCGGCCGAGCGCGAACGCATCGAGGGTGCCATTGCCAAGGGCATGCGCATCGTCGTGCTCGACGAGCGCGGCACCGCACTCACCACCAAGGCGCTGGCCGCGCGCCTGCAGGCCTGGCAAGGCGAGGGCGACGACGTGGCCCTGGTGATCGGCGGCCCCGACGGGCTCGACCCCGCCTTCAAGGCCGCAGCCCACGAACGCATCCGCCTGTCCGACCTGACCCTGCCGCATGCGATGGCGCGCGTGCTGCTCGTGGAGCAGCTGTACCGGGCCTGGTCGGTCAACGCGGGCCATCCGTACCACCGGGAATGAGCACCGGCTTCATCTATCTTGCATCGCAGAGCCCGCGCCGCGCCCAACTGCTCGGCCAGTTCGGCGTCCGTCACGAACTGCTGCTGGCCGGTGCCGACGAAGACGCCGAATCGCTCGAAGCGGTGCTGCCCGGTGAATCGCCGACCGCCTACGTGCAGCGCGTGACGGGCCTGAAGCTCGATGCGGCGGTCGCGCGGCGCCAGCGCCTCGGACTCGCCGATGCACCGGTGCTTTGCGCCGACACCACCGTGGCCCTCGGCCGCACCATCCTCGGCAAGCCCGAGGATGCACGCGATGCCGAGCGCATGCTCGCGCTCTTGTCGGGTGCCACGCACCGCGTGCTGACGGCCGTGGCGCTGCAGCATGGCCGCCGGCGCCATGCGGCGCTCAGCGTGTCACGCGTGCGCTTCGCCGACATGACCCGCAAGCAGATCGCGCGCTATGCCGCCAGCGGCGAGCCGCTCGGCAAGGCCGGCGCCTATGCGATCCAGGGTGCGGCGGCCGCATACATCGAGCACATCAGCGGGTCCTATTCGGGCATCATGGGACTCCCGATGTTCGAGACCGCGCAGCTTCTTCGCCGCGCCGGTTTCATTATTTAAGACCTCATGCAAGACATCCTGATCAACTGGTCCCCGCAGGAGACCCGTGTGGCGCTGGTCGAGCACGGCGCGGTGCAAGAGCTGCACGTCGAACGCACGCTGGAGCGCGGGCTGGTCGGCAACATCTACCTTGGCAAGGTGTCGCGCGTGCTGCCGGGCATGCAGTCGGCCTTCATCGACGTCGGCCTCGAGCGCACGGCCTTCCTGCACGTGGCCGACATCGTGGCGCCGTTCACGCCGGGCTCGCGGCCCAGTGCACCGGCCCCCGAGCGCGACCACCGCAACGGCGGGCCGATGGTGCCCATCGAGAAGCAGGTGTTCGAAGGCCAGTCGCTGCTGGTGCAGGTGATCAAGGACCCGATCGGCACCAAGGGCGCGCGGCTCTCCACGCAGATCAGCATTGCCGGCCGGCTGCTGGTGTTCTTGCCGCAGGACAACCACATCGGCGTTTCGCAGAAGATCCCTTCGGACCAGCGCGAATCCTTGCGCACGCGCATGCTCGCGCTGATCGAGGCCGCAGCCGCGGCCGACAGCGGCGGCGTGGTGCCTGCCAACACCGGTGGCTTCATCCTGCGCACCAACGGCGAAGATTCGTCCGACGCCGAGCTGGCAGAAGACATCGCCTACCTGCGCAAGACCTGGTCGCGCATCCGCGAGGCGTCAAGCAAAATGCCGCCGATGTCGCTGCTGCACCAGGACCTGAGCCTGCTGCAGCGCGTGCTGCGCGACATGACCAGCGAGGACACGCAGACCATCCGCATCGATTCGCGCGAGCAGTTCGAGGCGCTGCTCAAGTTCGGGCTCGAATACATGCCGCAGGCGGCCGGCAAGCTGCAGCACTACAAGGGCGAGCGGCCGATCTTCGACCTGTATTCGGTCGACGAGGAAATCGCCAAGGCGCTGGGCCGGCGCGTCGAACTCAAGTCGGGCGGCTACCTCGTGGTCGACCAGACCGAGGCGCTCACCACGGTGGACGTGAACACCGGCGGCTTCGTGGGCGCGCGCAATTTCGACGACACCATCTTCAAGACCAACCTCGAGGCGGCGCAGGCCATCGCGCGCCAGCTGCGGCTACGCAACCTGGGCGGCATCATCATCGTCGACTTCATCGACATGGGGCGCGACGACCATCGCGAGCAGGTGCTGGCCGAGTTCCGCAAGCAGCTCGCGCGCGACCGCGTCAAGACCACGGCGGGCGGTTTCTCGCAGCTCGGCCTGGTCGAGATGACGCGCAAGCGCACGCGCGAATCGCTGGCCCACATGCTGTGCGAGCCCTGCGCGGCCTGCGGCGGGCAGGGCATCGTGAAGACGGCGCGCAGCGTGGCCTACGACGCCATGCGCGAGATCCTGCGCGAAGCGCGGCAGTTCACGCCGCGCGAGTTCCGCATCGTGTCGTCGCCGCAGGTGATCGAGCTGTTCCTCGACGAGGAAAGCCAGCATCTCGCGGGGCTGAGCGACTTCATCGGCAAGCCGATCTCGCTGCAGTCCGAGCCCGCGATCGGGCAGGGCCAGTACGACATCGTGCTGCTCTGAAGGCTCGTCAGAGCGTCGGGTCCTGGCCCGGCGTCGCGCTGCGCACCGCCAGCGTCTGCAGCCGGGCATAGAGGCCGTCCAGCGCCATCAGCTGCGCGTGGCTGCCTTGCTCGGCGATGCGGCCCTGCTCCATCACGATGATGCGGTCGGCATGCTGGATGGTCGAGAGCCGGTGGGCGACGATCAGCGTGGTGCGGTTCTGCATCAGGCGCTGCAGGGCGTCCTGCACCAGCCGTTCCGATTCGGTGTCGAGGGCCGAGGTGGCCTCGTCGAGCAGCAGGATGGGCGCGTTCTTGTAGAGCGCGCGTGCAATGGCCAGGCGCTGGCGCTGGCCGCCGGAAAGCTGCGTGGCGTTGTGGCCGAGCACCGTGTCGATGCCCTGCGGCAGGCTTTCGACGTGGGAGGCGAGGTTGGCGGCTTCTATGCACTGCTGCACGCGAGCGCGATCGACGGCGGCGCCCAGCGCCACGTTGGCGGCCAGCGTGTCGTTGAGCATCACCACGTCCTGGCTCACCATCGCGAACTGCGCGCGCAGGCTCTTGAGCTCCCATTCGCTGGTGTCGTGCCCGTCGAGCAGCACCTGGCCGCCGCTCGGCAGCACGAAGCGCGGCAGCAGGTTGACCAGCGTGGTCTTGCCGGATCCCGAAGGCCCGACGAAGGCCACCACCTGACCCGGCTCGATCATCAGGTTCACGCCGTCGAGCGCGCGGGCCTCGTCCTCGCCGCGGTAGCTGACCCTGGCCTCGCGCAGTTCGATGCGGCCTTGCGCATGGTCGATGGCGAAGCTGCCCTGCGGCTCTGGCGCCACTTCGTCGATCAGCACCAGGCCGCGTTCGAGCGCTGCAAGGCCGCGCGTGATGGGCGCGGCCATGTCCGCCAGCCGGCGGATCGGCGCGATCAGCATCAGCATGGCCGTGATGTAGGCAACGAAGCCGCCCACGGTCAGGCCCTGTTCGCCGCTCTGCCAGAGCGCGATCATCACCACCACCGACAGTGCAAGCGCGGCCATCATCTGCGTGAGCGGCGTGGTGGCGGCCTGCGCAATGGTCGATTTCACGGCCAGGCGGTTCAGGCGCTGGCTCAGCTGTTCGAAGCGCTCGCCCTGCGCCGCCTCGGCCCCGTGCAGCCGCACCATGCGGTGCGCGAGCACGTTCTCTTCCACCACATAGGCGAGTTCGTCGGTGGCCTGCTGGCCCTGCTGGGTCAGGCGGTACAGGCGCTTGGAGAACACCTTCATGATCCACGAGATGCTCGGCACCAGGAAGGCGACGATGAGCGTGAGCTTCCAGTTCAGATAGACCAGGTAGGCGAGCAGCGCCACCAGCGTGAAGCCGTCGCGCGAGAGCCCGAGCAGGGCCTGCACCAGCAGCATGGAGCCGGTCTGCACCTCGTACACCACGGTGTTGGAAAGCGCGCTGGCCGACTGGCGCGAGAACAGCGCCAGCTCGGCCGCCAGCAGGCGCTGGAACAGCACGCGGCGCAGCCGCTGCATGCCTTCGTTGGCGATGCGCGAGAGCGCATATTGGGAAATGAACTGCGCGATGCCACGCACCGCGAACAGCAGCAGCACGGCCGCCGGCACGATCCACAGCGCGAGCTGGCCGCGGTTGAAGCCGCGGTCGAGCAGCGGCTTCAGCAGGGCCGCCATCAAGGGCTCGGTGACGGCCGCCAGCAGGGCGCCGATGAGCCCGACGGCCCACCAGTGGCGCGAGCCGCCGAACCAGGTCATGAGTCGCGCCAGCCGGCGTGTCAGGGGAGGGCGTGCGGTCTCACTGCCGGGGGATGCTTGCATGGCGGCGGATTCTACGGGGCCCACCGCAGGGCCCTTGGAGGGCCGCGCTGTAGGACCACATCGCCCGATACACGTTTTGTGACGGCACGATCGAACCAGTGTGTAACATGTGGCCCGTCGCACCGGGTAGAACTTTTTGACCCGAAACATCTCCGAACCGCATGAACAAGCCGTTGCCAGTTTCCATTCCAACTCCTTCTTCATCGTTTTTTGCACGCCGCGCCTTGATTGCGGCTCTTGCTGCAACTCCCATGCTGCCCGCGCTCGCCCAGTTCCGGGTCGAGGTGTCGGGCGTCGGACTCACGCAGCTGCCCATTGCGCTGGTTCCCTTCAAGGGGCAGGACGCCTCGCCGCAGAAGATCTCCGAGATCGTGCAGGCCGACCTGGAGCGCAGCGGCCAGTTCCGCGGCGTCGATGCCTCGGGCCAGGCGCTGGACGAAGCCTCGCGCCCCGACCTCGCGCTGTGGCGCCAGCGCACGGCCGATTCGCTCGTGGTGGGCAGCGTCACGCGCCTGGCCGACGGCCGCTTCGACGTGCGCTTCCGCCTGTGGGACGTGGTGCGCGGACAGGACCTCGGCGGCCAGAGCTACACCGTGCCGCAAGGCGATCTTCGGCTCGCCTCGCACCGCATTGCCGACTACGTCTATGAAAAGCTGACCGGCGACAAGGGCATCTTCTCGACCCGCATCGCCTACGTGACCAAGGGCGGCAGCCGCTATTCGCTGTGGGTGGCGGATGCCGACGGCGAGAACGCGCAGGCCGCGCTCGCCAGCCCCGAACCCATCATCTCGCCGGTCTGGTCGTCCAACGGGCAACAGCTGGCGTACGTGTCCTTCGAGTCGCGCAAGCCGGTGGTGTACGTGCACAACGTGGCGAGCGGGCAGCGCCGCCTCTTGGCCAACTTCCGCGGTTCCAACAGCGCGCCGGCATGGGCGCCCGATGGCGGCTCGCTGGCCGTCACGCTCAGCCGCGACGGCGGCTCCCAGCTCTACACGATCCCGGCGAGCGGCGGCGAGCCGCGCCGCCTGACCCAGAGCGCCAGCATCGACACCGAGCCCGTCTACTCGGCCGACGGCAGCACGATCTACTTCGTGAGCGACCGAGGCGGTGCGCCGCAGATCTACAAGATGAGCGCCAGCGGCGGCGCGCCGACGCGCGTCACCTTCAGCGGCACCTACAACATTTCTCCTTCTGTCAGCGGCGATGGCCGGTGGTTGGCCTACATCTCCCGCGTTGGCGGCGCCTTCAAACTCCATGTGATGGAGTTGGCCACCGGCAATGTCTCGGCCATCACCGACACCTCGGCAGACGAGAGCCCGAGTTTTGCCCCCAACAGCAAGCTGATCGTCTACGCAACGCACCTGCAAGGCCGCGAAGCGCTCATGACGACCACGCTGGATGGAAAAATAAAGGCACGTCTGGCGGGACAGGGCGGAGACATAAGAGAACCGGACTGGGGTCCGTTTCAAAAGCAATGACCAAGGTTTATTTGAGGAGTACCCAATGTTGAAACGTACGATTTATTCGCTGGCCATCGTGGCTCTGATTGCCGGCTGCTCGTCGGGCACCAAGCTCAACGACACCCCGGTGACCGACCGCTCCGGCACCGCCGGCGGCCAGCAGGGCAGCGCGAGCGCCGTGGCGCCCGTCACCATCGATCCCAATGCCGGTACCGCTCAAGGGCCGGTCGGTATCGAACGGATCGTCTATTTCGACTACGACAGCTATACGGTCAAGCCCGAGTTCCAGTCCCTGATCGACGGCCACGCCCGTTTCCTCAAGGCCAACCCGCAGCGCCGCGTTTCCATCGAAGGCCACACCGACGACCGTGGCGGCCGCGAGTACAACCTTGCACTCGGCCAGAAGCGCTCCGAGGCCGTCCGCCGCGCGCTGACGCTCTTGGGCGTGAGCGACGCCCAGATCGAAGCCGTGAGCTTCGGCAAGGAAAAGCCCGCGGTCCAGGGCTCGGGCGAAGAAGCCTGGGCACAGAACCGCCGCGCTGAAATCCGCTACACCCGGTGATGCAACACGCCCTGTTGCGAGGCGCGGCGCTGGCTGCCGCCTTGCTTTGCGTTTCGGCCGGCTCGCAGGCCGCGTTGTTCGAGGATGACGAGGCACGCCGCGCCATCCTCGACCTGCGCCAGCGGGTGGAGGCCATGCGCCAGCAGACCGACCAGCGGCTGACCGACGAAAACGGCCAGCTGCGCCGCAGCCTGCTCGACCTGCAGAACCAGATCGAGCAGATGCGGGGCGATCTCGCGCGCATGACCGGCCAGAACGAGCAGCTGCAGCGCACGGTCAGCGAGATGCAGTCGCGCCAGGCCACCATCGACGACCGGCTCAAGCAGAACGAGCCGACGAAGGTTTCGGTCGACGGCCGCGAGTTCACCGCCGATCCCAAGGAAAAGGCCGACTTCGACGCCGCGCTCGGCATCTTCCGTGCGGGCCAGTTCGCGCAGGCGCAAACCGCGTTTGCCGAATTCGTCAAGCGCTACCCGCAAAGCGGCTACAACGCCTCGGCGCTGTTCTGGCTCGGCAATGCGCAGTACGCCACGCGCAACTACAACGAGGCCATCGCGAACTTCCGCTCCATGCTGTCGCTTGCGCCCGACCACGCCAAGGCTCCCGAGGCCGTGCTGTCGATCGCCAACTGCCAGATCGAGCTGAAGGACACGCGCGCCGCGCGCCGCACGCTGGAAGACCTGACCAAGGCCTATCCGCAATCCGAAGCCGCCCAGGCTGGCCGCGAGCGTCTCTCGCGCCTGCGCTAGCAACGGCGAAGCCCTCCGCTTGAGCGCAGCCATCCTTCCCGATGCGTCGATCGCTGCCGCAGGTGTCGTGACCGACACCGCGGCGCCCGACTTCGCGCGCCGCTTCGGCGGCCTCGAGCGGCTGTACGGCGTGGCCGGTGCCGCGCGCATCCGCAACGCCCACGTGCTCGTCGCCGGCATCGGCGGCGTGGGCTCGTGGGCGGTCGAGGCGCTGGCGCGCAGCGGCGTCGGGCGGCTCACGCTGATCGATCTCGACCACGTCTCGGAGTCGAACATCAACCGGCAGATCCACGCGCTCGATGCGACCGTGGGTCAGGCCAAGGTCGAGGCCATGCGCGACCGCATTGCGCAGATCAATCCCGGCTGCCAGGTGCTCGCGCTCGATGAGTTCGTCGAGCCGGGCAACTGGATGGCATTGCTCGATGCGGCGCAGGCGGCCAACGGGCCCGCGACGGCCGTGATAGACGCCTGCGACCAGGTCAAGGCCAAGCTCGCGATGGCCGCGTGGGCGCGCGCGTCGCGCAGCGCTTTCGTGACCGTGGGCGCGGCCGGCGGCAAGCGGCAGGCGCACAAGGTCGACATCGACGATCTCGCGCTCGTCACGCACGACCCGCTGCTGGCCCAGCTTCGCCAGCGCCTTCGCAAGGAGCATGGCGCTCCGCGCGAGGGCCGCAAGATCGGCGTGGCCTGCGTCTTCAGCCGCGAGAGCGTCGCACCGCCCGATGCCTCCTGCGCCATCGAAGAAGGCGACGGTTCGCTCAACTGCCATGGCTATGGTTCGGTGGTGAGCGTGACCGCGACATTCGGCCAATGTGCAGCAGGTTGGGTTCTCGACAAGATTGCGAGCAACGCCACGCTATAATCTTTGGCTTTGCCGGATTCAACACCGGTTAAGAAAAACCGAAAAAGAAGAAATTGGTTCCGGGACGTTAGCTCAGTTGGTAGAGCAGCGGACTTTTAATCCGTTGGTCACTGGTTCGAATCCAGTACGTCCTACCAGACCCCTCCAAGAAGCCGCTCCACCGAGCGGCTTTTTTATTGCCCGCGGATCGCAGATCGCGTCAGCCAAAAAAACAGCCCGCGCGAGGGCGGGCTGGAAGATGGCCTGCTGGAGGAGGGAGGATCAGAGGATTGCAGGCCACAGGAGAGCCTTCACTATGTTCCCCCAACCTGCACGCAACCTGACCTCGGCGCGTGCCTTGAACGCGCGCGCCATGCAAGGCTCGGTCAGTCCTCGTCTTCCCACTTGCCCACCACGGTGCCGAGCACCGTGAAGGCGCTTCGGATCGGCTCGTGCTTCGGATTCAGCGGCAGCAGCCAGCGGCGGCCGTCTTCCTGCTTGAAGACCTTGAAGGTGACTTCGTTGCTCGCGTCGAGCCTGGCGATGATGCGCTCGCCGTCTTCGGGCGTCGTGCGCTGCGTGTCGACGAAGATGATCGACTCCGCGGGATAGCTCTTCAGGTGGCCGCTCGGTGCGGTCATGCTGTCGCCGCGCACGCGCAGCGCGTAGGTGTTGCCGGGGCTGTGATGCGCAACGCAGGGAAGCCAGCGCTCGGCCTGGATCGTTCCTTGCGCGGCGCCCTTCCATGAGGCGACCTGCGTCCACGCGATCAGGGGCACGGTGCCGGGCGTGCCGGGATTGAAGGAGGGGCCCGACGGCGGCGTGCGCGTGACCCGGTAGGCACCCGGAGGTTCGCTGGCGTTGTCGCGCGCCGTGCCTGGCTGGGGTGGGTCCCATGGCGCGGGGCCATCGCCGGTGTCGAGCCAGTTGGGGTCGACGCGGTAGGTGCGTGCCAGCGCGAGCAGGGCCATCGAGCGGCCGGTGTCGCCGCGTTCTATTTTCGAGATGTTGGATTGCTTGACGCCTGAAGCCGCTTCGGCTTGCTTCTGAGTCATTCCGGCGTATTTGCGCGCTGCCAATGCGCGCGCTGCAATAGTCTCCATGGGCGCCGATTTAAGCGCAGGCGAATATTCACTTTGGACTCTAGAATAGTTGAAAGGGAGTATTTGCCATGAAACCACGCAAGTTGGTGCTGGCGCCCAAAGCCGTGAGGCCGAAGCACAAACAAGCCAATCGAAGCGAAGAGCGAAGCCATCGCGCATGCGATGCGGCGCCGCGCTCAGCCCGTATTCACCTGTTGAGCTGAGCTGTGCGCAGGCTCCTGCCGCCGGGCCTGTGGCTGGACCGCGCGCTGTGCGTGCTGTTGGCGCTGCTGTCCGCCGCGGCTCTTTTCCATGGGTTTCGTTCGCAGGACGATGGCCTGGCCGGCCTGGGGATCGCGGGCCTCGTTGCCGCGGGGTGGATCGGGACCGCGCTGTTCGACGACAGCGCCTTCAGGCGGGCGCGTGCGGTCCGGGAGGCGGTAAAGAAAGCGTCGCGCTCACGCGCACGCAATCCTTGATGTGCTGCTCGCCGAGAGCGCGCAAGGCAGCGTAGCCGAGCGCAGCGGAGACGATCTGCCCGGCAATCGGCACGTACTTGGCGGCCTGCTTGGCCGTGAGCTTCACGCCCGCGTGCCGCGCGAGCTTGATCAGCAGGTCGCGCGTGACGAGCCGGCCGACCAGCAGCGCACCAACGGTCGTGGCGGCCTTCTGGATGCGTTCGCGCTGGTGCGGCGCGAGCTTTTCGACCTGGGTGACGGACAGGCCGAACTCGGCGCTGATCTGCGGCACCAGGCGCGAGAGCAGGGCCGCATCGGCCGCCCAGTCGATGCCCGGCAGGGGCACGGCGCTGGCGGCCGCGGCCATCAGCGCCTTGCGGCCGATCAGGCGGCGGCTGCGGTGGATGGCCGCGATCAGCTTTTCGTCACCACGGGCCAGTTCGATGGCGGACGGCATGCAGGGCGTCTCCTTGGCAGAGAGCTCAGGCCGCGAGCGCCTCGAGCTGGTCCGACAGGGCCAGCCAGCGCTCTTCGAGTCGGCCGATTTCGTCGTTGAGGGCTTTCAGCCGCTTGCCCGCCTCGGCAATCTCGGCTGGCGGCAACGGCTGCGCCAGGCGCGCCTCGAGCGCGGTGCGCTCGGTGCCGGCCGCAACCAGCCGTTCGTCGATCTGCGCGATCTCGCGCTTGATCGGCTTGGCTTGGTCGCTGCGCTGCTGGCGGTCCTGGGCGTCCTGCCTGGGCGCCGGGGCGGCCGCGCTGGCGGCTTCGCGCACGGCCACCTTGGCTTCCTCGCGCAGCCGCTTGGCTTCGTCGAGCAGGTAGCGCTGGTAGTCGTCGAGGTCGCCGTCGAAATCGGCGACCACGCCGCGGCCCACGAGCCAGAACTCGTCGCACACCGAGCGCAGCAGCGCGCGGTCGTGGCTCACCAGCATCAGCGTGCCTTCGAACTCGTTGAGCGCCACGGCCAGCGCCTCGCGGGTGGCCAGGTCCAGGTGGTTGGTGGGTTCGTCCAGCAGCAGCAGGTTGGGCCGCTGCCAGACCATCATCGCGAGCACCAGGCGCGCCTTCTCGCCGCCGCTCATGGTGCCCACAGGCTGCTTCACCATGTCGCCGCTGAAGTTGAAGCTGCCAAGAAAGCCGCGCAGCGCCTGCTCGCCGGTGCTTTCCTTGACGGCGCTGCCCAGTTCGCGCGCCATGCGCACCATGTGCTCGAGCGGGTTGTCCTGCGGGCGCAGCACGTCGAGTTCCTGCTGCGCGAAGTAGCCGATGTTGAGGCCCTTGCCTTCGGTGACCTGGCCGGCCAGCGCGCCCATTTCGCGCGCAATGGTCTTCACCAGCGTCGACTTGCCCTGGCCGTTGGCGCCCAGGATGCCGATGCGCTGGCCTGCGAGCACCGAGCGGCTGACGCCGCGCAGGATGGTCTTGGGCTCTTCGCCCTCGATCTCATAGCCGAAGCTCGCGTTGCTGATCGAGAGCATCGGGTTGGGGATGTTGCCCGGCTCCTTGAACTCGAAGGTGAAGTCGGCCTCGGCCAGCAGCGGCGCGACCTTTTCCATGCGCTCCAGCGCCTTGACCCGGCTTTGCGCCTGCTTGGCCTTGCTGGCCTTGGCCTTGAAGCGGTCGATGAACTTCTGCAGGTGGGCGATCTTGTCCTGCTGCTTGGAGAAGGCCACCTGCTGCTGCTCCATCTGCAGCGCGCGCATGTCCTCGAACTTGCTGTAGTTGCCGCCATAGCGCGTGAGCTGGGCGTTGGCGATGTGCAGCGTGACGTCGGTCACGGCGTCGAGGAACTCGCGGTCGTGGCTGATGACGATCATGGTGCCGGCGTACTTCTGCAGCCAGGCTTCGAGCCAGACGAGCGCGTCCAGGTCCAGGTGGTTGGTGGGTTCGTCGAGCAGCAGCAGGTCGCTCGGGCACATCAGCGCGCGGGCCAGCTGCAGGCGCATGCGCCAGCCGCCCGAGAAGCTGTTGACGGGCTCGTCGAGCTCGTGCGACTTGAAGCCCAGCCCGAGCACCAGCGCCTGTGCACGCGGCACGGCGTCGTGCTCGCCGGCGTCGGCCAGGTCGGTGTAGGCGTGGGCCAGTTCCATGCCGATGTCGGCGTCGTCGGGATTGGCTTCGTAGGCGGCCTCGATGGCAGCCAGCGAGGCGCGCAGTTCGGCCAGCCGGGTGTCGCCGCCCACCACGAAGTCGGTGGCCGACTCCTCGGTTTCGGGCATGTCCTGCGCCACCTGCGCCATGCGCCATTGCTTGGGCACGTAGAAGTCGCCGCCGTCCTCGTGCAGCGAGCCGTTGAAGAGCGCGAACAGGGTCGACTTGCCGGCGCCGTTGCGTCCGACGAGGCCGACCTTCTCACCGGGATTGATGGTGACGGTGGCGCCGTCGAGCAGAACCTTGGCGCTGCGGCGAAGAATGACGTTTTTGAGAGTAATCATGAAATAGGAACCGTAGGGGCGATTATCCCGCCCGGCCCGTGGCGGCCTGGCGCGAAGGGGCAAATGGGGAGGACACCACCCAAAAAAGGAGGGCCGCAGCCGTGCTGCGGGAAAGCGGCGGAAAAGGAGCGGGCGGGCGCAGCTAACGCACGCCGGCGCCGGCCAGCAGCGCGGCTCGGGTCGCGAGCAGGACCTGGTCCTCGCCCGCGGAGGTTTCCAGCCACACGACTTCGAGCTGCGGGAAGGCGGCCTCGAAGTATTCGCGCTCGTTGCCGATCTCCAGCACCAGCACGGCCTCTTCGCTCATGCGCGAAGGCGCGTCGGCGAACAGCTGGCGCACGAAGTCCATGCCGTCGGCGCCGCCGGCCAGCGCCAGTTCGGGCTCGGCGCGGTATTCGGCGGGCAGGGCGGCCATGCTCGCGCTGTTCACGTAGGGCGGGTTGCACAGCACCAGGTCGTAGGGACCGGGCAGGCTGGCGAGGCCGTCGGATTCGACCAGCCGGATGCGCGCATCGAGCTGGTGCCGCGTGACGTTGATGGCAGCCACCTCGAGCGCCTCGGCCGACAGGTCGGCGGCATCGACCGTGATGTCCGGATAGGTCATGGCCGCGAGCACTGCCAGGCTGCCGTTGCCCGTGCACAGGTCGAGCACGCGCTGCGTGTGCTCGCCGAGCCAGTAGTCGATGCTGCCGTCGGCGATCAGCTCGGCGACGAAGCTGCGCGGCACGATGGCGCGCTCGTCCACGTAGAAGGGCACGCCCTGCAGCCACGCCTCCTTGGTGAGATAGGCGGCGGGCTTGCGCGTGGCGATGCGTTCGTCGAGCAGCGCCGCGACCTTGCCGGCATCGGCCGGCGAGACGGCCTTGTCGGCCACCGCGTCGATGTCGTCCAGCGGCAGCTTCAGGCGCCACAGCACCAGCCAGGCGGCTTCGTCGAAGGCGTTGGCGGTGCCGTGGCCGAAGGCGACCCCGGCCTCTTCCAGCCGCTTGGCGCCGGCCTCGATCAGCTCGATGACAGTGCTCATTGGATGACCTCCGCGCTTCGCGCTGCGGTGCGAGCTTGCTTGGGGCGGCCCGGCGCGGCGCTCATTGGATGAGCGACGCTTCGAGGCGCTCCAGCGTGCGCTTGTAGATGTTCTTCAGCGTCTCGATCTCGGCCACGTCAATGTGCTCGTCGATCTTGTGGATGCTGGCATTGACCGGGCCGAGCTCGACCACCTGCTTGCAGATCTTGGCGATGAAGCGCGCATCGCTGGTGCCGCCGCTGGTCGAGAGCTCGGTGGCGATGCCGGTTTCGTCGGCAATGGCCGCCTGCACCGCGCTGACGAGTTCGCCC
Source organism: Variovorax sp. 05T418 (assembly GCF_056396385.1). Taxonomy (NCBI): domain Bacteria; kingdom Pseudomonadati; phylum Pseudomonadota; class Betaproteobacteria; order Burkholderiales; family Comamonadaceae; genus Variovorax; species Variovorax sp. 05T418. The sequence continues at coordinate 134,145 of NZ_JBFTLJ010000012.1, read as the reverse complement.
GGCGTCGTGAGAAAAGGCAGGCCGCCGAGGGTCCAGGCCAGCGTGCAGTCCACGCCGTGCGCATCGAGCACCGCATGCACGCGCTTTTGCAGCGACTCGGGCGTCGATTCGGTCGAGAAGCGGAAATTGAAGTCGATGACCGCACTGCCCGGAATCACGTTGCTCGCGCCGGTGCCCGCATGAAAGTTGCTGATCTGCCAGCTGGTGGGCTGGAAGTACGCATTGCCCGCGTCCCAGCCGCCCGCGGCGTTGATGGCCACCAGCTCCGCCAGTGCGGGCGCCACGGCATGCACCGGGTTCTTCGCGAGGTGCGGGTAGGCGATGTGGCCCTGCACGCCATGGACCGTGAGCTTGCCGCTCATGGTGCCGCGGCGGCCGTTCTTGATCATGTCGCCGCAGCGCTCGACGGCCGTGGGTTCGCCGACGATGCAGTAGTCGATGGTTTCGCCACGCGCGGCCAGCGCGTTGCAGACGATGACCGTGCCATCGACGCCCGGGCCTTCCTCGTCGCTGGTGAGCAGGAGCGCGAGCGTGAGCCTGGGATCGGGCGTGGCCGCAAGGAATTCCTCGATGGAGACCACGAAGGCCGCGACCGATGTCTTCATGTCGCATGCGCCGCGGCCATAGAGCTTGCCGCCGCGGTGGGTGGGCGTGAACGGATGGCTGGTCCACTGCTCGACCGGCCCCGTGGGCACCACGTCGGTGTGGCCTGCGAACACCAGCGTCTTCGTCGGCGCGGTGCCGGCCGGACGGCGCACCGCCCACAGGTTGGTCACGCGAAAATCGGCCGGGCCGCTTTCGATGGTTTCGAGCGTGAAGCCCAGCCGTGCCAGCCGTTCGCCGAGGATCTGTTGGCAGCCCGCATCGTCGGGGGTGACCGAGGGGCGCGAGATGAGTTGTTCGGCGAGCTGGAGGGTACGGGACATCGGGGAAAGGCCGGGTTCAGAACTTCACGTCGAGCGTGATGTCAGTGAAGGTGGGTTCGTCGACCTGGTCCGTCAGGTTGCGGTCTTCGGTCTTCTGCTTGGGCGCGGCGCGGTTCTGCAGCCGCCACATTAGGTTGGTGGGCGAGTCGGCCTGGGCCAGGCCTTCCTCTCGCGTCACGCGCTCTTCGGTGACGAGGCGGGCAATGTCTTCCTCGAAGGTCTGCGAGCCTTCGGCCATCGATTGCTCCATGGCTTCCTTGACGGCGGAGAAGTCGCCCTTTTCGATCAGCTCGGCCACCAGGGCCGTGTTGAGCATGACCTCGAGCGCCGGCACGCGGCCGCCGGTGGGCGTGCGCAGCAGCCGCTGCGACACGATGGCGCGCAGCGCCGAGCCCAGGTCGCCCAGCAGCGTGGGGCGCACTTCGACCGGGAAGAAGCTCAGGATGCGGTTGAGCGCGCGGTAGCTGTTGTTGGCATGCAGCGTGGCCACGCACAGGTGGCCCGACTGCGCATAGGCAATGGCGGCCGTCATGGTTTCGCGGTCGCGGATCTCGCCGATCTGGATCACGTCGGGCGCCTGGCGCAGCGCATTCTTGAGCGCAACCTGCAGCGACTCGGTGTCGCTGCCCACGTCGCGCTGGTTCACCAGCGACTTCTTGTTGGTATAGGTGAACTCGATGGGTTCTTCCACCGTGAGGATGTGGCCCGTGGCGTGCTCGTTGCGGTAGTCGAGCATCGAGGCCAGCGTGGTGGTCTTGCCGGCGCCGGTCGCGCCCACCATCAGGATCAGCCCGCGCTTTTCCATGATGAGCGTCTTGAGGATGTCAGGCAGGTTCAGGTCGGCAAAGCTCGGAATGGTCGAGGCGATGTGCCGCACCACCACCGCATAGCTGCCGCGCTGGCGCATGGCGCTGATGCGGTAGTTGCCGGCGCCCTCGAGCATCACGGCCATGTTGAGTTCGCCGGTTCGCTCCAGCTCCTGGATGCGGGCTTCGGGCACCACCTCGGCCAGCAGCGCGAGCGGCGCGGTGGCCGGCAGCACCTGGGCGTTGATCGGCACGCAGGTGCCGTTGAGGCGGATCAGCACCGGGGAGTGCGCCGAGAGGTAGATGTCGGAGGCCTTGCGCTCGGCCATCAAACGAAGAATCCGCTCCATCATGTTCATCGGTCGCTCTCCTCGGGTGCTGTTGTTTTCTCGATCAGTCGCGCAGCAGGTCGTTCAGGCTGGTCTTGGAACGCGTTTGCGCATCGACCGTCTTGACGATGATCGCCGCGTAGGTGCTGTATTCCTGGCCCGACTTGGTCTTCTTGGGCAGGTTGCCGCTGATCACGACGCTGCCGGACGGCACGCGGCCGAAGGACGTCTCTCCGGTGTCGCGGTTGAAGATGGGCGTGCTCTGGCCGATGTACACACCCATGCCGAGCACCGAGTTTTCCTCGATCACCACGCCCTCGACCACTTCGGAGCGCGCACCGATGAAGCAGTTGTCCTCGATGATGGTCGGGCCGGCCTGCAGCGGCTCGAGCACGCCGCCGATGCCGACGCCGCCCGACAGGTGCACGTTGGCACCGATCTGCGCGCAGGAACCCACGGTGGCCCAGGTGTCGACCATGGTGCCTTCGCCCACGTAGGCGCCGATGTTCACGTAGGAAGGCATCAGGATCGCGCCCTTGGCGATGTAGCTGCCGCGGCGGGCCACGGCCGGCGGCACGATGCGAACGCCCGATTCCTTCAGCTCGTTTGCCGACAGGTGCGAGAACTTGGTGGGCACCTTGTCGTAGAAGCCCAGCGAGCCGGCCTGCATCTGCTCGTTGTCCTTCAGGCGGAACGACAGCAGCACGGCCTTCTTGATCCACTGGTGCACGGTCCACTGGCCCACGCTTTCGCGCGTGGCAACGCGCAGCTTGCCGTTGTTGAGCTCGGAAATCACGTGCTCGACGGCATCGCGCACTTCGGCAGGGGCGGCGCTGGACGAGATGTTGGCGCGGTCTTCCCACGCGGCGTCGATGATTTGTTGCAGTTGCTGGGTCATGGAGAAAGTCTCGTGTGAAAAATGGGTGCGGGCGGAAAAGCGGATCAGCGGCGGGCGTCCCTGCAGAAGCGGACGATGCGCTGGGCGGCCTCCACGCATTCGGTTGTTTCGGCGACCAGTGCCATGCGGATGCGGCCGCGGCCAGGGTTGGCGCCGTGGGCGGTCTCTCGCGCCAGATAGCTCCCCGGCAGAACCGTCACATTGTATTGAGCGTAGAGCGCGCGGGCGAAGGCTTCGTCGTCGCCAGCCCACACTTGGGGAATGCCGGCCCAGAGATAGAAACTGGCGTCGGGCAGGCGCACGTCGAGCACGGGTTCGAGCAGCGGTGTGACGGCCGCGAACTTGGCGCGGTACTGGGCGCGGTTGTCCACCACATGGGACTCGTCGCCCCAGGCCGCGATGCTGGCCGCGGCCACGGCGCCGCTCATGGCGCTGCCGTGGTAGGTGCGGTAGAGCAGGAACTTCTTGATGATGGCCGCGTCGCCCGCCACGAAGCCGCTGCGCAGGCCGGGCACGTTGCTGCGCTTGGACAGCGAGGTCAGCGCAATCAGGTTCCGGAAATCGGGCCGCCCGAGCTTCGCCGAGGCCTCGAGTCCGCTGAGCGGCGGCTCGTCGCGGAAATAGATCTCGCTGTAGCACTCGTCGGCGGCAATCACGAAGCCGTGGCGGTCGGACAGGTCGAAGAGCCTTTTCCATTCGTCCAGCGACATCACCGCACCCGTCGGGTTGCCCGGCGAGCAGACGAACACCAACTGCGTGCGGGCCCAGACGGCCTCGGGCACGCTGTCCCAGGCCACGGCGAAATTGCGCGCGGGCACGCTGGCCACGTAGTACGGCTCGGCGCCCGAAAGCAGGGCCGCGCCCTCGTAGATCTGATAGAACGGATTGGGCGACATCACCACCGGCTGTGGCGAGGCGGCGGGGTCGACCACGGTCTGCGCCAGCGAGAACAGGGCTTCCCGCGAACCATTGACAGGCAGCACCTGCGTGGCCGGGTCGAGGGCGAGGCCGTAGCGGGTTTTCAGCCAGTCGGTGAAGGCGGTGCGCAGGGTCAGGTCGCCCGCCGTCGCGGGGTAGGCGGCCAGCGCACCGAGGCTGGCGCTCAAAGCGTCCTTGATGAAGCCTGGCGTGGCATGCTTGGGTTCGCCGATGCCCAGGCTGATGGCCGGGAACTCGGGGTTGGGCGTGACGCCCGCGAACAGTTGCTTCAGCCGCTCGAAGGGATAGGGTTGCAACCGGGAAAGCAGGGGATTCATGCCCGGGATTATCGGTGACAGGTGTTACCGTTCCTGCCGAAGCGGCTACTGGCAGCCATGACGGCCGGCAGGCGTCAGGCCGCGCTGCGCCGGTAGAAGGCGAGCGAGCCCGCCAGTGCCAGCAGCATGCCGCCGCAGGCGCGGTCGATCCAGCGCGTGGCCGATGCCGTCAGCACCCGGATCGCGCGGGCGCCGACGAAGGCGTAGGCCAGCATCACCAGCGTGTCGAGGCCCGCGAAGATCAAGGCAATGATCAGGTACTGCGGCGCCTGCGCAGCCGCCGGATCGATGAACTGCGGCAGGAGCGCCGAGCAGAAGATGTAGCCCTTGGGATTGGTCACCGCCACCAGGAAGGACTTGAAGAAGATGCGCCGGCTCTCGCCCGCCGTCACCGTGGCGGCGGCGTCCGCATCCGGCAGCTTGAAGCCGCCCTTGGAGCGCAGCATGCGCAGCCCGAGCCAGGCCAGGTAGGCGGCGCCCACCCACTTGAGCATCGAGAACCAGAACTCCGACGCCGCGAGCAGCGCACCCAGGCCAAGCGCGACGGCGCCCACCAGCACGAAGTCCGACAGCACCGCGCCGAGCATGCCCGGCAGCGCCCGGCGCACGCCGTGGCGGGAGCCGTTGCTCAGCGCCAGCAGCACCGTGGGGCCGGGCGTGGCAATGGCGGTGAAGGCGACCAGGGTGAACAGCAGGGCGGTGGCGAGCGTCATGGCGGCGGGCGTCCTTCTTCCAGCTTCAGATTTTCTTGACCAGCACCTGGCTCTTGCGGTCCCAGTTGTATTTGCGCTTGCGGGCTTCGGGCAGCCAGTCGGGGTTGACCTGCTGGAAGCCGCGCTTGAGGAACCAGTGCATGGTGCGCGTGGTGAGCACGAAGATGCTTTCCAGGCCCATGGCCTTGGCGCGGTGCTCGATGCGCTTGAGGATGCGTTCGCCGTCGCCCTGCGACTGCGACTGGGGCGAGACGGTCAGCGCGGCCATCTCGGCGGTCTTGGCCTCGGGGTAGGGGTAGAGCGCCGCGCAGCCGAAGATCACGCCGTCGTGTTCGATGACCGTGTAGTGGCCCACGTCGCGCTCGATCTCGGTGCGGTCGCGCTTGACCAGCGTGCCGTCGCGCTCGAAGGGCTCGATCAGCTGCAGGATGCCGCCGATGTCGTCGACCGTGGCTTCGCGCAGGCTCTCGAGCTTCTCGTCGATCACCATGGTGCCGACGCCGTCGTGCACGTACACCTCGAGCAGCAGCGCGCCGTCCAGCGCAAAGGGCAGGATGTGGTTGCGCTCCACGCCGCCCTTGCAGGCCTTCACGCAGTGCTGCAGGTAGAAGGCGGTGTCGGTGGGCTTTTGCGGCGGCGGCAGCGAGGCCAGCAGCTTCTCGGCGGCGGCGAGCGGCAGCTCGGTGTCGATGGGGTTGTCTTCGCTCTCGGGCAATTCGCTGTCGATGCGGATGCCAGGGATCTCGGTCAGGAAGATCAGCTTGTCGGCCTGGATCGAGATGGCCACGCTGGTGGCGACTTCTTCCATCGTCAGGTTGAAGGCCTCGCCCGTGGGCGAGAAGCCGAAGGGCGACATCAGCACCATGGCGCCGAAGTCGAGCGTGCGGCGGATGCCCACGGCGTCGACCTTGCGCACCAGGCCCGAATGCTTGAAGTCCACGCCGTCGACCACCCCGACGGGGCGCGCGGTGATGAAGTTGCCCGAGATCACGCGCACCGTCGATCCGGCCATCGGCGTGTTCGGCAGGCCCTGGCTGAAGGCGGCCTCGATCTCGTAGCGCAGCTGGCCGGCGGCTTCCTGCGCCGAATCCAGCGCCACCTCGTCGGTGATGCGGATGCCGTGCGAGTAGCGCGCCTCGTGCCCCTTGGCCGCGAGCTGCTCGTTGACCTGCGGGCGGAAGCCGTGCACCAGCACGATCTTGACGCCCATGCTCTGGATCAGCGCCAGGTCCTGTGCAATGTTCTGCAGCTTGCCCGCCGCGATCGCCTCGCCTGCCAGCGCGACCACGAAGGTCTTGCCGCGGTGCGTGTGGATGTAGGGCGCGACCGAGCGGAACCAGGGCACGAAGGTGAAGTTGAAAACGGTGGACATGGAGCGTGATTGTGCATTCTTGGAGGGCGGTTCGCGCGGGGCGGCCTATCGCCCGCAGCGCCCGGGCGGCGCCGCAAGGCGTGCAACAGCCTCGGCGCGCGCCGATAATGTGCGGTTTGCCTGCCGCGCCTTCCCGAACAGTTTTTTCCCTTGACGACCACGACACCTTCCGCCCCCTTGCGCATCGACTTTCCCGAATCGCTTCCGGTCTCCGGCCGGCGCGATGAAATCATGGCCGCCATCGCGGCGCACCAGGTGGTGATCGTCTGCGGCGAAACGGGCTCGGGCAAGACCACCCAGTTGCCGAAGATCGCGCTGGCGCTCGGCCGCGGCAAGCTCAATGCGCCGCCGGGCCAGGGCCGGCTCATCGGCCACACGCAGCCGCGGCGCATTGCCGCCAGCTCGGTGGCCAAGCGCATCGCCGAAGAGCTGAAGACGCCGCTGGGCGACGTGGTCGGCTTCAAGGTGCGCTTCCAGGACCGGCTGAGCCGCGACGCGTCGGTCAAGCTCATGACCGACGGCATCCTGCTGGCCGAGACGCAGACCGATCCGCTGCTCAAGGCCTACGACACGCTGATCATCGACGAGGCGCACGAGCGCTCGCTCAACATCGACTTCCTGCTCGGCTACCTGCGCGAGATCCTTCCGCGCCGGCCCGACCTGAAGGTGATCGTGACCTCGGCCACCATCGACGCCGAACGCTTCGCGCAGCATTTCGCCTCGGCAAAAGGCCCGGCGCCGACGATCATGGTGTCCGGGCGCACCTTCCCGGTCGAGCAGCGCTACCGGCCCTTCGAGGAGTCGCGCGAGCACGACCTGAACGACGCCATTGCCGACGGCGTCGACGAGCTCTGGCGCGATCCGCACAACGCCGGCGACATCCTGGTCTTCCTGCCCGGCGAGCGCGAGATCCGCGAGGCCGCCGACCACCTGCGCCGCCACCTGAGCCACCAGCCGCTGCTGCGCAACGCCGAGGTGCTGCCGCTGTTCGCGCGGCTGTCGGGCCCCGAGCAGGACCGCATCTTCGACAGCCATTCGGGCCGGCGCATCGTGCTGGCCACCAACGTGGCGGAAACCTCGCTCACCGTGCCGGGAATCCGCTACGTGATCGACACCGGCACGGCGCGCGTGAAGCGCTACAGCTTCCGCAGCAAGGTCGAGCAGCTGCTGGTCGAGCCGATCAGCCAGGCAGCGGCCAACCAGCGCGCCGGCCGCTGCGGCCGCGTGGCCAACGGCATCTGCATCCGGCTCTACGACGAGAAGGATTTCGAAGGCCGGCCGCGCTTCACCGACCCGGAAATCCTGCGCTCGTCTCTCGCGGGCGTGATCCTGCGCATGAAGTCGCTGCGGCTGGGCGACGTGGCGCGCTTTCCGTTTCTCGAGGCGCCCTCGCCGCGCGCGATTGCCGACGGCTACCAGCTGCTCAACGAGCTCGGCGCGGTCGACGACGCCAACGAACTCACGGCCACGGGCGCCGAGCTCGCCAGGCTGCCGCTCGATCCGCGCGTGGGCCGGATGATTCTTGAAGCCCGCACGCGCGGCGCGCTCGAAGAGGTGCTGGTCATCGCGTCGGCGCTCAGCGTGCAGGACGTGCGCGACCGGCCGATGGACGCGCAGCAGCAGGCCGACCAGGCGCATTCCAAGTTCGACGACGAGAAGAGCGAGTTCAGCGGCTACCTGCGGCTGTGGAAATGGATCGCCGATGCGCGCGGCGGCCATGGAGACACCCACAAGCTCAGCAACAGGCAGTACGAGCAGCTGCTGCGCCAGAACTTCATCAACATCCGCCGCGTGCGCGAATGGCGCGACATCCATTCGCAGCTGCTCACGGTGGTCACCGAGCACAAGTGGCGCATCAACGCCGAGCCGGCCGGCTACGAGCCGCTGCACCTGTCGATGCTCGCGGGCCTGCTTGGCAACGTCGGCTGGAAGCTGGAAGACGACGAGGCCTACCTGGGTGCGCGCGGCATCAAGTTCTACAAGCATCCGGGCGCGCACCTGAAGAAGAAGCCCGGCCGCTGGATCGTCGCGGCCGAGCTGGTCGAGACCACGCGGCTCTTCGGCCGCGGCATTGCCAACATCGAGCCGCAGTGGCTCGAACAGGTGGCCGGCCACCTGCTGAAGAAGCAGCTGCTCGATCCGCATTGGGAGAAGAAGGGCGCGCAGGTTTCGGCGCTGGAGCGCGCAACGCTCTACGGCCTCGTGGTGTACAGCGGGCGCCGCGTCGACTTCACGAAGGTGGACCCGGTGGCGGCGCGCGAGATCTTCATCCGCGAAGCGCTGGTCGGCGGGCAGTGGGAGAGCAAGTTTCCGTTCCTCGCGGCCAACCGCAAGCTGGTGCGCGAGGTCGAAGGGCTGGAGCACAAGGCGCGCCGGCAGGACGTGCTGGTCGACGACGAGCTGATCTTCGCCTTCTACGACGCGCAGCTGCCCGCCGACGTGGCCAGCGGCATCAGCTTCGAGAACTGGTACCGCCATGCCTCCAGGGAGCAGCCGCGCCTGCTCTTCCTCACGCGCGAGGAACTGATGCGCCACCAGGCCGCGGGCATCACCACGCAGTCCTTTCCGCCCACGCTGCGGCTGGGCGGCGTCGACTGCGCGGCAAGCTACCTGCACGCGCCTGGCGACGCCAAGGACGGCCTCACGGTCAGCGTGCCGCTCTTCGTGCTCAACCAGGTGAGCGAAGAGCGCTGCGAATGGTTGGTGACCGGCATGCTCAAGGACAAGATCCAGGCGCTGCTCAAGAGCCTGCCGCAGCGGCCGCGCTCGCGGCTGGTGCCGCTGCCCGAGTCGGCCGCCAGGCTGGCGGAAGAGCTTTCGGCGCCCGAAGTGTTCGGCCACGGCTCGCTGACCGATGTGCTGCTCAAGCGCGTGCGCGACACCACGAGCATCGACGTCAAGCGTGCCGACTTCAAGCTCGACATGCTGCCGCCGCATCTGTTCATGAACCTGCGCATCGTGGACGAGCACGGTCGCCAGCTTGGCATGGGGCGCAACCTGGGTGCGCTCAAGGCGGAGCTGGGCGCGCAGGCGCGCGGCGCTTTTCAGGCGCTGGCCGGCCTCAACGTCAAGGCGTCGGCGGACCGCAAGCCGGCCGACGCAGCCGAGGGACACGGGCAGGCCAAGGGCAACGCCGCTGCGCCGGCACCCGCCGCGCCCAGCCTGCCTGCCGGCCAGCGCTACACCAACTGGAGCTTCGGCGAACTGCCCGAGCTGATGGAAGTGCGGCGCGGATCGCAGTCGCTGATCGGATTTCCGGCGCTGCGCGACGAGGGCGATGCCGTCACCATCGAGGTGTTCGACGAGCCCGCCGTGGCGGCCGCCAAGCACCGCGCCGGGCTGCGCCGCCTGTTCGCGCTGCAGCTGAAGGATGCGCTCAAGTACCTCGAGAAGAACATCCCCGACCTGCAGAAGATGGCCGTGGCCTACATGCCGCTGGGTACCTCGGAGGAGCTGCGCGCGCAGATCATCGACGTGGCGATCGACCGGGCCTTCCTGCAGGAGCCGCTGCCGACCGACGAGTTCGCCTTCAAGCGCCGCCTCGAAGAGGGCCGCGGCCGGCTCACGCTGATCGCCAACGAGGTGGCGCGGCTGGCCTCGGCCATCCTGGCCGAGTACGCGGCCGCCGCGCGCAAGATCAAGGACACCAAGCTCCAGCCCGAGGCCGTGCAGGACGCCGCGCAGCAGCTGCAGCGCCTGGTCGGCAAGCGCTTCATCGCGGACGCGCCGTGGACGCAGCTGCAGCATTTCGCGCGCTATCTCAAGGCCATCGTGCTGCGGCTCGACAAGCTGCGCAGCGACCCCGCGCGCGATGCCGCCAAGCTGGCCGAGCTGCGGCCGCAGGAGCAGCGCTACTGGCGGCTGGTGGCCGAGCGCAAGGGCGTGGTGGACGAGCGCATGCTGGAGTTCCGCTGGCTGCTCGAGGAGCTGCGCGTGAGCTTCTTCGCGCAGGAGCTGCGCACGCCGCAGCCGGTCAGCATCAAGCGGCTGGACAAGGCCTGGGCCCAGCTGCAGGCCTGATCGGCGACCGGCAAAAAAGAAGCCCGCTTCTCGCGGGCTCCTTTCAGGTGCATGAAGGGCCGGGCAGCGTCATATGCGGCCCATGAGCACCAGGATGATGACGATCAGCACGACCAGGCCCAGCCCGCCGCTGGGCCAGTAGCCCCAGCTCCGGCTGTAGCCCCAGCTCGGCAGCGCACCGATCAGAAGCAATATCAGGATGATCAGCAGAATGAACGAGAGGGACATGCGTTTCTCCTGGACCTTGTTGTTACGAGCATTCATGCTCGGTGCCAGGAGACCGGGCCCGCGCCGGATAGCCGCTTCTTCGGCGGTCAGGGCTTTCCTACCGGGGCCGTCGGCATTCAAGCCGCGCGAGCCGGGTCAAAGCCGTGCGAGCCGATCCATGGCCGCGAGCAGCGTCTCGTCCTTCTTGGCGAAGCAGAAGCGGACCACGCGCTGGTCGAAGCCGTTGCCGTAGAAGGCCGACAGCGGAATCGCCGCCACGCCGATCTCGCGCGTGAGCCACAGGCAGAACTCGGCTTCGGACAGGTCGCTCACCGCCGAGATGTCGACGCACTGGAAATAGCTGCCCTCGCTGCGCAGCAGCCTGAAGCGGGTCTTCTGGGCCAGGCCGGCCGCGAACAGGTCGCGCTTGCGCTGGTAGAAGGCGGGCAGCTCGAGGTAGGGCCCGGGCTCGGCCATGTACTGCGCGAGCGCATGCTGCATCGGCGTGTTGACGGTGAACACGTTGAACTGGTGCACCTTGCGGAACTCGGCCATCAGCGGCGCGGGCGCGGCCACGAAGCCGACCTTCCACCCGGTGACGTGGTAGGTCTTGCCGAAGCTGCTCACGATGAAGCTGCGCGCCGCCAGGCCCGGGAAGCGCGCCACGCTTTCATGCTGCGCACCGTCGTAGACCATGTGCTCGTAGACCTCGTCGGCAATCACGAGGACGTCGGTCGGTGCCAGCAGTTCCTCGAGCTTGCGCATCTCGGCGGCGGTCCAGACCGTGGCGCTCGGGTTGTGCGGCGTGTTGACGATGATCGCCCGCGTACGCGGCGTGATCGCCGCGGCGATCTTGTCGAAGTCGGGGCGGAAGGTGCCGGGCACCAGCGGCACGCGCACCACGCGGCCGCCGGCCAGCTCGATGTTGGGCACGTAGCTGTCGTAGCAGGGCTCCAGGACGATCACCTCGTCGCCCGAGCGCACCACCGCAAGGATGGCGGTGATGATCGCCTGCGTGGCGCCGGCGGTGACGGTGATCTCGTCGGCGGCGCTGTAGTCGTGGCCGTAGAGCGCCGAGATCTTGCGCGCGATGGCCTCGCGCAATGCCGGTATGCCGGGCATCGGCGGGTACTGGTTGTGGCCCGCGGCCATGGCGGCCGTGACGTCTTCGAGCAGCTTCGGGTCGCAGTTGAAATCGGGGAAGCCCTGGCCGAGGTTCACCGCGTTCTTCTCTGCCGCGAGCGCGGACATCACGGTGAAGATGGTGGTGCCCACGGCGGGCAGCTTGGTGGCGATCTCCGGGGTGCGGGGGGAGGAGGAAAGGGCGCTCATGGTGGTGCTCGGAATCGGATTCGGAATCGGGGTCTGGATCAAAGTTCGTAGTCTTGCTGGTGGCCGCTCAGGGCCTTGGCAATCAGATTGCGGTCGAGACGGTCGGACAGCAGCTCGGCAAACTTGAAGACGAAGTTGCGCAGGTAGGCGCTGCGCTTGAAGGCCACGCGCGCGATGTTCTGGCCGAACACATGGCCCATGGGGCGCACCACGAGATCGGCGTTCGATTCGTCGCGCACCGCCATCTCGGCCACGATGCCCACGCCAAGGCCCAGGCGCACGTAGGTCTTGATCACGTCGGAGTCGATCGCTTCGAGCGCGATGCGCGGCGTGAGCTTCTTCTGCGCAAAGGCATGGTCGATGCGCGTGCGGCCGGTGAACGACGGGTGGTAGGTGATGATGGGCTCGTGCGCCAGGTCTTCGAGCGAGATGCGCTCCTTGGCCGCCAGCGGATGGTCCTTGGGCAGCACCAGCACGTGCTGCCATTCGTAGCAGGGCAGGGTCACGAGCTCGGTGTAGTCCGAGAGCGACTCGGTGGCAATGCCCACTTCGGCGATCTCGTCGATCACCATGCGCGCCACCTGGTCGGGCGAGCCCTGGTGCAGGCTCACGTTGACCTTGGGGTAGGCCTCGCGCAGCTTGGCCACCGGCACCGGCAGCACGTAGCGCGCCTGGGTGTGGGTGGTGGCGATCGAGAGCGTGCCGCTGTCCTGCGCGCTGAACTGCTCGCCGATGCGCTTGAGGTTGCCGACTTCGCGCATGATCAATTCGATGCTCGCGATCACGTGCTGGCCCGGCTCGGTGACCCGCTTCAGGCGCTTGCCATGGCGCGCGAAGATCTCGACGCCGAGCTCTTCCTCGAGCTCGATGATCGCCTTGGACACGCCCGGCTGCGAGGTGTGCAGCGCCTTCGCCGCCTCCGTCAGGTTCAGGTTGCGCCGCACGGCTTCCTGAACAAACTTGAACTGGTGCAGATTCATATCAAATTCCGTCTTATTGCGGAATTCATTATGCCTTCGGAGTCTATGGAAATTGCTGCAAGTTCAAGATTTGCTTGCAATTCTGGCCAGCAGATCGACCAGCTCGGGCTCTTCGCCAACGATGCCGGCCAGCTGGAAGTCGACCTGCGGCCAGGTCTGGCGCAGCGCATCCACCTGCAGCGGCAGGTCTTCGCGGGCATGCTTGCCCATGCCGAGGAAGAGCGGAACCACCCGAAGTCTCCTGGCGCCGCTGGCAATCAGGGCCGCGGCCGCGGTGCGCAGGTCGGGCGCCGCAAGCTCCATGTAGGCGCAGGCCACGCGGGCCTGCGGGTCGAGCGCCGTCACGCGTGCGGCCACCGCCTCGATGGGCTCGCGCCAGCGTTCGTCGCGCGAACCATGGGCCAGCAGCACGATGCCCCTTGCATTCCCCGTGGCCATCTTTCGCTACCTTCGAAGCACCAGCCAGCTGAAGGCAGCCAGCGACATCACCGAATAGATGAGCCCGGGCGCCGCCGCCGTCAGCCATGGCGACCAGTTGCTCAGGTTGCCGAGATAGCCGAAGACGTTGTTCAGCAGGAAGAAGCTGATGCCGATCATCACGCCGCCGAACACGTAGGTGGTGATGCCGGCCTGGCGGAAGTGCAGGTAGGCGAAGGGCAGGGCGAGCACCACCATCACCAGGCATGAGAGCGGGTAGAAGACCTTGCGCCAGAACTGGATCTCGTAGCGCTGCGCGGTCTGGCCGTTGGCCTCCAGGTGCCGGATGTAGTCGAACAGGTCCAGCGTGCCCATTCGGTCGGGCCGCAGCAGCGCCACCGACACCATTTCGCTGGTCAGCGTGGTCGGCCAGTCGAGCTGCGGCACCTTGGTGGTCACGATGCGGGCCTTTTCTGCCGAGATGCGCGTTTCGTAGTCCTGCAGTTCGACGTCCGACAGCTGCCAGTGGTCGTCGAAGATGCGTGCCGAGGACGCGACGAGCTGCTTGCGCACATAGCCGTTGGCGTCGAACTCGAAGATGCGCGCATTCTTGAGCGAACCGTCGCGCGCGATGGACAGCACGTTGACGGCATAGGACACGTTCTCGCGCTTTTCCTTGAGCCATGCGCCCGTGTTGCCGACCAGCGAGTAGGAGCCCTGGTAGCGCGACTTGAGCAGCTGGCCGGTGCGCTCGGACGCCGGTGCGATGTAGTCGCCGATGGCAAAGGTCAGGAAGACGAAGCCCACGCCCAGCAGCAGCAGGGTGCGCAGCGCGCGCCACGGCCCCAGGCCGCTGGTGCGAAGAATGGTGTATTCCGAGCTTTGCGCAAGGCGCGCCATCACGAAGATGCAGCCGATCAGCACCGTGATCGGAAGCAGTTCGTAAAGGTGGCTCGGAATCAGCAGGGTCACGTAGATCAGTGCCTGCGCAGGGCCGTAGGCAAGGCTTTCGGGCCGGCCGATCGACTGCAGCTCGTCGACGAAGTCGAAGAAGAAGAACAGGCTCAGGAAGCCGAGGGTCACGAAAGCCACGGCCTTCAGTGCCTCGACATAGATCAGGCGTCGGATTGTTTTCACGAGGTCGGGTCGATTTTCGAGGGCGGCGAAGGCGGCAGGCCGCCGGCCATGACGTGCTCGGTCCTGCGCCTGCGGCCCCAGTTGTTGTTGCGCAGGAGCAGCCATGCCACGCCGATCAGCAGGACGCCGCCGTGCAGCAGCAGCATGAACGAGCCCATGCTGAAGCGCCCGGAGCTGATCCAGCTCTGGCCCAGGTTGAGCATGTTGTAGTAGACGACGAAGGCGAACAGCGCGAACAGCAGGTTGCCGCTTCGCCCCACGCGCGGGTTGACGCTCGACACCGTCAGCGCCAGCAGCACGAAATTGATGGCCGCCAGCAGCATGCCGATGCGCCAGGCCAGCTCGCCGTGGCTGGCGTCGCCGGGCTCGCGCAGCAGTTGGAGCGTGGGCTTGGCGCGCGCCGGCGTGTTGTCCGCGGAGAAGTCGGAGGTGCCGCCGGCCCGGGTGCCATAGGTCTCGAATTCGCTGATCTTGAGCCCCGCGGTGGGCAGCAGCGGCCGCTCCAGCCGCTGCCCGTTGCTCAGCATCAGGAAGCGGTTGTTGCCGACGTTCTCGATGCGTCCGCTGCGCGCCGAGGTCGTGATCTGCAGGCCGCGCTCGACCGCCCAGATGAACACGTTGGTGGCCGTGGCGCCATCCGGCGTGTCCTTGTCGATGAAGAAGACCCGCATGCGCCCGGACGATTCGCGGAATTCGCCCGGCGTGACCCGCTCGATGTCGCTGCGCCCTTCATATTGCGCCCGCATGCCGATGGTCTGCGAGTTGGCCCACGGCCAGCCCAGCAGCGCCATCACCGCGATCAGCACCAGCACCGGCCAGGCGAAGCGGAACAGCGGCTCGACGAAATCGGCCAGGCCCCGTCCGCTGGAAAACCAGATCACCATCTCGCTGTCGCGGTACATGCGCGACAAGGTGCCGACAATGGCGATGAACAGGCTCAGGCTCAGGATGGTCGGCATGTAGCCGAGCACCGTGTACGCCATCACGAGGAACACTTCGGACGGGTTCACGCTGCCCTTGGAGGCGAGCCCGAGCGTGCGGATGAGCATCATGGTCATCACGATGGTGACCAGGACCACGAGGGTCGCTCCGAAGCTGCGCGACAGCTCCTTGCGTAGGGAAGAATGGAATAACATCGTTCGAGGAAAAAAAGGATTATGGACTTTCAGCTCAAGACCCTCACCGTCGCCCGCGCCGCGGCCGAAAAATCCGACGTGCTGATCGTGCTCGTCGGCAGCGCCCCCCTCACGGCCAAGGACCCCCTGTCCGCGCTGATCGCCAGCGCCCGCAAGGCGGGCGACCTGCCCGACAAGGCCGGCAAGCTGCTCGCGCTCTACCACCCCGACGAGGTGGTGGCCTCGCGCGTGGTGCTGGCCGCCATCGGCGACGGCAAGCCCGCCTCGGTGCGCAGCGGCGTCATTGCGGCGGTCAATGCGGCCAAGGCCTACGGGCCCAAGCGGGTCGTCATGGCCTTCGCGCAAGAGGCCGACGGCGCTGCCGTGGGCAGCGCGGTGGCCGCCGCCGCCGACGCCAGCTACGTCTACACCACCACCAAGGCCAAGACCTCGAACGGCGAGAACGGGCGCACCATCCGCCACCTGACGCTCGGCGTGGCCGACGCGGCAGCGGTGGGCACGGCCTTCGACGAAGCCCGTGCCACCGTCGCCGGCATCGAGCTCGCCAAGGAGTGGGGCAACCGCCCCGGCAACTACTGCACGCCCACGCTGCTGGCCGAGGCCGCCAAGGAGCTCGGCAAGCTGCCCCGCGTCAAATGCGAGGTGCTGGGTCCCAAGGAAGTGCAAAAACTCGGCATGGGCTCGTTCGCGGCCGTGGCGCAAGGCTCGGCCGAACCGCTGCGTTTCATCGTGCTGCGCTACCAGGGCGGGCCCAAGGACCAGGCGCCCGTGGTGCTGGTCGGCAAGGGCATCACCTTCGACACCGGCGGCGTCTCGCTCAAGCCGGCGGCCGAAATGGACGAAATGAAGTTCGACATGTGCGGCGCGGCCAGCGTGCTGGGCACCTTCCGCGCGCTTGGCGAGATCCAGCCGGCCATCAACGTGGTGGGCCTCGTGCCCTCGTGCGAGAACATGAACGACGGCCGCGCGATCAAGCCCGGCGACGTGGTGACCAGCATGAGCGGCCAGACCATCGAAGTGCTCAACACCGATGCCGAAGGCCGCCTCATCCTGTGCGACGCGCTCACCTATGCCAAGCGCTTCGAGCCCGCGGCCGTGATCGACATCGCCACGCTCACCGGCGCCTGCGTGGTGGCGCTGGGCGGCGTGCGCAGCGGCCTGTTCACCAGCGACGATTCGCTGGCCGAGGCGCTCCAGGCGGCCGGCGAGCAGTCGCAGGACCGCTGCTGGCGGCTGCCGCTGGACGACGAATACGCCGAAGGCCTGAAGAGCAACTTTGCCGACGTCGCCAACGTGGCCGGCCGAGCCGGCGGCGCCATCACCGCGGCCAAGTTCCTGCAGCGCTTTGCCGGCGATTTCACCTGGGCCCACCTGGACATCGCAGGCACGGCCTGGAAGAGCGGGGCGGCCAAGGGCTCGACCGGCCGGCCGGTGGGCCTGCTGGTCTCCTATCTGATGGAACGCGCGCGCAGCGGCGCGGCCCAGGCGGTATCGCCCAAGAAGGCGGCGCGCAAGGAGCCCGGCGCGGCCGCGCGCAAGGCCCGGTCCGCGCAGTGACGGAAATCGGCTTTCATTTCAATCTGCCGGACAAGGCGAACTACGCCTGCCGGCTGGTGCGCAAGGCCGTGAGCGTGCGCGGCTTGCGGGTGGTCGTGGTGGGCGAGCCGCAGATGCTGGAGGCGGTCGATGCGGCGCTCTGGCAGCTCTCGCCCTGCGACTTCATCGCGCATTGCCGCGGCGATGCGCAGCCCCACCTGGTGGCGCGCTCGCCGGTCATTCTTTGCGCCGAGGGCGCGGACGCCGCGGGGCTCGCGCACCGCGAGATGCTGGTCAATCTCGGGCCCACGGTGCCCGTCGGCTTCGAGCGCTTCGAGCGCCTGGTCGACATCGTGAGCAACGAGACCGACGATCGGCAGATCGGCCGCTCGCGCTGGCGCCACTATGCCGACCGGGGCTATTCGATCCAGCCGCACGACTTTGCAAGGAGCGCCTCCTGATGGCCAGCACGCTGCGCACGCCGCCCCGGTTCGTTCCCACGCTGACCACGGTGCTCGACCTCCCCGCCGAGCCGCCTGCCGCCGAGGCGGCAACGCCCGCCAGCGCGCCGCCACCACCGGCGGTCGACCCCGCCGAAGCCGTGGCATTGCCTCCGGCCGAGCAGCGTTCCGAGGCCGAAATCGTCCGCCTCGAAGAGCAGCTTCTGCACCGCGTGCTGCAGCGCGTCGACCTGTCTTTGGAAGAGCGCCTGAGCGACACGGTCTCGGCCGCCGTGCAGCAGCAGCTCGATGCGATGGTGCCCCGGCTGCGGGAGGAAATCGAGGCCGTGCTGCGTGCCTTGGTGATCGAAGCCATGGCCGCCGAGCTCTCTGAAAACACAGGGTCTACGCCAGCTTCCGGCGCATAAAGCTTCAGCTAAACTGCGCGCCAGGTCGATGGGGCGGGAGGGTGCCGCTGGTCTGCGGCGCGAAACTTGCGAGGTCTTCGCGCCCGGATCACACGACCGGTTTTTGGTTTATTCATCAATGTTCTGGAGGTTCTCATGCAATTGAAATGGACTGCGGTCGCACTGGCTGCTCTCACGCTTGTGGCTTGCGGCAAGAAAGAAGAAGCTGCTGCGCCCGCCGCTCCGGCGCCCACGGCAGCGGCCCCCGCACCTGCAGCGCCTCCGGCAGATGCATTGATCGTCAAGATCGGCCACGTCGGCCCCACCAGCGGTGCCATTGCCCACCTGGGCAAGGACAACGAGCTCGGCGCCAAGATGGCCATCGAAGACCTCAATGCCAAGGGCCTGAAGATCGGCGACAAGGTTGCCAAGTTCGAACTGCTGGCAGAAGACGACGCCGGCGATCCGAAGCAAGGCACCGCAGTGGCCCAGAAGCTGGTCGACAGCAAGGTCAACGGCATCGTCGGCCACCTGAACTCGGGCACGACCATTCCTGCTTCCAAGCTCTACAGCGACGCCGGCATTCCGCAGGTCTCGCCGTCGGCAACCAACCCCAAGTACACGCGCCAGGGCTTCAAGACCACGTTCCGCGTGGTGGCCGACGACACCCAGCTCGGCGGCACGCTCGGCAAGTACGCCGTCGAAACGCTCAAGGGCAAGAACATTGCCGTGATCGACGACCGCACGGCCTACGGCCAGGGCGTTGCCGAAGAGTTCGAGAAGGCGGCCAAGGCTGCCGGCGGGACCATCGTGGGCCACGAATTCACCACCGACAAGTCGACCGACTTCAACGCCATCCTGACCAAGCTCAAGTCCGCCAAGCCTGACGTGCTGTTCTTCGGCGGCATGGACGCCGTCGGCGGCCCGATGCTCAAGCAGGTCAAGCAGCTCGGCCTGAACGTCAAGTTCATGGGCGGCGACGGCCTGTGCACCGGCGAACTGCCCAAGCTGGCTGGCGACGCCATCGGCGAAGAGATGGTGGTCTGCGCCGAGGCCGGCGGTGTCGACGGCGACTTCAAGCAGCCGCTGGAAGACTTCAAGGCCAGGTTCAAGACCAAGAACGGCGTGGACGTGCAGATCTACGCACCGTACGTCTACGACGCGGTCAACGTGCTGGCCGAAGCCATGGTCAAGGCCGGTTCCGCCGACCCTGAAAAGTACCTGCCCGAAGTCGGCAAGGTGCAATACAAGGGCGTGACCGGCCCGATCGCCTTCGACGAAAAGGGCGACATCAAGAACGGCGCGCTGACGCTCTTCACCTACAAGGGTGGCGTGCGTACGCAGATCGCCGTGGTTCGCTGATCCAGGCGCGCAAAAGAGAAAAGGGCCTTCGGGCCCTTTTTTTGTGCCTGCCGGCCGTGCTTTTCAGGCCAGGCTTGCGAAGCCCGAGGGCCGGTCGGTGTTGCAGTATTCGATGAAGGCGTCGAGATCGCGCGACTTGTCGAACACCGCATCGGCACCCAGCGCTTCGCAGCGTGCGCGGATGTCGGCGGTGACGTAGTTGCTCAGCACCACGACGCGCTGGCCCGGACCGCGCGCCTTGCAGCCCGAGAGCACGCCCAGGCCGGAGCCTTCCTTCAGGAACAGGTCGACGATGAGCAGTTGCCAGTCATGGGGATGAACGGCGAGCCAGGCGAGCGCATCCGTTTCGGTTTCGGCAAAGCCGACGACCTGGCCGTTGACCAGATCTTCGAGGGCCGGGACCAGGTTGTCCCTGATGGTCTTGTTGTCCTCGACGAGGAACGTGATGAGGGCCATGCCGTGGTTTCGTTCTGAGAACCAATAGCGTAGCGTGCCGGACGCGGCCGCAGCGTAGGAGAAGGGATACGGACAGCGCGTTCTGGCGCGGCGCTGCGCTCAGTGCTGGTTGTCGGAGCGGATCCTTGCCTTGAGCTCTTCGGCCAGCGCCTGGCTTTCATCGCGCTCGGCCGTTACCTCGCGGCGCTTCTCGATTTCTTCGCTCAATGCCGCGTTGACCTCGGCCAGCTTCTCGGCCGACTTGGCGAGCTTCTGCTCGAGCTGGCCCGTCTGCTCGATGGCCTGCGCCACCTCGCCAACCTGCACTTCGTCCGGCAGCTCCTGTTCGAGCACCGTGTTCACGACGGCGAGATTGTCCGAGGCCCGCTGCACATCGGCGGCCACTTCTTCGCTCTTCTTGAGCGTCTTGTCGAGCGACGTCTTGCCACGCGGCACGGTGGGGGGCTGTGCAGCCATCGAGGCTCCTCCTTTTGCAGGCTTGAAAGTAAGACCTTTGGATGGTAGCGCCAGACGAAGCGGGCCGGGCCAATCTCCGAGTTGCGCCAAGGCAACGCGCTTTCCCAACAAAAAACCCATCAAGCGTTTCTGCATTGATGGGTTTGATGCGGGTCAACATGCTGACGGGCTGGAAACCCGCATGAAACCCATGACTTCTCTGGCGGAGCAGGCGGGATTCGAACCCGCGGAGGGCTATTAACCCTCACACGCTTTCCAGGCGTGCGACTTAAACCGCTCATCCACCGCTCCTGAGCCCTCGATTGTAGCAGTCGCTCAGGCCGGATTCTGCGGCTTGCCGGCCTGGACCATGCGCATCGCGGAGGCGATGAGGGCGGCGGTTTCGGTCATGTTGCTGGGCACGATCAGCGTGGTCTTGGAATCGGCCGCGACCTTGCCGTAGGCGTCGACCGCGCGCTCGGCCACCTTGAGCTGCACGGCCTGTTCGCCGCCGGGCTGGCGGATGGCGGCAGCCACGCGTTCGATGGCGTCGGCCGTGGCGGTGGCCACGGCCGTGATGGCGGCGGCCTCGCCCTGGGCATTGTTGATCTGGGCCTGCTTCTCGCCTTCGGAGCGGGCGATGAAGGCCTCGCGCTCGCCGGTGGCGATGTTGATCTGCTCCTGGCGGCGGCCTTCGGAGGCGGCGATGAGGGCGCGCTTGCCGCGCTCGGCGGTGATCTGCGCCTGCATGGCCAGCAGGATTTCCTTGGGCGGGGTCAGGTCCTTGATCTCGTAGCGCAGCACCTTCACGCCCCAGTTGAGCGCCGCCTCGTCGATGGCCGCGACCACCTGCGCGTTGATGACGTCGCGCTCCTCGAAGGTCTTGTCGAGTTCGAGCTTGCCGATCACGCTGCGCAGCGACGTTTGCGCCAGCTGCGTCACGGCCACGATGTAGTTCGACGAGCCGTAGCTCGCGCGCATCGGGTCGGTCACCTGGAAGTACAGGATGCCGTCGACCTGCAGCTGGGTGTTGTCGCGCGTGATGCAGATCTGGCTGGGCACGTCGAGCGGGATTTCCTTCAGGCTGTGCTTGTAGGCGACCCGGTCGATGAACGGGATCAGGAAGTTGGGGCCGGGCGTCATGGTGCCGTGGTACTTGCCCAGGCGCTCGCGCACCCAGGCGTTCTGCTGCGGCACGAACTTGACCGACTGGCTGATGAAGATGATCGCAATGACCAGGATGATGATGGGGACCGAAAATTCCATGGTTTTCTCCTCTAGGGTTCTGTTCTGATCAGGTCTTGTCGACCACGAGGCGGCTGCCGACCACCTCGACCACGCGGTGCTCGCCGGTGGCGGGGGCCTGGCCCGCACGCGGAATCACGGTCCACTGGGCGCCGCGGTAGCGAACGGTGGCGGTGCCGTCGGGGTTCCAGGCCTCGACGTGGATGATCTCGCCGATGTCCAGATTGACATCGCGGTTCGATGCCGTGGGCGCGGCGGCCGGACGCCGGCGCTGGACCGCATACCAGACCAGGACCGCCCCCACGCCGACGACCGCCGCCACGACCAGTTGCGAAACGGTGCCGGCACCCAGGTGCGCCGCAATGGCCGCCGCCGCAAAGCCGGTGGCCAGCAGCAACAGGTAGACCGTGCCGGACAGCAATTCCAGCACGATGGCGGCTCCCGCTATCAGCCACCAGATGGTGGAATTCGCCATGACTTCTCCTCTTTGGTGAATGCACGACATTCTGTGTCAAAACCTGACTCAATCCTTCATCCGAATTCCGTACACTTCGCGCCTCATTGCCTGTCCGGAGCCCTGCTCATGAAATTTCGCTTCCCCATCGTCATCATCGACGAGGACTTCCGCTCCGAAAACACTTCGGGCCTCGGCATTCGCGCGCTCGCGCAGGCCATCGAGACGGAGGGCTTCGAGGTGCTGGGCGTCACGAGCTACGGGGACCTGAGCCAGTTCGCGCAGCAGCAAAGCCGCGCCAGCGCCTTCATCCTGTCGATCGACGACGAGGAATTCACGGTCGGCCCCGACCTCGACCCCGCGGTGCTGAGCCTGCGCAACTTCATCGGCGAGGTGCGGCGCAAGAACGCCGACGTGCCGATCTACATCTACGGCGAAACCAAGACCTCGCGCCACATTCCCAACGACATCCTGCGCGAGCTGCACGGCTTCATCCACATGTTCGAGGACACGCCGGAGTTCGTGGCGCGCCACATCATCCGCGAGGCCAAGAGCTACCTCGAAGGCGTGCAGCCGCCGTTCTTCAAGGCGCTGATCGACTACGCCGAAGACGGCTCGTACTCGTGGCACTGCCCGGGCCATTCGGGCGGCGTGGCGTTCCTGAAGAGCCCCGTGGGCCAGATGTTCCACCAGTTCTTCGGCGAGAACATGCTGCGCGCCGACGTCTGCAACGCGGTGGAAGAACTCGGCCAGCTGCTCGACCACACCGGCCCGGTGGCGGCCAGCGAGCGCAATGCGGCGCGCATCTTCAACGCCGACCATTGCTTCTTCGTGACCAACGGCACCAGCACCAGCAACAAGATGGTCTGGCACCACACGGTGGCGCCCGACGACGTGGTGGTGGTCGACCGCAACTGCCACAAGTCGATCCTGCACGCGATCATCATGACCGGCGCGATCCCGGTGTTCATGAAGCCCACGCGCAACCACTTCGGCATCATCGGACCGATTCCGAAGAGCGAGTTCGAGCAGAGCGCCATCAAGGCCAAGATCAAGGCCAACCCGCTCTTGGCCGACGTGGACCCCAACAAGGTCAAGCCGCGCGTGATGACGCTCACGCAGTCGACCTACGACGGCGTGATCTACAACACCGAGACCATCAAGAACATGCTCGACGGCTACGTCGACACGCTGCACTTCGACGAGGCCTGGCTGCCGCATGCGGCCTTCCACCCGTTCTATGGCGCCTACCACGCGATGGGCAAGCGCCGCGTGCGGCCGAAGGAGTCGCTCGTGTTTGCCACGCAGTCGACCCACAAGCTGCTCGCGGGCATCAGCCAGGCCAGCCACGTGCTGGTGCAGGACTCGCAGAACCGTGCGCTCGACCGCGACCTGTTCAACGAGGCCTACCTGATGCACTCGTCGACCAGCCCGCAGTACGCGATCATCGCGAGCTGCGACGTGGCCGCCGCCATGATGGAGCCGCCCGGCGGCACTGCGCTGGTGGAAGAAAGCATCCTGGAGGCGCTCGACTTCCGCCGCGCCATGCGCAAGGTGGAAGACGAATTCGGCAAGGACGAGTGGTGGTTCAAGGTCTGGGGCCCCGAGAAGCTCGTCGACGAAGGCATCGGCCGCGCCGAAGACTGGATCATGACGGGCGAGAAGAACGGCAAGCAGAGCAAGAGCAAGAAGTCGCCGCGCAACTGGCACGGCTTCGGCGAGCTGGCCGACGGCTTCAACATGCTCGACCCGATCAAGTCGACCATCGTGACCCCGGGCCTCGACCTCGAAGGCAACTTTGCCGACACCGGCATTCCCGCGAGCGTGGTGACCAAGTTCCTGGCCGAGCATGGCGTGATCGTGGAGAAGACCGGCCTGTACAGCTTCTTCATCATGTTCACCATCGGCATCACCAAGGGCCGCTGGAACACGCTGCTCACGGCGCTGCAGCAGTTCAAGGACGACTACGCGCGCAACCAGCCGATGTGGCGCATCCTGCCGGAGTTCTGCCAGCAGCATCCCGGCTACGAGCGCCTGGGCCTGCGCGACCTGTGCCAGCACATCCACCAGCTCTACGCACGCTACGACGTGGCGCGCCTGACGACCGAGATGTACCTGAGCGACCTCACGCCGGCCATGAAGCCGAGCGACGCCTTCGCCCACATTGCGCACCGCAAGACCGAGCGCGTGGAGATCGACGAACTCGAAGGCCGCATCACCACGAGCCTGATCACGCCGTACCCGCCGGGCATTCCGCTCCTGATTCCGGGCGAGGTCTTCAACAAGAAGATCGTCGACTACCTCCGGTTCTCGCGCGAGTTCAACTCGCAGTGCCCGGGCTTCGAGACCGACATCCACGGCCTGGTGGCGCGCATCGACGAAACCGGCAAGAAGCGCTACTACGCGGACTGCGTGGCCGCGCCGAAGAAGTAGGCGGCAAGAAGCGGGGAGGGCGCGCGCCGCGCTTCAGGAGGGCCGGTCGCTGCGCACCCGCATGAAGCGCGCGAACCTGGGCAAGCCGCCCGGGTTGGTGCCGTTGTAGCGGTAGGTCACCCAGCTGCCGATGGCGGGCGGGTTCTCGCGCTCGGCATCGGTCAGGCCGCTGCCGAGCTTGAAGCGCTTGCCCTCGGGAGTTTCGACCAGCAGCGCGCCCAACCGGCCGCTGTGCCGGCCCTTGCCGGGCATGTGGCCGACCACGCGGGCCTCGGCGTCGTCGTGGGTCTTGACCTTGAGCAGGTCGCTGTTGCGCTCGGCGCGGTAGAGCGATCCGCCCCGGTGCAGCATCAGGCCCTCGCCGCCCATCTTCACGGTCTTGGCGAGCAGGGCCTGCAGATCCGCATGGGTGGTTGCGCGCTCCTGCGGCACGGGCACCACCCACGGCGCATCGGTGATCGGCAGCAGCTTGCGCAAGACGGCCAGCCGCGCCGTGAAATCGCCGCCCTGGGCCGGGAGGTCGAACACCATGAAGCGCATGCTGTGCCAGGCGGTGTCGTTGGGCGTCTGGCTGCGCACGGTGGAAACCGCATGCGCGAACTGGCCCCTGCCGGCCCACAGCTCGCCGTCGAGCGGCTGCTTGGGCAACGGCGCGATGAACCAGGCGGGCGCCACCACCGGTTCGCCGCCGCGCGTCCACAGCTGCTTGCCGTCCCAGTAGCCGCGCACGCCGTCGAATTTTTCGCTGACCCAGTAGTCGTCCAGCGACATGCCGGGGCGGTAGACCTCGGCCAGCATCAAGGCCGGCGCGGCCTCGCGCGCGGCGGCCCCGCGGGCCGCCAGCGCGCCGAGGCCGGCGAGCAGGAGGGAACGTCTGTTCAGCAAGAGGCCGCTGCCGATCGATTACTCGGCCGAGGATTACTCGGCCATGCCCGCCACGACGTTGCTGAAGCCGCCGTCCACATAGGTGATCTCGGCGGTGACGCCGCTGGCCAGGTCGCTCAGCAGGAAGGCAGCCACGTTGCCGACTTCCTCGATGGTCACGTTGCGGCGAATGGGCGAGGCGTCGGCCACGGCGGACAGCATCTTGCCGAAGCCCTTGATGCCGCTGGCCGCCAGCGTCTTGATCGGCCCGGCGCTGATGCCGTTGACCCGCATGCCCTTGGGGCCGAGCGAAGCCGCGGTGTAGCGCACCGAGGCCTCGAGCGAGGCCTTGGCCAGGCCCATGGTGTTGTAGTTGGGCAGCGCGCGCTCGGCGCCGAGGTAGGTCAGCGTGAGAAGCGCCGACTTGTCGTTGAGGTAGGGCAGGGCCGCCTTGGCCATGGCCGGGAAGCTATAGGCGCTGATGTCGTGCGCAATCTTGAAGCCTTCGCGCGACAAGCCTTCGAGGAAGTCGCCCGCAATGGCCTCGCGCGGCGCAAAGCCGATGCTGTGCACGAACCCGTCGAACCTGGGCCACGCCTGCGCCAGATCGGCAAAGAGCTTGTCGATCTGCGCGTCGTCGCCCACGTCGCAGTCAAAAATAAGCTTGGAGCCGAAGTCCGCGGCGAATTCGGTGATACGGTCCTTGAATCGCTCGCCGACGTAGCTGAAAGCAAGCTCGGCGCCTTGTTCGTGACAGGCCTTGGCTATGCCGTAGGCAATGGAGCGATTGCTCAACACGCCGGTGATCAACAGTTTTTTGCCGGAAAGAAAGCCCATGAAGTTGCCTCGTGAAAATCTTGGGCAGAATTCTCGCATGCGGGTTTGGCTGCTTCTTTTTCTGGCGCTCTCGGCGGCTCCTTCATGGGCCGCCCATGCCTACGCGCAGTTCGGCGACATCAAGTACCCGCCCGGCTTCACCCACTTCAGCTACGTCAATCCGAACGCGCCCAAGGGCGGCGAGATCCGGATGGTGCCGCCCACGCGGCCCACCAACTTCGACAAGCTCAACCCCTTCACGCTCAAGGGCACGGCGCCTTCGGGCATCGGCTCGCTGATGTTCGAGAGCCTGATGACGGGCAATTCCGAAGAGCCGACCACGGTCTATGGCCTGCTCGCCGAAGACGTCGAGGTGGCACCCGACCGCCTCTCGGCCACCTTCCGCCTGAACCCCAAGGCGCGCTTCAACGACGGCTCGCCGGTGCTGGCGGCCGACGTGGTGCATTCGTTCAACACCCTGACCGGCCCGCAGGCCGCGCCGCAGTACCGCACCATCTACGCCGAAGTGAAGAAGGCGACGGCCACCAGCGAGCGCGTCGTGCGCTTCGACTTCGCGAGTCCGAACCGCGAGCTGCCGCTGGTGATTGGCGGCATGGCGGTCTTCAGCCGCCAATGGGGCGGGGGCAAGCCGTTCGACCAGATCGTCACCGAGATGCCGATCGGCTCCGGCCCCTACAAGCCGGCCAGCGACCGCCTGGGCCGCGACATCACCTACGTGCGCCGCGCCGACTACTGGGGCGCCGACCTGCCGGTGCGCAAGGGGCTGTACAACTTCGATCGCATCACCTTCCGGGTCTACCTGGACGAAACCGCGCGCTTCGAGGGCCTGAAGGCCGGCGAGTTCGACTTCATGCGCGAATTCACCTCGCGCAACTGGGCGCGCCAGTACAAGGGCAGGCAGTTCGACAGCGGCGAGATCGTCAAGCGCGCCTTCGAGAACCACAACCCCGGCGATTTCCAGGGCTATGTGTTCAACATCCGCAAGGACAAGTTCAAGGACGTGCGCGTGCGCCAGGCCATTGGTTTGGCCATGGATTTCGAGTGGCTCAACCGCCAGCTGTTCTACGGCCTCTACACGCGGGTGCAGGGCTACTTTCCGAACAGCGAGTTCCACGCCGAGGGCCTGCCCAAGCCCGACGAACTTGCGCTGATGGAGCCGCTGCGCAGCAAGCTCAAGCCCGAGGTGTTCGGCCCGGCCCCGCAGCCGCCGAGCACGGCGCCGCCCAACAGCCTGCGCGAGAACCTGCGCAAGGCGAGGGCGCTGCTGGAGGAGGCCGGCTGGACCTACCGCGACGGCGCGCTGCGCAACGCGAAGAACGAGGCCTTCACGATCGAGTTCCTCAATGACCAGCCCGGGCTGATCCGCGTCGTGACACCGCTGCAGACGGCGCTGCGCAAGCTCGGCATCGAGATGACCTTCCGCACGGTCGATTTCTCGCTCTCGCAGCAGCGCATGCAGAACTTCGACTTCGAGATGACCTCGCTGCGCCTGCCCGGCAACAGCGCGCCGGGCGGCGAGCTGCTCGAGCTGTTCGGCTCCAAGGCGGCCGACACGACGGGCTCGTCCAATATCTGGGGCATTGCCGATCCGGCGGTCGACGCAGTGGTCGGCAAGGTGCTGGCGGCCACCACGCGGCCCGAGCTGGCCACGGCCATGCGCGTGCTCGACCGGGTGCTCTCCAGTGGCTACTACTCGATCCCGCAGTACTACGGCAACGCCTTCCTCGTCGGCTACCGGCCGGCGCCGTTCGTGCTGCCGCCGACCATTCCGCCGTACTACGATGCCGGCGACTGGGCGCTCACCACGTGGTGGGCTTCGCCCATCAACAAATGACGCGGCCGCACCGGACATGAACACCGAATGACCAGCTACATCCTCAAGCGCCTGCTGCTGATGATCCCCACGCTGCTGGGCGTGCTCGTCATCACCTTCGGCGTGATCCAGTTCGTGCCGGGCGGCCCGGTCGAGCAGATGGTGGCGCAGCTGCAGGGGCGCGATTCGGGCGGCGAGCGGGCCGCGGCCAGCGGCGCCGGCTACCGCGGCCGCCAGGGCCTCGACCCGCAGCGCGTCGAGGACATCCGCAAGCTCTACGGCTTCGACAAGCCCGCCCACGAGCGCCTGTGGACCATGCTGAAGTCGTTCGCACGCTTCGACCTGGGCACCAGCTTCTACCAGCGCAAGGACGTCTGGCAGCTCATCAAGGAGAAGATGCCGGTGTCGATCAGCCTCGGCCTCTGGACCTTCTTCATCAGCTACCTGATCGCGGTGCCGCTCGGCGTGGCCAAGGCGGTGAGGGCCGGCACGCGCTTCGACTTCATCACCACGCTGATCGTGCTGGTCGGCTATGCCATTCCGGGCTTCGTGCTGGGGGTGGCGCTGCTCGTGATCTTCGGCGGGCAGCTGCAGTGGTTTCCGCTGCGCGGCCTCACGTCGCCCAACTGGGAGAGCATGAACTGGGGCGCGCGCATCGTCGACTACCTGTGGCACATCGCGCTGCCGGTGACGTCGATGGTGCTCGGCAGCTTTGCCGTCACCGCCATGCTCACGAAGAATTCCTTCCTCGAGGAAATCCGCAAGCAGTACGTGCTGACCGCGCGCGCCAAGGGGCTGTCGCAGCGGCAGGTGCTCTGGAAGCATGTGTTCCGCAATGCGCTGATCCCGATCATCACCGGCTTTCCGTCGGCCTTCATCGGCGCGTTCTTCACCGGCTCGCTGCTGATCGAGACGCTGTTCACACTCGACGGCCTGGGCCTGCTGAGCTACGAGAGCGTGATCCGCCGCGACTATCCCGTGGTGCTGGGCACGCTCTACCTGTTCACGCTGATCGGCCTGGTCACCAAGCTGATTTCCGACCTCTGCTACGTCTGGGTCGATCCGAGGGTCAAGTTTGACTAGCGCCGCCGTTGTCGTTTCCGCGAGCCCGGGCCGCCGCGCCTGGCGCCGCTTCCGCCGCAATCCGCTGGGGTTCTGGAGCCTGGTCATCTTCTCGACGCTGGTGGTGCTGAGCCTGTTCGCCGAGCTGCTGTCCACCGAGAAGCCGCTGGTCGTGCGCTACGCCGGGCAGACCTACTTCCCGGTGCTGCGCGACTATTCCGAGAAAACCTTCGGCGGAGACTTCGAAACGCCCGCCGACTACCTCGATCCCTTCATCCAGAAGCGCATCACCGAGGGCGCCAACTGGGCGCTCTATGCACCCAACCGCTACGGTCCGCGCACGCTGAACTACTTTGCTTCCCAGCCCAATCCCGCGGCGCCGTCGGGCGAGAACTTCTTCGGCACCGACGACCGCGGCCGCGACCTGCTCGCGCAGCTGATCTACGGCTTTCGCGTGAGCGTGCTGTTCGGCCTGGCGCTGACCGTCATCGGCACGGTGCTGGGCGTGGCGGCGGGGGCGGTGCAGGGCTACTTCGCGGGCAAGATCGACCTCGCGTT
Source organism: Variovorax sp. 05T418 (assembly GCF_056396385.1). NCBI lineage: Bacteria > Pseudomonadati > Pseudomonadota > Betaproteobacteria > Burkholderiales > Comamonadaceae > Variovorax > Variovorax sp. 05T418. The sequence goes on along the minus strand of NZ_JBFTLJ010000012.1, from coordinate 104,714 downwards.
CCAGCGCTTCATCGAGATCTGGGCCTCGATGCCCGAGCTCTACCTGCTGATCATCTTCAGCGCCATCTTCGCGCCCAGCGTGGCGCTGCTGCTGATCCTGCTGAGCCTGTTCGGCTGGATGGGCCTGGCCGACTACGTGCGCGCCGAGTTCCTGCGCAACCGCCAGATGGACTACGTGCGCGCCGCTCGGGCGCTGGGCGTGGGCAACCTGCAGATCATGTGGCGCCACATCCTGCCCAACAGCATGGTGCCGGTCGTCACCTTCCTGCCGTTTCGCATGAGCGCGGCCATCCTGGCGCTCACTTCGCTCGATTTCCTGGGCCTGGGCGTGCCGCCGGGCACGCCGTCGCTCGGCGAACTGCTGAGCCAGGGCAAGGCCAACATCGACGCCTGGTGGATCTCGCTGTCGACTTTCGGCGTGCTGGTCGTGACGCTGATGCTGCTCACCTTCATGGGCGACGCGCTGCGCGATGCCCTCGATCCGCGGAAGGCCGACAAGTGAGCCAAATCAAGCATCTCCAGCCGCTGCTGGACGTGAAAGAGCTGCGCGTGGCCTTCGGCGGCAAGGAGGTGGTGCACGGCATCGACTTCCGCATCGCCGCGGGCGAGAAGCTCGCGCTGGTCGGCGAATCGGGTTCGGGCAAGACCGTGACGGCGCTGTCGCTGCTGCGCCTGGCGCAGAACGCCGAGGTGGCCGGCGCCGCGACCTTGTTCGGCTCCGCAGATGCGCCAAGCGGGCGCGACCTGCTCTCGATTCCGGAGCGTGAGCTGCGCGGCATCCGCGGCAAGGAGATCGCGATGATCTTCCAGGAGCCGATGACCGCCCTCAACGCGCTCTACACCGTGGGCGACCAGATCGCCGAGGTGCTCGAACTGCACGAGGGCCTGTCGGCGCGCGCGGCCCAGGCGGCCGCCGTGCAGTTGCTGGCCGACACCGGCATTCCGGAGCCGGCGCGGCGGGCGCGGGCGTTTCCGCACCAGCTTTCAGGCGGCCAGCGCCAGCGCGCGATGATCGCCATGGCGCTGGCCTGCAAGCCGCGCCTGCTGTTGGCCGACGAGCCGACCACCGCGCTCGACGTCACGGTGCGCGCGCAGATCCTCGAGCTGCTCGCCGATCTGCAGCGCAAGCATGGCATGGCCGTGCTGCTCATCACGCACGACCTCAACCTGGTGCGCCGCTTCGCCGACCGGATTGCCGTGATGGAAGACGGCCACGTGGTGGAGCAGGGCGCCGTGGCGGCCGTGTTCGAGGCGCCGCAGCACGCCTACACCCGCAAGCTGATCGACAGCCACCCGCAGCGCGATGTCATCGCCGTGCCCGCGGGTGCCGGCGCGCGGCCGGTGCTCGAGGCCACGGGCCTGCGTGTGAGCTACCCCGTGCCGCGGCCCGGTTTTGCCGGCTGGTTCCGCAAGGGCGAATTCATTGCGGTGCAGAACGCGGATTTCCGCATCGCACCGGGCGAAACGCTGGGCGTGGTCGGCGAGTCCGGATCGGGCAAGTCCACGCTGGCGCTGGCCGCCCTCGGGCTGCTGAAGCACCAGGGCGCGCTCAAGGTGGACGGCAAGGGCTGGGCGGTGGACCGGAGTTCCGACCTGGCCTTGCGCCGGGTCATGCAGGTGGTTTTCCAGGACCCGTTCTCCTCGCTCTCGCCGCGCATGACGGTCGAGCAGATCGTGGGCGAGGGGCTGCGCGTGCACGCGCCTGAGCTCGACACGGCGCAGCGCCGCGCGCGGGCGCTGGCGGCGCTGGCCGACGTGGGCCTGGGCGAGGCGCAGTTTCCCTCGCTGCTCGACCGCTATCCGCACGAGTTCTCGGGCGGACAGCGCCAGCGGCTCGCGATCGCGCGCGCGCTCATCGTCGACCCGCAGCTGCTGGTGCTCGACGAGCCCACCAGCGCGCTCGACGTGACCATCCAGAAGCAGGTGCTGGGCCTGCTGCAGCGCCTGCAGCGGGAGCGCGGCCTGAGCTACCTGCTGATCACGCACGACGTGGAGGTGATCCGCGCCATGGCGCACCAGGTCATCGTGATGAAGGACGGCGCCATCCTCGAAGCCGGCGCCGTGGAGCGCGTGCTCGACGCGCCCGAGCACCCCTACACCAAGAAACTGGTGGCCGCCGCGCTGCTGGAATAGAACAACGGAATTGCAAGAAATGTCGGATATCGGACGGGACAGGCGCGGTGCCTGGCGCGCGGCACTGGCGTGCATGGTGACCTTGGCCGTTGCCATGGGCCTGGGGCGCTTTGCCTTCACGCCCATGCTGCCGATCATGCTGCACGAGGGAAAGCTCCAACTCGAGGCCGGCGGCGTGCTGGCTTCGCTCAATTACCTTGGTTACTTTCTGGGCGCGGTCAGTTGCGCGGCCATCGGCATCCAGGCCAAGACCATGGTGCGCGGCGGCCTGGTGGCCACGGCCGCGCTGCTGGTGGGCATGGGGGTGCTGCACAGTTTCACGAGCTGGGGCATCCTGCGCACCGCGGCCGGCGTGATGAGCGCCTGGGTCTTCGTCTTTGCGTCCGGCTGGGGCCTGCGGCGGCTCGCCGAGGCCCATTCCCCGGCGCTGGCCGGCGTGATCTACACCGGCCCCGGCATCGGCATCGCGATGACCGGCCTGCTCGGCGGCGCCCTGGGGCGCTGGGGTTCCGAGGCGGGATGGATCGGCCTGGGCCTGCTGGCGGTGGTGCTGGTGGCGCTGATCTGGCGCGTGTTCGATGATGGCGAACTGCCCTCGGGGCAAGGCTCCGCGGGCGCGCCTTCCGCCCAGGCCGGTGCGGCCGCGTCGCCTTCCGCGCGCAGCGACGCCGTCTGGCTGGTCGCGCTCTATGGGCTGGCCGGCTTCGGCTACATCATCACCGCCACCTTCCTGCCGGTGATCGCGCGCCAGGCACTGCCGGGCTCGCCATGGCCCGACTTCTTCTGGCCGCTGTTCGGGCTGGCGATCATCCCCGGCGCGCTGATCGGCGCCCGCGCGCCCGTGCACTGGGACAACCGGCTGCTGCTGGCCGCAGCCTATGCGCTGCAGGCGCTGGGCGTGGTGCTGTCGGTGGCGTGGCCCACCATCACCGGCTTTGCGCTCGGCAGCCTGCTGCTGGGCATGCCTTTCACGGCCATCACGCTTTTTGCGATGCGGGATGCGCGCCGGCTGCGCGGCAATGCCGCAGCCGGGCTGATCGGCTATGCGACCGCTTCCTATGGCGTCGGGCAGATCATCGGCCCGCTGTTTGCGGCGCCGCTGGCCCAGCGGACCGGGTCTTTCGAGCTCCCGCTGCTGGTGGCGGCCGCCGCATTGGCGCTCGGTTCGGTGCTGTTTGCCGTCGTCTGGTCAAAATCCCGGCGCAAAGTGGCGCTTTGAGCAGCCCAAGCCACTTCATTTATCACGGGAATAGCATATAATTCGAGGCTCACGACCAAACGGGCGGGTACCAACCGCCCGTTTTTTTTGGTCTATGCAATTTCGATGCGTGACACCCGTGGCGGGCGGGTGGCACGCATAAGCATTTTTACAAGGCAAATTCAAACACGTGGCATTGCAGCAGACAGTGGAACAAACCGTTGCCGGTCTCGGCTACGACCTGGTCGAGATCGAACGCTCGGCCGGGGGATTGCTGCGCGTGACAATTGATTTGCCCTGGACTGCCCCCACATCGGAAGCTGTGGCTGCAGGCATTCCCGAACCCTTTGTGACGGTCGAGGATTGCGAGAAGGTCACGCGCCAGTTGCAGTTTGCGCTCGAGGTCGACGGTGTCGATTACAAGCGGCTCGAGGTTTCCTCGCCGGGTATTGACCGTCCGCTTCGCAATGAGCAGGATTTCGAGCGTTTCGTGGGCGAGGTGATCGACATCACGCTCAAGGCGCCCATGGGTGCCGCGGCGGCGGGGCAGGTGTCTGCCACCCGCAAGAAGTTTCGCGGCACGCTGGAGCGCGTGGCGGGGGCCGACGGGGCCCCGGGCTGGCAAATCGTCTGGAGCGATGCGCCGGAGCCAAAACCGGGTCAAAAAGTCAGCAAGAAGCGCGCGCCTGCAAAGTTGCATGCGCTGGGTTTCGTGCTGGATGAGCTGCGCGATGCGCGGCTCGCGCCAATTGTGGATTTCAAGGGCCGCAAGGCCAAAACCCAACCGGGTTTTTCGGATATTGACGACGGAACCAACGTTCCGGACTGACTAGAGGAGTGGGTGGCATGAATCGCGAAATGTTGATGTTGGTGGATGCGATCTCGCGCGAGAAGAACGTCGAGCGCGACGTGGTTTTCGGCGCGGTCGAATCCGCGCTGGCGCAAGCCACCAAGAAGCTCCACCAGGGCGACGTGGACATCCGCGTCTCGGTCGACCGCGACAGCGGCGACTACGAAACCTTCCGCCGCTGGCACGTCGTCCCCGACGAAGCCGGCCTGCAGCTGCCCGACCAGGAAATCCTCCTGTTCGAAGCCAAGGAAGAAATGCCCGACATCGAGGTCGGCGAGTACATCGAGGAAGCGGTGGACTCGGTGCCGATCGGCCGCATCGGCGCCATGGCGGCCAAGCAGGTCATCCTGCAGAAGATCCGCGACGCCGAGCGCGAGATGCTGCTCAACGACTTCATGTCGCGCGGCGACAAGATCTTCGTGGGTACCGTCAAGCGCCTGGACAAGGGCGACATCATCGTGGAGGCCGGCCGCGTCGAAGGGCGCCTGCGCCGCAGCGAGATGATCGCCAAGGAAAACCTGCGCAACGGCGACCGCGTGCGGGCCATGATCATGGAAGTCGACCTGACGCTGCGCGGCGCGCCGATCATCCTTTCGCGCTCGGCGCCCGAGTTCATGATCGAGCTGTTCCGCCAGGAAGTGCCCGAGATCGAACAGGGCTTGCTCGAAATCAAGAGCTGCGCCCGCGACCCCGGTTCGCGCGCCAAGATCGCCGTGCTCTCGCACGACAAGCGTGTCGACCCGATCGGCACCTGCGTCGGCGTGCGCGGCACCCGCGTCAATGCCGTGACCAACGAGCTCGCCGGCGAGCGCGTGGACATCGTGCTGTGGAGCGAAGACCCGGCCCAGTTCGTGATCGGCGCCCTGGCTCCGGCCAACGTGTCGTCGATCGTGGTCGATGAAGAAAAGCACGCCATGGACGTGGTGGTCGACGAGGAAAACCTCGCCATCGCGATCGGCCGCGGCGGCCAGAATGTGAGGCTCGCCTCCGATCTGACCGGCTGGAAGATCAACATCATGGACGCCAATGAATCGGCCCAGAAGCAGGCGAGCGAAACCGACGCCAGCCGCAAGCTGTTCATGGAAAAGCTCGACGTCGACGAGGAAATCGCCGACATCCTGATCTCCGAGGGCTTCAACAGCCTCGAGGAAGTCGCCTATGTGCCGATCTCCGAAATGCTGGAGATCGAAGCCTTCGACGAAGACACCATCAACGAGCTTCGTTCGCGCGCCAAGGATGCGCTGTTGACCATGGAAATCGCCAAGGAAGAGGGCGTCGAGACCGTCTCGCAGAATCTGCGCGACCTCGAAGGCCTCGACCCCGAGCTGATTCCCAAGCTGGCCGAGGCGGGTGTGCACACCCGCGACGACCTCGCCGACCTCGCGGTCGATGAACTCACCGAGATCACCGGCCACAGCGCCGATGACGCCAAAGCCCTCATCTTGAAAGCCCGCGAACATTGGTTCGCCGGCCAAGAGTGATGGTCATGGAGGCACGAAACCAATATGTCCAGTACCACTGTCGCCGAGTTCGCGAACGAGCTCAAGAAGACTCCCGAAACCTTGCTTGACCAGCTCAAGAGCGCAGGCGTGCCCAAGGCGGCACCCACCGATGCACTCACCGAGGCTGACAAGCAGCGCCTGCTCGGCTTTCTCAAAGCCAGCCATGGCACCGCCGAGCCCGAGCGCAAGAAGATCACGCTGACGAAAAAGTCGACCAGCGAGATCAAGCAGGCCGACGCCACCGGCCGCGCCCGCACCATCCAGGTCGAGGTGCGCAAGAAGCGCACCTTCATCCAGCGCGACGACGGCCACCCGGCCACGCCCGAAGCGCAACCGGTGGCCGAAGCGCCCGCCGCGGCACCTGCCGCACCCCGCATCGACGAAGCCGAACTGGCCCGCCGCGAGGAAGAGGCGCGCCGCCAGGCCGAGCTGATCCGCCGCCAGGAAGAAGAACTGGCCGAGAAGCGCCGCCTGCGCGAAGAAGCCGAAGCCCGCGAACGCGAACAGGCCGAGAAGGCCGAGCGTGCAGAGCAGGCCGAGCAGGAAGCTGCGCGCATCGCTGCAGAGAAGAAGGCCGCTGACGCAGCCGCGGCCGCGCCCGCCAAGGAAGCGGCCAAGCCGGCCGCAGCGCCTGTTGCAGCCGCTGCAGCCGCCGCCGAACAGCAGGCCGCCGACACCAAGCTGGCTGCCCAGACCGCCGCCACGCAAGCCAAGGAAGACGCCAAGGCCAAGGCCGCCGCCGAATCGAAGGCCCGTGCCGACGAGGAAGCCGCCCGCGCCAAGGACCTGGACGAGCGCCGCCGCAAGGCCCTGGCCGAAGCCGAAGCCATCCGCGCCATGATGAACGCACCGGCGCGCGTGCTGGTGCCGCACAAGGCGCCCGAGAAGCCGCAGCCCGAAAAGGCCGCGGTCAAGGGCACGCTGCACAAGCCGGCCGCGCCCGCAGCGCGCCCCGGCGCGCCGGCCGCACCGGGTGCTGCCGCAGCCCCTGGCGCCGCCGGTGCCGGCAAGGAAGTCAAGTCGGCCAAGCTCTCCTCGAGCTGGGCGGGCGATCCTGCCAAGAAGAAGGAAATCAAGACCCGCGGCGATGCCAGCGGCGGTGTCGGCCGCGGCAACTGGCGCGGAGGCCCGCGCGGCCGCCGTGGCAGCAATGACCGCGGAGGCCACGAAGAGCACGTGCAGGCCGCACCGGTGGAGGCGCGCATTCTCGAAGTGCACGTGCCCGAAACCATCACGGTGGCCGAGCTCGCGCACAAGATGGCCGTCAAGGCACAGGAAGTCATCAAGCAATTGATGAAGCTGGGCCAGATGGCGACCATCAACCAGTCGCTGGACCAGGACACCGCCATGATCCTGGTGGAGGAAATGGGCCACAACGCGGTCGTTGCCGCGCTGGACGACCCCGAAGCCTTCACCGACGAGGACGTGTCGGCGCAAACCGCCGAAGCCCTGCCGCGCGCACCGGTCGTGACCGTCATGGGCCACGTCGACCACGGCAAGACCTCGCTGCTCGACTACATCCGCCGCGCCAAGGTTGCAGCGGGCGAAGCCGGCGGCATCACGCAGCACATCGGTGCCTACCATGTGCAGACCGAACGCGGCATGGTGTCCTTCCTCGACACCCCGGGCCACGAGGCCTTCACGGCCATGCGTGCCCGCGGTGCACAGGCCACCGACATCGTCATCCTCGTGGTGGCGGCCGACGACGGCGTCATGCCGCAGACCAAGGAAGCCATCAAGCACGCGAAGGCTGCGGGTGTGCCGATCGTGGTTGCCATCAACAAGATCGACAAGCCCGATGCCAGCCCGGACCGCGTGAAGCAGGAACTGGTGGCCGAAGAGGTGGTGCCCGAAGAGTACGGCGGCGACGTGCCGTTCGTGCCGGTGTCCGCCAAGACGGGCCAGGGCATCGACGACCTGCTCGAGCAGGTGCTGCTGCAGGCCGAAGTGCTGGAACTCAAGGCGCCGGTGGATGCCGCCGCCAAGGGCCTGGTCATCGAAGCGCAGCTCGACAAGGGCCGCGGCCCGGTCGCGACCGTGCTGGTGCAGTCCGGCACGCTCAAGACCGGCGACGTGGTGCTGGCGGGTTCGACCTATGGCCGCGTGCGCGCCATGCTCGACGAAGACGGCAGGACCATCAAGTCGGCCGGCCCGTCGATCCCGGTCGAGATCCAGGGCCTGACCGAAGTGCCGCAGGCGGGCGACGAGTTCATGGTGATGAGCGACGAGCGCCGTGCGCGCGAAATCGCCACCTACCGTGCCGGCAAGTTCCGCAACACCAAGCTGGCGAAGGCCCAGGCCGCGAACCTGCAGAACATGTTCACCGACCTCTCGGCCGGCGAAGTGCAGACGCTGCGCATCATCATCAAGGCCGACGTGCAGGGCTCGCAGGAAGCGCTGGCCCAGTCGCTGCTCAAGCTGGCGACCGACGAGGTCAAGGTGCAGATCGTGTACGCCGGCGTGGGCGGCATCAGCGAAAGCGACATCAACCTGGCGATCGCCTCCAAGGCCATCGTGATTGGCTTCAACGTGCGTGCCGATGCCGGCGCGCGCAAGCTGGCCGAAGGCAATGGCGTGCAGCTGAACTACTACAGCATCATTTACGACGCCGTGGACGAGATCAAGGTCGCGATGTCGGGCATGCTGGCACCTGAGCGCCGCGAGGAAATCATCGGCTCGGCCGAGATCCGCACGGTGTTCGTGGCCTCGAAGATCGGTACGGTCGCGGGTTCCTACATCACCTCGGGCTCGGTCAACCGCAGTGCGCATTTCCGCCTGCTGCGCGACAACGTGGTGATCTACACCGGCGAAGTCGACTCGATCAAGCGCATGAAGGACGACGTCCGCGAAGTGCGCGAAGGCTTCGAGTGCGGTATCAAGCTCAAGAACTACAACGACATCAAAGAGGGCGATCAGCTCGAGTTCTTTGAAATCAAGGAGATCGCCCGTACGCTGTAACAAGCGTTCGATGCGACCGTATCCATGCCCAAGAGAAAAGCCGCCGCCCCCAACCGCGCGTTCAAGGTTGCCGACCAGATCCAGCGCGATCTGACGGAGCTGATCGCGCGCGAGTTGAAGGACCCGCGCGTGGGCATGGTCACGATCCAGGCGGTCGAGGTCACGCCCGACTATGCGCACGCGAAGATCTACTTCAGCATGCTCACGGGCGACGTGACCGAGACCACCGAGGCGCTGAACCAGGCCGCGGGGTTCCTGCGCAACGGCCTGTTTAAGCGCCTGCACATCCACACCGTGCCGACGCTGCACTTCCTGTTCGACCGCACCACCGAGCGTGCGGCCGACATGAATGCGCTCATCGCGCAGGCCGTCGCTTCGCGTTCGAAAGACGACTAGCGATGAATGCGCCACGCACAAGGGTGCAGCGGCGCCCTGTGCATGGGGTGTTGTTGCTCGACAAGCCGCTGGGACTCTCCAGCAACCAGGCCTTGCAGAAGGCCAAGTGGTTGCTGCGCGCCGAAAAAGCGGGCCACACCGGCACGCTCGATCCGCTGGCCACCGGCGTGCTGCCGCTGTGCTTTGGCGCGGCCACCAAGTTCAGCCAGCTGCACCTCGATGCCGACAAGACCTACGAGGCCACGGCTCGCCTTGGCATCAAGACCTCCACCGGCGACGCCGAGGGCGAGGTGATTGCCGAGCGCCCGGTGCATGTCACGCCTGAAGACCTCGCCCGCGTCGAAGTGCAGTTCACCGGCCCGATCCGGCAGGTTCCGCCGATGCACAGCGCGCTCAAGAAGGACGGCAAGGCGCTGTACGAGTACGCGCGCGAAGGCATCGAGATCGAGCGGGCGCCGCGCGACGTCGTCATTCACAAGCTCGCGCTGACGCAGCTGGACGGCTCCCGCATCCGCATCGTTGCGTGCGTGAGCAAGGGCACCTACATTCGCACGCTGGGCGAGGATATCGGCGAGGCACTGGGCTGCGGCGCGCACCTCACGTCGCTGCGCCGCACGGCCACGGGCGGGTTCGGCGAGGCGGAGTGCGTCACGATCGAGGCGCTCGAAGCCATGGCCGAAGACGAGCGCCTGGCACGCCTGTTGCCTGCCGAAGCACTGGTCGAGGGCCACAGCCGCGTCACGCTCGCCGCCGAAGATGCGGCACGTTTTCTTTCAGGCCTGCGCCGCCGTGGCGGCTGGGCCGATGCCGAAGCGGTGGCCGTGTTCGGCACCGACCCGCAGGCGTTCCTGGGCACCGCCCATGTGAGCGCCGGCGAACTGATCCCGGGGCGCTTGCTGAACCCCATCGAAATCCAGCAAATTCTTTTGAACGCACAACAGACCGAAGCGACACCATGAGTACCAAGCAAATCCGCAATATCGCCATCATTGCCCACGTCGACCATGGCAAGACCACGATGGTCGACCAGCTGCTGCGGCAGTCGGGCACCTTTGCCGAGCACGAGAAAGTGGTCGACACGGTGATGGACAACAACGCCATCGAAAAGGAACGTGGCATCACGATCCTGGCCAAGAACTGCGCCGTGACCTGGGAAGGCACGCACATCAACATCGTCGACACCCCCGGCCACGCGGACTTCGGCGGCGAAGTGGAGCGCGCGCTGTCGATGGTCGATGGCGTGGTGCTGCTGATCGACGCGCAGGAAGGCCCGATGCCGCAGACGCGCTTCGTGACCAAGAAGGCGCTGGCCCTGGGCCTGAAGCCGATCTTGGTCGTGAACAAGGTCGACAAGCCGGGCGCCAACCCCGACAAGGTGGTGAACGCCGCCTTCGACCTGTTCGACAAGCTCGGCGCCACCGACGAACAGCTCGACTTCCCTGTGGTGTACGCCTCGGGCATCAATGGCTGGTCGTCGCTCGAAGAGGGTGCGCCCGGCGAGCAGTGGGGCCCCGACATGTCGGCGCTGTTCAACACCATCCTGAAGCATGTGCCGGCGCAGAAGGGCGATCCGGACGCACCGCTGCAGCTGCAGATATCGGCGCTCGACTTCTCAACCTTCGTCGGCCGCATCGGCGTGGGCCGCATCAGCCAGGGCACGCTCAAGCCCATGATGGACGTGCTGGTGATGGAAGGTCCGGACGGCAAGACCGTCAAGGGCCGCGTCAACCAGGTGCTGACCTTCCAGGGCCTGGACCGCGTGCAGGCCACCGAAGCCGGCCCGGGCGAGATCGTGCTGATCAACGGCATTGCCGACATCGGCATCGGCGTGACCGTGACCGACCCGGCCAATCCGTCGCCGCTGCCCATGCTCAAGGTCGACGAACCGACCCTGACCATGAACTTCTGCGTCAACACCAGCCCGCTGGCCGGCCGCGAAGGCAAGTTCGTCACCAGCCGCCAGATCTGGGACCGCCTGCAGAAGGAACTGCAGCACAACGTGGCGCTGCGCGTGAACGAAACCGACGAGGAAGGCATCTTCGAGGTGATGGGCCGCGGCGAACTGCACCTGACCATCCTGTTGGAAAACATGCGCCGCGAAGGCTATGAAATGGCCGTGTCCAAGCCGCGCGTGGTGTTCCGCACCGTCAACGGCGAGAAGCACGAGCCGATCGAGCTGGTGACGGCCGACATCGAAGAGCAGCACCAGGGCGGCGTGATGCAGGCTCTCGGCGAGCGCAAGGGCGAGCTGGTCAACATGGAACCGGACGGCCGCGGCCGCGTGCGCCTGGAGTACCGCATTCCGGCGCGCGGCCTGATCGGCTTCACCAACGAATTCCTGAACCTGACGCGCGGCTCGGGCCTCATCAGCAACATCTTCGACAGCTACGAGCCGCACAAGGGCGAGATCGGCAGCCGCAAGAACGGCGTGCTGATTTCCATGGACGACGGTGAAATCTTCACCTACGCCCTGGGCAAGCTGGACGACCGCGGCCGCATGTTCGTGAAGGCGAACGATCCGGTGTACGAAGGCATGATCGTGGGCATCCACAGCCGCGACAACGATCTGGTGGTGAACGCCACGCGCACCAAGCAGCTGACCAACTTCCGTGTCTCGGGCAAGGAAGACGCGATCAAGATCACGCCGCCGATCGAACTCACGCTGGAATACGGCGTGGAATTCATCGAGGACGACGAGCTGGTCGAGATCACGCCCAAGAGCGTGCGACTGCGCAAGCGTTTCCTCAAGGAAAACGAGCGCAAGCGCGCCAGCCGCGAAATGGCGAGCTGATCGCCATCCAGCCGTGCTGCTGCGCCTGACCCACGGCGGGGCCGTGTGGCTGATGGTTGCCGTGACCCTGATGTGGGCCACGGCGGGCGTTGTCACGCGGCACCTGGCGCAGGCCCACAGTTTCGAGATCACCTTCTGGCGCAGCTTCTTCACGATGCTTGCGCTGCTGGTGATCTTGCCGCTTTGGCGGGGCCGGGCGGTGTTCTCGCAGATCCGCTCGGGCGGGCGCGAGCTCTGGATCTCGGGCGTCTGCTGGACCGTGATGTTCACGGCCTTCATGGTGGCGCTCACGCTGGCTTCGACGGCCAGCGTGCTGGTCACGATGTCGCTGGGCCCATTGCTCACCGCGCTGGCCGCGCGCCTCTTCATCGGCCACCGCCTGCCCGTGCGGACCTGGGTGGCCATCGTGGTGGCGGGCCTCGGCATCGCGTGGATGTACGGTACGCAACTGATGCAGGGCGGAGCGGCGGGCGGATCGCTGCTCGGAACGCTGGTGGCGCTGTGCGTGCCGCTCGCGGGCGCCACCAACTGGACGGTGGTCCAGCATGCGCGCGCCAAGGGACATGACATCGACCTGGTTCCCGCGGTGCTGATCGGCGCGGCGCTGAGCGCGCTGCTCACGCTGCCTTTTGCCTTGCCGTTCCAGGCCAATGCGCACGATCTCGGCCTGCTCGCTTTCCTCGGTGTTTTCCAGCTGGCCATTCCCTGCGTGCTGGCGGTCCTGTGCGCGCAGGTGCTCAAGGCGCCCGAGGTGGCGCTGCTCGCGCTGCTCGAGGTGATCTTCGGCATTGCACTGGCCTGGATCGGCGCGGGCGAGGAGCCGGCTGCGAGCGTGCTGACCGGCGGCGCGCTGGTCATCGGTGCGCTGGTTTTCAACGAGCTGCTGGCGCTGCGCGAGCGCCGCGCCACCGTGGCCGACGACGCGCTTCCCACCGCCCACTGAGCCGCTTGCGCGAGCCAAAAAAGAAAAGGCCCCGACATCTGCCGGGGCCTTCGAGTTGGAGCGCGATCAGGCGATCACGGAATCAGGGGCGGGCCACCTTCCAGGCGCCGTTCAGGACGCCGTCGCCGGTCTTGTCGCCCGGCTTGCTGTCCTTGGTCCAGTAATAGAGCGGCCAGCCCTTGTAGGCCCACTGCCTCTTGCCGTCTTCGCGCACGATGATGGTGTAGCCACCCATCGGCTTGGCCGTTTCGGCCACCGGCAGCGGCGGCCAGTTGGCGGCGCACTGGGCGTTGCAGGCGGAGGTGCCTGCACCGGCCGTGTCGCGGGCGAAGGTGTACAGCGTCATGCCATTCGGGCCGACCAGCACGCCATCGGCGGTGCGGGTGGGGGTGTCGGGGGCGCTGGCGGTCTTGTTGGACATGCCGCCGCAGCCGGCGAGCAATGCCGCCGCGAGGATCGAGGCGCTGAGCAATTTCATGCAGTTTCTCCTTCAGTTGAAAAATCGCGAAAACAAGGCAGTGGTTGCGCGACACGGCAGTTTATGCCGGCCTCACGACAAATCGCGGTAGGCGAGCGTCGCGAGTTTCAGCAAAACTTCACGCGGTAGCTTGCCGGCAACGGCATAGCCGAAGCCCTGGTCGATCCAATAGAAGCTGGGCACCGGTCCTTCGGACGCGAAACGGAAGGCTGTTTCGCGCGATGCGGCGGTGCCGGCGGCGGCCTGGCTGTCGAGGGTGCCGATGTAGAGCGTGATGCGTTCGCCGACGGCGTCCTCGAACATGAACTGGGCGCGCGCGCCGCTTTCCCCGGGCAAGAGGCGGCCGCCGACGAGCGTGTAGCCCATGGCAGTCAGGTCCGGCACCTTGAGCGGCCTGTCCAGGCGCTTGGACAGCCACTGCACGAGGTGCTGCTGCTCGCTGGCAGCCACCTCGACCGGGTGCCTTTTTTCCGGCGCATAGACGGCGTGGGCAATGGACGCGTCGTGCACGAATTCGCGCATCGCAGGCGCCCTGGCCAACTGGGCCGAAGCGGCGCGCTGCATCGACCACTGGGCATTGCCGAGCCAGCCGGCGGCAAAGGCGACCAGCACGCCGGCCGCCATGCCGCCCCATCGCATCCAATGGCCTCGCCGGGCCTGGCTGCGATCGAGCGCGTTCATCAGGGGCGCGGGCACGGGCTCTACCAGCAGCTCTCCATGCAGCCGGCGCAGTGCGTCGCGCTGGGTGCGCCAGGCCGCCACCCGCGCCGCAAGGGCCGGATCGTGCGCGACGGCGTCCTCGACCTCGGCGTGGCGTTCCGGTGCCAACTGGCCATCGATGAGCGCATGCAACTCGTCGTCGGTGGGGGGCGGGGCAGGGCGATTCATGATGGAGCGGCAGGTTTCACTTGAGGCGGCGCAGTCCGGGGCGATGCGGCGCAGCGGCGCCGTCCATCAGCTCCTGCAGCCGGACGCGGGCGCGCGACAGGCGCGACATCACGGTGCCGGCGGGGATGCCGAGCACCTTGGCCACCTCGGCATAGGAAAGGTCTTCGAGCGTGACGAGCAGCAGCACGGCGCGCTGCTCTTCGGGCAGCTGCATCAGGCAGCGCTGCAGGTCCAGGCCCATGCCGGGGTCGCGGCCCGGATCGGCGGCGCCATGCAGCTCCTGCGCCGCGTCCTCCAGCGGCACCACGCTGTGCGGCGGCGGCGTGCGCCGCAGCTGGCTCGCAAAGATGTTGTGCATGACCGCGAACAGCCAGGCGCGCAGGTCGCTGCCCACCACCCAGAGCCGCCACTTGCTGCAGGCCCGCTCGAGCGTGTCCTGCACCAGGTCGTCGGCCGCCCAGGCGTTGCCCGTGAGCGCGCGCGCATAGCGGCGCAGGCTCGGGATCTGGTCGGCCAGCAGGCGGGCGTCCATGGGGAGCGGGAGCGCGCGCGAGGATCAGGGCTTGGCGGTTTTCCAGGCGCCGCCGACGCCGTCGCCGGTCTTGTCGCCCGGCTTGCTGTCCTTGGACCAGTAGTAGAGCGGCCAGCCCTTGGCGGCCCATTGCTTCTTGCCGTCGTCGCGCGTGACGATGGTGAAGTCGCCGGAGGGTTTGTCGCTGTCGGTGGCCATGAAGGGTGGCCAATTGGCCGCGCAGCCGCCGTTGCAGGCCGACTTGCCGCTGCCGGCCGTGTCCTTGTCGAAGGTGTAGAGCGTCATGCCGTTGGGGCCGACCAGCGCACCGTCGGCGGCCTTGGGCTGTGCGAACGAGGGAAGCGCGAGCAGGCCGGAAAGCAGCGCGGCGGCAAGGCCGGCGCAGGAAAGGCGAAGAGGCGACATGGAAGACTCCTGGAAGTTGGTGGCACCGACGATCCGATGACACCGCACAAACGCCTGCAAGCGGCGTTTTATTCCATGCTGCGCAAAAAAAGAACTAGCGGCTGCGGCTCTTCATCGCGCGCTCGACCTCGCGCTTGCCTTCGCGGTCCTTGATGGTGTCGCGCTTGTCGTGCTCGGCCTTGCCCTTGGCGAGCGCAATTTCGCATTTCACCTTGCCGGCCTTCCAGTGCAGGTTGAGCGGCACCAGCGTGTAGCCCTTTTGTTCGACCTTGCCGACCAGGCGGCGGATCTCTTCCTTGTGCAGCAGCAGCTTCTTGGTGCGGATGGAGTCAGGGTTGACGTGGGTCGAGGCGCTCTTGAGCGGGTTGATCTGCAGGCCCACGACAAAGAGCTCGCCGTCGCGGATCACCACGTAGCCGTCGGTCAGCTGGACCTTGCCTTCGCGCAGGGACTTGACCTCCCAGCCTTCGAGCACGATGCCGGCCTCGAAGCGTTCTTCGAAGAAATAGTTGTACGCGGCCTTCTTGTTGTCGGCAATGCGGGAGGAGGTATCTTGTTTCTTGGTGGCCATGGCTCGGAAAGGTGGGGGCGCATGGCTTCAATACAATCCGTCGCGCACGCTGTCCCGATTCTATGAAAACCGTCAACAAGTCCGTCCTCATCTGGTACAGCGCCGAGGAGATGTACGCGCTCGTCACCGACGTGGAGAAATATCCGCAGTTCCTGCCCTGGTGCGACAAGTCCAGGGTCATCGAGGAAGACGAGGCCGGCATGACCGCCGAAGTGGGCCTGGCCTTTGCCGGCCTTCACCAGAGTTTCACCACCCGCAACACCCACGTACCGGGGCGCGAGGTGCACCTCAAGCTGGTCGATGGACCCTTCTCCAACCTCGACGGCCTCTGGAAATTCGTGCCCGTGGGCGAGCCCGGCGAGCGCGCCTGCCGCGTCGAGCTGCACATGAGCTACGGCTTCAGCAACTTTGCTTTGCAGGCGCTGGTGGGGCCGGTGTTCGACACCGTGGCCTCCAGCCTGGTCGAAGCCTTCGTCAAGCGCGCCGAGCAGGTCTACGGCACGTCCTGATGATCGAAGTCACGCTCTGCTGCTCGCCCGCGCCGCGCGAGGTGTTCGAGCAGGTGCTGCAACTGGGGCCCCAAGCCACCGTGGCCGATGCCGTGAAGGCCAGCGAACTCGCGCAGCGCTTCCCGCAGCTCGATTGGCGCGAGGCCATGACGCCGGGAATCTGGGGCAGGGAAGTCGGCTGGGAGCAGCCGCTCGAGGACGGCGACCGGGTCGAACTGTGCCGGCCCTTGGCGGTCGATCCGAAGGTGGCGCGCCGTGAGCGCTTCCAGCGCCAGGGCGCGCGCGGCACCGGTCTTTTCGCGAACCGCCGCAAGGGCGGCAAGGCCGGCTACTGAACCGGCGCGGGCTGCTTATTTGCAGTCGCTTTCGATGATCGACTGAAGACGCTTCTGCTCGGCGGCCCGGGCCGCGTCGTCCATGATTTCGCGTTCGCCCTTGGCGTTGATCTTGGCCACGCGGATGCCGCTGTCGAAGGTGGCCTTGCCCTGGCGCGCGCGGTCGCAGTTGTCGGCCTTGGCCTTGGCGTTCTTCTCTGCCTCGGCGGCCTGCTTGGCCTTTTCCTCGGCCTGCGCCTTCTTGGTCTTTTCCTCGAGCTCCTTGTCGACGCCCGCGGGCTTGGGCGCGGCCGCGGCCTTGGGTGCCGCAGCGTCGGGCGCATCGGCGTCGGCAGCGGCCGGCGCCGAGCCGCCTCGGGGCGGCGGAGAACCCGCGCGGCGCAGGATGTTCTTTTCCGGCACGTCCGTCGGCGGCGGCTGGTCGCTGAAGACCTTCTTGCCGCTCTTGTCGATCCATTGCCATTGCGCGCTGGCCGAGAGCGGCAGCAGGCAAACACATCCCAGTACGAGCCAATGCGCGAATTTCATGCGGCGAGTTTAGCCTTCCTTACGTTTTGCAACATGAGAGCGCCCGGCTTTCGTTGCCGGCGAGTTGGGATTTGGCTACGTTTTCGCCGCCTTGCCGGCCCGGCGGGGCTTGGCTGAAGCCCCTGGCAGGGCGGGTAAGTACCGACGGTCGCTACAATCCGTCTTTTGGAGCTTCACCCATGCGCCTTCTCGGCAAAGCGCTCACCTTCGACGACGTGTTGTTGGTGCCAGCGTTCTCCCAGGTCCTGCCTAAGGACACCTCCCTCGCCACCCGTTTCTCCCGCAACATCACGCTGAATCTGCCGCTGGTCTCCGCCGCGATGGATACGGTGACCGAAGCACGCCTCGCGATCGCGATCGCGCAGGAAGGCGGCATCGGCATCGTGCACAAGAACTTCACCGCCGCCGAGCAGGCCGCGCAGGTGGCCAAGGTGAAGCGCTACGAATCGGGCGTGCTGCGCGATCCCGTGGTGATCACCCCCACGCACACCGTGCTGCAGGTCATGCAACTGTCCGACGAACTCGGCATCTCGGGCTTCCCGGTGCTCGACGGCGGCAAGGTGGTGGGCATCGTGACCGGGCGCGACCTGCGCTTCGAGAACCGCTACGACGTGCCGGTGAGCGAGATCATGACGCCGCGCGACAAGCTCATCACCGTGCCCGACGGCACCACGCTGGCCGAGGCCAAGGCGCTGCTCAACAAGCACAAGCTCGAACGCCTGCTCGTCATCAACAGCGCATGGGAGCTCAAGGGCCTGATCACCGTCAAGGACATCACCAAGCAGACCAGCTTTCCCAACGCCGCGCGCGACCCGAGCGGCCGCCTGCGCGTGGGTGCGGCGGTCGGCGTGGGCGCGGGCACCGAGGAGCGCGTCGAGGCGCTGGTGAAGGCCGGCGTCGACGCCATCGTGGTCGACACCGCGCATGGCCACAGCGCCGGCGTGATCGAGCGCGTGCGCTGGGTCAAGAAGAACTATCCGCAGGTCGACGTGATCGGCGGCAACATCGCCACCGGCGATGCGGCACGCGCGCTGGCCGATGCCGGCGCCGACGCGGTCAAGGTCGGCATCGGCCCCGGATCGATCTGCACCACGCGCATCGTCGCGGGCGTGGGCGTGCCGCAGATCATGGCGGTCGACAGCGTGGCCACCGCGCTGCAGGGCACCGGCATTCCGCTGATCGCCGATGGCGGCATCCGCTATTCGGGCGACATTGCCAAGGCCATTGCCGCGGGCGCGAGCACCGTGATGATGGGCGGCATGTTCGCAGGCACCGAAGAGGCACCCGGCGAGATCGTGCTGTTCCAGGGCCGCAGCTACAAGAGCTACCGCGGCATGGGCTCCATTGGCGCCATGCAGCAGGGCAGCGCCGACCGCTACTTCCAGGAATCGACCACCGGCAATCCCAACGCCGACAAACTGGTGCCCGAGGGCATCGAAGGCCGCGTGCCGTACAAGGGCTCGATGGTGTCGATCGTCTACCAGATGTCGGGCGGCTTGCGCGCGAGCATGGGCTACTGCGGCTGCGCCACCATCGAAGAGATGAAGAACAAGGCCGAGTTCGTCGAGATCACCACGGCCGGCATCCGCGAAAGCCACGTGCACGACGTGCAGATCACGAAAGAAGCGCCGAACTACCGGGCTGAATAAGTGATGAACAAGCCCAATCTGGCCAGACCTTGAAAGTCAGGCCAGATTGGCATTAGAATTCAGGCCAGATTCAAATTTTCTGGCCCAAATGCAATCCATCGGCATCGCTGAAGCCAAGAACAACTTCTCGGCCCTGATCGACCTGGTCGAAAAGGGCGAGGAGGTTCGCATCACCCGCCACGGCAAGGAGGTGGTGCGCATGCTGCCGGTGCGGCGCAAGCCGGTCATCACCGACGAGCAGATCGAGCGCGAACTCGGCCAGATCGACGCGCTGCACGCCACCATCCAGCCCGGCCACCCGGTGCGGGCACTGCTCGACGAAGGGCGCCAATCGTGACAGCCTTCGTCATGGACGCCTCCGTAACCGCCGCCTGGCTCTTGCCCGACCAGGCCAGCGAACACACCCGCAAGCTCTACGCCGCCATCCGCCGCGACGAGGTGGAGCCGCAGGCGCCCAACGCCTGGCAGTGGGAGTGCGCCAACATCCTTGCCAACGGCGTGCGCAGCGGCCGCATTCCGGCGTCCGCGGTCGAAGGACTGTGGAGCGTGCTCGACGCCATCCGCCACCGCGTCGAGCTGCACGAACTCGCACCCGCGCAGCACAAGGCGGTGCTGGCCGTGGCCATCGACGCCGGGGTGTCGCTCTACGACGCGGGCTACCTCTGGCTCGCGCGCTCGCTCAATCTCCCGCTCGCCACCTTCGACGAGCAACTCCTCCAGGCCGCGCCCAAGGCGGGCGTCAAGCTGTTCGACATTTCAACGCTCTGAGTCCTTTCGCCATGCAACACGACAAGATCCTCATCCTCGATTTCGGCTCGCAAGTCACGCAGCTCATCGCGCGCCGCGTGCGCGAGGCGCATGTGCTGAGCGAAGTGCATCCCTGCGACGTCAGCGACGAATGGGTGCGCGAATACGCAGCCGACGGCCACCTGAAGGGCGTGATCCTCTCGGGCAGCCACGCGAGCGTGTACGAGGAAACCACTGACAAGTGCCCGCAGGCCGTGTTCGATCTCGGCATTCCCGTCCTCGGCATCTGCTACGGCATGCAGACCATGGCGCACCAGCTCGGCGGCAAGGTCGAGGGCGGCCACAAGCGCGAGTTCGGCTTTGCGTCCGTGCGCGCGCATGGCCACACCGCGCTGTTGAAAGACATCGCCGACTTCACCACGCCCGAAGGCCACGGCATGCTCAACGTGTGGATGAGCCATGGCGACAAGGTCACCGAGCTGCCGCCCGGCTTCAAGCTCATGGCCAGCACCGACAGCTGCCCCATCGCCGGCATGGCCGACGAGGCGCGCCGCTACTACGCGCTGCAGTTCCACCCCGAAGTCACGCATACGGTGCAGGGCAAGGCGATCCTCGAGCGCTTCGTGCTCGGCATCTGCGAGGCGAAGCCCGACTGGGTCATGCGCGACCACATCGCCGAGGCCGTGGCCAAGATCCGCGAGCAGGTAGGCGACGAAGAAGTCATCCTCGGCCTCTCGGGCGGCGTCGATTCGAGCGTGGCGGCCGCACTCATTCATCGCGCCATCGGCGACCAGCTGACCTGCGTGTTCGTCGACCATGGCCTCTTGCGCTTGAACGAAGGCGACATGGTCATGGAGATGTTCGAGGGCAAGCTGCACGCGAAGGTGATCCGCGTCGATGCGAGCGAGCTGTTCCTCGGCAAGCTGGCGGGCGTGAGCGACCCCGAAGCCAAGCGCAAGATCATCGGCGGAGAGTTTGTCACTGTATTCAAGCAGGAGGCCGCCAAGCTCAAGGCGGGCGACGGAGGACACAAGGGCGCCACCTTCCTCGCGCAGGGCACCATCTACCCCGACGTCATCGAATCGGGCGGCGCCAAGAGCAAGAAGGCCGTCACCATCAAGAGCCACCACAACGTGGGCGGCCTGCCCGAGCAGCTCGGCCTCAAGCTGCTCGAGCCGCTGCGCGACCTGTTCAAGGACGAGGTGCGCGAACTCGGCGTGGCACTCGGCCTGCCGCCCGAAATGGTGTACCGCCATCCGTTCCCGGGCCCCGGCCTGGGCGTGCGCATCCTCGGCGAAGTGAAGAAGGAATACGCCGACCTGCTGCGCCGCGCCGACGCGATCTTCATCGAGGAGCTGCGTAACTTCAAGGACGATGCCACCGGCAAGAGCTGGTACGACCTCACGAGCCAGGCTTTCACCGTGTTCCTGCCCGTGAAGAGCGTGGGCGTGATGGGCGACGGCCGCACCTACGACTACGTCGTCGCGCTGCGCGCCGTGCAGACCAGCGACTTCATGACCGCCGACTGGGCCGAGCTGCCGTACGCGCTGCTCAAGAAGGTGTCGGGGCGCATCATCAATGAAGTGCGCGGGATCAATCGCGTGACCTACGACGTGTCGAGCAAACCGCCGGCGACGATCGAGTGGGAGTGAAGAACGATGCCGCGTCCGGCCGCTGCCGCGCAGCCTGACACTCTGATCGGAAGAATTCGACCAGCCGCCCTCCCGCGAATGCGGAGGGTCTTCCGACTCAGCGGCTCTTCTCCATCCCGCTAGGACAAAGTTTCGCGCTTGGCGAAGATGCTTGCCACTTCCGCCATGTGCTCGGTTCCCCAGGTGCACAGCGGAACGATCGCTTCGGCCAGGCTGCGGCCCAGCGGGGTCAGCGCGTAGTCCACGCGCGGCGGCACCTCCTTGTAGTCGGTCCGCGCCAGCACGCGATCGGCCTCCAGATCCTTCAGATGCTGGATCAGGACCTTGTCGCTGACGCCTTCGATCAAGCGCTTGAGTTCGCCGTAGCGCCTCGGGCCGTCGCGCAGGAAAAATAGGATCAACGGTTTCCACTTGCCCGAGATGATGCGCAGCGTGGCGTCGAGCCCGCAGGAGAAGCCACCGGTACCGCAGGTTGGATGAGAAGAAGGCGTCGTCATTTTTTCATACTTACCAAAAAGTGCATACTTGTCCTTAGGTTATCAGAACTCCATACTTGTTCTCAAGCAGTTCCCTGCTTCCGTGCAACTTCAACTATGGATCCCATGACATGACCAGACTGAATGGAAAGACCGCCGTGATCACCGGCGGCGCCACCGGCATCGGCCGCGCCGCGGCAAAGCGCTTCATCGAGGAGGGCGCCTTCGTCTTCATCTTCGGCCGCCGGCAGGAAGCGCTCGACGCCGCCGTGGCCGAACTCGGGCCCAATGCCCGCGCCGTGAAGGGCTCGGTGTCGGATGAGGCCGACCTCGACCGGCTCTATGCGGCGGTGAAGGCCGAGCGCGGAACCCTCGACATCGTCTTTGCCAATGCCGGGGCGGGAAGCCCGCTTGCGCTCGGCAAGATCACCGCCGAGCACATCGACGAAACCTTCGACACCAATGTGAAGGGCACGATCTTCACGGTCCAGAAGGCGCTGCCGCTGATGAGCAAGGGCGGCTCGATCATCCTGACCGGTTCGAGCGCCGGCACCACGGGTGCCCCGGCATTCGGTGCCTACAGCGCGAGCAAGGCGGCGGTGCGCAACCTCGCGCGATCCTGGGCGGAGGACCTGAAGGGCACCGGCATCCGGGTCAACGTGCTGTCGCCCGGGCCGACGGCGACCGAACTCGCGAAGGAAGCGGTAGGCGAGGAGGGCATGAAGGTCTTCGCATCTATGAATCCGCTCCAGCGCATGGCCGATCCGGCGGAGATCGGCGCGGCGGCTGCCTTTCTCGCGTCGCAGGACAGCAGCTTCATGACCGCCAGCGAGGTCGCGGTCGACGGCGGCCTGGCGCAGATCTGACGCCAAAACCAAAAGGAAAATCCATGAGCTACGCAATCATCGGCTTCGGCAGCATCGGCCAGGCCCTGGCCAAGGCGTTTGCCCGAAGCGGCATCGAGGTATCCGTTGCAACCACGCGCGACCCGGAAAGCTTTGCATCCGCCGCGGCCGCGATCGGGCCCGAGGTCATTCCCAAAACACTGGCGGAAGCAGTCAAGGCGGACATCGTCTTTCTGGCTGTCCGGTTCGAGTCGCACCGGGATGTCGCGAAGGCGCTGCCCAGCTGGCAAGGGAAGACCATCGTCGACGTGACCAATGCCTACGGCGTGTCCCCCGAGGAGCTGGGAGGACAGCCTTCTTCCAAGGCCGTCGCGCAGGCTTTCTCTGGTGGACGGCTGGTCAAGGGTTTCAACCATCTGGCCGCCGCAGTCCTTGAACAAGATCCGGACGTACATGGCGGCAGGAGAGTCGTGTTCCTGGCGAGCGACGATGACGGCGCCGCAGCGGAGATCGGTGCGCTTGCGAACGATCTCGGTTTCTCTCCGATCAAGCTTGGCGGGCTTTCGGAAGGTGGACTGCTTGTGCAGGCGCGCGGAAATAGCTGGGGTCAGCTGATCTTCAAGGACTTGGTCAAGTTCGATTGATGATGAATCGGGATCGCAAATTTCGGTGCGATCCTGCCTCGTGGATAAGGGGCGGCCACGATTCGCCGGGAGGCCCCGCCCCCTCACGCAGGCGCGGCCGTCCCCAGCGCCTCGGCCAGCACCGCAGCAAGGCCGCTGCCGGCGCTGCTGTCCCCGTCGAGGCGCGGGTTGTAGATGGTGACCTCCATGCCGACGGCCTTTCCGCTCGCCAGGATGAGCCGGAGCGCGGTCGACAGTTCGTCCCATGACAGCCCGCCCGGTACGCGGAAATCGACCGCCGGCATGAGGGCATCGTCGAGGCAGTCGGCGTCCAGGTGGATGAAGAAGCCGTCTAGCTCGGGCCGCGTCAGGTGGTCGATGGCTGCACGGGTTGCGGCTTCGACACCCAGGCGGCGGATGGCGGGGAGATCGCAGGCCATGAGCTCCGCCGGCAAAGGCTGGCTGCCGAATTGGGCCTGGTCTTCGTGGTCGCGGAATGCAAAGGCGACGGTGTCCTCGGGCCGCACCAGCGGACGGCGGCCTTCCAGGTCGGTCAGAAGCGCCGGCCCGTGGCCGGTGACGAAGGCCAGGTCCATGGAGGCGCCTTCGCCGTTGGGTTCGGCTTCGGGCTGGAAGAAATCGGCGTTGCCGTCGATGAAGAACAGGCCATAGCGGCCACGCCGGCGCAGCGCGAGCATCGAGCCCAGCACGATCGTGCAGTCGCCGCCGAGCACTATCGGGAATTCGCCCGCGTCCAGCACCTTCTCCACTGCATCGGCGAGCTTGGGCGACCATGACGCGATCGCATCGGCGTTCAGCACCAGGGTGGATGGATCGGGCTTCGGGTCTTTCGGCGGAACCGCCAGTCGCCCGGCACGGCGCGCGTGGATGCGGTCGGCGAGTCCGAGTTCCAGCAGCCGGCTGGGCAGTCGCTCCACGCCGTCGGTCGACAGGCCGAGCGTGGAGGGCGCTTCAAGAATGGCATAGCGTCGGGTCGGCATCAGGTGCTCCACGGCAAGACGGGTTCTTTCATTGGACGCCTCGCATTTCGTGAAGTGGACGAAGGGCCGGCGGCGCGAGGTGCCGCTGCAAAAAGTCCTGCACGGCCGCAGCCACCTCGCCAGGGTGCGTTTCGAGAAGCCAGTGGCCGCCGTCGAAGTATTCGATCGTGGCGTCCGGCAGGTCGTGGCGAAAGGCCTCCGCCTGCGCTGGCCGGTAGTACTGGTCGCCTCGTCCCCAGAGGATCAGGGTCGGAAGGCGAGCGCGGCGCAGGTGCGCCTGGATCGCAGGGTAGAACGCGACGTTGCTCCCATAGTCGCGATGAAGATCGAGCAGCGCATCGGCCACGCCCGGCCGCCGGATGTGGTCGCACGCCAGGCGGATGACCGCGGGATCGATGCGCTCGGCGATGTGCGCGGGAAGCTGCTCGACGAACTCGCGGCGGATGCCGTCTTCGTTGAGAAGCGAAGCGCGCATCCTCTCGCGGTTGGCGTCCGAGGGATCGCGCCAATAGGCTTCGGCGGACGACCATGCATCGGTACGGCCCGCATCGAAATAAGCCTCGCTGTTCTGGATGACGAGAGCCGCCGGCCGCAGGGCCGCGCTTGCCAGCAGCCGGAATCCGGCCTGCGCTCCATAGTCGTGAAGGTAGAGGGCGCGAGGCTCGATGCCCATGGCCCGGACAAAGCCTTCGATCACCTCGGCAAGATGAGCGAAGGTGTAGGCGAAATGGCGGCGGTCCGGGACGGCGCTGAATCCAAAGCCCGGCAAGTCGGGTGCGACGAGCCGCCATCGATCGGCCAGTGTCCACAAGAGATGGCGGAACTGCACGGAAGACGACGGAAATCCATGGAGCAGAAGAAGCGCCGGCGCATCCGGCGGCCCCGCCTCGCGATAGAAGATCTGCGTGCCGCCGATGCTGATGTATCGGTGCCTTGGCGAAGACATGGCGCCATGTTCCACCTCCTGCAGACCGCAGCCAAGCTCTTGACCCTGCGGACATTGGGGACCTGCTGATCAGGGCGCGATGGCGCGCGCCTCGGCCAGATACCGGTCGTTGTCGAACACGCCGGGCCGATCCCCCGCGAAGCGCCACATCTGCCTCTTCGTGTGCAGCAGATTGCCAAGGTACACGTGCAATGCGCCCGAACGCGCCATGCCCGGGTTCGCCACCGCGTGCACGGTATCGGGAGGCAGGTGAACCACCTCGGGTGCGATGGCTTCGCGCCGCTCCGGAACCTGCAGCCGGCCGTCGGACTGCGGGTAGATGAAGTTCGTCTCTCTGCCGCGATAGATGCCGATGAGGGCATCCATCAAGTGGTTGTGAGGCGGGTACTGCAGGCCCGGCGTGAGGGTGATGTGATAGATCGTCAGCGTGTCGTTCGCGCACAGCAGGACTTCATCGTCGCTTGCCTCGTGGACCAGCTCGCCGAGCGAATGGAAGCGGGCGGTGATGTCGCGCAGCACCGCGGCGACGCGATCGAAGCGATCGGCCTTTGCGGCGGCGTCGACGATCTCGTCGATCGCGGTCTGAAGGGTCGAACTGACGAGTGGGTGTGAAGTCATCATGATGCCGGATCGGTGGATCTGCGGCAGGATAGATCAGGTATGCAGGGCCAGTCCACTGCCGGCCAGAGGCAGCGGCGGCGTGTTGCATGGTCAGCCCTCGACACGCGGCAAGCTCGCACCTGCCGCATGGTCGATGACGTAGAGCCACGAACCATCCGCCTGCCGGCGCACGACCTCGGCCGAACTGCCGGCGAGGATCGTCGTTCCCTCCGGCGAGGCCAGGCGGTAGTCGGCGCGCAGCAGCGCAAGGCCGTCCACTTCCACGCAGAAGTTGTTGCGGGACACCATGACGCCCGGAATCTCCAGCAGCTTGCCGAGTTCGGCGGCGATGGCGGGTTTTCCCCTGCAGGTCGGGGTGGAAGCATCGGTACGCAGGGCGGCATCCGGTTCGTACAGCGACAGCAGGTTGTCGATATGGCGGCTGTTGAACGCGCGGGCAAAAGCTTCGTTCATTGAAGCAGGGGTGGTGACCTTGAACATGGTGGATGGACGCTCTCTGAAATACGATGGCGCTCATCACAGCATGCGGATCCAGCACTCACCAAATGGATAGAACTGCAGAGAACCCGGCGGCTCCGGCCGGCATCGACACACCTGCGCCCAAGCACGCGAGCGAATGCCCCGTCGAAGAATGGCTGGCCTTCCTGGGCCACCGCTGGAACGCGCTGATCCTCTGGCATCTGCAGACCGGTCCCAAGCGCCATGGCGAACTGGTCGGGCGCCTGGCCGGGATCACGCCCAAGGTGCTGACCGAACGCCTGGATGGCCTGGAGCAACGCGGCCTGGTTTCGCGCGAGCTGTTGGCGAGTTTTCCTCGCGGGGTTCTCTACACGCTGTCGGCGCGTGGGCGGTCGCGGGTCCTGGTGCTGGATCGGTTGGAGATGTGGGCCAAGGCTGGCTTTGGCCTCAGCTCCATGAAATAACCTTTTCGTGGTGAAGTTCAGGGGAGCGCGGCATCAGGTGCCCGGCGCACCGGCGCCGCGTTCGCGCATCCAGCGCCAAAGCGTCGAGCGGCTCACGCCGAGTTGCCGGGCCGCAGCCTGGCGGTTGCCGCCTTGCGCCTGCAGCGCCGCGGCCACGCGTGCAGCGCTCAGCCCAGTGTCGCCGGCCACCTCGCTTGCGGTGGCATCGGCGAAAAGCTCCGGCAGGTCGTGCCGCAGTTCGTCGTAGCGAACGTCCTCGAGGCGGTCGAACTGCATGAGGAACACCGCGATGCGCTCGCCGAGGTTTTCCAGCTCGCGGATGTTGCCGGGCCAGTCGTAGGCGCGCAGGCGCGGCAGCAGCGGCGCCAGCGCGCGCACCGGGTCCAGCCGCGTGCCCAGCCGCTGCAGGCAGCGATCGACCTGCGCTTCGGCCAGCGGCGCGATGTCTTCGCGGCGCTCGCGCAAGGGCGGCAGCGGCAGGCGCAGCGTGTTGAGGCGGTAGAACAGGTCTTGCCGGAAGCGGCGCTCGGCAATCATGTCGTTCAGCGGCTGGTGCGTGGCGGCGATCACGCGCACATCGACCGGAATGGCGGCCGTCGCGCCGAGCCGCGTGATCTCGCGCTCCTGCAGCACGCGCAGCAGTCGCGTCTGCAGCTGCAGCGGCATGTCGCCGATCTCGTCGAGAAAGAGGGTGCCCGTGTGCGCCGCCTCGAACAGGCCGCGCTTGCCGCCGCGGCGTGAGCCGGTGAAGGCGCCTTCCTCGTAGCCGAACAGCTCGCTTTCCAGCAGGGCTTCCGGAAAGGCCGCGCAGTTGACGGCGACGAAGGGCCGCCCCGCGCGCACGCTCTCGTTGTGGATGGACTGCGCGAACAGCTCCTTGCCGACGCCGCTCTCGCCGGCGATCAGCACCGTGAGGTCGGTACGCGCAAAACGCCGTGCGGTCTGCACCGCGCGCAAGAAGGCCGGGCTCTGGCCGATGAGGTTGGCGAAGCGGTGGCGCGCCGCGCTCTGGCGCCGGCCCTGCTGGATGCGCAGGCTGGTGTCGGCTTCCTGGATGGTGCGAGCGTCGTAGAGCGTGAGGGCGGCACCGACGATCTCGCCGTGTTCTCGGATCGGCGTGCGGTTGACCACCCAGTCGCGCTGCGCAAAGCGCTGCACCACGGCGCGCTCGACCTGCCCGCTGTCGAGCGTGGGCTGCAGCGACAGCTCGGGTTCGATCGCCTCCAGCGACTGGCCGATGAGCCGCGCGTGCGGCGGGCCGAGCAGTTGCTGCATCGGCGGGTTGACCGCGATCACGCGGTTGTCGCGGTTCACCGCCAGCACCGCCTCCTGCAGGTTGTGCAGCACGCCGTTGAGCTGCTCGTAGCGGCCGGCTTCGAGCCGCGCGACGCGCGCGAGTTCGAGTGCATCTTCGAAGCCCTTGCGCACGCTGCCCAGCGAGTAGGCGAGCAGCCCGTGCAGGCCGGCCTGCTCCGCGAGCTCGACGACCAGGCTGGAACCGACGATCACCTCGAAGCCCTCGCGGCGCAGCTGCTCGAAGCGCTGGCGCGCGTCGTCGGGCGTCTGATAGGCGTGCTGCACCACCTCGATGTTGAGCAGGTCCTTCACCTCGTCGAGTTCGGGGATGGTCTGGCCGTACATGACGACGCCGACGCGGCTGGACATGCGCCGCGCCTTGATGAGCGCCTGCAGCAGGTCGAAGCCGCTCAGCTGGATGGTGGCGACAGGCGCTTGCAGTCCGGCGCGCAGGATGCTCGCGTTCGAGCCCGCGCTCACGAAGGCATCGACCAGGCCGCGCTCGAGGCGGTCGCGCGCGATGGCGAGCGCGTCGCCGAAGGTGCCGTCGACCACCTCGATCTCGGCGCGGCCGGTGTATTCCGCCACCACCGGCATCGCGAATCCGCGGATCTGCCGGTAGCTCAGGAAGCACAGGCGTGGCAGCTCGCCGCTGCGTACGGGAGCCGGGAAGAAGTGGGAGGAGGGGCGATCGCCGGGCATGTCGCATTGAAACATATCGATGTTTCATTGGCGTCGCATTGCAACGCAAGGAGGTGATCGGAAAAACGACAACCCCTTTCAAATCAATCACTTGCACGCGTCTCGAACGCTGGCACGGCCCCTGCGATAGCTGGGCATTCGCCAACCTTTCGGAGACATTGAACGTGGCACTCGAACACATCACCGTGCTGGACCTGACGCACATGCTGTCCGGCCCCTACGGCACCATGCTGCTGGCCGACCTCGGCGCGCGCACCATCAAGGTCGAGCCGCCCGGCAGCGGCGAAGGCACGCGCCGGCTGCTGGAGAACGACCCGCACTATTCGCGCGACGGCATGGGGGCGTACTACCTCACGCTCAACCGCAACAAGGAGAGCGTGTGCGTCGACCTCAAGACGCCAGCCGGCAAGGCGGTGTTTCTCGATCTCGTGCGCAAGGCCGACGTGGTGTTCGACAACTTCAGCGTCGGCGTGACCGGGCGGCTCGGTATCGACTACGCCTCGCTTGCCAAGGTGAACCCGCGCATCGTCACCTGCTCGGTCACCGGCTTCGGCCAGACCGGCCCGCAGACGCAGCGCCCGGCCTTCGACCAGGTGGTGCAGGCGATGGGCGGCGGCATGTCGATCACCGGCACGCCCGAGACGGGCCCGACGCGCAGCGGCATCCCCATTGGCGACCTCGGCGGCGGCATGTTCGGCGCGATGGGCGTACTGGCCGCGCTGGTGGAGCGCGACCGGACCGGCGTGGGCCAGCATGTCGACATTTCGATGCTCGACGCGCAGATCTCGCTGCTCAACTACATGGCGACGATGCATCTGCTGTCGGGCCACGTGCCCGAAGGCATCGGCAACGGGCACTTCGTGCATGTGCCGTACAACAGCTACCCGACAGCCGATGGCCACGTGATCATCGCGTGCATCGGCGACCCGTTCTTCGACCGCTTCGTCGAGTTCATCGACCTGCCGGCGCTGCGCAAGCCCGAATACCGCCAGCAGCCGGTGCGCTTCGCGGCCAAGGCCGAGATCGACGCGGTGGTCGGCGAAGCGATGCGCAAGCAGCCGACCGCCCATTGGCTCGAGCGTCTGCGCGAGGCGCGCATTCCGTGCGGCCCGGTCAACAACTTCGAGCAGGCGCTGAGCGATGCACAGGTGCTGGCGCGCGACATGGTGGTCGAGGTGCCGCTGAAGACCGGCGAACGCGTGCGCATGCCGGGCAACCCGATCAAGCTGTCGGCAGCCGACAAGGGCAGGGCGTTCACCTGTCCGCCGGCGCTCGGTGAAAACACGCGCCAGGTGCTGGTCGACCTCGTCGGCTACGCACCCGACAAGCTCGAAGCGCTGCGTGCCGAAGGGGCGATTGCATGAGCGCGAAGGAAGCGATTCACATCACCGACGTCGCGCCGCGCGACGGCTTGCAGAACCAGGCGATCCGTGTCGGCACCGAGGGCAAGCTGCGCCTGATCGGCCTGCTGGCCGAGGCCGGCCTGCGCAGCATCGAGGCGGCCAGTTTTGTCTCGCCGAAGGCCGTGCCGCAGATGGCCGACGCCGGCGAACTCCTGCCGCAGGTGCAGGCGCGCTTTGCGGCGCTGCGCACCTCGGTGCTGGTGCCCAACCTCAAGGGGCTGGAGCGCGCGCACGCGGCCGGCGCGAAGGAGATCGCCGTCGTGCTTTCGGCCACCGAGACCATGAACCGCAAGAACATCAACATGGGCCTGGACCAGGCGACCGAGGTGAGCGAGCAGACGATCGCCGCCGCGCGCGCGCTGGGCATGCGCACGCGCGCCTACGTGGCCGTGGCCTTCGACTGTCCCTTCGAGGGCGAGACGCCACTCGACGAGGTGCTGCGCCTGTCGGCCCGCATGCACGCCGCCGCGGCCGACGAGATCGTCATCGCCGACACCATCGGCTCGGCCTCGCCGGGCCAGGTGAAGGAGCGCATGGCGGCGCTGCGCGGCGTGGTGCCGATCGAGCGCCTCGCGGTGCACCTGCACGACACGCGCGGCATGGGCGTGGCCAATGCATGGGCGGCGCTCGAAGCCGGCGTGCGCCGCTTCGATGCGAGCGTCGGCGGCATCGGCGGCTGCCCGTTCGCGCCCGGCGCTGCAGGCAACGTGGCGACGGAAGACCTTGTGCTCATGGCCGAGCGCAGCGGCTTTGCCACCGGCATCTCGCTCGCCGGCCTGCTCGCAGCGGTGGACTTCGCGCAGGACGAACTGCAGCGGCCGCTCGGCGGCCGCGCCATCACCTGGCTGCGCCGCCAGCGCGACTAGGACACACAAGACAACACCAGGAGACTTGCATGAACCCGACCTTCAACCTTCCTCATCCCAACCGCCGCCAGATGCTCGCCGGCCTCGCCTCATTCGCCGCCGTCGGCACGGGCGGCATCGCCTTCGCGGAAGGCGCCAGGTACCCGAGCAAGGCCGTCACGCTCGTGGTGCCGTATTCCGCCGGCGGCGGCACCGACATCGTGGGCCGCCTGATGGCGCAGCGCCTGTCGGAGTTGTGGGGCCAGTCGGTGGTGGTCGACAACCGCACCGGCGCCAACGGCGTGATCGGCTCCAGCACCGTGGCGCGCGCGGCGCCCGATGGCCACACGCTGCTGCTGGTGGTGGGCTCGCACGCGGTCAACCCGGTGCTGATGAAGTCGCTGCCCTACGACACCGACAAAGCCTTCACGCCCATCACCAACATCGCGAACTCGCCTTCGGTGCTGGTGGTGCAGGCCAACGGCCCCTACAAGACGCTGGCCGACCTGCTGGCCGCGGCACGCAAGGAAGAGCTGGGCTGCGGCTACTCGGAAGGGCAGACGCGCCTGACCGGCGAACTGATCCGCCAGGTCGGCAACCTCAAGCTGACCGGCGTGCCCTACAAGGGCGGCGCGCCGATCATGGTCGACATCATCGGCGGCCACCTCCCGATGGGCGTGACCAGCGTGCTCACTGCGCTGCCGCACGTGCGCTCGGGCGCGCTGCGCGTGGTGGGTGTCGCGGCGGATCGCCGCATGCCGCTGTTCCCCGATGCGATGACCTTCAAGGAAGCGGGCTTGAACGGTGTCGAGTCGCTGAGCTGGTATGGCCTGTTCGGCCCGGCCGGCCTGCCGGCCCCGATCGTTGCGCAGATCAACCAGGACCTGAAGAAGGTCGCGGCCGACCCCGTGGTGCAAAAGCAGATGCACGACCAGGGCGCCGACATCACGCTCACGCCACCGGCCGAGTTCCGCACCTTCCTGGCGAGCGAGACGAAGAAGTGGTCGCTCGTCGCGCAGCGCGGCGGCATCACGGCGGAGTAAGCGGGCATGGCGAACCCCATCCTCCGACAGAAGCTCGACCGCGGCGAGTTCATCGTCGCGCCGGGCCTGCACGACATGATTGCCGCCACGGTGGCGAACAAGGTCGGCTTCGACATCGTCTACGGCACGGGCTACTGGCTCACCGCATCGAGCCTGGGCCTGCCCGACGCGGGCATTGCCACCTACACGCAGATGCTCGACCGCATGGCGACCCTGGTGCGCACGAGCCAGGGCGCCGTCATCGCCGATGCCGACACCGGCTACGGCGGGCTGCTGAACGTGCACCACACGGTGCGCGGCTACGAGGCGGCCGGCGTCACGGCCATCCAGCTCGAGGACCAGGAGTTTCCGAAAAAGTGCGGCCACACGCCCAACAAGCGCTGCGTGCCCATGCAGGACATGGTCGAGAAGATCAAGGTGGCCGCCGAGGCGCCCGACGACAAGGACAACTTCCTCATCATCGCCCGCACCGATGCACGCGCATCGCTCGGCGTCGACGAGGCGATGCGCCGCCTGGAGGCGTATGCCGAGGCCGGGGCCGACATCCTGTTCTTCGAGGCACCGCAGTCCGAAGAAGAGATGCGCAAGGCCTGCACCGCATTCGACAAGCCGATGCTGGCCAACATGGCCGATGGCGGCACGACGCCGATCCTGCCCGCGAAGGTGTTGGAGGAGATCGGCTTTGCGCTGGCCATCTACCCCTCGCTCACCAGCCTGTCGGCCGCAGCCGCGATGGAGCGCGCGTTGAGCCACCTCAAGGACAGCGGCCTGAGCCAGGCGCCCGAGGTGCCGCTGTTCGACTTCAACGAGTTCTGCGGTCTCATCGGCTTTCAAGAAGTGTGGGATTTCGACAAGCGCTGGGCGCGCTGAAGATTCAATCAACAAAAGGACGGAGACAAAAACCCATGACGAACACCTACAACGCTTGGCGCCGCCGCTTGCTGGCGCTGGCAATAGCCACTACCAGTGCGCTCGCCATCGCAGCAATGCCGGCGCACGCTCAGCAGGACTACCCGAACAAGCCGATTCGCCTCGTGGTGCCTTTCACACCCGGCGGCGTGACCGACACCGGCGCGCGCGTCGTGGCCGAGCGCCTCGGGGCCCGGCTGGGCCAGCAGGTGGTGGTCGACAACCGGCCCGGCGCGTCCGGCAACATCGGCACGCAGATGGTCGCGGCCGCGCCGCCCGACGGCTACACGCTGGTGCTGGGCTTCGACGGCACGCTGGTCATCAACCCGCACGTGTTCGCGAAGGTCCCGTTCGACACAGTGAAAGACTTCGTGCCCGTCAGCAAGATCGGCGATGCGGTGCTCGTCATCGTCACGCACCCTTCGGTGCCCGCGAAGACCTTGCCCGAGCTGATCGCGTATTCGAAGAGCAACCCGGACGGCTTGTCCTACGGCAGTTCTGGCACGGGTGGCACGCCCCACGTCGCCGCTGAAATGCTCAAGGTGAAGACCGGCGCCAACTTCGTCCATGTGCCCTACAAGGGCGGCGGCCAGGCCATGACCGACGTGGTCGGCGGCCAGCTGCCGATGCTCTACACCGCGGTGGCGGGCGCGCTGCCCTTCATCGAAAGAGGTCAGGTGCGCGCCATCGCGATTTCGAGCGCGCAGCGGCTGCCATCGCTCCCCGACGTGCCCACCGTCGGCGAAACCGTGCCGGGCTTCGAAGCGAGTTCCTGGATCGGCATCCTCGCGCCCGCCAAGACCCCCACGCCCATCATCGACCGCATTCAGCGCGAGTTGCACGCAGTGGTGAACGAGCCTGCGGTCAAGGAGCGCCTGGCCAAGCTCGGCATCACGTCGGTGGGCAATACGTCGGCGGAGTTCGGGCAACAGATCCAGGCGGATTTGAAGAAGTACGCGGATGTAGTGAGGGCGGCCGGGATCAAGATTGATTGAGGCGGGGCATCCGGTCAGGGCATGGGCAGCAGCGCTCCAACGCTCAAGGTGCGAGGCCAGCTGATTTCACGATGGCTGCGTATTTGCTGACTTCCGCTGCCGCGTAGCTGGCGAACGCTGCGGCGTTCCGGGTATCCGGCTCCGTGCCGATTTCCCTCAGGCGCTGCACCATGGCGGGAGCCCGCAGGACATCGGTCATCGCCTCGGACAGCTGCTTGAGTACAGGCTGCGGGACCTTGGCGGGTGCAAATATGCCGAACCAGGCGCTGACCTCGAAATCCGGCAAGCCACTCTCCGCCACTGTGGGCACGTCGGGTAGCAACGGACTGCGATGCAGGCTTGTCACGGCCAGCGCCTTGACCTTCTGGGCCTTGAGGTTGGGCAGGGCGGTGGTCTGAAGGTCGAACATCACGGGGACATGCCCGGCCAGCACGTCCGCAAGCGCTGGCGCACTGCCGCGGTACGGCACGTGCAGCAGCTGGACACGCGCGGCGTTCGCTAGCATCTCGCCCGCCAGGTGGTTGGATGTTCCGGGGCCGGCCGACGCAAAGCTGATCGTGCCGGGGCGGCTCCTGCCGGCTGCGATCAGTTCCGCCACATTGCTGTAGGGAACGGCGGGATGGGCCACCAGCACGAAGGGAATCGATGCCAGTGCGCTGACGACTGCAAAGCCCTTGATCGGGTCGTAGCCCACCTTGCTCATGGCCGGATTGATCGCCTGGGAACTGACGGTGCCCATGAGCAAGGTGTAGCCGTCGGGCTTGGCGTCTGCGACGAAACGTGCGCCGATGGCGGTGCCGGCGCCGGCCTTGTTCTCCACGATCACGGGCTGTCCGAGGCGCGCCGCCAGCTGCTCTCCGACAGTGCGCGCGAGGATGTCGGCCGAGCCTCCCGGCGGATACGGAACAACGAGCGTGATCGGGCGGGCAGGGTAGGTCTGTGCGAGCGACGGCACAGCGAAGACGACTGCGGCCAACAGCACCGGGGTGGCGAGCAGCTTCATGAGTTTCATCGTGGACTCCAGTTGGCAGATGCGGGACGAAACCGGCGGCGCTCCCCGGCGCCTTTTGCCGACATGATGCAAACGGCTCGTCATAACGTCCAATACGGACTGCGTACCGAATCCATACATGAATCGAATCACCATTCGTCCGGCCGCCGCGATCGGATTCAGGTGCTGCGCGCGTGCGCCACGGCCTTGCTTGCCACTGCCAGGAAGGAATGGATGACTGGGTTGTCGTTGGTGCGGCTGTAGGCGAAAGCCAGCTGGTAGGTGGGTGGTGCCCGCGTTTCGGCCACGTCAAGGAAAGCCACATCCTTCATGGCCAGCATGCGCATGGAGGCCGGCACCAGGGCGATGCCCAGGCCGCCGGCGACCAGTGTCAGCACGGCCTGCATCTGGGAGGCTTCCTGGACGACCCTGGGCGAGAAGCCCGCGGCCTTGCAGGCGCTGAGCAGCGCCGCCACGAAGCCCGCGCCCTCGGCCGCTGGAAAAGCGATGAAGGACTCTGCCGCAAGGGCCTTGATCTTCACGGAGCGCTGTTTTGCGAGGGCATGGCTGCGAGGCACGGCAATGACGAAACCCTGTGCCTGGAGATCGACAAAGGCAAGGTCCGGCACGTCCTGCAGCGGGCCGACCACCAGGGCCAGGTCGACCTCGGCGCGCCGCAGCGCCTCCACCTGCCGGGTGGTGGTCTCCGCGGTCACATGCAGGTGGACCGTCGGATAGTCGCGCTGGAACCGCTTGAAGATGTCCGGCAGAAGATCGAGCGCGGCACTCGGCACGAAGGACAGGCTGAGCGAGCCTTCCGCGCCCTGGGCGGCACGCCGCGCGCGTTCCGTGGCCGCATGGGCCTGCGTCAGCAGGCGCTGCGCATCCTTCAGGAATACCTTGCCTGCCGGCGTCAGGCGCACATGGTGCCGGCTGCGGTCTATCAGCAGCGTGCCCACCTGCAGTTCCAGGTTGCGTATGGCCACGCTCAGTGGCGGCTGTGACATGTGCAGCTTCTCCGCCGCACGGCCGAAGTTGAGCTCTTCCGCCACCACCACGAACTGACGCAACTGCCTGAACTCGATCATCTGGAGAGCCTCGTGAACGTTGAGTCGATATACACAGTTCGGATCACGACTCCATTTAAACAGTATTGGATGTATCAAGAGCGCGCGCCTAGCATGAGCGGCATCCCCCATTGCCGAATGAAGGAACCACGCCCATGCAGCCGTCCCTGCTCGAAGAAATTCCCGCCGTCCCCAACCCCTATCCGGTCGTGTCGAAGATCGAGTACCCGGAGGTCTGGCGCCTCTGCACCCAGGCACGCGACTTGGCCTGGAACCCGATCGCCGACATTGACTATTCCGATCTCCAGAAGGCCGATCTGCCGCCGGAAGTGCGCAAGGCCGGCGCCGAATGGTGGAGCCTGCGTGCCTGGATGGAGCACGGCGCCACGCCCTATGGCGCAGAGCGCCTGCGCGAAGCGATCTTTCAACACCAGCCCTTCGAGGTGAAGCAGCACATCACCAACTTCATCGCCGAGGAATTCCGGCATCACGAGGCCAGCTTCCGCATCGCCGACGCGCTCGCCGAATACGAGCCCATGCCGCGTTCGGACTACTTCAAGGACATCATCCCGCGCTTCCACGACGAATCGGACGAGAAGGCCATGAGCTTCTTTGCCGGTCTCTCGGTCAACACGCTGTTCGAGCAGCTGTCCGGCGACCTGCTGCAGGCGCGCTACGAGAACGCCCGGTTCGACTCGATCCGCGAGGTCTGCCGGCTGATCCTGCGCGACGAGGCCCGCCACATCCAGTTCGGCCGCATCATCATGCGGCGCTTCTTCAGCGAGTTGCCCTCGGAGGAAAAGCGCCTCATCGGCCTGAAGGTCGCAAAGAAGCTGCGCGGCAGCCTGCTCAACGGTGTCTATGCCGTCGTCAACCTGCCGGACGCCGAGCGCGCACGCTCCGGCCGCAACCGGGCGCTGGCGGCTGACCATGGCCTTGGCGCGACGCATCCCGATGAAGAGATCGGCATCATCCGCATGGGCGTGAACAAGATCCGCGAGGACATCGGCGTGTACGGCGTCGAGATCCCGGCCATTCCGGAAATCGACAGCGTCGTGCACTGAGACTGCCATGCATCAACGCATCGTTCCCGACAATGTCGCAGCGCCCGCGGGTGCCTACAGCCACGGCATCACCACCCACGGCCCAGGAACCTGCCTGCACGTCGCGGGCCAGATCGGCGTGACCCCGCAGGGCCGTCTGCTGGAGGGCTTCGAGGCCCAGGCAGACCAGGCCTGGAAGAACCTGGTGGCGGTGCTGCAGGCGGCCGGCATGGACGCATCGCACCTGGTCAAGGTGACGACCTACCTCACCCGTGCCGCGGACCTGCCTCGGCTCAATGCGATCCGCAGCGTGTACCTTGGATCGGCGCGGCCGGCCTCGACCCTGATGGTGGTCGCGGCGCTGGCACACCCGGACTGGTGTTTCGAGGTCGAAGCCACGGCCTTCCGGCAGGACTGACCGGCCATGCGCGCGATCCCCCGGCCCGCCGGCATGGACGAACTGCTGCGCGAGGTCGGCCCGGTGTGGCAGCAGGACATCCGCGGCGCGGGCGACCGGGTCAAGGCCGCCTACCTGCCTGTGCTGATGGCGGCGCCGCACGGCGGCGTCGACGTCACGCGTGAACTTTTCTACGGGCCTCACGCCCGCCAGCGGCTGGACGTCTATCGTCCGGCCGTCGCGCGCGACGCGCCCGTGGTGGTCTTCGTGCACGGCGGCGCTTTCGTGCGTGGCACCAAGGACATCAACGATGCCATGTACGCCAACGTGCTGACCTGGTTCGCTCGCCAGGGTTGCGTGGGTGTCAACGTGGAGTACCGGCTGGCACCGGAGGCGCCGCATCCGCAAGGCGCCCTGGACGTTGCCGCGGCCTGCGCCTGGGTGTCCGCGCACATCGGCGGCTTCGGTGGCGATCCGCGCAGCATCTGCCTGATCGGCCACTCCGCCGGCGGCACCCACGCGGCGACCTTCGCCTGCGATCCGGCGCTCGCCCATCTGCGGCGCGACGTGTGCTGTCTGGTACTCGTGTCCGCGCGGCTGCAGGCCGACAGCCTGCCGGAGAACCCCAACGCGGCCGGCGTGCGGGCGTATTTCGGCGAGGACGCAAGCCGCTATCCGTCCCTCTCGCCCATGGCGCATGCGGCGCACCTCGCAATGCCCGTGTTCGTCGTCAATGCGCAATACGAGAATCCGCTGCTCGACGTCTATGCGACCGAGTTTGCCTATCGCGTGGCGGAGGCGCGCCGTGTCGCGCCGCGCCACATGACGGTCGCGGACCACAACCACGTCTCCGTCATGGCGCATTTCAACAGCGGGGAGCAGCTGCTGGGCGAGCAGATCCTCGACTTCTTCGCGGGCTCTTGTCGCCGGTAGGGAAGGCGTCAAGCATTCGCGCGAGCTCCTGCGAGTTTTCCCGCGGGGTTCTCTACACGCTGTCGGCGCATGGGCGGTCGCCGGTATCGGTGCTGGATCGAGAACCTGCTTTCATTATTGCGAATGCATTCGCAATTGCAATATAGTCGGGGCATGAAACACCCAGCCCGCCAAACTGAAGCCGCGCCCCATGCCTGGCCGGAAAGCCCGCCGAGCCTGCTGATGGCCAGCGCATGGGTGCGTGTGGCGGGCGCGCTGATGCTTGCCGCGGCACTGTGGCTGGCTGTCGGCTGGGCGCTGAAATGAGCGGCGCGCCGATGCCCCCTCCCGCCATCCGGTTGAGCAACCTCACGGTGGCCTATCGCAGCCACCCGGCTGTGCACCACCTGTCGGGGGAGTTCACGCCGGGCTCGCTCACCGCCATCGTCGGGCCGAACGGTGCGGGCAAGACCAGCCTGCTTGCCGCGATCATGGGACGCATCCGGCCGGCCGAGGGCGGGGTCTCCTTCGACGGTGCCTCGCGCGACCGCATCGCGTGGCTGCCGCAGCAGGCCGAGATCGACCGGAGCTTTCCGATCCGGGTGTTCGACCTGGTGGCGCTCGGGCACTGGGGACGGCTCGGCTGCTTCAAGGGCATCGCCGCGCGGCAGCGCGATGCCGTGGGGGCGGCGCTCGAGGCCGTTGGCCTTGGCGGCTTCCAGCGCCGCGGCATCGCCGAGCTGTCGGCGGGGCAGTTTCAGCGCGTGCTCTTTGCGCGCGTGCTGCTGCAGGACGCACCGGTGATCCTGCTGGACGAACCTTTCAATGCGATCGATGCGCGCACCACTGCCGACCTGCTGGCCGTGGTCGCGCGCTGGCATGCGGAGGCGCGCACCGTGATTGCCGTGCTGCACGACCTCGAGCAGGTGCGCCTTCATTTCGACCGCACC
Organism: Variovorax sp. 05T418; assembly: GCF_056396385.1. Classification (NCBI taxonomy): domain Bacteria; kingdom Pseudomonadati; phylum Pseudomonadota; class Betaproteobacteria; order Burkholderiales; family Comamonadaceae; genus Variovorax; species Variovorax sp. 05T418. Next base: position 65,661 of record NZ_JBFTLJ010000012.1, on the reverse strand, counting down.
CTGCTCATGGCAAGGCGCTGCGTGGCTTGGGGGCCGACGGCCGAAGTGCTGCATGCCGAGAACCTGTTCCGCGCGCGCCAGATGGCCGAGGCGTGGGACGAGGATGCGCCTGTCTGCAAGGAAGCTGCATGACCGCAGGTGCCTTGCTGGTCCAGCCCTTCGTGGAGTACGGCTTCATGCGCCGCGCGCTGGTGGCCACGCTGGCGCTCGGCCTGGGCAGTGCGCCGATCGGCACCTTGCTGGTGTTGCGGCGCATGAGCCTGATGGGCGATGCGATGGGGCACGCGCTGCTGCCGGGCGCGGCGCTCGGCTTTCTGTTTGCCGGCTTCTCGCTGGCCGCGATGAGCGTGGGCGGATTCTTCGCAGCGCTCGCGGTGGCGCTGGCGGCGGGTTTCGTCACGCGCGTCACGTCGCAGCGCGAAGACGCGAGCTTTGCGGCCTTCTACCTGATCGCACTCGCGCTGGGCGTGCTGCTGGTGTCGACCCACGGCAGCAGCGTCGACCTGATGCACATGCTTTTCGGCACCATCCTTGCGGTGGACGACGCGGCGCTGCTGCTGATGGCCGGCGTCGCTAGCCTGACCCTCGTTGTGCTGGCCGTGATCTACCGGCCGCTGCTCGTGGAATGCCTCGACCCGGGCTTCCTGCGCAATGTGGGCGGGCCCGGTTCGCTGGTGCATGGCGTCTTTCTGGTTCTTACGGTTGCCAACCTGGTGGCGGGCTTCCAGGCGCTGGGCACGCTGATGGCGGTCGGCTTGATGATGCTGCCGGCCACCGCGGCGCGCTTCTGGGCCGCCGAAGTCTGGAGCCTTGCGCTGGTTGCAGCCGGCATGGCGGTGCTGTCCGGCTTTGCCGGGCTGCTGCTGTCCTTCCATGCGCAGTGGCCCTCGGGCCCCGCGATCGTGCTGGTGGCGGGCGCGGCCTACCTGCTGTCGCTCGTGTTCGGACCGCACGGCGGACTGCTCGCCCGGCTCCTGCGCCCACGTTCTCATCGAAATGCCTGACATGAACCCCCACGCTCATCACTTCGTGTATTCGCTGCCCCCCGAGGGGGCGCAGGCCTCCCTTGGGGCGGCCCAGCGGGAGACCTGACATGAACTTTCCATCGAATCCCGCGCGCCGCCGCTTCTTCGCCGCGTCGCTCGTTGCGCTGCCGCTGCCAGTGCTTGCGCAATCCGCCGCACCACGGCCGCTGCGCGTCGTCGCGAGCTTCTCGATCCTTGCCGACATGGCGCGCGAGATCGGCGGCAGCGCCGTCGAGGTTGCGGCCCTGGTCGGCCCGGACTCCGACGCGCACGTCTTCCAGCCGAGCCCGGCCGATGCGCGGCGCATTGCCAATGCAGAACTGGTCGTCGTCAACGGACTGGCGTTCGAAGGCTGGATGGACCGCCTGGTGCGTTCATCCGGCTACCGCGGTCCCGTCGCCGTGGCCAGCGATGGCGTGCCGGTGCGCCGCATGGGCCGTGCGCCCGATCCGCACGCATGGCAGGACCTTGCGAACGCGCAGCGCTATGCCGCGAACCTGCGCGATGCGATGGCGCGGGCACGGCCGGCATTCGCGGCCGAGATCGGCCGGCGCTGCGCGAGCTACATCGAGCGGCTCCAGGCGCTCGACCGCGAGATTCGCGCACGTTTCGACGCGATGCCGCGCGAGCATCGCCGCGTGATCAGTTCGCACGATGCGTTCGGCTATTTCGGCGCGGCCTACGGCATCGAGTTTCTTGCGCCGCAGGGCATGAACACCGACAGCGAGGCCTCCGCCGCCTCGGTCGCGCGCCTGATCGGCCAGATCCGGCGCGAGGACGTGCGCGCGGTGTTCGTCGAGAACATTTCCGATCCGCGCCTGGTGCAGCGCATTGCACGCGAGGGCGGGGTCATCGTGGGCGGCCGGCTCTATTCCGACGCGCTGTCGGCGCCGGGGACCGAGGCGGACACCTACCTGAAGCTGTTCGCGCACAACGCCACAACCATTGCCTCGGCGCTCTCGGCCAAGCGCTGAGCCTGCCGAGCGCCCGATCAATCTTTACGCAGACCACCCATGAGCCTCATTCCCGTCACCATCCTCACCGGCTTCCTCGGCAGCGGCAAGACCACGCTGCTGAACCGTATCCTGAAGGAGCAGCACGGCCACAAGATTGCCGTGATCGAAAACGAGTTCGGCGAAGCCGGCATCGACAACGAACTGCTGGTGCAGGAAGAGGGCGAGCAGATCATCGAGATGAACAACGGCTGCATCTGCTGCACCGTGCGCGGCGATCTGGTGCGCATCCTCGGCGAGCTGGCGGCGCGCCGCAAGACCGGCAGCGCGAGCTTCGAGCGCGTGATCATCGAGACCACCGGGCTGGCCGACCCGGCGCCCGTGGCGCAGACCTTCTTCGTCGATGAAGAGATCAGCCAGACCTACCTGCTCGATGCGATCGTGACGCTGGTCGACGCCAAGCATGCGATGGCGCAGCTCGACGAACACCATGAAGCCCAGGAGCAGGTGGGTTTTGCGGACCGCATCCTGCTTTCGAAGACCGACCTGGTGCCGGTCGACGAGGTGAAGGCGCTCGAGCAGCGCCTGCTGCGCATGAATGCGCGCGCGCCGATCACCGCAGCGCATTTCGGCCAGGCGCCGATCGACCAGCTGCTCGACATCCGCGGGTTCAACCTCAACGCGATCCTGGAGATAGAACCCGACTTCCTGACCGATGACGATCACGAGCACGATGACGATGTATCGAGCTTCGTGTTTCGCGCCGAACGGCCCTTCGATGCGGCGCGGCTGGAGGACTTTTTCGGCGCCATCCTGCGCATCTACGGCACCCACCTGATGCGCTACAAGGGCGTGATCGCAGTGTCCGGGCTGGACACCCGCGTGGTGCTGCAGGGCGTCCACATGCTGATGGGCACCGAGGCCGGCGCCAGCTGGAAAGAGGGCGAGCCGCGCCACAGCCGCATCGTCTTCATCGGCAAGCAGCTGCCCAGGGATGTGCTGGTGCAGGGACTCGAACAATGCCTGGCGCCGGCGCCGTAAGCCGTCCTTGCAGGCCGGACCTGATTCCCCGCGCGTCCGTGGTTGAGCGCCTTCAGGCCGCAACGGCAATCGGAAAGCGCGCCTGCAGGCCATCCGGCCCGCGCTCGAAGGGCACTGTGACGGCCTCCCTCGCGGCCTGCGGAAGATTGCGCCAGAGGTAGTCGCGCGCATTGCCCGGATCGCCGGCCACGTAGAGCTGCGTAGTCAGCAGCTCGCGCGTGCCGAGCTTCACCTTGACGTGGATGTGCGGCGTGCGGCCGCTGTAGGGCACCGGGCGGATGGTGCGGAAGCGGTAGCTGCCGTCTTCGCCGACCGTGACGCGGCCGAAGCCCTGGAAGGCGGCGTCGGCGCGGTCGCCGTCGCCGGGGTGGTGGTAGTGGCCGTTCTGATCGCACTGCCAGATCTCGACCTGCGCGCCGCGCAGCGGCCTGCCGCTCAGGTCGGTCACCGTGCCGTCGACCCAGGCCGGCTGGCCGCTGCGGTAGTCCAGCGTGCCGTTGCGCAGCAGATCGCCATCGGAATCCTGCGGCAGGCGCACGGGGTAGAAGGGTCCCTCGGTCTGCGAAGGGGTGGCGAGCCGGCTTGCCGCCGGCTGTGCGCGGGCGCCCAGCCAGAGCGCGGGCATGACAACGAGCGCTGCGGCGACGGTGCGCCGGGGAAGGCCGGGTGCTGGTGGGGCGTTCATGGCAAGTCAGAGCCGTGCAGCATGCGCCGAGTTCCGGGTGCGGGTCAACCGACGGTCTCCGGCCGTGTTTGAATGCACCGGTGAATCCGATATCTCCCATGCCCGAACAACTGCTGCTCCCAGGCATCGATCCCGCGCCGCCGCCGTTGCGCCGCCCGCGCCGCACCGTATCACCCAAGGAGCGCCTGCCGCGCTCGCTGTTCTTCGCGATCTTTCCGCGCCCCGAAGATGCCGCGTCGATTGCCGCGCTGGCGGCCCGCCTGAAGGACCGGCACGCGCTCAAAGGCAAGCTGACCGAGGCGCATCGCCTGCACGTCACGCTGCATCACCTCGGGCATTTTCCGGCAGTGCCGCGCGAAAAGGTGCAAGCCGCCCTGCAGGCCGCGGCCGCCGTGGCGCCGCCGTCGTTCGAGGTGGTGTTCGACGAGGCCATGCGCTTCGAGCAGAGCAAGGCCTTCGTGCTGTGCGGCGGCGGCAGCGGCACCTCGGCGCTTGCGGCATTCAGGCAGCGGCTGGGCGAGGCACTGGCGGATGCGGGCTTCAAGCCCGAGCGCGGCTTCACGCCTCACATGACGCTGGCCTACACGCCGCGCAGGATCGAGCCGCATCTGGTCGAGCCGGTCCGGTGGATGGCCGACTCGTTCTCGCTGATCGAAAGCCACGTCGGCGAAGGCATCCATGAGGTGCTGGGGCGGTGGCCTTCGGACCGGGCGGCCTGACGCGTTGCGCATCGTCTGTTGTGCATCGCGCCTGTGCGATCTGTATCTGTTCTTCGACGATCGGATGGCGACAATGAGGCTTCATCGAATGGAAGCCAAATGACTGCGCAGACCCGAGACCAGATTGCCGACCGTATCGCCGCCGAGCTGGGCCACAGCTTCGAGGGCGAGCTCGTCGCCGGCGGCAACTACATCCCCGTCGTGCGCGACGGCCGCACGCTCTACACCAGCGGCCAGGTGCCGCGCGTGGGCACCACGGTGGTCGTCACCGGCCGCGTGGGCGACCAGGTGCCGCTCGGCAAGGCCCGCGAGGCCGCGCAGATCTGCGCCTTGCGCTGCCTCGCGCTGCTGCGCCGCGAACTGGGCTCGCTCGAGGGCATCGAGAAGGTGCTGCGCGTTGGCGTCTTCGTGCAGTGCACGGCCGAATTCACGCAGCAGAGCGAAGTGGCCGATGCGGCCTCCGAGCTGCTGCACCGCGTGTTCGGCGAGGCCGGCGTACATGTGCGCACGGCCGTCGGCGTCTATGCGCTGCCGAAGAATGCGAGCGTGGAGCTGGAGATGACGGTGGCGGCCAAGGACAACGCAGGTTAGCGCTTTGGCAGCCCGGCAATGTCCCGCGCAAGCGAGGCGATCGTCAGCGGCGCGCAGCCTTCGGCGTTGTTGCTCACCGTGACGTAGGCCAGCTGGCCCGCGCCGGTGGTGCCCGCGATCACGCGGGCCAGGGCCTCGCGCGTCTCGGGGTCGGGATCGACGATCCTGTCGAACGGGCCGTAGAGCTTTTCCGCATCTTCATAGCCGAAGCGGCCGTGGCGGCGGTGCAGGTTCCAGCGGCACACCAGCGGCCCGGGCCAGAGCGCACGCAGCATCGGCAGCTGGTCTTCGATCGGCGGCATCTTGGCGTGCAGGCCCATGCAGAAGGTGGCGCCCACGCTGCGCAGCATGTCGGCGAAGGCGGGGCAGAGCAACTGCGGGTCGCGCACTTCGACCGCGATCACGGCATCGGGCGCCGTTGGCTTCAGGCCGGGCAAGGCCTCGAGCATCTCGCCGATGCGCGCGAGCAGCGCGGGCTGGTCGGCCAGCAGTTGCGCGGGAATCGGGCTCAACTGGAACACCAGCGCGCCGATGCGGTGGCCGAGGCCTTCGAGCGCCGGCTGCACGAACTCCTGGATCGCGATCTCGCTGTTCAGGAACACCGGGTTGGCCTGCGTGCCGCGGCCGCTTTCGTCGCGCACGGTGGCGTCGGTCACGAGGCTCGGCGCCTTCACCACGAAGCGGAAATCGTCCTGCACCATGGCCGCGTAGCGCGCGTACTGGCTGGCGGTGAGCGCGCGGTAGAAGTTGCGGTCCAGGCTCACGGTGCGAAAAAGCGGATGCCGGGCGAGGGCGGAGAGGCCGCTTTTCGACAGCACCGTTTCGGCGTAGTCGCCATCCCAGACGAGGTTGGCCCAGCCGGGGTAGCTCCACGATGAAGTGCCGAGCCGCAGGCCGGGAGGGAGCGCCGCGGCCAGTTCGACGAGCGCCGGGTCGGCGGGCGCCGGTGCCACGGTGGCGCCGCGCGGCTTCTTCTTCGCGGGCGGCTCGGCCTCGGCCTCCGGCGGCACGGTCGGGGGCGCCTCGGGCGGGCGCGGAAGATCGGGGAAAAGGGAGTCCTGCACTTCATCAGCCATGTTGGGGCCGCATTCTCGGCCAACATCGGGAGGCTGCGCCGCGACGGGCACAATCCGCGCCATGAAACAGTGGTTGCGCACGCAGGGTGGCTGGTGGCTGGCATGGCTGGCCCTCACGGCCGTGGGCGCGGTGTGGCTCGCGCGCGCCGAACTCGCGCAGCTGCAGCAGGATTTCGAGACCGACGCGCGCATCGCGCACCGGCTCATGAGCCAGCAGGTGGTGCAGTACGACGCGGTGCTGGCCACGCTCGCGCTGCTCGAACCCGGCGACGGCGCGGACCGCCCGGAGCAGCGCCTGCCATCGGTCTATCCGTCGATCCTGCGCGTGCAGCGGCGCGAACGCGACCAGGCCTGGCCCGACGAGAAGCAGGCCGGCACCTTGGCCGCTGCGGAAGCGCGCTCGCGCAGCGAGCGCCGCGCCGAACTGGCGGGGCTGGACCTCGCGCAGGGCCGCTACGAGCTCGTGATGGGCGCGACGCCCGTCAGCTACGCGCTCGAGATCGACCTGGCCGGCTCGGTGCCGTGGCGCGACTGGCCGATGGACCCGAAGCAAAGCCCGGTGCGCGTGAGCCTGCAGCGCGGCGCGCAGCAGTTCGTGCTGCAGCCGGGGCGGACGGCGCAATCGGACGCGGGCGGCTGGCGCTTCAGCCTCACCAAGCCCCTGGCCTCGCCGAGCCAGCCTTTCGACCTGGTGGCCGAGCGCCATGTGGGCTGGGGTGAACTGCCGTGGCGCGGCATCGCCGGCTGGGGCGTGGCGGCGGCGCTGCTGCTGGCCGGCCTGTGGACCGCGCAGCGCCAGCGCATCGCGCGGCGCCGGGCCGAGGAGCTGCTGCGTCTCGGCCAGGTGGCGCGGCTCAATGCCCTGGGCGAGCTTTCGGCAGGGCTGGCGCACGAACTGAACCAGCCGCTCACGGCCGTGCTGGCCAATGCGCAGGCCGCGCGCCGGCTGCTCGACGAAGATCCGCCCGACCTGGCGACGGCGCGCAATGCCATGGGCCAGGCCGTGGAGCAGGCGCGCCGCGCGGCCGGCGTGGTCGGCCGGCTGCGCCGCGTCATCGAACGCCCTGAAGCCGGCGGCGACGTGAAGCCGCTGGTGCTGCAGGAGGTGGTGCGCAGCGCCATGCACCTGCTGGCACCCGAGTTCGCGCAGCGCGGCGTGGCGGCGCAGTTCGACGCCTCCGCGCAGGCACCGGTGCGCGTGCAGGCCGAGGCGGTGGCGCTCGAGCAGATCGTGCACAACCTGCTGATGAACGCCTTGCAGGCGCTCGACCTCGTGCCCGCGTCCGAACGCCGCCTTTCCGTTTCGGTCGGCCGCAATGGGCAGGAGGGCGTGCTGACCGTGACCGACAACGGACGCGGCATTGCACCCGAGGCCATGCCGCGCCTCTTCGAGCCTTTCTTCAGCACGCGCGAGGGCGGCCTGGGCCTTGGCCTGAGCCTCAGCGAAACGCTGGCGAGCGGCATGGGCGGCAGCCTCTCCGCGGCCAATGCGGCGCCGCGCGGCGCGCGCTTCACGCTGCTGCTGCCGTTGGTGGCGGCGTCCACGGAGCGCATGGCATGAACACCGCCTCTGGCACCCACCAGCCGCAATCGCCGCTGATCCACCTCATCGACGACGACCAGGCGGTGCGCGACAGCCTGTCGCTCCTGATCGGCACGGTCGGCCTGCGGGTGCAGGGCTGGGCCGATCCGCAGGCCTTCATCGACGGCTTCGACCGCGCGAGCGTCGGCGCCATCGTGCTCGACGTGCGCATGCCCGGCATCAGCGGCCTCACGGTGCTCGACCGGCTCATGGCGCAGGGCGTCGACCAGCCGGTGATCATGCTCACCGGCCACGGCACGGTCGAGATGTGCCGCCGCGCCTTCAAGGCCGGCGCGGCCGAGTTCCTGGAGAAACCGGTGGACGACGAGCAGTTGCTCGAGGCCCTGCAGCAGGCGGTGCGCCAGCATGTGCGCTCGCGCGAACGCTCGCAGGCCGACAACGCGGCGCGCGAGCGCGTGGCGCAGCTGTCGGAGCGCGAGCGCGAAGTGCTTGCCTTCATCGTGCAGGGCCTCACCAACAAGGAGATCGCGCGCACGCTCGCGCTGTCGCCGCGAACGGTCGAGACGCACCGCGCCAACCTGTTCGCCAAGCTCGACTGCGATTCGCTCGCGCAGTTGATCCGGCGCTACGCGGTGCTGGTCGCGGGGCAAGACTGAAAGCGGGCGCTCCGTAGAACTACGGAGCACCGGGCGTAGCCGTACGAATGGCCTTGGCGGACGGTGTTTCCTACAGTGGCGCAGCCGCCGGCAGACAGCCGGTGCCATCACCCTGCATCCACTGGAGAAAACGAAAAATGCGTTCCAACCTTCGCCTCGGCGCTCTCGCCATCCTGCTTGCCGCATCGGCCGCCCAGGCCCAGACGCCTGCACCCGCGGTGCGCACCGAGAAGAACATCTCGCTCGCGCTGGCCAACCAGATCGCGGCCGAAGCCGTGGCCGCCTGCGCCGCCAACGGCTACAACGTGGCCGCCACCGTGGTCGACCGCGCCGGCACCGTGCGCGCCGTGCAGCGCGCCGACAACGCCGGCCCGCACACGCTGGCTTCGAGCGAGCGCAAGGCATGGACCTCGGCATCGGCCAAGAGCGCGACGCAGGCCATGATGGAAGGCGCGCAGAAGAACCCCGGCGCCGCCAACCTGGTGTACCTGCCGGGCTTCCTGCTGCTGGGCGGCGGCGTGCCGGTGAAGTCGGGCAACGAAGTGATCGGCGCCGTGGGCGTCGGCGGTGCGCCGGGCGGCCACCTGGACGACCAGTGCGCCAACGCGGCCATCGAGAAGGTCAAGGGCCAGCTGGGCTGATGATGAAGCACGGCATCGGGTCCGGGCTGCTGGCGGTTGCGCTTGGACTGGGCGCATCGGCCGGCGTGTCGGCCCAGGTGCCGCCGCAGGCTGCCGAGCTGCTGGCCTATGAAGGACTGCACCGGGCGGCCTGGCAGGGCGACCTGGTCAAGCTGAAGGGCTTGATCGCCTCGGGCGCCAATCTGGATGCGCGCGATGCGCGGGGCCGCACGCCCTTGCACGTCGCCACCCATGCACGGCAGCGCGAGGCGGTGAAGCTGCTTGCCAAGGCCGGCGCGAACCTCGACCTGCTCGACGACGACCGCTACGACGCCGTCACCATCGCCGCGGTGGCCGACGATGCCGCGACGCTTGCGCTGCTGCTGTCGCTCGGCGCGAAGGCCGGGCAGGTGACCAGCCGCTACGACGGCACCGCGCTCATTGCCGCGGCGCACCTGGGCCATGACGAAGTGGTGCGCCAGCTGATCGCGGCCGGCGCGCCGCTCGACCACGTCAACAACCTGCATTGGACCGCGGTGATCGAATCGATCGTGCTGGGCGACGGCGGCCCGCGCCACCAGCGCACGCTGGCCGCGCTGGTCGACGCCGGCGCCAGCCTTGCGCTGGCCGACCGGCAGGGCAACACGCCGCTGCAGCTGGCGCGGGCCCGCGGCTACACGGCCATGGTGAAGCTGCTGGAAGCGCCGCGCGCAAGATAGGACGGCTCGGGGACAATCGGAGCCTCACCACGAGGAAATTGCCCCATGTACATGCCGCCGCAATTCAACGCCAAGGACCCGGCCATCGCGCTGGAGCTGATGCGTGCACATCCCTTCGCCAGCCTGATCTCGAGCGACGACGAGGGCCTGCCTTACGTCACGCACCTGCCGCTGGTGGCCGAGCAGCAGGAGGGCGGCCAGCTGGTGCTGCTGGGCCACTGCGCCAAGCCCAATCCGCACTGGCGCCATCTGCAGGCGCGGCCGCAGGCGGTGGCCACCTTTCTCGGTCCGCATGCCTACCTGTCGCCCTCGGTCTATCCGGACCTCGCGCGCGTGCCGACCTGGAACTACCTGGTGGTGCACTGCACGGTCGAGGCCCGGCTGATCGAGGAGCCCGTGGCCAAGGACGCGCTGCTCAAGAAGCTCATCGGCGAGCACGAGCCCGGCTATGCGCAGCAATGGCGCGACCTGGGCGAGGAGTTCCAGCTCAAGATGCTGGCCGGCATCGTCGGGTTCGAGCTGCGCGTGAGCGCACTGCAATGCAAGGTCAAGCTGAACCAGCACCGGCGCGAATCGCACGCTGCGATGCATGCCGTCTACAGCGCCGGCACGCCCGACGAGAAGGCGCTGGCCGTGTGGATGGAACGCCTGGGCATGACGGCCGAGGCACCGGTGGCGGAAGGAAGCTGAGATGCGCATGTTCGGACTGGTCGGCCTGCTGCTGGCACTCGTGATCGCCGGGGTGGTGGCGAAGAAGCAGCTCACCAGCATGGCCGCGCCCGCATCCGGCGAGGCGCCCGCCGATCCCCGCACGCAGGTCCAGCAGGTGCAAATGCAGGTCAAGGAAGCGCTCGACGCCGCGGCGCAGGCGCGCAAGATGCCGGATGACAACTGAGCCCGCTGCCAAGCCCATGGACGATGCGCACTGGATGGCGCTCGCGCTGGCCGAGGCGCGCCTGGCGGCCGAGGCGGGCGAGGTGCCGGTCGGCGCGGTGCTGGTCAGGAACGGGCAGTTCGTGGCCAGCGGGCGCAACACGCCGGTCGCGCAGCACGACCCGAGCGCCCATGCCGAGATCAACGCACTGCGCGCCGGCGCCGCCGCGCTCGGCAACTACCGGCTCGACGGCTGCGAGCTGTTCGTCACGCTCGAGCCCTGCGCCATGTGCGCGGGCGCCATGCTGCATGCGCGGCTCGCGCGCGTGGTGTTCGGTGCGGCCGACCCCAAGACCGGCGCGGCCGGCTCGGTGCTCGACCTCTTTGCCGAACCCCGGCTCAACCATCGCACCCAGGTGCAGGGCGGCGTGCTGGCCGCGGAGTGCAGCGCACTGCTGCAAGGCTTCTTCCAGCTGCGCCGCGATGCGGCGCGCGAGCAGGCCCAGCCCCTGCGCGACGATGCGCTGCGCACACCGCCCGAGCGCTTCGATGCGCTCGCCGGCTACGCCTTCGAACCGCGCTACGTCCACGACCTTCCCAGCCTGCAGGGCTGGCGCATGCACTACCTCGACGAAGGGCCGCAAGACGGCTCGGCCGCCGCGTGCCTCTGCCTTCATGGTCCGGGCGAATGGGGCTACTTCTTTCGCCGCCTCGTCGGCGCACCCGGGCTGCGCACGCTGGTGCCCGACCTGATCGGCTTCGGCAAGAGCGACAAGCCCAAGCGCGAGGCGGCGCACCGCATCGAATGGCACTGCCAGGTCCTGGACGAATGGCTCGACCGCCTGCAGCCACCGCCGATGGTGCTGGTGCACAGCGCCGCGGCCACCGGCCTGGCCACGCGGCTGCATGCCGAAAAGGGCGGCCTGTTTGCAGCCGTGCTGCTCGCGCCCGAAGGCGGCGAGCCGGTGAGCGATGCATGGCGCGCGCCGTTCCCCGACCGCGGCTACCAGGCCGCGCTGCGTGCGCTCGGCCCCATCGCGTCGTCGTCCGGCCCGAATGCGCAACAGGCTGCGCTGCTCGCCCAGGCGGTGCGCAACGCAATGGGATACTCGACGCCGTGAGCAAACACATCTACATCTATTCCCCCTCCAGCGCGATTCGCGACAAGGCCGCCTTCCGGCGCGGCGTGGCAAGACTCAAGGCCCTGGGCTACGAGGTCGAAATCGACGAAGCCGCGCTGGCCGTGCACCAGCGCTTTGCGGGCGACGACGCGACGCGCCTCGCTGCCATCGGCCGCGCTGCCGCGAGCGGCGCCGACATAGCGCTGATCGCACGCGGCGGCTACGGGCTCACGCGCATCCTCGACGCGATTCCGTACAAGGCCGTGGCCAAGGCGATCGGGCGCGGCACCGAATTCGTCGGCCTCAGCGATTTCACCGCGCTGCAGTGCGCACTCTTCGCCAAGACCGGCGCCGTGACCTGGGCCGGCCCCGCGGTCGGCGAAGACTTCGGTGCCGAAGGCGGCGCGGACGACATCATGGAAGCCTGCTTCGACGACCTGGCGAGCGGGCAGGGCGAAGGCACCGGCTGGCGCATGCCGGTGCGCGATGCCGGCCTCAAGGTGAAGCCCGTGCACGACGCCACCTTGTGGGGCGGCAACCTGTGCGTGCTCGCGAGCCTGCTCGGAACGCCCTATTTCCCGGTAGTGGAGAAGGGCGTGCTGTTCATCGAAGACACCAACGAGCATCCCTACCGCATCGAGCGCATGCTCGACCAGCTGCGCATGGCCGGCGTGCTGGCCAGGCAGCGCGCCATCGTCTTCGGCCAGTTCACGGGCATGCGCAAGGTGCCGGGCTACGACCGCGGCTTCGGCTTCGATGCGGTGGTCGACCGGCTGCGCGCCACGCTCAAGGTGCCCGTGCTCACGGGCTTGCCTTTCGGTCACGTGCCGACCAAGGTGCTGCTGCCTGTGGGCGCGAAGGTCGAACTGGCGGCCGAAGGGCGCGACGTCTTCATGGTGTGGGGCCACCGGCATGGCGGCCACGACCATGACCATGACCACAGCCACGGCCATGCGCATTGAACGCGCGGCGCCGCGCTATCCTTCAGTGGGTGAAGCGCTGATGGGCGCGCGGGCCCATCGAGCCGGGCAGGCCGCCCTTGAACATGCTGTTGATGGCTTTCATCTGGCGGCGGGCAGCGGCTTCGCCGTCGATGGCACTCAGGGCAACCATCACGTCCTGGCGCAGGTACCAGAGCGCTTCCACGTCGGACGCAAAGCGCACGCGCTGCGCCACGCGCTGGACCGAGTGCCCGCCGTGCGCCTGCAGCACCGACAGCATGGCGGCCCGGATGCGTCCCAGCTGGTTCTCTCCTACCCGGGGAGCCCCGATACCGGGAATTCCGAGAAGGCGGAAAAAACGACGAAGAGGCAGCATGTGGACTAAAGGCGTATTGCCGGGAGCCGGGACGGTCGCTACCTTAAGCCTCGGACGGCCGATTCACAAGTTCTGAAACACTGTTTCTTGTTTGTAAACAACACACTTTACGTTGCACTTAAAGCCTCTGTAGTGATTTGAGTACAAAAGCAATATAAGCAGGCCGCTGTCACAGCATGGACGTCAATTCCACAGTCGTATTCGCAGACCTCACCGGAAGCTCCAGGGTTTTCGAAGCCATGGGAAATGCGCGCGCCACCGACACGGTGACGCGGCTGACCCAATGGATCGGCGGCGTCTGCCAGGCACACGGCGGCAGGGTCGTGAAGTCGCTCGGCGATGGCGTGTTCGCCCTTTTTTCGAACGCGGCCACCGCCATGCAGGCCGTGATCGAACTGCAGCGCTATCACCAGAAGCGCCTCATGACCTGGCCCGTGCCGCTGCGCATGGCGCTGCAGATCGGCGTGGCAAGCGGCGAGGTGGTCGAGGTCGAGGGCGACTGCTTCGGCGATGCGGTCAACCTGGCGTCGCGCCTGAGCGACCTGGCGGGGCCGGGCCAGATCTGGGCCACCGATGCAACCATTGCGCAGTTGGGCGAGACGGCTGTGCGGCACCGCGACCTGGGGCTCATCACCATTCGCGGGCGCAGCGAGATGTCGGCCGTCCACCGCATCGACTGGCAGGAGGAGATGACCTCGTTCCTCACGCTGCCGGCCGCGCTGACGCCGCTGCGGCTGCCCGATTCATCGCTGGGGCAGATCGAACTGGCGTGGCTGGACGTGCGGTCCACCTTCCGCACCGAAGAGCTGCCGATCCACCTCGGGCGCGTGAGCGATGCGCAGTTCGTGGTCAACGATCCGCGGGTCTCCCGGCTGCATGCGCGCATCGAGCTGCGGCATGGCAGCTGCGTGCTGACCGACCTGAGCACCTACGGCACCTGGGTCCGGTTTCATGGCAACGGCGGACCGAGCCAGGAAGTGGCGCTCAGGCGCGAGGAATGCGTGCTGCACGGACGCGGCGAAATCGGCCTGGGCGCGCCGCTGAGCGATTTCACCGCGCCGACCATCGCCTTCAACACCACCGGCGCCGAGGTTCAGCTTTCGCGCCGCGAAATCACGGGCTGAGCGCACACGCCGGGCAGTGACGTTTGGCAACGATCCGGCAAGGCGGCAGGTGCACTCGCGCAGGGCCTCGGGCGTTGCAACATCGGTGCTGGCCGTCGGCACCTTCTCAAGGGAGCTGCAGTGAAACTCGAAAACAAGCGTTCTTCCGTCTTCAAATGGATGGCCCTTGGCGCGATGGCGGCCAGTGCGCTGCTCGCCGCGGGCGCGGCCAGCGCGCGCGGAAGCTGGTCGGTACAGATCGGGGCGGGCGGCTATCCGGCGCCGTACTACGCGCCTCCGCCGCCTGCCTACTATCCGGCGCCGATCTACTACGCGCCGGCCCCGCCGGTCTATTACCGTCCGCCGCCGCCCGTGTATTACCGTCCCGCACCCGTCTATGCGCCGCCGCCCGGACGGATCTACTACGGGCCGGGCTACCCGTATCGCCCGCCGAACGGCGACGAATGGGACAACGACCGGGAATACGAAGACCGGGACTGACGGCCCGCCAAGACCCCGCTCAGCGCGGCTTGGACAGGATGGCGGACAGTTCGCCCATGTCGATGGGCTTCTGAAGATGGTGGTCGAACAGGTTCTGCGCTGCGGCGCCGCCGGCCGCTTCTTCCTCCGAAAAGCCCGAAATGGCGACCAGCAGCCGGGGGCCGCGGTCCGCGGCGGCCGAACGCAGCCGCCGCGCCACCTCGGTGCCGGGAAAGTCGGGCAGCGTGAGGTCGATGAGCGCGGCATCGAAGCGCTCATCGGCCGCCGCATCCATGGCCTGTTGCGCCGTGTAGGTGCAGCGGGCGGTATGGTCCTGCAGCGTCAGGAGTTCCTGCAGCAGGTCTGCCGCGGCTTCGTTGTCGTCGACGATCAGCACGTTCACTGGGAGGAGGCTTTCAAGCAAGTTGTATCCACCCAGTATCCCGGCCAATCGCCTCCCGTGCAGTAGGAAGGCGCCTACGCCCGCACTTGCGTCGCAGTTTTGGCGGCAGCCTGCAGCGGCAGCTCGACATGGAACAGCGCGCCTTCGCCGGGCCGGCTCTCCACCTCGATGCGCCCGCCGTGCAGGCCTACGATCTTGCGCGTGATGTAGAGCCCGAGGCCCAGGCCGGGCGCGTGCTTGCGGCTGTCGTCGGTGCGTTCGAACTGCTCGAAGATGCGCTCCTGGTCTTCGGGCGCAATGCCGATGCCCTGGTCGCGCACAGTGATGTGCGCGGTGCCGTCACGCTCCCACAGCATCATCTCCACGGACTTGCCGCCGCCGTAGCGCAGTGCATTGGTCAGCAGGTTGGTCAGCACCTGCTCGATGCGGAACTCGTCCCACACGCCGCGCAGCTCGCCCGGCGCTTCCAATGCAATGACAGAGCCCGCGGCCTCGGCCTGCTGCTTCAGGCCTTCCACCACGGCCCGTGCGAGCGCGGCCAGGTCGACCGGCTTGGGCTGGATCGACAGCGCGTCCCTTCGCATGCGCGTGACGTCGAGCATGTCGTCGATCAGCCGCACCATGTTGCGGATCTGCCGCTGGTCGCGTTCGATCATGGCGGGCAGGCGATCCGCGGCAAAGGACTCCAGCTTGCCCCTGGACACCTGGACCTGGCGCAGTTGCGTTTCGAGGTACAGGGTGTTGAGCGGCGTGCGCAGCTCGTGCGAGACCATCGACATGAAGTCGTCGCGCATGCGCACCGCGCGTTCGAGTTCGCCCTGCGTGTGGCGCAGCTGCTGGACCAGTTCTTCCTGCTTCTGGTTGGCCACCGCGAGCGCGTTCATCTCGTGCCGCAGCGCCTTGCGGTGGCAATGCAGGTCGACGAACACGTTGACCTTGCCAGTGACGGCATGCGGATCGAGCGGCTTGTAGAGGAAGTCGACCGCGCCGCTTTCGTAGCCCTGGAAGGCGTAGTTCGAATCGCGGCCCGCCGCCGTCACGAAGATGATCGGGATGTGCCGCGTGCGCTCCGTGCCGCGCATCAGCTCGGCCAGCTCGAAGCCGTTCATGCCGGGCATCTGCACGTCGAGGATGGCCAGCGCGAATTCGTGGTCCAGGAGCAGCGCAAGCGCCTCCTCGGCCGAGGAGGCGCGGTACACCGCACGGCCCGGGCCGCGGATCAGGGCCTCGAGCGCAAGAAGGTTTTCGGGCAGGTCATCGACGATCAGCAGCTTGCTTTCGACGTCAATGGGCATGGGCGGACTCCAGTTGCAGCAGCAATGTGCGAAGCTCGCGCAGGGCAAGCACGTGATCGGGGGAATGGCGGGCAATGGCTGCCCTGGGCATGGTGGGAATCTGGGCTTCCTCCGGGTCCTGGACGGCAGTGAGGCCGCCGGCCATGTGAATGCGCAACAGGCCTTCGGCGCCGTCGTCGTTCGCGCCCGTGAGCAGGAACCCGGCGAGCGCGGGGCCGTAGGCATCGGCGGCCGAGGCCATCAGCACGTCGATCGACGGCCGCGAAAAGTGCACGGGCGGTTCGCAGCTGAGCGAAAAGCACCGATCGCGCTCGATCGACAGGTGATAGCCGGGCGGCGCGAAGTACAGGCTGTCGGGCGCGACCGGCATCTTGTCGGCGGCCTCGTGCACCGGCATGTGCAGCCGCTCGGCAAAGATCTCGGCCAGGTGGCTCTGGTGGCCTTCGGGCAAGTGCAGGACCACCACCACCGGAAGCCGCCACGGCGGTGGAATGCCGTGCAGGAGCGCCAGCAGCGCCTCGATGCCGCCCGCGGACGCGCCGACCACCACGGCCTCGACGCGCCGCGCAGGGAAGGGGCGGGCATCCGGCTTCATGTGGCCTTCCGGTAGATGCGCTCCGGCTGCGAATGGGCGTCGAAGCGCCCGGCATAGCTCGAGAAGTCGATGCTCTCCTTCGCGCCCAGGCCCAGGAAGCCGCGGTGGCAGAGCGACTCGTGGAACAGGCCGAGCGCGCGGTCCTGCAGCTCGCGGTTGAAATAGATGAGCACGTTGCGGCACGAGACGAGCTGCGTCTCGGCAAAGACGCTGTCGGTGGCCAGGCTGTGGTCGGCAAAGATGACGTCGGCGCACAGCGCCGGGTCGAAGCGCGCGGCGTCGTAGGCCGCGGTGTAGTAGTCGGAGAACGAGCTGCGCCCGCCGGCGCGCTGGTAGTTGGCCGTGTAGCCGCGGATCGATTCGATCGGGAAGATGCCCTGGCGCGCCTTCTCGAGCGAAGCGGGGTTGATGTCGGTGGCATAGATCTGCGTGCGGGAGAGCAGGCCTTCCTCGCGCAGCAGGATGGCCAGCGAAAAGACCTCCTCGCCGGTGCTGCAGCCCGCCACCCACACCTTCAGGGACGCATAGGTGTKCAGGATCGGCACCACGTGCCGGCGCAGCGCGAGAAAGTAGGCCGGGTCGCGGAACATCTCGCTCACGGGAATCGTCAGGTACTCGAGCAGCCGGCCGAACAGCAGCGGATCGCGCAGCACCTTCTCCTGCAATGCCGAGATGCTCGGCAGCTCGAGCTGCGCGAGCGCGTGCAGCACGCGGCGCTTCTGCGAAGCCACGGTGTAGTTGCGGAAGTCGTAGCTGTAGCGCAGGTAGATGGCTTCCATCAGCAGCCGCAGCTCGATCTCCGTGTTGCTCAGCGCGGATGGCAGGGGCAGGGATGCGGCATTGGGGTTCACAGCCGCTCCATTTTGGGCATCCACACGCGCAGAAGCGAGAACAGGCGTTCCAAATCCACAGGCTTGGCCAGGTAGTCGCTGGCGCCCGCGGCCAGGCACTGCTCGCGGTCGTCCTTCATGGCCTTGGCGGTGATGGCGATCACGGGCAGCTTCTCGAAGCGCGGGTCCGCGCGCAGCCGGCGCGTGGCCTCCAGGCCGTCCATCTCCGGCATCATCACGTCCATCAGCACCAGGTCGATCTCGCGCGCCTGGTCGAGCTTCTGGAGCGCCTCGCGGCCGTTGCGGCCGATCTCGACCGCGGCGCCGCGCTGCTCCAGCGCGCTCGTGAGCGCGAAGAGGTTGCGCACGTCGTCGTCCACCAAAAGGATGGTGCGGCCCTCGAAGATGCGGTCGCGCCCGCGCGCCGCCTTCAGCATGCCCTGGCGCTCGCTGGACAGCTCGGCCTCGACCTTGTGCAGGAACAGCGTGACCTCGTCGAGCAGGCGTTCCGGCGAGCGCGCGCCCTTGATGATGATGGAGCGCGAATAGCGCTGCAGCTCGGCTTCCTCGCCCCGCGTGAGGTTGCGCCCGGTGTAGACGATCACCGGCGGGAAGGAAACGATCTCTTCCGACGCCATGCGCTTGAGCAGCTCGCTGCCCTGCATGTCGGGCAGGTGCAGGTCGGTGATCATGCAGTCGAAGACGCGCCTGCGCAGCAGTTCGAGCGCCTCTTCGCCGGAGCCCACGGCGGCGATCTCGATGTCTTCGTCGCCGATCAGCCGGATCACGCTTTCGCGCTGCAGCGCATCGTCCTCGACCAGCAGCACGGCCTTGACCTTCTGCGTGAGCTTTTCCTCGAGCCGGGCGAACACCTGCGTCAGCTCGGCGCGCGTGGCCGGCTTCTGCGCATAGCCGATGGCGCCCATGTGCAGGGCGGCGGCCTGCGCGTCGTCGGCGGCCGAGACCACGTGGATCGGGATGTGGCGCGTCTGCGGCGAATCCTTCAGGCGCTGCAGCAGGCCGAGCCCGGTGCTGTCGGGAAGGCGCATGTCGAGCAGGATGGCATCGGGCAGGAACTGGTGCGCCAGCTCGAAGCCGTCGGCCGCGCCATGGGCCACCAGGCAGCGGTAGCCCAGCTCGTGCGCCAGGTCGTAGAGGATGTGCGCGAACTGCGGCTCGTCCTCGATCACGAGCACCCGGCGCACTTGGTCGGGCGGCAGCGTGCGGTCGTCGGCAAAGGAGGGCGGCGGCACGGCAGCCGGCGGCGAGGGTGCCGCGGGCGTGGCGTGCGCGGTAGGGAAGGGCGCGCGCGCCGCCGTTGCGGGCTTTGCGGGCGCAGCAGCAGGGGGCCGACCTGCTTGCTGCGAAGCCTGTGGCAAGGCCTGCGGCGCCGCGGCCGGCAGCTGCAGCGTGAAGGTGCTGCCCTGTCCGGGCTGGCTTTGCAGCGTGAGCGTGCCGCCCAGGAGGCGCGTGAGGTCGCGCGAAATGGAAAGCCCCAGGCCGGTGCCGCCATAGCGGCGGCTGGTGGTGCCGTCGGCTTGCTGGAAGGCTTCGAAGATCAGCTCCTGCTGCTCGGGGGCAATGCCGATGCCCGAATCGCTCACCGCGAAGACCGCGCCGCCGTTGGCAGCCGCCGACACGGTGAGCGCCACCTCGCCGCTGTTGGTGAACTTGATCGCATTGGAAAGCAGGTTCTTCAGGATCTGCTCGACGCGGTGGCGGTCGGTGGCCAGCGTGGCGGGCGTGCCGGGCTGCATTTCCAGGCGGAAGGCCAGCTGCTTCTCGGCAGCCAGCGGCCTGAAGGCGCTCTCCAGGCTCTGCGCGAGCTTGCCCGGCGCCACCTCCTCGACCACCACTTCGAGCTTGCCGGCCTCGACCTTGGAGATGTCGAGGATGTCGTTGATCAGCACCAGCAGGTCGTTGCCCGACGCGTAGATCGATTCCGCGAACTTCACCTGCTCGGGGCTCAGGTTGCCCTGCGGGTTGTCGGCGAGCAGCTTGGCCAGGATCAGCGCGCTGTTGAGCGGCGTGCGCAGCTCGTGCGACATGTTGGCCAGGAACTCCGACTTGTAGCGGCTGGCGCGCTGCAGCTCGTCGGCGCGGTCTTCCAGGTCGCGCTGCACGCGGCGCAGGGCGGCGTTGCGCTGGTCGAGCGCCTCGGTGCGCTCGGAGAGCTGGCTGTTGGTCTGCTCCAGCTCGGCCTGCTGGTTCTCCAGCATGGCCTGCGAAGCCCGCAGCGCACGCGACTGCTCCTCGAGCTCCTCGTTGGCGGTGCGCAGCTCTTCCTGCTGCACCTGCAGTTCCTCGTTCAATTGCTGCGTTTCGGCCAAGGCGTCCTGCAGCTGCTCGCGGTAGCGCGCCGCCGCGAGCGAGTCGCCGATGTCCTCCGCCACCAGGTCGAGCAGTTCGTTGGTCCGCGCATCGGGCACGGCCGGCAGTCCGAGTTCGACCACGCCGTTCACGATGCCGTCGCTCGACACGGGCACCAGCAGCACCGCCGCGGGCGCCATTTCTCCCATGCCCGAATTGACCTTCAGGTAGTCGGCCTGGATCGGCTCCACGAGCATGCGGCGCCGTTCGGCGGCCGCCTGGCCGACCAGGCTCTGGGTCGGCGAGAACACCTGCGGCGAGGCCTCGGCTTCCATCGAGAAACCGTAGCTCGCGGCGCGGCGCAGCGTGCCTTGCCGCTCTCGCACGTACAGCGCGCCGACCGCGCTGCCCAGGTGCCGCGAGAAGAAGGCCAGGACCTTGCGGCCCAGGTCGTTGGCATTGAGTTCGCCCACCAGTTCGCCCACCAGTTCGGTCTGCGCACTGCGCAGCCAAGCCTGCTGCGCCAGCCGCTCGGCATGCGCGGCCTGGTCCCGCAGCACCGCGTCGTAGCTGTTCGAAAGCCGCACGAGTTGCCGGCGCCCGAAGTAGGCCACCATGCCGGTGAACACCAGCGTGAACAGCAGGAACACGGCCACCACCAGCCAGGCCGTGCGGTTGACCTCTTCGTTGCGCTGGTAGCGCAGGCCCTCCTCGGTGTCCATGAAGGCCGTGAATTCGGCGCGCATGTCCTCGCGCAGCTGCTTGCCCCGGCCCTGGCGCACCGCCTGCGGGTAGTTGCCGCCGGCGCGGCGCAGCGCGATCAGGTCTTCTGCGAACCCGTTCCAGGCCTCCTGCAGCGCCGCGATGCGCTCGACCCGCTGCGCCTGCTGCCGGTTGTCCAGCACCAGCTCGCGAAGCGCGGCGGTGTCGCTCTTGATCCTTGGCAGCGCGCGGTGGTAGGGCTCGAGAGAGCTTTCATCGCCGGTGATCAGGAAGCCGCGCAGGCCGGTTTCCATGTCGATGCTGCGGCCTTGCAGCTCGCTGGCGCTGCGCGTCACGCGGTCGCTCTGCTCGACCCGGCTGATGGTGAACAGCAGGAACACGATCAGGCTGACGAACACCAGCGCGCCGATCACCCCGCCAAGCAGCGGCCACTTGAGATTGCGGCTCAGCTGGCGGTCGAAGTCGTCGGGGTCGATCGCGGTCGGCGTTTTCATTCGAACAAGATTTGTAAGCAAAACTTTTGAAGTTTTGCCGAATTCTGGAGCGCCGGGTGTCGGAGAAAGGCCCGATAGCGCCTTTGCCCCTGGTGCGGTGGTCTCGTTATACTGTTGTTTTATACAGCATCAGCCGTGACCACGGACCTTTCCACCCCGCCGACCGAAGACGCGCCCGATGCCCGCGCTGTCTCCGTCAAGGCCCTGTGCGCCTTCGGTGCCAAGGCCGGCGACCTCGACCTGCGCTTCGTGCCTGCACCCAGCGCGCTCGAAGGCATGGCCGGCCATGCGCTGGTGCAGGGCCGGCGCGGCGACGGCTATGAAAGCGAGGTGCCGCTGGTCTCCCGCTGCGGCGCGCTCCAGGTGCGCGGCCGTGCCGACGGGCACGACCCGCGCGAACCCCGCGTCGAGGAGATCAAGACCTTCCGCGGCGACTTCGACGCCATCCGCGGCAACCACCGGGCGCTGCACTGGGCCCAGGCCCGCTGCTACGGCTGGATGCTTTGCGAAATGCACGGCTACGAGCACATCACCGTGGCGCTGGTCTACCTGGACCTCGGCACCGGCGACGAAACCGTGCTGGAAGAGCCCCACACGCGGGCCGCGCTGCAGGCGCATTTCGAACTGCTGTGCGAGCGCTACAGCGCCTGGGCGCAGAGCGAGGCTGCGCACCATGCGGCGCTCGGCCATGCGCTCGGCCGGCTTGAATTTCCGCACGGCTCGTTCCGGCCCGGCCAGCGCGAACTGGCCGAAGCCGTCTACCGCGCCGCCGTGAACGCGCGCTGCCTGATGGCGCAGGCACCCACCGGCATCGGCAAGACGCTGGCCACCATCTTTCCGCTGCTGAAGGCGCGGGCCGCGCGCAAGATCGACAAGATCTTCTTTCTCACCGCCAAGACCTCGGGCCGGGCCGTGGCGCTGGAGGCCGTCGGCGTGCTGGGCAAGAACTGCGCGCAGCTGCGGGTGCTCGAACTCACCGCGCGCGAAAAGGTCTGCGAATACCCCGACCGCGCCTGCAACGGCGATGCCTGCCCGCTGGCCAAGGGCTTCTACGACCGCCTGCCCGCCGCGCGCGAGGAAGCCGCGCAGGCCGCCCGGCTCGACCGGCCGGCGCTGCGAAGAATTGCGTTGGCGCACAGCGTGTGCCCCTATTTCCTCGCGCAGGAAATGGCGCACTGGTGCGACCTGATCGTGGGCGACTACAACTACTACTTCGACGGCAGCGCCTTTCTCTACGCCACCATGAAGGACGCCGAATGGCGCGCCGCGGTGCTGGTGGACGAGGCGCACAACCTGCTGGAGCGCGCGCGCGGCATGTACACGGCGCGGCTCGACGGCCTCGCGCTCGAAGAGGCCCACCGCGTGGCTCCCGCCTCGGTGCGCGGCGCGCTGGGCCGGCTGTACCGCGAATGGGACACGGTGCAGCAGGCGCAGGCCGAGCCCTACGACACCGCCGACGAGATTCCCGAGCGCTTCGCGCGCACGCTGCAGGCCGCCAACACGGCCATGGGCGAGTACTTTGCGGCCACGCCCGATGCGGCCCAGGGCCCGCTGCAGCGCTTCTTCTTCGATGCGCTGCAGTTCGCCCGGCTGGCCGACGCCTTCGACGACCATTCGGTCTTCGAGCGCACGCTGGGTCCCGCGCACGCCCAGCAGCAGCGCAGCCTCGCGATCCGCAACCTGGTGCCGGCGCCGTTCCTCGAGCCGCGCTTCGCGGACGCCGCATCGGTCACCTGCTTCTCGGGCACCTTGTCGCCGTTCGAGTTCTACCGCGACGCGCTCGGCTTGCCGCCGGAAACGATGCTGCTCGACGTGGCCTCGCCATTCCGCAGCCAGCAGCTGCGCGTGGAGGTGGCCATGAACGTGTCGACCCGCTTTCGCGACCGCGCGGGCTCGCTCGCTCGCGTGGCCGGGATCATCGGCGAGCAGTTCGAGCGCATGCCGGGCAACTACCTCGCGTTCTTCAGCAGCTTCGACTACCTCGAAAAGGCCTGTGCGGCCTTCCTGGCCAGGCACCCCGGCGTGCCCGTGTGGGCCCAGACGCGCGGCATGGCCGAGGCCGATCGCCACGGCTTTCTCGCGCGCTTCGAGGAAGGCGGCCAGGGCATCGGCTTTGCCGTGCTCGGCGGTGCGTTCGGCGAAGGCATCGACCTGCCCGGCAGCCGGCTGATCGGCGCCTTCGTGGCGAGCCTGGGCCTGCCGCAGCACAACGCGCTCAACGAGATCACGCGCGAGCGCATGCAGGCGCGCTTCGGCAAGGGCTACGAATACACCTACCTCTATCCCGGCCTGCAAAAGGTGGTGCAGGCGGCCGGCCGCGTCATCCGCACCGAGCAGGACAGCGGCGTGCTGCACCTGCTGGACGACCGCTTTGCGCGCGCCGAGATCCGGCAGCTGCTGCCGCCCTGGTGGGAGCTGCGGCTGGGCGGGCCGGCACACGCGGGCGAAGGAGAGATCATCGATGCGCTCAGCCAGGCACATCCAGTTCGCTGACCAGCCCGACCTGTTCGGCGAGGCGCCCGCGGCCGCCATCGAGGGCCTGCGCTACGAGCGCGAATTCCTCACGCGCGCCGAGGAAGCCGAGCTGCTGCGGCTCGTGCAGGGCTTCGAGCTGCGCGAGATGCGCTACAAGGAATACACCGCGCGCCGCCGCGGCATCAGCTTTGGCGGCAGCTACGACTTCGACAAGCACCGGCTGCGTCCCGGCGCGGCCATGCCGCCCGCGCTTCACCCGCTGCGTGCGCGGGTGGCCGCGTGGATGGGCATGGCGCCCGAGGATTTCGCCCACATGCTGATCTCCGAATACCGGCCCGGCACGCCGCTCGGCTGGCACCGCGACGTGCCGGACTTCGAGGACATCGTGGGCGTTTCGCTGCAGGGCGACGCGGTGATGCAGCTGCGGCCCTATCCGCCGGCCAGCGCCAGCGCACCTGCGAGCCTGCAGCTGCTGATCGAGCCGCGCTCCATCTACATGCTGCGCGGCGAAGCGCGCTGGGCCTGGCAGCACAGCATCGCGCCGACCGAGGCGCTGCGCTATTCCATCACCATGCGCACGCGGCGGCGCGCGTGACTTGCGGCGGGCCTTGCGGCCGGCTTTTTTGCGGCGGGCTGTTTTTCGGCCGGGCGCCTGGCCCCGGCTTTCTTCATCAGCTCCGAAGCCATCGACAGGTCCTTGAGCCAGGCTTCCCAAGCCGCTTCGCGCTGCAGCGGATCGCCGCGCAGCAGGGCGGAGGGATGCAGCGTGACCAGCACGCGGCGGCCCGTTGCGGCATCCTCGACCCACTGGCCGCGCTCCTTCATCACCGCGACCGGCCGGCCGAGCAGTGAGCGCGCGGCCGTGCCGCCGAGCGCGATGCAGGCGCGCGGCTGCACGAGCTCCATCTCGCTTTCGAGCCAGTGGTGGCAGGCATCCACTTCGCGCTGGCCCGGGGTCTTGTGCATGCGGCGCTTGCCGCGCGGCTCGTACTTGAAATGCTTCACCGCATTGGTCACGTAGAGCTTCTCGCGCGACCAGCCGAGTTCGGCCACTGCGCGGTCGAACAGCTTGCCGGCCGGGCCCACGAAGGGGCGGCCGACCAGGTCTTCCTTGTCGCCGGGCTGCTCGCCCACCACCATCAGCGCCGCACCGACCGGGCCTTCGCCGAACACCGACTGGGTCGCATGCGCGCCCAGCGGGCATTCGCGGCAGGCGTCGGTCGCCACGCTGAGCGCCTTCAGCGCGGCCGTGGCTTCGTTGCGATGGGACATGTTGCCGGCTCCGGCAGTTCGGCGGCCTTCAGGCCGCTCCCGTCAATGCGTGGAACCGCCGGCGCCGCCGCGCCGGGACTGGCTCTGGTTGCTGCCGCCGACGTGGCTTTCGCGGTCGTGGCGGCTCTCGGTGGTGCGGCGCGGCTCGTTGCGCGGTGTCGGGCTCTGGTGGCCGGCCTTGTTGTGCTGGGGAGGCAACGAACCACGCTCGTCGGGCGTGTTGGGGTTCGTCTTGGACATGGGCTGCTCCTTCGAATGAATGATGAATGGATGGACATTCATTTGTCCGCGCGGTGCCTGCTCGGCGGTGTCGGAATTGGCCCACCGCGGGCGTCGTCCAAGCCTCATGCGCAGGCACGGCGGGGCGCGGAATCTGCCGATAGCCGATATCTGCCACCAGGCTGCCCGATCACGCCAACCACCCCCCGATCAAGGTAAGAACTCGATACTCCGCAAAAATCTTTGTCGCCGCCAAGACAACTTGCATTGGCCTTGCGGACCCGCCTCCGTACACGATGCCGTCCTGTTGCGCGGCCTTGGTCCGAACGGGCGTGCTACCCCGGCCAACGTCGTTCAAGTGCCCGCATTCCGATGCCCGCACCGGCGGTTTGCCGCGCCGCATGGGCGCCGATACGATCCCGCGCCTTGCCCCCAAAGGAATGCGCGGATGCCGCCAACGATTGCTTCTTCCTCGATGCCCGCAGCATCGAAAAACGCCGGCTGGCAGCAGCGCAGCCGGCGCCATGTCTGGCATCCGTGCACGCAGAGCATCCGGCTCGAAGCGGTGCCGCCGCTGCCGATCGCGCGGGGCGAGGGCGTCTGGCTGTTCGACCACGACGGCCGCCGCTACCTCGACGCAACGAGCTCGTGGTGGGTCAATCTCTTCGGCCATGCGCACCCGGCCATCAACGCCGCGCTCAAGGACCAGCTCGACACGCTCTCGCACGTGATGCTCGCGGGCTGCACGCACGCGCCGGCCGTCGAGCTGGCCGAGCGGCTCGCCGCGCTGACCGGCGATGCGCTGGGCCACTGCTTCTATGCCTCGGACGGCGCCTCGGCCGTGGAGATCGCGTTGAAGATGAGCTTTCATACGTGGCGCAACGCGGGCCGCAGCGGCAAGCAGGACTTCGTCGCGCTGCGGCAGGGCTACCACGGCGAAACGCTGGGCGCGCTGCATGTGACCGACGTGCCGGTGTTCCGCGACGCGTACGCGCCGCTGCTCGCGAATGCGCACCTCGTGGCATCGCCCGACGCCCGGGCCGCGCGGTCGGGCGAAGACGCCGCTGCCGTGGCGCGCCGTGCCGCGGCCGAGCTCGAAGCGCTGCTGGCCGAACGGCATGCATCGATCGCCGCCGTGATCGTCGAGCCGCTGGTGCAATGCGCCACCGGCATGGCGATGCACGACCCCGACTACCTGCGCCTCGTGCGGGCACTGTGCGACCGCTACGGCGTGCACCTCATCGCCGACGAGATTGCGGTGGGCTGCGGGCGCACCGGCAGCTTCTTCGCCTGCGAGCAGGCCGGCATCTGGCCCGACTTCCTGTGCCTGTCCAAGGGCATCAGCGGCGGCTACCTGCCGCTGGCGCTGGTGATGACGCGCGATGCGATCTACCAGGGCTTCGTGGACGACGACGTGGCGCGCAGCTTCCTGCATTCCCATTCCTACACCGGCAACGCGCTGGCTTGCCGCGCGGCGCTGGCCACGCTCGACCTGTTCGAGCACGAGGACGCGCTGCGCCGCAACCGCGCCCGCGCCGAGCGGCTGATCGGCCGCTTGCGCGAGGGGCTGCACGGCATGCCCGTCGATCACCTGCGCCAGCGCGGAATGATCACGGCCTTCGACGTGCGCGAGCCCGGCGCCCGGTTCGCGGAACGCTTTCACCTGGCCGCACGCGCGAACGGACTGCTGATGCGCCCGATCGGCGCGACCGTCTATCTCATGCCGCCCTATGCGATCGGCGACGACGACATCGACCGGCTGGTCGACGGCACCCTCGCCACGCTGGAAGCGGTGGCCGCTTCCGCCCATGCAGAGGAAGGAGGCCGCGATGCCGCGCTTGCTTGAACGCCTGCAGGACGAGATCACGGCGCTCGACGCGCAATCGCTGCGGCGCCGCCGGCAGATCGCCGAAACCGCCTGCGCACCCGGGCAATCGCTGACGCTGGCCGGCGCGAGCGCGCCGCGCACCATGCTCGGCTTCAGCAGCAACGACTACCTCGGCCTGGCCGCGCATCCGGCGCTGGCCGCCGCACTGGCCGAAGGCGCGGCGCGCTACGGCACGGGCAGCGGCGGGTCGCACCTGATCCTCGGCCACTCGCGCGCGCACGTCGAGCTGGAGGAGCGGCTGGCCGGCTGGATGGCGCCGTTCATCCCGGAGGCGCAAAGCCTGTTCTTCTGCACGGGCTACATGGCCAACCTCGCGGTGCTGTCGGCGCTCGGCGGCGCGGAGGCGGTGATCTTTTCGGAGTCGCTCAACCACGCATCGCTGATCGACGGGGCGCGGCTGGCCAAGGCGCGGGTCGAACGCTATCCGCATTGCGGCGTGGCCGCGCTCGACGCGCAGCTCGGCGCCTGCGATGCGCCGGTCAAGCTGATCGTGAGCGATGCGGTCTTCAGCATGGACGGCAACATCGCGCCCGTGGCCGAGCTGCTCGCGCTGGCCGAACGCCACGACGCCTGGCTGGTGCTGGACGATGCGCACGGCTTTGGCGTGCTCGGCGCCACGGGCCGGGGCGTGCTGCAGGCCATGGGGCTGCGCTCGGAGCGGCTGGTGCTCGTCGGCACGCTGGGCAAGGCGGCCGGGGTGTCGGGCGCGTTCGTGGCGGCGCATCGCACGGTCATCGACTACCTGGTGCAGCGCGCGCGGCCGTACATCTTCACCACGGCCGCGCCGCCGGCCATTGCGCATGCGCTGCTCGCGAGCCTTGCGCTGATCGAAGGCGAAGAAGGCGACCTGCGCCGCGCCCGCTTGCAGGCGCGCATCGCCCAGCTTCGCCGCGGACTCGAGGCGATCCTGCCGGCGGACGGCAGTGCCTGGCTGCCCGATTCACCCACGGCGATCCAACCGCTGGTCGTCGGCGACAACGCACGCGCGATGCAGGCGATGGCGCAGCTCGATGCCCGCGGTTTGCGCGTCGGCGCGATCCGCCCGCCGACCGTGCCCGCCGGCACCGCGCGGCTGCGGATCACGCTGTCGGCCAGCCACAGCGAGGCCGACGTGGCGCGGCTGCTCGATGCCTTGGGCGATGCGTTGGCGCGGCCGTGGAAAGAGGCGGCATGAGCGCCGCGCCGGGTGCGCCGATGACCCGCCGCCGCTGGTTCGTCACCGGCACCGACACGGGCGTCGGCAAGACGCTGGCCAGCAGCGCGATGCTGGGCCTGCTGGCCGCATCGGGCCTGCGGGCAGTCGGCATGAAGCCGGTGGCCGCGGGCCTGGAACGGATCGATGGCGCCTGGCGCAACGATGACGTCGAGCAGCTGCGCGCGGCCGGCAATGTCGATGCGCCGCTGGCCCTGCGCTGCCCGTACTTGCTGCGCGCGCCGATGTCGCCGCACCTGGCGGCACGGGAGGAGGGCGTGCGCATCGAATTGCCGCCGCTGCTGTCGGCCTTCGCGGCGTTGTCGCAGCAGGCCGACGCGGTGGTGGTCGAAGGCGTGGGCGGCTTCTGCGTGCCGTTCGGCGACGACCTCGACAGCGCCGAGCTGGCCGTGGCGCTGGGACTGCCGGTGATCCTGGTGGTCGGGCTGCGCCTCGGTTGCCTGAACCACGCGCTGCTCACGGCGGAAGCGATCCGCGCGCGCGGGCTCATGCTGGCAGGATGGATCGCGAGCACCATCGAGCCGGAGATGCTGGCGCCCGAAGCCAATCTCCAGACGCTGCGCGGCCGGCTCGGTGCGCCGCTGCTCGGTGTGGTGCCGCACCTGGCGGAACCCTCGGCGGCCAGCGCCGCGCGGCACCTCGACCTGCGCGCATTGCGCGCCACCGCGGCCTACGCCGCGCACCGGTCGGCGACGCCGGCCGAGCTCAGCCCCTCAGCGGCGCTGGCCGGCTTCAGCCACTCAGCCGCGCTGGCCTGATTCGGCCAGTCGCTTCGCCCGCGCGCCGCCCTGGCGCTCCAGCATCCAGCCCGGGTACTCGGAGGGCAGGGCGCTCACCTTGCCGAGTGCAGCCAGCTCGTCGGCGGAGAGCCGGATCGCGGTGGCGGCAATGTTGTCGTCGAGTTGCGCGACGCGCTTGGCGCCGACGATCACGCTGGTCACCACCGGCTGGTGCAGCAGCCACGCGAGCGCGATCTGCGCCACCGACACCTTGCGCGCTTCGGCCAGCTGGCGCATCACGTCGATGCAGTCGTAGGCGCGCTCGACGTTCACGGGCGGAAAGTCGAAGCTGGTGCGGCGGCTGCCTTTCTCGGCTTCGGTGTCGCGGCCGTACTTGCCGCTCAGGAGGCCACCCGCCAGCGGGCTCCAGACCATCAGGCCGAGGTTTTCGCTCTGCAGCATCGGCGCCAGTTCGCGCTCGAGGTCGCGGCCCGCGATGGTGTAGTAGGCCTGCAGCGATTCGAAGCGCGCAAGCCCCTGGCGCTCGGCGATGCCCAGCGCCTTCATGATCTGCCAGGCCGCCCAGTTGGAGACGCCCACGTAGCGCACGTGGCCCTGCTGCACCAGGTTGTCCAGCGCGCGCACGGTTTCCTCGATGGGCGTGACCGGGTCGAAGCCGTGGATCTGGTAGAGGTCGATGTGGTCCAGCTGCAGGCGCTTGAGGCTGGCCTTCACGCCGTCCATGATGTGGTAGCGCGAGGCGCCGGCCGCATTGGCGGTCTTGCCGGTCTCGCCGAACACCTTGGTGGCGACCACCACGTTCTCGCGCGGCACCTTGAGGTTCTTCAGCGCCTGGCCGGTGATGGTTTCCGACAACCCTTCGGAATACACGTCCGCGGTGTCGATGAAGTTGATGCCGGCGTCGAGCGCGCGGCCGACCAGGCTTTCCGCCTCGGACTGCTGGAGGTTGCCGATCTGGCCCCAGATGCCACTCGCGCCGCCGAAGGTCATGGTGCCGAGGCAGAGTTCGGAAACGAACAGGCCGGTGCGGCCGAATTTGCGGTACTGCATGAGAGATGTCCTTTGGGTGGGTGGCACGAGAAAGGGAGCCGCAAAGCCCCCATCGACCGCAAAAGTATCCGGCCGCGGCGCCGCGCATGGCGAGCGCGTTCCTGCAAAGTCCTTGCCTATTTCTCCAGACCTCCTGCACGGGCCGTGCAGATTCGTTGGCGTGGCGCTAAGCTTTGAACCACCCGATCCTCCACGCCGGCCGCCACCGCGGCCCCATCCGTGACAAGGCCCCCCGAACATGCCCCAAGACACACCCGAAATCGCTGCCGCCATTGCCCAGCCGATGCCGCTGGAGCCCGAACTCGACGAAGCCAGGAAGGAACTGGTCGCGCTGATCAACCGCATCACGCGCGGCCAGGACGGCACCGTGGAAACGCCGGTGGCCGGCCTGCAGGTGTTCTGCATCAGCAAGCCCGACGGCCCCAAGCATGCCTTCGCAACGCCGGCGCTCGGGCTCATCGCACAAGGCTCCAAGCGGATCATCGTGGGCGACGACATCTATGTGTACGACCCGATGCACTACCTGGTGACCTCGGTCGACCTGCCGGTGTGCGGCCAGGTGCGCCTGACGAGCGACAACGAGCCGTACCTGGGCGTGCGGCTGGAGCTGGCAATCGACGAGATCGGCAAGCTCATCGGCGACGAGAAGCTGCCCGCGAAGGCCAATGCGCCTGCTTCCCGCGGCATGTACGTCAACCGCATCGGCATGCCGGTGCTGGAGCCGGTGCTGCGGCTGCTGCGGCTGGTCGAGTCGCCCGAGGACGTGCCGATCATGGCGCCGCTCATCAAGCGCGAGATCATGTACCGCCTGCTGGTGAACGGGGAGGGCGCGCGGCTGCGGCAGATCGCGCTGCAGGACAGCCACACCCAGCGCATTGCCAAGGCGATCAGCGCGCTGCGCATCAACTATTCGCAGTCGCTGCGGATCGAGGACATGGCGCGCGCGGTGCACATGAGC
The DNA here is from genome assembly GCF_056396385.1 of Variovorax sp. 05T418. NCBI lineage: Bacteria > Pseudomonadati > Pseudomonadota > Betaproteobacteria > Burkholderiales > Comamonadaceae > Variovorax > Variovorax sp. 05T418. The sequence continues at coordinate 34,674 of NZ_JBFTLJ010000012.1, read as the reverse complement.
GTGTCGTCGTTCCACCATCACTTCAAGGCCGTGACGGCCATGAGCCCGCTGCAGTACCAGAAGCAGCTGCGGCTGCAGGAAGCGCGCCGCCAGATGCTGATGGCCGGCGCCGACGTGTCGAGTGCGGCGCACAGCGTGGGCTACGAGAGCCCGTCGCAGTTCGCGCGCGAGTACAGCCGCATGTTCGGCGCGCCGCCGCTGCGCGACAAGCGCCGCTGGCTCAGCGACGCCGAGAACGACGCGCTCGGTGCGGGCTCGATGCAGGCCGCCTGAAGCTGAGGCCCGCCGCGCGGTCAGCGCAGCACCAGCACGGGCAGCGTGGAGTGCGTCAGCACGTGCTGCGTCTCGCTGCCCAGCAGCAGCCGCTTGATGCCCTTGCGGCCGTGCGAGGCCATGACGATCAGGTCGCACTTGTGCTTCTTTGCGGCGGCGACGATCGATTCGGCCACCAGGTCCGAGTTGGCGATGGCGGTCTTCAGCTGCACGCCGCTCGCCACCGCGCGCGCGGCCACGGCGTCGAGCATGTCCTGCGCCTTGTCGGCCCACTGCTTCTCGACCCGGGCGATGTCGTCGGGCGAGAAGGACATGGCGCCGTCGAAGTAGCTCTTGGGGTAACGCGGCACCACGGTGAGCGCGACGAGGTCGGCATCGTGCCGGCTCGCGAGGGCGATCGCGCTTGTGACCGCCTTCTTCGAGAGCGTGGAGCCGTCGGTGGCCACGAGAATGCGCTTGTACATGGTTTTTCTTTCCGGGAACGTGTGCCGCGAGCTTAGGCAGGCAGCCACCCGCGCCGCTTGATGCAGATCAAATGCGCGCGACCGGCCGGCGCTTAGCCTTGCCCGATGCAAGCCGCGCTCGCCTCCTTTTCCCCGGCCGCCGCGCTCCCACGGGCACCCCGTGAAGCCTGGCAGGTGCTCGACGATCCCGCCGAATGGCCCGCCTTCGGCCATGCGCTCGATGGCGGCGATGCGGGCACGGGGCGCTGGGAATCGCAGGTGGCGGTGGAAGGCATGCATTGCGCGGGCTGCGGCCTCGCCGTGGAGGCCGCGCTGCTGCGCGTCGCGGGCGTGCTCGAGGTGCAGGTGAATGCCGCGAGCCAGCGTGCCCGCGTGCTGTGGTCCGCCGCGCAGACGCGGCCCTCGCGCTGGTTCGAGGCTTCAGAGGCCGCCGGCTACCGGCTGGTGCCCGCCGCCGACGGCTCCGCACGCGAGCGCCGTTCGCGCGAGTTGCGGCTCGCGCTCTGGCGCTGGCTGGTGTCGGGCTTTTGCATGATGCAGGTGATGATGTACGCCTACCCGGCCTACATCGCGCAGCCCGGGGAAATGACGCCGGACGCCGCGCAGCTGCTTCGCTGGGCCTCCTGGGTGCTGACGCTGCCGGTGCTGTTCTTCTCCTGCGGGCCGTTCTTTCGCAGCGCGTGGCGCGACTTTCGCCATGCGCGCATCGGCATGGACGTGCCGGTCGCCTTCGGCATCGCCATTGCGTTCGCGGTCAGCACCGCGGCCACCTTCGACGGCGCGGGCGCATTGGGACACGAGGTCTATTTCGACTCGCTGACCATGTTCGTGTTCTTCCTGCTCACGGGCCGCTGGCTCGAGGCGCGGCTGCGCGACCGCACGGCCGGCTCGCTCGAGGCCGTGATGAACCGCCTGCCCGACGGCGTCGAGCGGCTCGGGGCCGATGGCGGCTGGCAGCGCGTGGCAGTGCGGCGCCTGGCCGTGGGCGACGTGGTGCGGGTGCGCCCGGGCGAGGCCTTTCCGGCCGACGGCGTGCTGATCGACGGCGGCACCAGCACCGACGAAGCGCTGCTGACCGGCGAATCCCGCCCGGTGGCGCGGGCGCGCGGCGAGCGCGTGCTGGCGGGCAGCCACAACCTGTCGGCGACCGTGCAGCTGCGCATCGAATCGGTGGGCGAGGGCACGCGCTTCGCGCAGATCGTGCGGCTGATGGAAAGCGCCGCGCTCGGCAAGCCGCGCCTGGCCCAACTGGCCGACCGCCTCGCGCGGCCGTTTCTCGTGCTGGTGCTGGTGTCGGCTGCCGGCGCCGCGGCCTTCTGGTGGCATGCCGACCCGGGCCGCGCGCTGATGGTGGCGGTGGCGGTGCTGATCGTGACCTGCCCGTGCGCGCTCTCGCTCGCCACGCCGGCCGCCATGCTTGCGAGCGCGGGCGCGCTGGCGCGCGGCGGCGTGCTGACCTCCAACCTGCAGGCGCTGGAGGCGCTGGCCTCGGTCGATACGGTGATCTTCGACAAGACGGGCACGCTGACCGGCGACACGCCGCGGCTCGAACGGGTCTACTGCCGCCAGGGTTTGCGCCCGGGCGATGCGCTGGAGATCGGCGCCGCGCTCGGAGCGCACTCGCTGCATCCGGGCGCGCGTGCGCTCGTGAATGCATGGAATGCGCAGTTCCGCGCGCCGCCCGGCTGGGAGGTGACGCAACCGACTGAACTGGCCGGCCTCGGGCTCGAGGGCCTGCTGCGCCGAAGCGGCGATGCCGGCGGCCCGGCGCGGCGCGTGCGGCTGGGCTCGGCGAGCCATTGCAGCGTGGCGCCGCTGCAGGTCGAGGCGCCGCAGGTGCACCTGAGCGACGAGCAGGGCTGGATCGCGAGCTTCGTGCTGGCCGAGGAGCTGCGCCCGGACGCCGCCGCCGCGGTGGCGGCGCTGCAGGCCGAAGGCGTCACGGTGCGCCTGCTGTCGGGCGACCGCGACAGCGCCGCGCGGGAGATCGCCGCGCGCGCCGGCATCGAATTCGCGCAGGGCGGCTGCACGCCCGAGGACAAGCTCGCGGTCCTGTGGCGGCTGCAGGCCGAAGGCCGGCAGGTGGCGATGGTGGGCGACGGCCTGAACGACGGTCCTTCGCTGGCGCGCGCGAATGCCTCCTTCGCCTTCGGGCGCGCCGTGCCGCTCGCGCGCGCACGGGCCGACTTCGTGGTGCCGGGCGATGCGCTCGCGGCCATTCCGCGCACCATTGCGCAGGCGCGGCGAACGCTGCGCGTGGTGCGGCAGAACCTGGCATGGGCGGCCGGCTACAACGCGCTGTGCGTGCCGCTGGCCGTCATGGGCTGGCTGCCCGCGTGGCTGGCCGGGCTGGGCATGGCGGCGAGTTCGCTGGTGGTGGTGCTCAATGCGGCGCGGCTCGCGGCCCCCGCAGCTTCCGAGGCCAGGGCGGTGCGCTGATGGACATCCTCTTCCTGCTGATCCCGCTGTCGGTCGTGCTGGTGCTCGCCATCCTTGGCGGCCTCTGGTGGGCCATCGAGCGCGGGCAGTTCGAAGACATCGAAATCGAAGGCGACCGCATCCTGCGCGGCGATTGATCTGCATCAAACCCTCGGGAGGGGGGCGCGGGGACACTGCCCGCAGTCCATCAAGAGGCACCACGATGCAAGAACCCCATCCTCCCGCAGCGGTCTACGACGACACCGCCGTACGGCAGCTCGCCCTCATGTCCGTGGTCTGGGGCGTGGTCGGCATGCTGGTCGGCGTGATCATCGCCACCGAGCTCGCCTGGCCCGAATTCAGCCTCGGCATCCCGTGGCTCAGCTACGGCCGGCTACGGCCGCTGCACACCAACGCGGTCATCTTCGCGTTCGGCGGCTGCGCGCTCATGGCCACCAGCTTCCACGTGGTGCAGCGCACCTGCCAGGTCCGGCTGTTCGCGCCGGCGCTCGCGTCGTTCGTGGTCTGGGGCTGGCAGGCGGTGATCGTGGCCGCCGCCATCAGCCTGCCGCTGGGCTACACCACGGGCAAGGAATACGCCGAGCTGGAATGGCCGATCGACATCCTGATCGCGGTGGTGTGGGTGGCCTATGCGGTGGTGTTCTTCGGCACCATCGGCATGCGCCGCGTGCGCCACATCTACGTGGCCAACTGGTTCTACGGCGCCTTCATCATCGCGGTGGCGCTGCTGCACATCGTCAACAGCGCCGAGATTCCGGCGGGCTGGATGAAGAGCTACTCGGCCTATGCCGGCGTGCAGGACGCGATGGTGCAGTGGTGGTACGGCCACAACGCGGTGGGCTTCTTCCTCACCGCGGGCTTCCTCGGGATGATGTACTACTACATTCCCAAGCAGGCCGGCCGGCCGGTGTATTCGTACCGGCTCTCCATCGTCCACTTCTGGGCGCTGATCTTCACCTACATGTGGGCCGGCCCGCACCACCTGCACTACACGGCGCTGCCGGACTGGACGCAGTCGCTGGGCATGGTGTTCTCGCTGATCCTGCTCGCGCCGAGCTGGGGCGGCATGATCAACGGCGTGATGACGCTCTCGGGCGCCTGGCACAAGCTGCGCACCGACCCGATCCTGCGCTTCCTGATCGTGGCGCTGTCGTTCTACGGCATGTCGACCTTCGAGGGTCCGATGATGTCGATCAAGACCGTCAACGCCCTGAGCCACTACACCGACTGGACCATCGGCCACGTGCACTCCGGCGCGCTGGGCTGGGTGGGCTTCATCACGATGGGCTCGCTGTACTACCTGATCCCGCGCATGTACGGCCGCACCGCCATGTTCAGCGTGAAGGCCATCGAGGCGCATTTCTGGATGGCCACCATCGGCATCGTGCTGTACATCGCCGCCATGTGGATCGCCGGCGTGATGCAGGGCCTGATGTGGCGCGCCATCAATCCCGACGGCACGCTCACCTACACCTTCGTGGAGAGCGTGAAGGCCACCTTCCCGTTCTACGTGGTGCGGCTGGCCGGCGGCCTGCTGTATCTGGCCGGAATGCTGGTGATGGCATGGAACGTGTGGATGACCGTCATCTCCGGGCGCTCCATGCAGGCCGCCATTCCGCCCGTTGCCATTGCCCATGCCTGAGGAAGCGCCATGACGCAGAAGACCCCCTCCCCAAGCGGCTTCACCCACGAGAAGGTGGAGACCAACAACCTGCTGATGATCGTGCTGATCCTCGTGGTCGTCGCCATCGGCGGCCTGGTCGAGATCGTGCCGCTGTTCTTCCAGAAGTCGACCACCGAGCCGATCCAGGGCCTGAAGCCGAACACCGCGCTGCAGTTGGCCGGCCGCGACGTCTATCTGCGCGAGGGCTGCTACAACTGCCACTCGCAGATGATCCGGCCGTTCCGCTCGGAAACGCTGCGCTACGGCCACTACTCGGTGGCCGGCGAGTTCGTCTACGACCATCCGTTCCAGTGGGGCAGCAAGCGCACCGGCCCCGACCTGCACCGCGTGGGCGGCAAGTACAGCGACGAATGGCACCGCATCCACCTGAACAACCCGCGCGACCTGGTGCCCGAATCGAACATGCCGGCCTATGCCTGGCTGGACAAGACCCAGGTCGATGCCGATGCCGTTCCGCGCCACATGCGTGCGCTGCGCCAGGTCGGCGTGCCCTACACGGACGAGGAGATCGCCCGTGCCGCCGACGACGTGCGCGGCAAGACCGAGATGGACGCCACCGTGGCGTACCTGCAATCGCTGGGCCTCGCGCTCAAGTAGGGAGCACTGAACCATGATCGACATCACCACCTTGCGCGTTGCCGCCACCGTTTCGTGCTTCGTGCTTTTCCTCGGCATCGTGGCCTGGGCCTATGCCCGCCGCAACGCGCCGCGCTTCGAGGAAGCCGCGCAGCTGCCGTTCGAGCAGGACTGAAGAACAAAAGGGGCCCACGATGAGCGATTTCGTCAACAACTTCTGGTCCAACTACGTTGCCGCGGGCGCGGTGCTGAGCATCCTTGGATGCATGCTGCTGCTGTGGCTCACGGCCCGCAAGCGCGTGCCTTCCGATGCGGACAACACCACCGGCCACGTGTGGGACGAGGACCTGCGCGAGTCCAACAATCCGCTGCCCATGTGGTGGATCGGCCTTTTCGTGCTGACCATCTTCTTCGCGGTGGGCTACCTGGTGGTCTTTCCGGGGCTGGGCAGCTTCAGCGGCCAGGCGAACTGGAGCACCCGGAGCGAGTACGAAGAGGACGTGGCCAAGGCCAACGCGGCGCTGGCGCCCGTCTACGCGAGCTACGCCGGCATGACCATGGAAGACATCGCCCGCGAACCCAAGGCCATGGCCATCGGCGAGCGCCTGTTCATGAACAACTGCTCCCAGTGCCACGGCTCCGATGCGCGCGGCAGCAAGGGCTTTCCCAACCTGACCGACAAGGACTGGCTGCACGGCGGCACGCCCGAGAAGATCGCCGAGACCATCACCAAGGGCCGCATCGGCACGATGCCGCCAATGGCCGCGGCGGTGGGCACGCAGGACGATGTGAAGAACGTGGCGAACTACGTGCTGAGCCTGTCGGGCGCGCCGCACGACTCGGTGCGCGCCGGCCTCGGCAAGTCAAAGTTCACGGTGTGCGCCGCCTGCCACGGGATCGGCGGCGTGGGCAACCAGGCCGTGGGCGCGCCCAACCTGAGCGACAAGACCTGGCTGCATGGCTACGGCGAGGCGGCCATCGTGCAGATGGTCAATGCCGGCAAGCACAGCGAGATGCCCGCGCAGGAAGGCCGGCTCACCGAGGCGCAGATCAAGCTGCTCGCGTCCTATGTGTGGGGACTTTCCAACCCTGCCACGGGGCCCTGACGCCGCCAGGCCATCACCATGGATCCATCCGCTCCCGTTTCCGCCGCATCGGCCCAAGCCGGCCCCGGCACGCGCAAGATCATTCCGATCGCGCCGGCCGAGAGCGAGTCGGTGGGCCTGTACGAGGCCTCCAAGAAGATCTATCCGCGCACCGTGCGCGGCATGTTCGCGCGCTGGCGCTGGGCCATGGTCTTCCTGACCCAGCTGCTGTTCTACGGCCTGCCGTGGGCCCAGTGGGGCGAGCGGCAGCTGCTGCTGTTCGACCTGGCCGCGCGGCGCTTCTACGTCTTCGGCCTGGTGCTGTATCCGCAGGACCTGATCTACCTCTCGGGGCTGCTGGTGGTGAGCGCGCTGGCGCTCTTTCTCTTCACCGCCGTGGCCGGGCGGCTGTGGTGCGGCTATGCCTGCCCGCAGACCGTCTACACCGAGATCTTCATGTGGGTGGAGCACCGGATCGAGGGCAACCGCACCGCGCGCATGCGGCTGGACGGGGAATCGATGTCGCTCGAGAAGCTGGTGAAGAAGTGGTTCAAGCACCTGGTGTGGATCGGCATCGCCATGTGGACGGGCTTCAGCTTCGTGGGCTACTTCACGCCGATCCGCGAGCTGGGCATGGCCTTCCTGCAGACCCGGATGGGCTCGTGGGAAGTGTTCTGGGTGTTCTTCTACGGCTTTGCGACCTATGGCAACGCGGGCTTCATGCGCGAGCAGGTGTGCAAGTACATGTGCCCGTATGCGCGCTTCCAGAGCGCCATGTTCGACCGCGACACGCTCATCGTCAGCTACGACCCCAAGCGCGGCGAGCCGCGCGCGCCCCGGCGCAAGGGCATCGACCCGCGCAGCATGGCGCTGGGCGACTGCATCGACTGCGGGCTGTGCGTGCAGGTGTGCCCGACCGGCATCGACATCCGCCAGGGGCTGCAGCACGAATGCATCGGCTGCGGCCTGTGCGTGGATGCCTGCGACACGGTGATGCAGAAGATGGCCTATGCGCCGCGGCTGATCCGCTACGACACGCAGAACGGCATGGAGGCCGGATGGTCGCGCCGCCAGCTGCTGCGCCGGGTGCTGCGTCCGCGCGTGCTGGTCTACAGCGCCATCCTGTCGCTGCTGGTCCTCGGGCTGCTCGCGAGCCTCGTGGCGCGCACGCCGCTGAAGGTGGACGTGGTGCGCGACCGCGCCTCGCTGGCCCGCATCGTCGAGGACGGCCGGCTCGAGAACGTCTACCGGCTGCAGATCATGAACGCCACCGAGGAGCCGCGCGACTACCGCATTGCCGCCCACGGCATCGAGGGCCTGACCGTCTCGCCCGGCGCGGCGGTCGCGGTGGGTGCGGCGCAGTCGCGCTGGGTCGCGGTGCGGCTGCAGGTGCCCTATGGCGCGGTGCCCGCCGGTTCGCACACGGTGCACTTCGACATCCGGGACGAACGCGGCGGTTTTCAGGTGTCGGAGAAAGCGGTCTTCCTGGTGCCGCGCTGAAGGAGACGAAAGATGAATGCAACGACGAACGATCCGCCGGCTGCCGGCGATGCATGGTGGCGCCACCCGCTGCTGTGGATGGTGATTGCCGGCCCGGCGCTGGTGGTGGTCGCAAGCTTCGTGACCTTCTGGGTTGCCTGGGGCAGCGCCGACCCGCTGGTGTCGGAAGACTATTACCGCCGCGGCGTCGAAATCAACAAGGCCCTGGCGGACAAGACACTGATGCCCGCCGTCAACGGCAGGAACCACGCGGCGACACCGGCCGAGGCCGTGCCGCTGCCCCGCAATCTTCCCGAGCGTTCGCAATGACACAGCCTTGCACCGCCTCCACGGGGCTTCCAGATGCCGCCCCCTTGTCGGCTGCCGTGCTGCGGCAGTTCGACGTTGCGGGCCCGCGCTACACCTCGTATCCGACGGCCGACCGGTTCATCGAAGCCTTCGGTGCGGACGAGTACGCGGCGGCGCTGCGCGAGCGGCGCGATGCGGGCGCTTCGGCGGCGCCGCTGTCGCTCTACGTGCACATTCCGTTCTGCGAATCGCTGTGCTACTACTGCGCATGCAACAAGGTGGTGACGCGGCACCACGAGCGGGCCACCCAGTACCTGGCCTACCTGGCGCGCGAGACCCGGCTGCAGGCCGCGCAGCTGGGCCGCCGCGCCGCCGTGAGCCAGTTGCACCTGGGCGGCGGCACGCCCACCTTCCTGAGCGACGCGGAGCTGGGCGAACTGCTGGCCATGCTGCGCGAATCCTTCGACTTCGTCCCCGGCGGCGAATGGTCCATCGAGATCGATCCGCGCACCGTCGATGCCGCGCGGCTCGCCAGCCTGGCGACGCTGGGTTTCAACCGGCTGAGCTTCGGCGTGCAGGACTTCGACCCCGAGGTGCAGAAGGCCGTGCACCGCATCCAGCCCGCGCACCAGGTGTTCGGCTTGATGGCCGATGCGCGCGCGCTGGGATTCAAGTCGATCAACGCCGACCTGATCTACGGGCTGCCGCGCCAGAACGACAGGTCCTTCGAGCGCACCATGGCCCAGGTCTGCGAGCTTCGGCCCGACCGCATCGCGCTCTACGCCTATGCGCACCTGCCCGAACGCTTCAAGCCGCAGCGGCGCATTGCCGCGGACGAACTGCCCGACGCCGCCGCGCGGGTGCGAATGCTCTCGCGCGCCATTGCCACGCTCAGCGATGCCGGCTACGTCTACATCGGCATGGACCACTTCGCGCTGCCGGACGATCCGCTGGCGGTGGCCAAGCGGCAGGGGCGGCTGCAGCGCGATTTCCAGGGCTACAGCACGCAGCCGGAGGGCGACCTGGTGGCGCTCGGCGTTTCCGCCATCGGCCGCATCGGCGCCAGCTACAGCCAGAACGCCAAGACGCTGGACACCTACTACGACCTGCTCGGCCAGGGCCGCCTGCCCGTGGTCCGCGGCCTTGCGCTGTCGCGCGACGACGTGCTGCGGCGCGCGGTCATCATGGCGGTGATGTGCAGGGGGCGGGTGGTGTTCGACGCCATCGGCGAGGCGCACCGCATCGACTTCCGGCACTACTTCGCGGCCGAGTTCGCGGCGCTCGGGCCGCTTGTGGCCCAGGGACTGGTGCGGGTCAGCGACCACGACATCGAGGTCACGGCCGAGGGCTGGTTCGTGGTGCGCGCCATCGCCATGGTGTTCGACCGCTATTGCCGCGAGAACCGCACGCGCTTTTCGCGCGTGGTCTGAGCATGCAGACCGCGTGGGCCGCCTTGCTGATGGGCCTGGCAGGCGGCCCGCACTGCGTGGCCATGTGCGGCGCGGCCTCGGCCGCGGTGATCCGCATCGTGCCGGCGGCGGCGGGCGGCCATGCCAACACTGCCCTCGCGGCGCCGGCGGCCTTTCATGTGGGCCGCATCGCAAGCTACGCCGCCGCGGGCGCCATTGCGGCCGCAAGCGTGGACAGCCTGGCCCAGGCCAGCGCGCAGGTCGCCGCGCTCAGGCCGCTGTGGATGCTGCTGCATGTGTTCGTGTTCGCATGGGGCGCCGTGCTGGCCGTCGCAGGCCGGCAGCCGGTATGGGCGCAGCGCGTCGGCCGAACGCTCGAAGCGCGCCTTCGCCCATTGGCCGGGGGCACGCCGCTGGGGCTGCTGGCCGTGGGCGCACTCTGGGTGGCCATGCCTTGCGGGCTGCTCTACTCGGCGCTGCTGCTGGCCAGCCTGGGCAACGGGCCGCTGCAGGGCGGCCTCGCGATGACGTCGTTCGCCATCGGCAGCGGACTGTCGCTGGTGCTGGCGCCATGGCTCTGGCAGCGGCTGCGCTGGGGCGGCACCGGCCGGCTCCAGGCCTGGGGCGCGCGCCTGGCGGGCGTGCTGCTGGCGGCGGTGGCGCTGCAGGCGCTCTGGGCGGACCTCGGCCACCGGATCGCCGACTGGTGCCGCTGAGCGGCGCGCCGGCTCAGCCCGCCCAGCGCCAGTCCTCGATCTCCGGCATGTCCTTGCCGTGCACGGTGACGTAGGCGCGGTGCTCCAGCAACTTGTCGCGCAGATGCTGCTGTACATGGCCCGCGCTGTCGCGAAAGCGCTCCACGCGCGCAATGGCGTCGGCCGCCAGGTGGAAGCGGTCGAGCCGGTTGAGCACGGTCATGTCGAACGGCGTGGTGGTGGTGCCTTCCTCGCAGTAGCCGTGCACATGGAAGTTGTCGTGGTTGGTGCGCTTGTAGGTGAGCCGGTGGACCAGCGAGGGATAGCCGTGGAACGCGAAGACCACCGGGCGGTCGGTGGTGAAGATGGCGTCGAACTCCGCATGCGGCAGGCCGTGCGGATGCGCATCGGGCGACTGCAGCGCCATCAGGTCGACCACGTTCACCACGCGCACCTTCAGTTCCGGCAGCATCCTGCGCAGCAGGTCGACGGCCGCCAGCGTCTCGAGCGTGGGCACGTCGCCGGCGCAGGCCATCACCACGTCGGGGGCGGCATCCTGGTCGTTGCTGGCCCAGGTCCAGATGCCCAGGCCCACGGTGCAGTGGCGCACCGCCGATTCGATGTCCAGCCACTGCGGCCCCGGCTGCTTGCCCGCGACGATCACGTTCACGTAATTGCGGCTCTTCAGGCAATGGTCGGCCACCGACAGCAGCGTGTTGGCATCGGGCGGCAGGTACACGCGCACCACCTCGGCCTTCTTGTTCACCACGTGGTCGAGAAAGCCCGGGTCCTGGTGGCTGAAGCCGTTGTGGTCCTGCCGCCAGACATGGCTGGTGAGCAGGTAGTTGAGCGAGGCGATCGGACGGCGCCAGCCGATGCCGCGCGTCACCTTGAGCCACTTGGCATGCTGGTTGAACATCGAGTCGACGATGTGGATGAAGGCCTCGTAGCACGAGAAGAAGCCATGGCGCCCGGTGAGCAGGTAGCCTTCGAGCCAGCCCTGGCACAGGTGCTCGCTCAGCACCTCCATCACGCGGCCTTCGGGCGACACATGGTCGTCGCCGGGGAGGATCTCGGCGGTGGAAGTCCGCGCCGTGACCTCGAACAGCGCGCCCAGCCGGTTCGACGTGGTTTCGTCCGGCCCCATGACGCGGAAGTTGCGCGCCGCCTCGTTGCGGCGCATCACCTCGCGCAGGAACTGGCCCGCCACGCGCGTGGCCTCCGCATCCGCGGCGCCGGGCGTGGCCACCGCCACCGCATGCTCGCGGAAGGGCGGCATGGCCAGGTCCCGGAGCAGCAGGCCGCCGTTGGTGTGCGGATTGGCGCTCATGCGCCTCGCTCCCTTGGGCGCCAGCGCCGCGATCTCGGGGCGCAACGCGCCGCCTTCGTCGAACAATTCCTCAGGCCGGTAGCTGCGCATCCAGTCTTCGAGCAGGCCCACATGCGCCGGCTTGGCGGCAAAGCCGGTGAGCGGCACCTGGTGCGCGCGGAAGGTGCCCTCGACCGGCACGCCGTCCACCTGCCGCGGCCCGGTCCAGCCCTTGGGCGAACGCAGCACGATCATCGGCCAGCGCGGCCGCTCGCGGAAGCCGTTCTTCCGGGCATTGGCCTGGATGGCGTCGATGCCGTCGAGCGCCTTGTCGAGCGCGGCCGCCATCAGCCGGTGCATCTGCGCAGGCTCGTGGCCGGCAACGAAGTAGGGCTCGTGCCCGTAGCCCCGCAGCAGTTGCGCCAGCTCTTCGTCCGGAATGCGCGCGAGCACCGTGGGGCCGGCGATCTTGTAGCCGTTCAGGTGCAGGATCGGCAGCACGGCGCCGTCGCTCTCGGGGTTCAGGAACTTGTTGGAATGCCAGCTTGCCGCGAGCGCACCGGTCTCGGCCTCGCCATCGCCGATCACGCAGCAGGCGAGCAGGCCGGGGTTGTCGAACACCGCGCCGTAGGCATGCAGCAGCGAATAGCCGAGCTCGCCGCCTTCGTGGATCGAGCCCGGCGTTTCGGGCGCCACGTGGCTCGGAATGCCGCCCGGGAACGAGAACTGCGTGAAGAGCCGCTTCATGCCGTCGGCATCCTGGCCGATGGCGGGGTAGACCTCGCTGTAGGTGCCCTCGAGATAGGTGTTGGCGACCACGCCCGGGCCGCCGTGGCCGGGGCCGGCGACGAAGATGGCGTCGAGCTCGCGCGCCGCGATGGCGCGGTTCATGTGCGCATAGACGAAATTGAGGCCCGGCGTCGTGCCCCAGTGGCCCAAGAGCCGCGGCTTGATGTGCGAAAGGCTCAGCTTCTCGCGCAGCAGCGGGTTGTCCATCAGGTAGATCTGGCCCACGGACAGGTAGTTGGCCGCGCGCCACCAGGCGTCCAGCAGCGCGAAGTCGTCGTGCTCAGTCATTGTTCGCGCATTCCGCGGTGGTCAGCCGGTTGACGATCAGCGTGACGCCTTCGGCCCGGCGCACGGCGCGCTCGACGGCGCTCTTCAGGTCCTCGCTGGCCAGCTGGCCATGCAAGGTGACCACGCCGTCGGCCACGCGCACGTCGACATCGCAGCTGCACACCGCCGGGTCCCAGTTCAGCTGGGCGAAGACCTCGTGCCTGAGTTGAATATCGGGGTTCATCTCAAACCTTTCGAAGAAGAAAAGACAGAGAAAAACAAAGAGGAGCGGCTTCCACTATCGGTGCACACGCTTCGCACCTTGCCGTCGCGGCGCAATTCCGATGTGGCCTGCGGGTCTTTTTTGAGTTCGCGCCGGCTTTTGCGCGGACCGCGCCCGCTCGATAGGATGTGCTCGACGCGGCTGCATCGCGGCGCCCGACCCGGCTCGCCCCACATGATTCCATTTCCGGACAACCCAGGAGAACAGCATGGACAGCAACGTTCCCGCAACACCCGCATCGGCATGGACCGATGCCTACTTTCGCTCCCTGCTCGACTGGCAGGCGGCCTGCGGCGCGAGCGTGCTGCGGGCGCAGCAGATCCAGTGGGGAATGCTGGCTGCCTGGCAGCAGTCGGCCAAGGCCGTCCAGCAGGAACTGCTGGACCAGTGGACCAGCCGTTTCGGCGGCGGCGTGCCGCTGGACGGGTAGACACGCGGCCGGCCCACCTACTGGCTTGCCACCGCGCCGCCCGGCATGGTGAAGCGCGCCGCTTCCGCCTTGGCATGCGATTCGGGCGCGCGCACCAGCAGCACCGGAACACTCGCGCTGCGCAGGATCTGTTCCGCACTGCTGCCCATCACCATGCGGCCGAGGCCGCGCCGGCCGTGCGTTCCCAGCACGATCAGGTCCGCGGGCCAGGAAGCCGCCTCGGCCGTGACCCGGTCGGGAACGGCCCCCCTGAAGTTGTCGCACAGCACCGAGTCGGCCTCGACGCCTTCGGCGGCGGCCCTTGCCTTGCCTTCCTCGAGCAGCCTGGCGGCGGCGGCGCGCAGTTCATCGAGCCAGTCGCCCGTGCGGCCCGAGTAGGCGTCCATTGCCAGGGCGAAGGAGAGCTCGTCGATGACGTGGATCAGGCGCAGGCGCCCTGCGGTGACCTTGGCAAGGCGAATCGCTTCGCCCAGGCCATGGCTGGATGTCGAACTTCCATCGACAGGAACAAGAATTCGCTGGTACATGGTGTCCTCGCTTTGCTTTGAGGTGGGTATGCGGCCAGTGTCCGGGCCGGTGCGAGGCGCGGCTTGATGCGGATCAAGCGAAGGCGTTCTCGCGGGCGAAAAGGTCCGCACGGGATGCATCGCGTTTGATCTGCAGCAAGCCTGTGCAGGCCCGGACCCGCGATCCTCGGGTACGCACAGGAGCCATCCATGACCCACGCCACCGTTCGCATCATTCGCCAGGAGCATGCGGCGCTTGCCGCCATGCTGCGCTCCATCATCATGCTGCTCGAACAGCACCGCCGCAAGGGAACCCCGCCCGACTTCGCGGCCTTGCGCGCCATGCTGTTCTACGTCGACGAATTCCCGGAAAAGCGCCACCACCGCAAGGAGAGCGAGCTGCTGTTTCCCAAGCTGCGCGCCCGCACGCCGATCTCGCGCGAGCTGATGGACCGGCTCGACAACGACCATGCCTGGGGCGAGCGGAAGATCCGCAACGTGGAGCACGCGATGCTGGCCTTCGAGATGCTGGGCGACTCGCGGCGGGCCGCCTTCGAAAGCGCGATGGGGCAGTACGTCGACTTCTACCTGGACCACATGGCGATCGAGGAGCGCGAGATCCTGCCGCTCGCCGAAAAGGTGCTGACTGCCGAGGACTGGCGCGACCTGGACGAGGCGTTCGGACGCAACCGCGATCCGCTCACCGGCTACCGGCCAGAGCGGGAATACGAGGCGCTCTTCACCCGCATCGTGAACATCGTGCCCGCGCCGATCGGGCTGGGCCCTGCGGCTTAGGGCGCGGAGTCGGCGCCCGTGGGCAACGGGCCGGACTTCGGCGGCGGCGACCAGGCGGGCCGTTCGGAGCGGCCGGTGTCGACGACGATGAGATAGCGCCCCGCGCCTTCGACCGGCGCCTGGTCCGGCGGCAGCACCCACGGCGCGCTGCCCTCGGCCTTGGCCCTGAGGTAGTCGGCATCGAGCACGCCCAGGCGGTCGAGGAAGCGGTTCAGGCTGGCCGCAATGCGGATGCAGCCCTTCGATTGCACGCTGCCCAGCCGCGCCTCGAGCCGGTCGGGATCGGTGGCGTGCATCTGCAGCCGCATCGTGCTCGTGCCGCCCCGGCCCCACAAGCGCCGCGCCTGCTGCCAGCCGAAATCGAACACGCGCATTCCCTTTTCGCCATAGCCCCGAATGCCGAACTCGTTGCGCGTGCCCTCCGCGCGGAAATCGGGGTTTGCCACCGAGTGGTCGAACACGCCCAGCGGCGTCTCGAAGTACTCGAACCCGCCGCGGCGCCCGGTCGATACCGGCGCTGCCCCGATCAGCACGGGCGCGGCGCCGGCCGGCAGCCAGAAGGCGAAGAGGGCCTGGACCGAGGCGCTGCGGTCCACCAGCAGCGCGTACTGGGGCGGCTCCTCGGCGATGCCCGCGCGCCTGAGTTCATCGCGCGCGAGGTTGCCGTAGCGCTGCACTTCGTCGGGTGGCGGATCGAGCCGGCGATCGACCTGTTCCATGAAAGCCTGGCGCAGGCCCATTGGGTCGGCCCAGCAGGTGGCCAGCGCGCCTGCAAGCGCCGCAAAGACGAGCGCCCGGGCGGCGCGGCGCAGCCTGCCGGGAACGGCCGCGCCCGTGTTCTTCTCTTGTGCTCCCGTTTCCTTCATGCCTGCCAGGGCAGGCGAGTTGCGCCGGCCCTGGAAGGTTGGTACCCCGGAGGCCTGCGCGAGTTCCCGGGTGCGGCCCGGCCGGCCTGTTCAGGGCGTCAGGAATGTGACGCGGTTCGCGATGAGCACGCCGTCGACCACCGTGTCGCCCACCACAGAGACTTGGCGATTGGGGGGCAGATTGGCGAGATCGGCGACCGTGCCGTTTTCGAATACCGTTGCGGAGCCGCCGGCATTCACACGCTGTCCTTTCACCTTGAAGTCGGAAGCGGATTGATAGTTGGTAACAGGGCCGATGACGGTGAACGCGACCGGCCCGCCCGTTCCTGGGACATAGCGAATTCGCAGCTTCTTCACCACCAGCACGCCGTTGCTCATGAAGCCGTCGAGTTCCACCTTGACGCCGTTGCCAATCGAACCCACCGGGCCACCCGTGACGATGGCATGGGAGGCATCGACGGCCGTGCCCAGCACCTTGAAGGCATTGAGCCCGCCGTAGTTCGTGATGACACCCGCCAGCTGCACCGCGGCGGCGTTCTGCGTTGGCACCGCGTACCAGCCCTGCACCTTGCTTGCAGCGAAAGTGCCCAGCACCGGCGCAGCGCTGCCGCGCACGCGGACGATGGCGCCCTCGGCCAGCGTGGAGGCGTCGATGCCGCCCGAGAATGTGGCGCTGCCGTAGCGCACCGTGAGCTGGCCCAGCGTGAATTGCTGGGCAAGCCGGTCCAGGTTTTGCACCGCGCCGGTCACCAGCGGCTCAGCCGAAGCCGGCTTGAGTTCAACCCGCGTGGCACGCAAGCTGCCCGGCGCCGAGGGCAGGCCCCAGACCTGCACCACGCCGCCGATCGTGAGCCCAGCCAGGCTGTTCGCGCCGCTCCAGACCGTGGCGTTGTCGATGGTGACCGTGGTGCCCATCACGGCGAAGCTGCCGCCGACGGCATCGATGGCCGAGACGGCACCGCGCAGCTCGGCAGCCGAATCGACCTGCTGCGCCGTGGCCGCGGTGAAGTCGCTGTCGATCTTGCCGGCAATGCGCACGCTCATGCCGATCTGCAGTTCGGTGGCGTCCTCCAGGTTGGTGCTGGCGGTATCCGTGTTGTAGCGCACGCCGTTCAGGATGATGCTGCCCAGCCCGCCGACGGAGCCGATGCCGGTGGCGTCGGCGGTGCTCACGCCGGTGCCGCCCGAGCCCACGCCCGAACCGTCGCCGCTGCCGTTGCCGGCGGTGCTCGTGCCGTCGGAGCCGCCTGCGGTGCCTGTGCCGCCCGTGTCGCCCGTGCCACCTGTACCGCTGGTGCCATCGGTCCCGCCACCTCCCGTGCCCGCGCCATCGCTTCCAGAACCCGTCGCGCCGCTCCCGGCAATGCCGGCCAGGCTGCCTGCCGAACCTCCGCCGCCGCCGCCACCGCCGCACGAGAGCAGCAAGGCCATGGCTCCGGCAAAGAGGATGCCGCGCATCCATCGGAAGTGGTGGTTCTTCATCATCATCGTGTTCCTTTGTCCCGCGGGGCGGGGACGGGAGGCGCGCCGGGCGCCGCCTCGTCTTCATAGTAGGTGTAGATCCCGACGCGCATGCGCCCCTTGGCGCCCTCTGGCGCCCGGTCGACCGCGCGGTTCATCTCGCCCGCCAGTTCCAGGTGCAGGGCCGCCCAGCGCTCGCGCACCATCTGGTGGATATTTTCACAATCCTGAAGGGAAAGGCCGCGCGCATACACCGAGCGTTCGAGCATGCGGGGCTCTTCGCCGAGCGTGTTGGACACCGCCGCCAGCAGGTGGTCGCGGCCGTTGTCGCCAAGGAATGCCAGCATCGACTGCAGGTCGTCCACCGGCACGAAGCCGTTGGCCTTGAGCTCGGCATAGCCGTCCTGCTCGGTCACCATGTTCAGGCGCACCAGCTCGTCGAGGATGGTTCGATGGTGCACGTTGCCGCGGCTGCCGAGCCTGGCCACGGTCTCGAAGGAGGGCGCATCGTCGCCCTCGGAGGTGATCGGCAAGCGCTGGAAGGAATGGTTCTGCGACACCATCTGCAGCCACAGCGTGAAAGTCTTGGCCGCGGCCGAGATTTCGGTGTGGGGCAGGGCGTCCACGGTGTCGCGCACCTTGGCCGTCACGGCCTTGCGGTTGAGCCCGGTGGTGACGGACAGCTGGCTGATATTGGGCTTTGCCACCCCCTGCTGGCGCCAGGAGCGCTTGGCCTCCTCGAGCAGCAGGTCGCGCAGCAGGACTTCCAGGTGCGGGTGCTTGACCCCCATCGCCAGGGCGAGCCTGACCACCGGCCGCAGGATGCGGGCGCAGGCGGCCAGTGCCCAGTCGAGCTGGTGTTCCATGAAATGAGGCGTTTCTTCTGATGCGATTGCGGTGCGGCCGCCGGGACTGAAGGGCCCCCGGGCCGTCGATCAGTGCACTATTGTCCGCGTCGCCGAGGATCGCACAAAAAAGGCCTCATTCATGCGGCGCAGCTTCCTGCATCGGTCCGCGTGACAGAGGAACGGCCAGTGGCGCTGATCTTGACCAGCCGCTTCGGGGTACCCAGCGGGGTAGCCCGGCAGATCGTGAAGTTGGCCGCGGTGGCGCCGACGCCGGTCCCTTCGAAGGCGAGCGCGCTGAGGCCGCCGCTGTCGCGGATGCGGTAGCCGCTGGCGGCCGCGGGCTGCTTCTGGATGACCGTGGGTGTCGCACCGCTGCTGATGATGATCCAGCCGGCCTCCCATTGACCGTCGGTGGCGCAACTGGTGCCGTTGGACGAGGCGCACAGCGTGACGGGCGCGTTGCGCTTGATGGCCTCGCTGCGCGCGAGCTGGCTGCCGGCAACGAGATCGGTCGCGTAGGAATTCAGCCGGGTCGAAAGCCTTATGTAGTCGAAGGAGGGAACCGCCACCGACACCAGCACGATCAGCACCACGAGGGTGACCATCAGTTCGATGAGCGTGAAACCGCGAGCGCGCGTGCCGGCCATGGCCATCCCTTTTTTCCTTTTACTTCTGGATGAACCAGTAGACGCGGCCCTTGGGCTGCTTGAAGGCGGCCTTGACCGTGGCGCCCTTCGGGCTCAGGAACGAGTCGGGATTGGCGCCGATCACCACGTCGCGCAAGGTGTCGCCCACCATGACCCGGCCGACCACGGGCGATGGCGCGAGACCGCCGCCAATCACGTTCTGGAAGCGCGCGCCGTTCTGCCCCGTGGCGTCCAGGTACGACAGGTTGTAGACGTTGGCGGTGCCCAGGTTGGAGCGGCACGACTGGCTCACGGCCGGGTCGGTGGGCGTGTGGGTGTTGAAGGTCGTGTTGCCATAGGCCGTGACCGACGAGGTCACCACCTGCTCGCCGGCCGCAAGCGCGAGGTACCAGCCCTTCTTGGCCGCGAGCTCGGTCGCGGACGGCGCCGTGGTGCCCGTGATGGCAAAGAGCGAGTTATGGCACAGCAGCGAGTTGCCGTCGCAGTGGCTGGCCTCCGCGGTGAGCCAAGCGGTGTCGGAGGGCTTGTCGACCAGCATGTAGAAGCGGTTGGAAACGCTGAGCGCGGCGGAGTAGGAGCGCAGCGGCTTCTCGCGGTCGCCCGAGCCCAGCAGCAGCACGTACATGCCGTTGTCCTCGACCACGTCGGGACCGAACATGAACTTGCGGTTGGGCGTGCAGGCGGTCACGGTGTCGCTGCAGCCGAGCGAGGCGATCTTGACCATGCTCCAGCTGGCGGGCGCGCCGCTTCCGATGGTGATGCGGTACACGTTGCCGCCCAGGTCGGCCGCGTAGGCGAACTTGGCGAGGCCGGTGCTGTCGTTCACGATGGTGACCTCCCCGCTGACCGCGCGGACGGTGTCGAAGGTCTTGAGGACGTCGCCCGTGCTGGCGTCGAGCACATAGATCTTCTTGCCCTTGGTGGCCGAGCCGCAGGCGCTGGCGGGCGTGGTGGTGTCGACGTCCTCGCACTTGTCGTAGCCGCCGCCGAACATCACCATGGGCGTGTTGCCGGCGCCATAGCCGCTGGCCTTCACGATCTTCGGTGCCGACCAGGTCTGGCCGATGCCGCTCATGTCGTTGGCACCGCTGTCGCAGCCCGTGTCGTTGTCCTGGTTGGGGCA
The DNA here is from genome assembly GCF_056396385.1 of Variovorax sp. 05T418. Lineage (NCBI taxonomy): Bacteria > Pseudomonadati > Pseudomonadota > Betaproteobacteria > Burkholderiales > Comamonadaceae > Variovorax > Variovorax sp. 05T418. The sequence continues at coordinate 14,937 of NZ_JBFTLJ010000012.1, read as the reverse complement.
GCCGCGGCGCCATTTGAGAACGGGCGTCGCGGGGTTGGACACGTCGAACGCATAGATCAGCCGGCCGCCGCGGCGCATGCTCGCATAGAGCCATGCCGACGTGCCCTGGCGGTAGGCCGCCATCGGGCCGTCCATGCCATAAGGCTTGGGCGCGGTGGCGCCCACGCTCACCGGAATGCCCGGAAAGTTGATGCGCGTGGTGTTGTCGTACAGCCGCTTGATGCTGCCGTAGAACTCCGGCGGCACGAAGGACCACAGCTCGCTGCCGGGCGCTGCCGACCCGATCGAGGTGGCCTGGTTGCCGTTGACGGCGCGCAGCACGCCATCGTTGGCGCCGTAGAACACCACCACCTGCGCGTTCGCCAGGTCATCGCTGCCGTAGTTGATGGCCACCGGCCTCGAATGCACCACGTCGCCGTGCACCGAGGGGCGCATGGCGGTGGTGGAGGTCAGGGGATTTCCGGTGGTGTCCTTGCGCTCGTCGCCCTTGTTGTCCAGGCCCCGGAGCCAGTTGATCAACGCGGTCCGTTCGGTGGTGGTTTGCGCCCCAAGGGCCGTCGACGTGATGCCCGCATTGCCATCGGCGAAGGTGGTCAAGGCCGAGCAGGCGCCCGGCGCGCAGGTCATGACGTTGCGGTCGGCCGTGAGCACTTGGCGCAGCATGTAGGCTTGCGCGCCTTTTTCGACCACGTTGCCGTCCGGGCTGTCCGAAGCGCGAAGGTCGATGGTCGTGTCGCTGCTGATGCAGTCGCCAGAGGGGTTGAAGCTCCAGTAGGTGTTGCGACTGGTCGGCGTCCAGAAACTCCGCGCGCAAGGTGCGATGAAGCCGGTCTGGTTGTTGATGGCGTTGGCGCCCGAGGCGTCCTGCAGGATCAGCTGGTTGCTGCCATCCACGCCCAGCTTGTATTGCTTGAGATTGCCGTTCCAGCGCGGATAGGCGGAATCGTCGGGGCGGAACATGCCCACGAACACCTGGTTCAGGTAGGTGCCCTGCGTGTTCACGCTCACGGGCAGGCTCACCGACGAGAACACGCTGTTGACCGACTGGATCTTGCTGAAGATATCGTCGAGCGCATCGCTCAGCGCCTTGCCCAGGTTGGGATTGGTGGAAATGTCGTAGTACTCGCCCTTGCTTTGCTCCGACATGCTCTTGAGCAATGCAGTCCAGCCCGGCCCCTGGCCGCCGCTGGCCGTCGCGGCTTCGACGGTGTAGACCTTCACGCCCATGCTGCTTTGCAGGAACCTGGCCCATTCGTCGGCCACGTTGTCCTGGGAACCGCTCGGGTTCAGCGTAATGGCGGTGGTCGTGCCGCCCGCGGCGCGCAGGGCATCGGTGGAAGTCGTGGTGTCGCTGTTGTTGTCCTGTGCGGCACCATTGCTGATGTAGATGACGTAGGTGCCGATGCAGTTCGCGGTGTTCGGGGCGTTGTAGGTGGTGCTGCCGATTGCATTCAGCGGATTGCCAGGGAGCGCCCAGATTGCCCTGGATGCGACAGATCCAGCGGATTCGTTTTTGCCCTGGCCGTAAGTGGAGACATTGCCCCTGTAATCGGCCTTGAGCTTGTTGTTGCCGGCCAATGGAGCCTGGCCCGCCAGATAGCGGTAGACCTCGGCCATCATCTTGCCGGCCTTGCCGCCGTTGGACTTGTCGGCACCCACGTCGAGGTTTCGAATCAGCGCGCCGTACTTGGGCTTGCTGGCATCGTCCATCAGGCGGATGCCAGCACGCAGATAGGCGCCGTCGACATTCGAATTGCCTCCTCCTGTTTCGGTGAACATCATCACCCCGACCTTGAACTTGCCCGAGGACAGGCTTTCGAAGGCGCTCGCCAGCGCGTTCATTTCAGCGGTGAAGAGCGGGGTCCAGTTGGCCGTGTTGTCCACCACGAACAGCACATTCGGCGCCTCCGTGGTGGTCTGGTTGTAGCCGACGAAAAGATCGATGTCTTCCGCCTGGGCCGAGCCCAGGCCGAGCATCAGCATCGCAGCGGCGCAGAGCGACCGGAAGAAGTTCTTTTTCATGATTGCGATCCGTTCGTCGTCGTGATCATCGGGAGGAGGGGAATGGCTATGAACACAGCGCCAGGAACTGCTCTTTGCTCAGGAGCGCGCGCACGCCCTGGCGAACCGAGGTGACCGTGCCGCTCACGGCATCGGTCACGCTGGTGCTGATGTCCCACACCGAGTTGTATTGGTCGGGCAGCGCATTGAGGCCCGAGCCGGCGGTGGATGCCCCGCCGCCGATGCCGCCGGGTCCCACCGCGCCGCCGCCGCCGGTATCCGTCGACTTGGTCGCCCGCACGCAGGTCGGCGGTGCAATCTGGACTTCGTAATCGATCGTGCCGTCGTTGTTGATGTCCACCATGCTCACGGTGCGCTGCGGCGCCGCAAGCGAAGGCGAGCCGTCCACGCCCGGCAGCAGCAGCGAGGCCGCCACTTCCTCGATGGCGCGGTTGGAAGCGGCCACGGCTTCGTTCCGGCTCTGCATGTTGCCGACCGACTTGAGGTTGGTGTTGCTGAGCGTGAACCCCGCCGTCACGGCCAGCGTGATGAGCACCAGCATGATCAGCCCGACGATCAGCGCCGCGCCGTCCTGTCGCCGGCGCATGGTGGAGTGCGTTGTCGATGGCTTCACGGCGTTTCCCTGCGTCCGGTCACGTTGGTCATGCGGATCGCGGTGGTGAACGCATGCCGCTTGTAGTGGTCGTTGAAGGGGCCGAGCGATCCGCTTCCCATGTTGTAGGTGCGCGTATCCGTGTGGCCGGGAGAAATCTCCAGGCTGCGGGCGACCACATAGAGCTTGACCGCCGCCACGTTCATCAGCTGGTCGGCCGTGCAGGGCAGCGCGGTGCTGCAGTGCACGAAATCGCCATCGGGGCTTCCGTCGCCGCGATTGGTGGGCGTGGACCTGTTGGCCACGTCGGCCCAGTTGATGGCTTGGGCGTAGTTCACGAGCGCGCCGGTTTTACTGAGGGTGTCCAGGCCCAACTCCACGCGGAAGCCTTCGATGCCCTCGATGAGGGGAACCGGCGGCTGCTGCGCCAGGCCGGTGGCCGACAGGTCGAAGCGCGAGCGGGCCAAGGTCGGAATGCCATCGCCCACGGTCTCGGCGTAGGTGCGCACGTAGTAGATGTCGGAGATGAACTTGCGCTTGGGCGCCGGCGCCGTGCAGTTCTTGGCCAGCATGGTGGCAAAGCCCGCCGTGCTGAGATCGAAGTCCGAGGGCTTCTGCGTACCGCAGAACGACGACTGGAAGTAGAGCTTGCCCAGCGTGTCGGCTTCGCAGTTGGGCGCGCCTGGCACGCAGGTCTCGGCATGGCGCACCACCAGCACGTCGGTGCCGGCTTTCTGATTCGGCAGCAGATCGGTGCAACTGGCGGGCACCGCGGCGTAGGCCTGCACGGGCATATCGAGCAGGCTGCGCTTGTAGTCGTCGGTCCAGTTGGCCGCCGAGTAGGCCAGGCAGGGATCGGGCGCCGTGCCGGTGGGCACCTTCTGGGGCACGCCACTGACGGTGAGGTCGTCGAACTCGGGCATGTAGTTTTCCCAGAAGCCCGCGTGCGAGACCTCGTTCTCCAGCACGAAGATGCTGAGGCGGCCGCTCTCGATCTGGCGATTGACCCTGACCATCTCGCGCTGGGTGTTGTTCACGTTGAGGAACAGCGCCAGCAGCGCGGCCACGACGATCAGCATGATGGTGATCGCCACCATCAGCTCGATCAGCGTGAGGCCGTGCTGGCGCAGCGAGGCGCGTGTCCGCCGGGCAGGGCGCTGAACCGCGATCGCGAAGCTGGCTTGGCTCATGAGAGATTCCCGATGCGCACCAGCGTCGTCACGGTCCTTCGGCACCTGTCGCTGGAACAGGCCGGCGCCGGTTCGCTGGCCGAGGCCGGGGCGGCCGCATCGTACAGGTCCTTGCCGCAGGGCACGCCCTCCGGCGGCGCGGCGGTGGGCACCAGGCCCTGCCAGGCGACCGTGATCAGGTATTCGTTGGTGCTCAGAGCCTGCACGCAGCCGCGGCCGCCGATCATCGCGCCAAGCTTGGTGCCGCTGGAGGTTTCGGCGGCGCCCTGCAGCGCGTTGCACCACTCCTTGACGTCGACCTGCAAGCGCGTGGCGGTGGCCGTCGGGCACGTGGCTCCGGCGCCCAATGGCGCAGTGGTGACGTAGCTGGAGGCCATGCGGCGGTTGATCTCGATCCGGCTGGCCATGTCGTTGAGCAGGATCAGCGCCTGCGAGCGCTGGTAGGACTCCATCTCCGACGACTGGAGGCGTGCTTGCAGGCCCACGAGCCCGAAAAGCCCGAACGAGACGATCAGCAGCGTGACCAGCACCTCGAGCAGCGTGGCGCCGCGCTGCCCTCGGCCGTTCGGTGCGGCAGACAAATGGCGCCTCACCATTTGCCCGCCGGCGTCTTGACGCCCTGGTTGTTGAGGGTGAGGTCGCCATCTCTCTGCTGGCTTCCCGTGGGGCTGAAGGTCAGGAGAAAACTGGGCACCTGTGTGCCGGCGTCCTGCAGCGTGATGGTGTAGCCGTAGTTGGCCGCAACCTCCGCGGGCAGCGTGTAGCCGCTGGCCGCGAGGGCGTCCTTGGTGGCGTAGCTGCGGTTGGCCAGCAGGAACTGCTGCTGGCGGTTGGCGATGTCCATCATCTGCGCCTGGGCCGCCGAGCGCTTGGACCGGATGATGTACTGCTGGTAGCTGGGATACGCGATGGACGCCAGGATCGCAATGATCGCCACCGTGATCATCAGCTCGATCAATGTGAAGCCATTGCGCTTGCGCGGGAACGAGTGCTTTTTCATTCAGCTGGCCATCAATGTTTCACAATGTTATTTATGTGAATTTATCACATACAAATGTGAATAGGGGGCATTCCATGCTGATCCATTCGAGCGCCGCCGGCAAGGTGTTGCACCTTTGGAGAAACACTTCAGCAACATTCAACAACCGAACGGCGGCCCTGGGGCGAGGAAGCTTCCGACTGACGGACGCTGGCCTCGTCCTACGTGCGGGACCGGGGTACCTCCCAGAATGGGTTCGTTCCAACTGGTGTTCTGGTGTTCTTCAGGCACCCCAAGCGAACAGAGAGAGAGGAGTCGATCGACATGAATAGAGCACCCGGAAGCCTCGGTTCAGGCGACGGATCGCGGCCCACCACCGACGGCGGCGTGGACAACATCGGCGCGGGCGAAAAGTTCGCGGCCGGTTCCTCGGCCGCCGGCGAACAGGACTCGGCACCGGCGCCGGCCGAGCGCATGGCGCGCAAGCGCAAGAACGCGGAGGCCTCGCGCCACGACGATTCCGCGCCCTTCGGGCTGCGGGAAGACCTCCGGCCCAAGACCAACCAGGAGCCGTCCAAGCCCTGAGCGCTTGGATGGCCTGAGGAGCCCAAGATGACTTCTTCGGAAAAAGCCTTTCCCTTTCCCACCTCCAAGAACCACGGCAAGCCGCCGGTCGAGCCCGCCAAGCCGACCGAACAGGCGCCGAGCGAGGAAGCCCTGGACAGCGGGGTCGAGGAATCCTTTCCCGCGAGCGACCCGGTGTCGGTCACGGTGACCAAGGTCAAGCTGCCCAAGGCGCCGCAGGACAAGGACAAGGCGGAGCAGCAGGGCCGCGACGCAGACGCCAAGAGGTAGCCCTCCTACAGCGTGCCGCGCTGCGAGCCGACCCGGCGCAGCCGGCAAGAACCTAGCTTTTTCAAGGTCGGGCATCCGGTCCGGCACGGCCCTTATCTGCCGAGACAGCCGGCTCTTTTTCAGGAGAAATGACCATGAACAGCACTTCCAGACTCATTGCCGCACTTGCCCTGGGTGCCGCAGGCGCAGCCTTTGCACAAGGCAATCCGCCCACCACGGCACCCCCCAATCCGGCCACCGCGGCAGGCCAGCAGAATCCGTCGGGCGGTCCCATGGGCAGCACGGGCGTGACGCCGCAGAACACGCAGGGCGGCAGCACCTCGGGAAGCTCCTCCGCGCCCACGGCCCAAAGCTCGCCTGACACCAGCAGCAGTTCCAGCAGCACCATGGCCGCGTCGGGCGACACGCCTGCCATGCGGCGTGCACGCGCCGACCGCAACTGAGCGCGGTCCGTTCCGGTCCCACGCGGCACGGTCGATCCATGAATGCCGTGACAGCTGCACCGGGCGCGGCGAGCCGCGCGCTTGCCGTGCTCGTTTCGCTTTCGCTTCTATCGCTGTCGGCGTCGGCCCCGCCGCCGCCCGCGGTGGAAGATGCGCAGTGGCTCGCGCGGGCCGTCGTGGCCACGGCGGACAATCGGGCGGCCCCGTTCGCGGTGGTCGACAAGAAGAACGCCCGCGTCTTCGTCTTCGACACGGCAGGCCGGCTCCAGGGTTCGTCGCCCGTGCTGCTGGGCCTGGCGCACGGGGACGACTCCGTGCCGGGCATCGGCGAGCGCGAGATGTCCAGGATTCGGCCTGAGGAGCGCACGACGCCGGCGGGGCGCTTCAGGACGGAGCCGGGCCGCAACGCCCAAGGCGAAGACATCGTCTGGATCGACTACGACGCCGCCGTCTCGATGCACCGGGTGCGCGCCACCGTCAAGTCGGAGCGCCGCCTGGAGCGGCTGGCATCGCCGAGCGTGGCAGACAACCGCATTTCGTACGGCTGCATCAATGTGCCGGCCGCGTTCTACGACGCCTACATCAAGCCCGCGCTCGGCAGCCGCCGCGGCGTGGTGTACGTGCTGCCCGAAACCGTGGCGCCGCACGAGCGCTTCGAATTCCTGAGCCGGCCTGCATAGACGCCCCCTCGAAGCCTCCTGCCTCCGGAAAGGCCGGTGCGCAGGCGAGGCTCTCGTCCTCACACAAGCAGTTGAAAGAAGACACGCGCTCTGGCATAAATCCGGAGTTGTGAAGAAATGTCTTCACATGTTAACTATCGTTTCAAAATAATCCTGGCAGCCTCCATCGCGATGCTCGTCCAGGGCGCTTGGCATGCGGCGACCTGCACCACAGGTTCCGCATAGCCAACAGTCAATACGAGGATCGAGGGCATGAACAACATTCATTGCAGCGTCTGGAACGCTGCGCTGGGCGCGTGGGTGGCCGTTTCGGAGCTTTCGCGGCGGCGCGCGCGGGGGGCTTCTGTTTCTTCTTCGGCCGCGGCGGCCGTGTGCCTGCTGGCGCTTGCGAGCCTGCCGGGAACGGCCTCCGCGCAGGCCGCCGGCGGCGGCGCAGCCATGGTGGCCGGAGGCACCGGCGGCCGCGGCGGCGCGGGAAATGGCGCCGGCGCCGGGGGCGGCAGCGTCGGCGAGTACCCCACCAGCAACGGACAGCCGCCGACAGCCGGAGCCGGGGGTGCTGGCGGCAACGGTGCGGCGGGGGCTGGCGGTACGGGCGGCGCGGTAGGCGCCACCAGTGCCGCGGGCTCCGCCACTGGGGCGTCGGGAACCAACGGCGTTGCCGACCCCGACCCTGTCTATGGCGCCGGCGGTGGCGGCGGTGGGGGTGCGGCCGTGTACACCACCGACACATCCATCACCGTGGTAGGTGGGACCACTCTCCTGGGTGGCAACGGCGGCAACGGTGGCATTGGGCGCTTGTCCGGCGGCGGCGGCGGTGGCGGCGCGGGCCTTCAGGCCGTCGCCGCGAATGCAGTGGTCAACAATGCGAGCCTGACGGTCACGGGCGGCAATGGGGGCAACGGAGGCGTCGGCCAATGGGCCGGCGGCGGTGGCGGCGGCGGCGATGGCATCGTGTTGCAAGGCGGAGGCGCCATTGTCAACAACACCGGCACGGCCACGGGCGGAAATGGCGGAAGTGGCGGCACCGTCACCACCGGCGGCCTGGTGGGCGGCGGCGGCGAAGGCGGTGCCGGCATGGCGCTGGAGTCCAGCGGCAACTCGGTGCTCAATACCGGCGCGCTGGTGGGAGGTGCGGGCGGTGCCGGCGGAAGCAGCGCTGCCAACGGCATCGGCGGTGCGGGCCTGCGCATCCGCGGCAACACGAACACCATCGTCAACACCGGCATCTTGACCGGGGGTCTCGCCGGCGACGGCGCTACGCGTGGCGATGCGGTGCGCATCACCGGCAACGACAACTCGCTCGAACTGCAGGGCGGCTCGGTGATCACCGGGACACTGACTGCGAACGGCATCGGCAATGTGCTGCGCCTGGCCGGCGCGCTGACCGATGGAACCACCTCGCTTGACGCCGCCACCTACCGCGGCTTCGACCGCTACGAGAAGACGGGCGCCAGCACCTGGACGCTGACCGGCACCACCACCGAACTGACGCCCTGGCACGTGCTGGGCGGCACGCTCGCCATTGCCGACGACGCCGCCCTCGGCAGCTCGGCCGGCACGCTCACGCTCGACGGCGGCACCTTGCGCGCCACCGGCACGACCGCCGGCACGCGCAATGTCACGGTGGGCGCGGGCGGTGCGGCTTTCGAGATTGATCCTGCGCAGGCGCTGACGCTCAACGGCGTGCTTTCCGGCAGCGGCAGCCTGCAAAAGACCGGCGCCGGCACGCTGGTGCTCGGCGCGGCCAACAACTACAGCGGCGGCACCCTTGTCAACGACGGGTCGTTGATCGCGACAGCCAGCGGAGCCCTGGGCAGCGGACCCGTCATCGTCAACGCGTCGCTCACGTTCGAGACCGGCGTGAATGCGGGATCGCTGTCCATCACCAACCAGAACGGCTACACCCGATTCAACGGCACCAGCACCGCAGGCACGGCCAGCATCGTCAACAACAACGGCAGCGGCACCGACTTCTATGGCGACAGCCGCGCAGGCACGGCAAGCATCACCAACAATGACTACGCTTTCACGTACTTCCGCGAGACTGCATCGGCGGAGCAGGCGACGATCCTGAACCCCTCGGGCACCACCTTCTTCATCCAGAACGCCACGGCCGGCAACGCCAACATCGACAACAGCGGCGGGCAGGCGCGTTTCTACGACAGCAGCAGCGCGGGCTCCGCGAACATCATCAATCGCAGCGGCGGCATCACCTATTTCGTGAACACCAGCAGCGCCGAAAGCGCCACCATCGACAACCGCGCCGGAGGCAGTGTCGATGCGTCGTACCACACAGGCGGGCTCTCGATCGGTGCGCTGTCAGGCGCCGGGCGCCTGCTTCTGGGCGCCGAGGCCGTCAGCGTGGGGGCGCTGGGCACGAACACGACGATCAGCGGCGTGATCGCCGATGGCGGCGAGAACGGCGGCACCGGCGGCTCGCTCGTGAAGGTCGGCACCGGCACCTTGACGCTCTCCAGCGCCAACACCTACACCGGCGGCACCGCGCTGAAGCAGGGCCGCCTCGACCTCGGCCACAGCCAGGCGCTGGGCACCGGCACGCTGGCCATGGACGACGGCACTACGCTGGGCTTCAGCGCCAACGGACTGACCATCGCCAACGCCATCGAGCTGACCGGCAGCAACGATCCCGTCATCGACACGGGCGCCTTCAGCGAAACGCTCAGCGGCGCGATCAGTGGAGGCGGCTTCATCACCAAGCAGGGCAGCGGCACGCTCACGCTGGCGGGCGCCAACACCTACACCGGTGCCACCAACGTGGCCCAGGGCACCTTGCGCGCCGGCGCGGCCAACACCTTCAGCGCGAGCTCCGCGCACAGCGTGGCGGCCGGCGCCACGCTGGACCTCGCGGGCTTCAGCCAGACGGTGGCCTCGCTCGCCAACAGCGGCACCGTGTCGCTGGTCGGCAGCGCGCCGGGCACCACCTTGACCGTCAGCGGGCCCTACATCGGCAACAACGGCGTGCTGCGCCTGGGCACCGCGTTGGGCGCCGATGGCAGCGCCAGCGACCGGCTGGTGCTCGACGGACCCACTGCCGCTGCCAGCGGCAGCACCACGGTGCAGGTCACCAACCTGAGCGGCCTGGGCGCACTCACCAGCGGCAACGGCATCGAGGTGATCAGTGCACGCAACGGCGCCACCACCACCGCGCAGACCACGAAGAACGCCTTCTCGCTCGCGGGTGGCCATGTGGATGCGGGCGCCTACGAGTACCGCCTGCATGCCGCCGATGCGGGTGGGGCAGGGGAGAACTGGTACCTGCGCTCCACCACGAACGTGGCCCCGCCGGCCGATCCCGTGGCGCCTCCGGCCGCACCGCCTGTGGTGGTGCCCACCTACCGCGCCGAGGCCTCGCTCTACGCGGCGCTGCCGAGCCAACTGCGCCAGGGCAGCCTCGCGATGCTGGGCGACCTGCGCAAGCGCGTGGGCGACGACGATGTGAAGGGCACGGCCGCGGCGCCGGCGGGTTCGCAGCGCCGCGCCTGGGCACGCGTGCTCTCCACCGACATCGACATCCGGCAGGGCGGCACGGTCTCGCCCACCAGCAAGGGGCGCCTGACCGGCGTCCAGGCCGGCACCGACCTGCTGGCCGCACCCAACTGGCGCGCCGGCCTCTACGTGGGCCAGCTCGACGGCGATGCGCGCGTCAACGGCTTTGCCAGCGGCTTGCAGAACCTGCGCGTGGGCCGCAACGACCTGCGCAGCCAGTACGTGGGCATCTACGGCACCTACAGCGGCGACAGCGGCCTGTATGCCGACGCCGTGGTGCAGTCGGGCCGGCACCGCTACACGGTGCAGCCGAACCTCGGCGGCGGCGTGGAAGGCAAGGGCCACAGCCTGCTGGGCTCGATCGAAGTGGGCCAGGCCTTCGCGCTGGGCGCGAGCGGCTGGAGCGTGGAGCCGCAGCTGCAATTGATCCACCAGCACCTGGACCTGAACAACTCGGCCATCGTCGGCGCGGTGGTCCAGTCCGAGGCCGACAGCGGCTGGATCGCACGCGCGGGCATCCGCGTGAAGGGCGAGCTCGCCACCGGCCTGGGCACGCTGCAGCCGTACGGCCGCTTCAACGTCTACAAGAGCTCGAGCGGCGCGGACGTGGCGAGCTTCGTGAACGGCGCCACACGCACCGACATCGCGGCGCCGACCGGCGGCACCAGCACCGAGCTGGCGGGCGGCTTCACGCTGGCGCTGGGCAACACCACCAGCCTGTACGGCGAAGTGGGCAAGCTCTGGTCCTCGGGGGGCGGCGACGCCAAGGTGAAGAGCTCGGTCAACGCGTCGCTCGGCGTGCGGGTCAAGTGGTGAGCGGCCGAGGGGGGCTTCGCTCCCTCAGCTGCGCAGGCTGATCACCCCAAGCAGCACCACCACCGCCATGCCCAGCAGCAAGGCGGTGCATTTCCAGAAGACCACCGGGTTCTTGTCGACGAGCGGCGTGCCGCGCCGGTTCAGGAAATCGGGATGCGGCTGGCGCAGGTCCTCGACGAATTCCGACAGCGCTTCATGGCGCTTGAGCGGGTTGGGATGCAGCGCCTTGCGCAGCACTTCGTCGATCCATGCGGGGATGGCGCGCTGCGCGTCGAGTGCCGGGCGGTACTGCAGGTTGCGCTGGTCCGCGCGCGTGCGGATGCGCGCCACCTGCGCGCCGTAGGGCAGGCGGCCAGTCAGCATCTGGTAGACGATCACGGCCAGCGAGAACAGGTCGGACTGCGCCGAGCCGCCGTCGCCGACGAAGTACTCGGGCGCCGTGTACTGCACCGTGCCCAGCACCTGGGCCGGGTCGGCCAGCTTGCTGTCGCCCAGGCCCGCCACCCAAGCCGAGCCGAAGTCGATGATCCGCACCGTGCCCGTGCGGTCGATCATGATGTTCTCGGGCCGCAGGTCCTGGTGCAGCATCTCCATGCGATGGAAGGCCTGCAGCCCCTTGGCCAACTGCTCCACGATGCCGCGCACCGACTCCAGGCTCGGCCGCGGGTTGTCGACCATCCACTGCGCGAGCGTCTGCCCGTCGACGAACTCCATGGCCACATAAAGATAGCTGCGCTTGCGTTGCGGCACATGCGGCTTGAGCACATGCGCGCTGTCGATGCGCCGCGCCACCCATTCCTCGAGCAGGAAGCGGTCGAGATGGGCCTCGTCGTTCTGCAGGTCGACGGACGGCGTCTTGAGCACGACGCGCTCGCCCGTGTCGTCGTCGACCGCCAGGTAGATGTGGCTGCGGCTGCTGCGGTGCAGGTCGCGCACGATGGTGTAGCCGTCGAACTGCATGCGCGCTTCGAGCACTGGCGGCAGGCGCAGTGCCGCGCGCTGCGCCTGCAGTTCGTTGACCTCGCCGTCGGGCAGGGCGTCGACGCGCACGATCTGCACCGTCAGGTTGTCGGGGCTGCCGCGCCGGTACGCTTCCTCGGCGATGCTTCTTGCCGCAGCGTCCAGGTCGCCGGGGTGGGCATCGAGCGCGGCGTTGACGGCGGCCGCATCCACGTGTTCATGGACACCGTCGGAGGTCAGCAGGAAGACATCGCCTTTCTCGATGGCGATGGCCTGGTAGTCGATCTCCACATGCGGCCCCACGCCCAGCGCGCGGCTCAAGTAGCTGTGCCCGCCGGCCACCGAGACGCGGTGGTCTTCGGTCAGCTGCTCGAGCGCCCCGGCATGCCAGCGGTAGACGCGCGTGTCGCCCACATGGAAGACGTGCGCCGTGGTCGACTTGATCACCAGCGCGCTGAAGGTGCAGACGTAGCCGCGGTCCTTGTCGAAGCGTCCGCTGCTGTTCTGGGTCTGCGCGTGCAGCCAGGCATTGGCGGCCGTGAGCACGCGCTGTGCCGAGCGGCTCACGCTCCATGCATCGGAGGTGCAGTAGTAGTCGGTCAGGAAGCTCCTGACCGCCGACTCGCTGGCCACGTGGCTCACGTCGCTGCTGCTGATGCCGTCGGCAATCGCAACGGCCACGCCCTTGGCGCTGCGGCCCGGCGCCTGCGGCAGGGCGGCGCCGTGGAAGTCCTGGTTGGCCTCCTTGCGTCCCTTGTCGGAGTACTGGCCGATGGAGACCGCGAGGCCGGAGCGCATCGTCACGCGGCGGCGGTGCGCAGGTCAGCGCGGAACGCGCTTGGGCGCCGTGCGCACGTGCGTCGCGTACAGCGTCAGGCCGGTGAACGACAGGCCGCCGACGAGGTTGCCCAGCACGGTGGGGATCTCGTTCCAGATGATGTAGTCCATGATCGAAAAATTGCCGCCCATCAGCAGCGCCGAGGGGAACAGGAACATGTTGACCACCGAGTGCTCGAACACCATGAAGAAGAACACCATGATCGGCATCCACATGGCCAGCACCTTGCCAGTCACCGAAGTGGAGATCATCGCACCCACCACGCCGGTGGACACCATCCAGTTGCACAGCATGCCGCGCACGAAGAGCGTCAGCATGCCCGCCGCGCCGTGGGCGGAGTAGCCGAGCGTGCGAGCTTCGCCGATCGTGGCGATCACCTGGCCGACCTTGTCGGGCGGGCTGGTGAAGCCGAAGGTGAAGACGATGGCCATCAGCACGGCCACGGTGAAGGCGCCGAGGAAATTGCCGACGAACACCAGGCCCCAGTTGCGCAGCACGCCGCCGATGGTCACGCCCGGCCGCTTGTCGATCAGCGCGAGCGGCGTCAGCACGAACACGCCGGTCAGGAGGTCGAAGCCGAGCAGGTAAAGGATGCAGAAGCCGACGGGAAACAGGATCGCGCCGATGATCGAATAGCCGGTCTGCACATTGATGGTGACGGAGAACACCGCCGCCAGCGCGAGGATCGCGCCCGCCATGAAGGCGCGGATGAGCGTGTCGCGCGTGGACATGAAGATCTTGGATTCACCGGCGTCCACCATCTTGGTGACGAATTCGGAAGGCTGCAGGTAGGCCATGGATTTTTTCTTTGGAATTGAAGGGTGAGAAGCTGAACGGGAAAAGGGGGAGGGGCCGCGCCTCAGGCGGCCTTCTCCAGCGCGGGCTGCGCGGAGGAAGCTGCGGCCGCGAGCCCTTGCAGGACATCGCCGACCACGATGATCGAGGGGCTGCCAAGGCTGTTGTCGGCAATCGTGCGCTGCAGCGTCGCGAGCGTGCCGACGGCGTGCCGCTGCAAGGGCAGGCTGGCGCTCTGCACCACCACGACAGGCGTGGCCGGCGGCAGTCCGCTCAGCAGTTCGTCCTGGATCGAGCCCGCGCTCGATACGCCCATGTAGATGACCAGCGTGAGGCGCGCCGAATGGGCCGTGGCCGCCAGCGTGCGCCAGTCCGGCCCCGGCGATCCGGGCTTCGCGTGGCCGGTGATGAACACCACGCCCTGCGCATGCGCACGGTGCGTGAGCGGCACGCCGAGCGAGGTCAGCCCGGCCAGCCCGGCGGTGATGCCGTTCACCACCTCCACATGGATGCCGGCCTGCGCGAGGTGCTCGACCTCTTCGCCGCCGCGGCCGAAGATGAAGGGGTCGCCGCCCTTGAGCCGGACCACGTGCTCGCCTTCGCGCACCGCCATGATCATCAGCCGCTCGATGAAGCTTTGCGGCGTGCTCTTGCAGCCGCCGCGCTTGCCGACGTGGATCACGCGCGCGCCCGGCGCTGCCATGGCGACGATGTCTTCGCTGACCAGGTCGTCGACGAGCAGCACGGTGGCCGACTGGATGGCCCTGAGCGCCTTCAGCGTGAGCAGTTCGGGATCGCCGGGGCCGGCACCGACGAGGGTGCAGCGGCCGAGCGCCATGGGCGCCCGCACATGCGTCGCAGGCGTCGAAGAAGTCAGAGTGAGGCTCATGGTGGCTCCGCGGTTCAGGCGGCCGTGTCTTCGGACAGGCGGGAGCGGTTCGCGGGCCCTGCAACGGGGCGTTCCAGTTCGACGGCATGCGTCGCGAGTTCTTTCGAATCCAGATGCACCACGCCTTCGGCGACCTTCACCGCAAACCTCGGCGTACACCCCTCATCCGGCGACTTGGCGCACCCATCGTCCAGCCCGATGGCCCAGTTGTGCAGCGGACACGCCACGCTGGTGCCGAACACGATGCCCTGGCTCAAGGGCCCGCCCTTGTGCGGACAGCGGTCCAGCAGCGCGAACACCTGGTCCTCGGCATTGCGGAACACCGCCACGTCCACGCCCACCGGCCGTGCCACGCGGCGCGCCCCCAG
>NZ_JBFTLJ010000011.1:0-213031 GCF_056396385.1 Variovorax sp. 05T418 | reverse complement strand
CGGCTTAGATGTCGAGGATCTTTGCCACGACGCCCGAACCCACGGTGCGGCCGCCTTCGCGGATGGCGAAGCGCAGGCCTTCTTCCATCGCGATCGGGTTGATCAGCTTCACGGTGATGCTGACGTTGTCGCCAGGCATGACCATTTCCTTGTCCTTGGGCAGCTCGATCGCGCCGGTCACGTCCGTCGTGCGGAAGTAGAACTGCGGACGGTAGTTGTTGAAGAACGGYGTGTGACGGCCACCTTCGTCCTTGGACAGCACGTACACCTCGGCGGTGAAGTGCGTGTGCGGCTTGATCGAGCCGGGCTTGCACAGCACCTGGCCGCGCTCGACTTCTTCGCGCTTGGTGCCGCGCAGCAGCACGCCGACGTTGTCGCCCGCCTGGCCCTGGTCCAGCAGCTTGCGGAACATTTCCACGCCGGTGCAGGTGGTCTTGACGGTCGGGCGGATGCCCACGATCTCGATTTCCTCGCCGACCTTGATCACGCCGCGCTCGACGGCGCCGGTCACCACGGTGCCGCGGCCGGAGATCGAGAACACGTCTTCCACRGGCATCAGGAAGGTGCCGTCCACGGCGCGCTCGGGCGTCGGGATGTAGGTGTCSAGSGCTTCGGCCAGCTTCATGATGGCTTCTTCRCCGAGCTTGCCCTTGTCGCCTTCCAGGGCGAGCTTGGCCGAGCCGTGGATGATGGGGGTGTCGTCGCCCGGGAATTCGTACTTGTCSAGCAGCTCGCGCACTTCCATTTCGACGAGCTCGAGCAGTTCGGCGTCGTCCACCATGTCGCACTTGTTCAGGAACACGATGATGTAGCCCACACCCACCTGGCGCGCCAGCAGGATGTGCTCGCGGGTCTGGGGCATGGGGCCGTCGGCGGCCGTCGTAGGCCTTGGCTTCGCCGCCGAACTTGGCCGACAGCACCGTGGCGATGGCCGCCGTCAGCGTGGTCTTGCCGTGGTCAACGTGACCGATCGTGCCCACGTTCACGTGCGGCTTGGTGCGGGTGAATTTACCTTTTGCCATTTTTCGACTCCGAAAAAAACGATTTCAACGTATGCAGATGGGTTGCAAACCTGCCGTTGCAACCCCCTAAAAACTGGTGCCCTTTGCGGGAATCGGACCCGCGACCTCTCCCTTACCAAGGGAGTGCTCTACCACTGAGCCAAAAGGGCTTTTGTCTAACCAATCGCTTTCCGGCGCCGAACCGGGTCTCTGGAGCGGGAGACGGGAATCGAACCCGCGTCATCAGCTTGGAAGGCTGGGGTTCTACCATTGAACTACTCCCGCATCGGGGGCACTTCAAGGCACCCAAAGCGCTAGATCCAATCGCTCTTAGAAACCAAATTCATCGCTGGTGGAGAGGGCTGGATTCGAACCAGCGTACTCGTTAGAGGGCAGATTTACAGTCTGCTGCCATTAACCACTCGGCCACCTCTCCGGCGAACCTCGAAATATAGCACGGTTTTGTGACTACGCAGAACTCAGCACCAAGAAGATGCGGGGAAACTGCCCGAGGCGAAACAGCCGGCATTATCCGTGAATTTCGCCGCCCGGCTGGTGCGCGAGCCGCCAGGCGCGCGCCTCGCCGAAGTGGCCGCAGCCGATGAACGGAACGGGCGGGCGCAAGGCCGAAAGCGGCGACGGATGATTCGACATCAGCACCTTATGGCGGCCAATGTCGATCAACGCACGCTTACTCTGGGCATGCGAACCCCAGAGCATAAAAACAACAGGTTTCTCGCCGTCCGATACATGGCGGATGACGGCATCGGTCAGCACCTCCCAGCCGCGGCCCGAATGGCTGGCCGGCTGCCCTTCCTCGACCGTGAGACAGGTGTTGAGCAGCAGCACGCCGTGGGTGGCCCACTTCACCAGGCTGCCGCCCGGGTTCGGGAATGGCGGCGGCGCCGTTCCCAGGTCGCGCTGGAGTTCCTTGAAGATGTTGCGCAGCGATGGCGGCAGCGCCACGCCGGGCGCCACCGAGAATGCGAGCCCTTCGGCCTGGCCGCGGCCGTGGTACGGGTCCTGGCCCAGGATGACGACGCGCACGTCCTCGGGCGGGGTCAGCTCCAGGGCCCGCAGCGGCTGCGGCGGGAAGATGACGGCGCCCGCATCGAGGCGCTCGCGCAGGAAACCGAGCAGCTTCTGGCCCACGATGCCGGCAAAGAAGCCGTCCACCAGCGGCCGCCAGCCCGGCGCGACGGGCCAGTCGGCCGGATCGCTGCTCGCCAGCTGATCGGGCCGGCTCATTTGAACAATGCGGCGAGCGCCTCGCCGGGTTCCTTGGCGCGCATGAAGGCCTCGCCGACCAGGAAGGCATGGACGCCGGCCGCGCGCAGGGTTGCGACGTCCTCGCGCGTGGCAATGCCCGATTCGGTGACGGCCAGCCGGTCGGCCGGCAGCCTGGGCAGCAGGTCGATGGTGGCCTGGATCGACACCTCGAAGTTGCGCAGGTTGCGGTTGTTCACGCCGATGAGCGGCGTCTTGAGCTTGAGCGCGCGCTCGAGTTCGGCCGCGTCGTGCACTTCGACCAGCACCGCCATGCCGAGGCCGCGCGCGATGGCCTCGTAGTCCTTCATCTGCGCGTCGTCGAGGCAGGCAGCGATCAACAGCACGGCATCGGCGCCCATCGCGCGCGATTCGTACACCTGGTAGGCGTCGACAATGAAATCCTTGCGCAGCACCGGCAGGTCGCACGAGGCGCGGGCCTGCTTGAGGTAGTCGACGCCGCCCTGGAAGAACTGCTTGTCGGTCAGCACGGAGAGGCAGGCCGCGCTGATTTCACCGTCGCCTTCGGCATAGCTCTGCGCGATGTCGGCTGGAATGAAGTCCTCGCGCAGCACGCCCTTGCTCGGGCTGGCCTTCTTGACCTCGGCGATCACCGCGGCGTGGCCGGCGGCGATCTTGGCGCGCAGCGCGCCCTCGAAATCGCGCGTCAGCACGCGGCTTTCAGCGTCGAAGCGCACGGCTTCGAGCGGGCTTCTCTTCTGCGCTGCAGCAATTTCCTGCCGCTTGACGGCCATGATCTTGTCGAGGATGTCGGACATTTTTCTGCGTTCCTGGCTGTTTTCCTGCTTCACGCGGCGGCCGTGGAGGCCTTGACCAACTCGGCCAGCTTGGCGCGCGCCGCGCCCGATGCCACGGCCTCGCGCGCACGCTCGATGCCCGCGGCCATCGACTCGGCCACGTTGGCGGCATACAGGGCCGCGCCGGCGTTGAGCAACACGATGTCGAGCGCCGGGCCGGCCTGATTGTCGAGCACGCCGAGCAGCATGGTCTTCGACTGTTCGGGCGTTTCCACGCGCAGCGCGCGGTTGCTCGACATCGCAAAGCCGAAGTCCTCGGGGTGCAGTTCGTATTCGCGGATCTCGCCGTCCTTGAGTTCGCCCACCATGGTGGCGGCGCCGAGCGAGATCTCGTCCATGCCGTCGCGGCCATACACCACCATCGCGTGCTCGGCGCCCAAGCGCTGCAGCGCGCGCACCTGGATGCCCACGAGGTCGGGATGGAACACGCCCATCAGGATGTTCGGCGCGCCGGCCGGATTGGTCAGCGGCCCGAGGATGTTGAAGATGGTCTTGATGCCGAGCTCCTTGCGCACGGGAGCGACGTTCTTCATGGCCGGATGGTGGTTGGGCGCGAACATGAAGCCGATGCCCACCTCTTCGATGGAACGCGCGATCTGCTCCGGCGGCAGGTTGATGTTGACGCCCAGCGACTCCAGCACGTCGGCGCTGCCCGATTTGCTCGACACGCTGCGCCCGCCGTGCTTGCTGACCTTGGCGCCCGCCGCGGCCGCGACGAACATCGAGCAGGTCGAGATGTTGAAGGTGTGCGAGCCGTCGCCGCCGGTGCCGACGATGTCGACCAGGTGCGTGGTGTCCTTCACGGGCACCTTGGTCGACACCTCGCGCATCACCTGCGCGGCCGCGGTGATCTCGCCGATGGTTTCCTTCTTGACGCGCAGCCCGGTGATCAGCGCCGCCATCATCACGGGCGAGCATTCGCCGCTCATGATGAGCCGCACGATGTGCAGCATCTCGTCGTGGAACACCTCGCGGTGCTCGATGGTGCGCTGGAGCGCTTCCTGGGGGGTGATCATGGGGAGTCTCCTCGGTGTTTTCAGGGGCCGACGCGGCCGGCCGGCGCGTCCGTGAATGCAAGCTTGAGGCCGAAGCCGATGAACAGCACGCCGGCCGCGCGGTCGAGCCAGTGCATGCCCTTCTGCACGGCGCTGCGGCGCGCCATCCAGCCGGCGAATGCGGCCCATCCCACGATGACGGGAATGGAATTGAAATTGAACAGCACGCCCAGCAGCACGAAGTACAGGCCCTTGTTGTCGGCGTCCGGTGCGATGAACTGCGGCACGAAGGCCAGGAAGAACAACGCGACCTTGGGGTTCAGCACATTGGTCCAGAAGCCGCCCAGGAAGATCTCCTTGAGCCCGCGCTCGCCCGATGCGGCCGCCGCCTGCTGCAGATCGGCCGGCGCCTTGGCGCGCGAGAACACCATGCGCACGCCCAGGTACAGCAGGTAGGCCGCGCCAACATACTTGAGCACCGTGAAGGCCGCCGCCGAGGTGGCCAGCAGCGTGCCGACGCCGACCGCCGCCGCAAAGATGTGGACGAAGCAGCCGGTGAGGATGCCGAAGCCGCCGACGATGCCCGCGCGCACGCCGGAGCGCAGCGAGTTGGCAATGATGTAGAGCACGTCGGGCCCCGGCGTGAGGTTCAGCAGCCAGCCGGCGGCGATGAAAGCGAGCAGATGCGGGAGATCGGGCATCGCACGGCTCCTTGGGGTTCAGGCGTTGAAGAAGCCGCGGATGGCCGCCACGGCGCGGTCGACGCCGGCCGCATCGACATCGAGGTGCGTCACGAAGCGCAGCCGATAGAGGCCGGTGGCAAGAATGCCCTGCCCGTTGAGGTTCGCGAGCAGTTCGGCCGAACGCGCCTGCGCTGCGCCCATGAGGTCGACGAACACGATGTTCGTGTGCGGCGCCTCGACCTTCAGGCCCTCGATGCCCTCGAGCCCCTCGGCCAGGCGACGGGCCAGGGCATGGTCGTCGGCGAGGCGGTCGATGTGGTGGTCGAGCGCATGCGAAGCGGCTGCAGCAAGCAAGCCCGCCTGCCGCATGCCGCCGCCCGCCATCTTGCGGATGCGGTGCGCCCGCGCGATGAACTCGCGCGAACCGACCAGCGCCGAGCCGATGGGTGCGCCCAGGCCCTTGCTGAAGCAGACCGACACGCTGTCGAAGCACTGCGCGATGCGGCGCGCTTCGGTGCGGACGTCGCCGTTCTTGTTCAGCGCGGCCTGCGCGGTGGCGGCATTGAAGAGCCGCGCGCCATCGAGGTGCCGCTGCAGCCCCCTGCTTTTCGCCAGGTCGGTTGCCGCCTGCACGTATTCGAAGGGCAGCAGCTTGCCGCCCAGCGTGTTCTCCAGTGCCAGGAGGCGTGTGCGCGCGAAGTGCGCGTCGTCGGGCTTGATGGCGGCTTCGATCTGCGCGAGCGGCAGCGTGCCGTCGGATGCGTGGTCGAGCGGCTGCGGCTGCACGCTGCCGAACACCGCGGCGCCGCCGCCTTCCCAGCGGTAGCAGTGCGCCTGCTGGCCGACGATGTACTCGTCGCCGCGCCCGCAGTGCGAAAGGATCGCGCACAGGTTGCTCTGCGTGCCCGTCGGCACCAGCAGTGCCGCCTCGAAGCCCAGCAGCGCGGCGATCTTTTCCTGCAGCGCGTTGACGCTCGGATCGGTGCCGAAGACGTCGTCGCCGAGCGGCGCCGCCATCATGGCCTCGCGCATCGCCGGGGTGGGCTGCGTGACGGTGTCGCTGCGCAGGTCGACGAGCAAGGAGCGGTCTGTCATGGCGGGTTTCAATCGAGAAAGTTCTTGAGCATCGCGTGGCCGTGCTCGGTGAGGATCGATTCGGGATGGAACTGCACGCCCTCGATGCGCACCTCATGCGCAAAGCCGGTGTGCCGCACGCCCATGATCTCGCCGTCGTCGGTCCAGGCGGTGATGGCCAGCACCTTCGGGCAGCTCTCGCGCTCGATCGAGAGCGAGTGGTAGCGGTTGACGGTGAACTTCTCGGGCAGCCCCGCGAACACGCCCTCTTGCGTGGTCGTGATCTCGCTGGTCTTGCCGTGCATGAGCTGCTGCGCGCGAATGATCTTGCCGCCAAAGGCCGCGCCGATGGCCTGGTGGCCCAGGCACACGCCAAGGATCGGCAGCTTGCCCGCGAACGCCTCGATGGCCGCCACCGAAACACCTGCTTCCGCCGGCGAGCAGGGACCCGGCGACACCACGAGCCGCGTGACGCCGGAGGCGATCAGTTCGCCGATCTGCGCCACGCTGATCTCGTCGTTGCGGTGCACCTGGACATCCGCACCCAGCTCGCCCAGGTACTGGACGATGTTGTAGGTGAAGGAATCGTAGTTGTCGATCATCAGCAGTTTCATGGCTTGCTCACAATCCGGTGCACGCCCTTGACGACGGGGAACACGTTGAAGTTGATCAGGAGGCCCAGCTTGAGGCCCGACAGGCGCAGTGCGGCCAGCACCTGCGCGCGGTGCAGGTCGGTCAGCACGTCGACCGCCTTGAGCTCGACGATGACCGACTGCTCGACCACGAAGCCCGCGCGGTACACCTCGCCGAGCGAGCGGCCCTTGTAGCTGGCCGAGAGCGCCACGTCGCGCGTGAAGCCGATCTCGCGCTCGGCGAGTTCGATGGCCAGCGCGGCGGCGTAGGCCTCCTCTCCAAGGCCCATGCCGAGCACGCGCTGCACCTCGACGGCGGCGCCGATGATCTCGTGCGAGAAATCGTTCTGGATGTCGGGTACGTTGCTCATTCCAGGCCTTCCTCGACCAGTTCGGCGGCACGCAGCAGTGCGCGCGCCTTGGCCTCTGTTTCTTTCCACTCCAGCTCGGGCACCGAGTCGGCCACCACGCCGGCCGCGGCCTGCACGTGCAGCATCTGGTCCTTCACGATGCCGGTTCGGATGGCAATCGCCACGTCCATGTCGCCGGCATAGCTGATGTAGCCGCAGGCGCCGCCATAGAGGCCGCGCTTGGTGGGTTCGAGCTGGTCGATGAGCTCCATCGCATGCACCTTGGGTGCGCCGGTGAGCGTGCCGGCCGGGAAGGTGGCCTTGAGCACGTCGATGGCGGTCATGCCGTCCTTCAGCGTGCCTTCGACGTTGCTCACGATGTGCATCACGTGGCTGTAGCGCTCCACCGCGAAGGCCTCGGTCACCTTCACGGTGCCGGTCTTGGCGATGCGGCCGATGTCGTTGCGTGCGAGGTCGATCAGCATCACGTGCTCGGCGCGCTCCTTGGGGTCGTTGATGAGTTCTTCCTCGGCCGCCTTGTCGAGCTCGATCGAGGCGCCGCGCGGGCGCGTGCCGGCCAGCGGGCGGATGGTGATCTTCTGCTCGCCGTCGCCCGTGTTCTCCTGGCGCACCAGGATCTCGGGCGAAGCCCCCACCACGTGGAAATCGCCCAGGTGGTAGTAGTACATGTAGGGCGAGGGGTTGAGCGAGCGCAGCGCGCGGTACAGCGACAGCGGCGACTCGGTGTAGCGCTTGCTGATGCGCTGGCCCACCTGCACCTGCATGAAGTCGCCGGCGGCGATCATGTCCTTGGCGCGTTCCACGGCCGCGAGGTAGTCGGCCTTGGCAAAGCTGCGCTCGGGCGGATGCGGCTGCGTGGGCTTCACGATGGGCGCGCTCACCGAGTACTTGAGCTTTTCCTTCAGCTCGCGCAGGCGGCGCTTGCCCGCCGCGTAGGCCTCGGGCTGCTTCGGGTCGGCATAGACGATCAGGTAGAGCTTGCCCGAGAGGTTGTCGATGACCGCCAGTTCCTCGCATTGCAGCAGCAGGACGTCGGGGCAGCCCAGCGCATCGGGCGGGCAGCTTTTTTCGAGCTTGCGTTCGATGTGGCGCACGGTGTCGTAGCCGAAGTAGCCCGCAAGGCCGCCGCAGAAACGCGGCAGGCCGGGCCGCAGCGCCACCTTGAAGCGCTTCTGGTATTCGGCGATGAAATCGAGCGGATTGCCCGCGGCCGTTTCGACGACCTGGCCGTCGGTCACCACTTCGGTGACGGCATCGGCGCCGAAGCCGCTCGCGCGCAGCAGCGTGCGCGCCGGCAGGCCGATGAAGCTGTAGCGCCCGAAGCGCTCGCCGCCCACCACCGATTCGAGCAGAAAGCTGTGCTTGCCGCCGCCTTGCGAATGGGCGAGCTTCAGATAGAGGGAAAGCGGCGTTTCGAGGTCGGCAAAGGCCTCGGCCATCAGCGGGATGCGGTTGTAGCCCTGGGCGCTGAGGCTCTTGAATTCAAGTTCGGTGATCACGGATTCGTTCTCCAGTTGCCGGCCGGCGCTTCTTGGCCGGTGGCAAGGTCATTCACTGGTGGCCCGGCGTCGAGAAAAAACGATCCGGTACCGCGGGCGCACGGCGTGCGCCGTGCAATCAAACAGTCAGCGATGTATGGCGACGCCAGGGCCAGGCTCCCCGGCTGCCTTCACCTGTTTGAATGATGTGATGAACGAACATGGAGCGTGGAGTTTAGCCCACGAAAACGCTGGCGGGTGCAACCGCCGCCTTCAGGGTTCGCCCGAGGGGCCGGCAGTAAAACGAAAAGATACATTCGAACGATCGTTCGCAAATCAAGGAAGCCTCGTGCCCGCTGCCCTTTCGCTCCCGACCCGGTTGTTCTCCCGACTGGCCGTGCTGGCCTGCGCCTGGTTCGCGCTCGGCGCCTCGGCCGCGCAGGTCGACGTGGCCGGCGTCAAGCTGAACGACACCCTCGACCTGCGCGGCAGCACCCTGCAGCTCAACGGCGCGGGGGTGCGCTACAAGGCCATCTTCAAGGTGTACGCGGCGGGCCTGTACGTGGAGAAGAAGGTCTCCACGCCCGAGGAGGCGCTGGCCGCGCCCGGGCCCAAGCGCGTGGCCATCACCATGCTGCGCGACATCGATGCCGACGAGCTCGGCAAGTTCTTCACCAAGGGCGTGGAAGAAAACTCGCCCAAGAGCGAAATGGTCAACCTCATTCCGGGGCTGCTGCGCATGGGCCGGATGTTCTCCGACCAGAAGCAGCTCAAGGCCGGCGACAGCTTCACCATCGACTGGCTGCCCGGCACGGGCACGCTGGTGACGGTGCGCGGCGTGCCGCAGCCCGATCCGGTGAAGGAGCCGGCGTTCTTCAACGCGCTGCTGCGCATCTGGCTCGGGCCGGCGCCGGCCGACTGGAAGCTCAAGGACGCGCTGCTCGGCAAGTAGCCGCGGCGCCGATCAGGAAGCGGTTCGGTCGATCTCCGCGAGCGAGTCGACGAAGCCATCGGCATCGACGCCGCGCACCGGCTCGCCGTGGTTGTAGCCGTAGGTGACCAGCACCACCGGGCATCCGGCGGCGCGCGCGGCCTTGGCGTCGTTGCTCGAGTCGCCGATCATCAGCGTGCGCGCGGGGGCGGTGCCCAGCGCTTCGCAGGTCTTCAGGAGCGGCAGCGGATCGGGCTTCTTGCGCGCGAAGGCATCGCCGCCGAACGCGAAGTCGAAGAAGCCGTCGAGCCCCTTGGCCGCCAGCAGCGGCTTGGCGAACGAGGTCGGCTTGTTGGTGAGGCAGGCCAGGCGCAGGCCGCGCGAGCGCAGCGCCTTCAATCCTTCGACCACGCCCGGGTACACCGCCGAGTGCTGTCCGTTGATGGCCAGGTAGTGGTGCTGGTAGCGTTCCCAGGCTTGATCGAAGAGCGCTTGTGCGCGCGCATGCGGCACCTCTGCGTCGGCGCTACCGGGCACCGCACCGCCCGACGACATCACATGCGCGAGTGCCGAAAGAATCAGGTGCTCCGATCCCTTGCCTACCATCTTCTCGATGGCGGCCGGTGCCACCGGCGGCAGCGAAAGGTCGCCCAGCATGTGGTTGAGCGACACCGCGAAATCGCCGAGGGTGTCGACCATGGTGCCGTCGAGATCGACGATGGCGGCATCGAAGCGCGCGAGGTCGTAGTGAATGGAGGTCAAGGACAAGGCCGCCGGAGTTGCAGGACGATGTCCATTTTGCCCCGTGCGGCCCTGCCGGGCGGCGCAGTCCCTTGCCCCTTGTGACTTACTTGCTCTTGCTGCGCATCTCGTCGCGCAGCCGCTTGATCTGGTCGTGGTTGCGCTTGGCGCCTTCGGACTGCTGCTGGATCACGGCGCGCACGTCGGCCGGCAAGTCCTCCTTCAGCGCCTTGCGGTAGCGCGCCACCGCGGCGTCTTCACCGCGCTCGCATTCCTCGAGCATGGAGAGCGCGCTGTTGGCGCCCACCGTGCCCTTCACGTGCACCCAGCCGCGGTGCATGGCACCGGTCGCCGTGCCGCCCTTGTCGGGCGAGCCGCCGAAACGCTGGATGAGCTGGACCAGTTCCGCTGCCGCCTTGGCGCATTCGGCCGAGCGGCTCTGGAAGACCTGCTTGAGCTGCGGCGAGTCGACCTCCTCGGCACAGGCGCGGAAGCCGTATTCGCCGTCGCGCGAGTTCTCCAGAAGATCGTTCAGCACCTTGACCACGTCCTCGGTGGTGGCGGTGTCCGCGGTGTTCGTGTAGTTGGCCATGTCATGACTCCTTCGTAGGCCTCGTCGAGATCGAGGCAGGTTGAGAATTGCCAGCGCCAGCTGCTGCACTGCGTGCGCTGGTTCCATGAAGAAATGGTGTTCGAGCGGAGAAGGACCGGTGTCGGTGCCGCCTGACGTCCGCTGTAAGCGTTCTTCGGGGTGGGCTGCCCCGATGCATTCACCGGCGGCTCATCATTCCTCGCGCAATGCCTTCTCGGGGCGGCCGGGCTGGCTGCCCGGCGAACTGCCGTGGTTGCCGCTTTCGCCGACCGCGGCATCGCCGGGGGTGGGCGGCTTTCTTTGCTCGGTGATGGCCGGGCCGTTGTTGGGGCCCATGGGCTCGCCGTTTTCAGCCGGCGTCCTGGCCTCGCGCTTCATGCTGCGCTCGGCGGGCACGGGCGGCCGTAGGCCGGTGCATTCGCTGATTCGGTGGATCGTTTTTGGGTCACGCTGTGGATTCCTTTGCTAGAAAGAAAATTCCACCGTGCGCCGCGCTGGCGGCGGCGCGCGTAGGAAAGCGGCGCGTCTTCGGCGCAAGCGAGTCGCGCGCAGGCCTGCCACCGGCGCGGGAATGCTGTCCCTGCCTACAAGCACGCGGCCAGGCTGCGCGAGAAAGGAGGCTTGCAGCTTCTTCTTTTCGAGGACTCCTCCATGCACGGCAAACCACTGCGCTTCTTCCAATGCGGCCTCGCGGCAGCCGCCATGGCCCTGGCCGCCATGGCCGCGGTCGCCCAGCCCACCGGCACGCCCAAGGGCACGCGCGCTCCGCCGATGAGCGATGCGGAAAAACCGCCGGCCACGCGCCCCGCGGACCAGCCCGCCGGCGCGACCGACCAGCGCCAGCTCGGCGCCGACCAGGGCCCGGCCAGCGCGCGCACGCAGACCTCGCGGCCGCCCTCGGCGGGTTCGCCCGGCGGCCTCGCACCCACGCGCGATGCCGATCCTTCCAAGGAGCAGCGCAGCGACGGCAGCCACCGCCACGCGCGCCCCGCGCCGCAATAGCAAGCAAGGCAGATCAAGACCATGACTTCCACCACGCAGATCGACGCCCGCATCGCAGGCGATGTGGCCTTTCGCGCCGGCGACGGCCCGCAGCTGAAGATCCCGAAGGGGAACTGCCAGATCATGATGGCCGACGACAGCGTCGTGCTCACCTGGACCGACCAGGGCCAGTCGCTGACCGCGGCCATTCCCAAGCTCGAATTCGACCGCTACATCCAGGACGGCGCGATCGTGCTGGGCCGGGGCTGAGTGAAGGCCCGCCCGCCGCGCGCTCACTCCTCGCGCAGGCTGCTGCTGGCGCGCGCGTCGAGCGCCTGCGCGTACGAAGCGGCTTCCTCGGGCGTCATGGAGCCTTCGAGCTCGGCCAGTTCGAGCCGTTCGAAGTCGTAGGAAATCCATTCGAACAGGTGCGACTTGGGCATGTCGTCGAAGCTCTCGCTGTCGCTCCACGACTGCAGCCGCACGGGCGCGCTTTCCAGCAGCAGGCGCAGGTACAACGCGCGCGCAATCTTGATTTCCGCGATCTGGTGCGGATCGTCGATCAGCAGGCGCAGCTGCGCGAGCACCTGCTCGCACTGCTGCACCCGGCGATGCGACTCGCCGATGGCGGCTTCGCAGGACGCGGGACAGTCCGTCCTCGCCTGCCAGGCCTGGTGGAATTCGCGCGTGATCCGGGCATAGGCAAGCTGCTGGAGCCCGTGGAGCGCGCAGTCAAGTTGGCCGTGCATGGCGTTGCACCGAACTCGCCTCAAGCGGGCTTGTTGCCGGCGTCCTCCGCTTCGTCGTCGTTGTCGCCGTCGATTTCTTCTTCTTCCGTGCCGGCAAGCTCGTCGGGCGAGCCCGCGTCCTCGGTGCGGTCCGGCAGGATGTCCGCATCGGGCGCTGACGGCGGAGCGTCCGCCGACGCACGCTCACCGGTGCCCTCGGCATCGGTGCTGCTTTCATGCGAAATGGGAATGGCGCCTTCCGCGGCGTCTTCGGGAATGGCGCTGCGTTCGCGCGAGGTGCGCACGTCGCTTCCGCTGTCGCTCGTGTCGCTGGGGCCCAGGCTGTCGACGTCCGTTCCCTTCGGTTCCTCCGGCGGGCGTTCGCCTCCCAGGATGCTGCTCGTGGCCATGGCTTCCTTCGATGATGAACAAGAAATTGGATGGGTGCGAATCGCCAGACTGGACATCCGCAGCACCGGCCGGCGTAGGAAAGGGGCGCATCCGGGCCGCAGCCATTCGCGGAGATTTGCCGCCCGGCGTTGCGCGCGGCAAACGCCGCCGTCGCGGCGCGGGGACGGGCGCTTGGGCTTTGCTCCTACGCGGCGGGCAGCCGTGGCCGCTAGCCTGAAGAGCCTGCTTTCCCAACCGCAGCAACCACCATCCTCATCCAATGAACCAATGAAGAATTTCCGCTACCTCATGATTGCCGGCGCCGTGGCGCTCGGCGCCTGCTCCCACATGCCCGGTCCCACGCGCTCGGCCGGCCCGACCGCCGCCGCGGACAACCAGCCCGATCCCACGATCCTGCTCGTGCCCGTGCGCATCGAGGACCCCGCGCTGGCCTCGGGCTGCTGGGCCCAGTTCTATACCGGCCGCAACTTCCAGGGCGACATGCTGACGCTGGTGGGACCGGCCGAGGTCCAGAGCATGGACCGCGGCACCGCGCGGCAGCTCAAGCGCGACATCGACAGCGTCAGCGTGGGCCCGCGCGCCACGCTGAAGGTGTACGAGCATGCGATGTTCAAGGACCGCACGGTCGACTTTCCGGCGAACAGCCGCGAGGGCGGCCTGATGCGCAAGCTCGGCTTCGGCGGCCGCATCGAGGCACTGAAGCTCGACTGCGCCTGAGCACGGCCACCGCTCAGCCGCCGCGCAGCGTGGCGTGCGGATGCAGCGGATGCGCGAGCGTGTCGGCAATGAGCCGCAGCGCCTGGTCGCACTGCTCGCGCGACATCGGGCCGCCCAGGCAGATGCGCACCGCCTCGGGCGGATCGCCATCGGTGGAGAAGGCCGCGCTTGCCACCACGCCGACGTTCTGCGTGCGCAGGTAGGAGGCGAACTCCACCGGGCTCCAGCCCGGCGCGAGCGGCAGCCAGGCATGGAAGCCCTCGGGATGCGCCTGCAGCCCGCTGCCGCCCAGATGCCGCGCGGCCAGCGCCTGCCGCGCCATCGATTCGCTGCGCACCGCCTGCAGCATGGCCTCGGCGGTGCCGTCCTCGACCCACAGCGTGGTCAGTGCATTGGTGATGGGCGAGGCCATCACGGTGGTCGCGCGCATCGCGCCAGCCAGGCGCTGCGACTGGACCACGGTGGGCGAGCACACGTAGGCGCTGCGCAGGCCCGCGCCAAAGCATTTGGAGAATCCGCTCACGTAGTAGGTGAGGCCGGGCGCCAGCGTGGCGAGCGCGGCCGGCGTCTGGCGCGGCAGCATGCCGTAGGCGTCGTCCTCGATGATCGGCACCGCATAGCGCAGCGCCACGTCGGCCAGCGCCTCGCGCCGCGCGCGGGGCACCGTGCCCGCGGTCGGATTCAGCAGCGTGGGGTTGCAATAGAGCGCCTTGGGCTTGAGCGTCCTGCAGGCGTGCTCGAAGGCATCGGCAATGGGGCCGTCCTCATCGAGCTGCAGCGCATGCAGCTGCACGCCCAGCTGCGCCGCGATGGCCTTCACGCCCGGATAGGTGAGCGACTCCACGCAGATCAGCTCGCCCGGCCGCGCGAGCTGCGAGAACAGCGCCGTGAGCACGCCGTGGATGCCCGGGCACACGAGGATGCGGTCGATGCCCGCGTCGGGCACGAAGGGCCGCAGCCAGTGCATCGCGGCCTCGCGGTCGTGCGCGGTGCCGCCGAAGTCCTGGTAGCGCAGCAGGTCGTGCAGGTTGGCCTCGGCGAAGGCGCGGCTCGCGCTGTCGTGCAGCCGCGCCATCAGGTGCGGGTCGTCAGGCTCGGGCGGCATGTTCATGGTCATCTCGGCGCCGCTGCCGCCGCGCAGCCGCAGGCTCGGGCTGCCCGAGCGGACGAAGGTGCCGGTGCCGGCGCGCGAATCGATCAGGCCGCGCTTGCGCGCCTCGGCATAGCCGCGTGCCACCGTCGTGTAGTTGAGCTCCAGCTCGGCCGCGAGCTCGCGCAGGGTGGGCAGCCGGTCGCGCACGGCGAGGCGGCCGGTCTTGATGTCGTCGGCAATCAATTCCGCCAGCAGCAGGTAGGCCGGCTTGGCGGTGTTGCGCAGCTGCTTGCGCCAGTGGGCGGTGATCGTGGTCATCGGCAAAGTTGATCGCATCCATTGATTGCATCGGGCCACCGATCAGGCACGCAGGAATCGCGCCCGCTCCAGAGGGGCCGCACGCCTCGATCAGGTGCGATCAACCCCGTTGATCGGGTGCATTGATCGCATGGCGGATGCGTCTTCCCGGTGCAGGCGGGGCCGCGCCGGCCGCCTTGGCCGAGGGGTTTTCGTGCGGCCGAAAAAAGTTTTCGGGCGTGCAGGCCGCATCCCGGCGAATTGATCGCGCATTGATCGCACGCGCCGCGCCGGGCGCTGGCACATCGCCTGCAAAGAGAAAGGCACGCAAGACCTGCGTTCATCCTCTTTTTCTTCAACCGGAGTACCCCATGCCCAAAGTCACCCGCCCCCGCAACGAGAAAGGCGAGTTCCTCGTCGACTACGAAGAGAAGGTGTTCGAAGACGTCAAGGCCGAGCCCGGCGAGAAGGCGCTCGTCACCTTCCACACGGTGGCCTTCGAGGGCTCGATCGGCTTCGTGAACCTGCTGCAGGCCACGCGCCTCAGGCGCAAGGGCTACGAGACCTCGGTGCTGCTGTACGGCCCCGGCGTGACGCTGGGCGTGCAGCGCGGCTTTCCGACGCTGGGCGACGAGGCCTTTCCGGGTCACCAGAACTTCAACAAGCAGATCGGCAAGTTCATGGAGGAAGGCGGCAAGGTGTATGCGTGCCGCTTCGCGCTGCAGGCGCTGTACGGCCACGGCGAGGGCGCGCTGATCGAGGGCATCACGCCGATCAACCCGCTCGACGTGCTGGACCTCGTGCTGCTGCACAAGAAGGCCGGCGCCGTGATCCTCGACACCTGGACCCTGTAAGGCAGGACCCGAGCGATGGCTTCCCCACCCCGCATCGTGCGTGCCGCGGCGATCCAGATCGCGCCCGACTTCGACCGGCCCGACGGCACGCTCGAGCGGGTGTGCAGCGCCATCGACGAGGCCGCGGCCAAGGGCGTGCAGCTGGCAGTCTTTCCCGAGACCTTCGTGCCCTACTACCCCTACTTCAGCTTCGTGCTGCCGCCGGTGCTGCAGGGCGCGCCGCACCTGCGGCTGGCGGAGCGCGCGGTGGTGGTGCCGGGTCCGGTCACGCAGGCCGTGGCCGAGCGCGCGCGGCATCACGGCATGGTCGTGGTGCTGGGCGTGAACGAGCGCGACCACGGCAGCCTCTACAACACGCAGCTGGTGTTCGATGCCGACGGCACGCTGGTGCTCAAGCGCCGCAAGATCACGCCGACGTACCACGAGCGCATGGTCTGGGGCCAGGGCGACGGCGCCGGCCTCAAGGTGGTCGACACGGCCGTCGGCCGCGTCGGCGCGCTGGCCTGCTGGGAGCACTACAACCCGCTCGCGCGCTACGCCCTGATGGCGCAGCACGAGGAGATCCACTGCGCGCAGTTCCCGGGCTCGCTGGTGGGCCCGATCTTCGCGGAGCAGATGGAAGTGACCATCCGCCACCACGCGCTGGAGTCGGGCTGCTTCGTGGTCAACGCCACCGGCTGGCTCAGCGACGAGCAGATCCGCAGCGTGACGCCCGACGCCAACCTGCAGAAGGCGCTGCGCGGCGGCTGCCACACCGCCATCGTGTCGCCAGAGGGCAAGCACCTTGCGCCGCCGCTCATCGAGGGCGAAGGCATGGTGGTGGCCGATCTCGACATGGCGCTGATCGCCAAGCGCAAGCGAATGATGGATTCGGTCGGCCACTACGCGCGGCCCGAGCTGCTGTCGCTCGCCATCAACGACCGGCCGGCGCAGACCACCGTGCCGATGCATCCCACGCAACCCCTCGCTCAACGGAGCCCCGACCATGACCACCATCACCACGACGACCCCGCCGGACAGCCGGCAGCTGATGACCGAGCTCCAGTCCTTCGGGTTGCGGCTGGTTGATCCTTCGGCCGGCGTGGCAAGCCGCCGCGGCGGCGCGGGCCCGTCAGACCACAAGGCCGTGACGGTGGACGGCCACACGATCATGGTGCCGGTCCACACTTCGAGCGCCTGGCATTCGCCGTTCACGGCCGAGGCGCCCGATGCGCGGGGCGTGAGCCGCGTGATGCGCGGCAGCATTCCCATTGCGAGCATCAGCTTTCCGAAGCAGCCGCGCTTCTATGCGATGCAGACCTTCGACGGCGTGCCCTATTCGCACATTGCCACGCTGCACGGCAGCGACGTGCTCGCCACCACGGTGCTGCAGAGCTGCATCCGCTACGAGAGCCGCAAAAAGAGCTGCAAGTTCTGCGCGATCGGCCAGTCGCTCGCGGCCGGCCGCACCATCGCGCGCAAGACGCCCGAGCAGCTGGCCGAAGTGGCGCGCGCGGCCGTGCTGCTCGACGGCGTGAAGCACATGGTGATGACCACCGGCACGCCCAACGCCACCGACCGCGGCGCGGCCATCCTCTGCGAGAGCGCCTTCGCGATCAAGGCCGCGGTCGACCTCCCGATCCAGGGCCAGTGCGAGCCGCCCGACGACGACCAGTGGTTCCACCGCATGAAGGCCGCGGGCATCGACACGCTGGGCATGCACCTGGAGGTGGTCACGCCCGAGGTGCGCGAACGCATCATGCCGGGCAAGGCCAGCGTGCCGGTCTCGCGCTACATGAGCGCCTTCGAGGCGGCCGTGCGCGTGTTCGGGCGCGGCCAGGTCAGCACCTACATCCTGGCCGGGCTGGGCGACACGCGCGAGGCCATCCTGGACACCTGCGACCAGCTGCTCGCACGCGGCGTGTACCCCTTCGTCGTGCCCTTCGTGCCGATCAGCGGCACGCCGCTCGAGGACCATCCGGCACCGTCTCCGGAATTCATGAAGTCGCTGCTGGCCCCGCTGGGCGAGCGCGTGGTGGCCGCGGGCCTGCGCTCGGCCGACATCAAGGCGGGCTGCGGCAAGTGCGGCGCCTGCTCGTCGCTGTCGATCTACGAAAAAGAAAGCGAAAGCTGACCATGCTGTGCATCGACGACCTCAGCGGGCTCGACCCGCACTACGCGCCGGTCGAATACCTGGTGCGCGAAGCGGCGCAGCAGTGGGAGCGCGACGAAGCCATGGCGCTGCGCCGTGCGGTGTTCTGCATCGAGCAGGGCATCTTCGCGCGCGACGACCGCGACGCGATCGACGGCCATGCGCGGCTGCTGGTCGCCATGTCGTGCAACGGCGGCATGCCCGAGCAGGTGGTGGGCACGGTGCGCATCCACCGCGGCGAGGCGCCGGGCGAATGGTGGGGCTCGCGCCTTGCGGTGCATCCCGCGTTCCGCAGCCAGGGCCACCTGGGCGCCACGCTGATACGGCTCGCGGTGTCGCGCGCCAACGCGCTGGGCTGCGATGCGTTCTTCGCGCAGGTGCAGATGCAGAACGTGCCGCTGTTCCAGAAGCTCGGCTGGAAGATGCTCGATGAAAGCGCCATCCACGGCCGTCCGCATGCGCGCATGCAGGCGGGGCTCGCTTTCTACCCGCCCTGCCACGACCCGGTGAGCGGCTTCGTCACGCGCGCGAAGGTGCTGTCATGACGACGGCCCACGACATTGCCGAAGCCCTGCGCGCCACGCGCGGCTTCGCCCACAAGCGCGACATCAGCGACGTGGTGTCGGCGCTCGGCCGGTCGCTGCCCGGTGGCCATGCCGCGCTCGCGCAGGCCGTGCCCATCGGCGACGACTGCGCGGCCATTCCCGACGGCCATGGCGGCTACCTGCTGTTCGCGATCGAAGGCATGGTGGAAGACTTCATCGTGCGCATGCCGTGGTTCGCGGGCTACTGCGGCGTGATGGTCAACGTGAGCGACATCTATGCGATGGGCGGCCGCCCCACAGCCGTGGTCGATGCGCTGTGGAGCACCGGCATGCACCCGGCCGACGAGGTGCTGCGCGGCATGGCGGAAGCCTCGGTGCGCTACGGCGTGCCGGTGGTGGGCGGCCACAGCAACAACCGCAGCGAGCGGCCGCAGCTCGCGGTTGCGATTCTCGGCCACGCACGCAAGCTGCTCACCAGCTTCGACGCCAGGCCCGGCGACCTGCTGGTGATGGCGGCCGACCTGCGCGGCGCCTACGAGGAGCCCTTTCCCTACTGGAACGCGTCGACCACGGCGCCGGCCGCGCGGCTACGCGCGGACCTCGAACTGCTGCCCTCCATTGCGGAAGGGGGCCTGTGCCGCGCCGCGAAGGACATCAGCATGGCCGGCGCGGTCGGCACCGCGATGATGCTGCTGGAGTGCTCGGGCGTGGGCGCGCGCATCGACCTCGATGCACTGCCCAGGCCCGGCGGCGTGCCGCTGCTGCGCTGGCTTTCTTCTTTTCCGAGCTACGGATTCGTGCTCAGCGTGGCGCCTTCGCAGGTTGCGCCGGTGCTCGGCCGCTTTGCCGCGCGCGACATCGCCTGCGCGGTGGTCGGCGAGGTCGATGCGACGCGGCAGGTGCGGCTGCAGGCCGGCGGCGACGAGGCCCTGCTGTGGGACTTCGGCCGCGATGCCTTCATCCAGCCGCCGCAGGAGGCGCTCGCATGCCCGTGATGCACTTCCAGGTGCGTTGGCCCGACGCCAGCGAAACGCGCTGCTACTCGCCCTCTTCCGTGGTGCAGGATTTCTTCGCGCCCGGCGAGCGCTATGCGCTCGAAGACTTCCTGCAGCGCTCGCGCGAGGCCTTGGGCATCGCCTCCGAACGCGTGCGCGCCAAGTACGGCTTCGCGTGCTCGCAGGCCATGGACCAGCTCGCCGAGATCGAGCGCATCGCCGCCCGCTTCACCGGCGCCGACGATGCCCAAGTCACCGTCGTCGCCTTCGATTGACGCCCCCCGCATCCAGAGAGAAAGAAAGAAGACCCCATGTCCTATCCATTTGGCGGACGCAGCCACTACAGCGTCATCGTCGTCGGCGGCGGCCAGGCCGGCCTGTCGCTGAGCCACTGCCTGCAGCAGCGCGGCATCGACCACCTCGTGATCGAGAAGCGCAGCCTGGTGCACAGCTGGCGCACGCAGCGCTGGGATTCGTTCTGCCTGGTCACGCCCAACTGGCAGTGCCAGCTGCCGGGCTGGGCCTACCGCGGCGGCGATCCGCACGGCTTCATGGTCAAGGACCAGATCAACGAATGGCTCGCGGGCTTCGTCGCGCAGGTGAAGGCGCCGGCCATCGAGGGCGTGACCGTCGAGCGCGTGGCGCGCGTGCCAGGCACGGGCGAGCGCGACCGCTTCATGGTGCAGACCGACGCCGGCCTCTACACCGCCGACCAGGTGGTGGTGGCCTCCGGCGGCTACCACCGCCCGATCGTGCCGCGCCTGGCCGAGAAGCTGCCGCCGCACGTGGTGCAGTACCACTCGGCGCAGTACCGCAACCCGGCGCAGTTGCCCGAAGGGGCGGTGCTGGTGGTGGGTTGCGGCCAGTCGGGTTCGCAGATCGCCGAGGACCTGCACCTGGCCGGGCGCAAGGTGTACCTTGCCACCGGCGATGCGCCGCGCTGCGCGCGCTTCTACCGCGGCCGCGAGGTGGTCGACTGGCTCGCCGACATGAAGTACTACGACATGCCCGTGACCGAGCATCCGCTGCGCGAGGGCGTGCGCGACAACACCAACCACTACGTGACCGGCCGCGACGGCGGGCGCGACATCGACCTGCGGCGCTTCGCGCTCGAAGGCATGGAGCTGTACGGCCTGCTGACCGGCCTGGGCGGCGACGGCACGCTGGAGTTCCAGCCCAACCTGCGCGAGCACCTGGACAGCGCCGACGCCACCTACAACCGCATCAACGCGTCGATCGACAAGTTCATTGCCTCCCGGGGCATCGAGGCGCCGCCGCCCTCGGTCTACACGCCGGTGTGGGAGCCGCCCGAGGAGCGCACGCGCCTGAGCCTTGCCGAGGCGGGCATCGCGAGCGTGCTCTGGTGCATCGGCTTCTCGCCCGACTTCGATTGGGTGGATGCGCCGGTGTTCAACGGCCGCGGCGCGCCGGTGCACCAGCGCGGCGTGACGGGCGTGCCGGGGCTCTACTTCCTGGGGCTGCCCTGGCTGCACACCTGGGGATCGGGCCGCTTCTCGGGCGTGGCGCGCGATGCGGAGTTTCTTGCCGAGGCGATCGAGGAGAGAAAGAAGGCGGCGGCGGCCGGCCGAGCCGATGTGCAGGAGGAGGAACCGGCCGGCACCGGGCTGCGCGCTGCAGCCTGAGTTCAGGCCCGGGCTCAGGCCTGCTGCGCCTCGGTCAGCGCCTGCGCGGCCACCACGGCCTCGGTGCGGTTGCGCACGTTGAGCGCGCGGAAGATGGCCGCCAGGTGGATCTTGACGGTGCCTTCGCTGATGCCCAGGCTGCGGCCGATGAGCTTGTTGGGCTTGCCCTGCGAGAGCAGTTGCAGCACCTCGACCTGGCGCTCGGTGAGCACGCTGCGCAGGTGCTCGAGCGTCTGCGAAGAAGCGCCTGCGGAGCGCGCATCGCCGTTCTGCGTGGGCGCCACGCCGGCCACGATGCCGGGCGGCAGCGCCGTGAGCATCATGGGCGGCACGTACACGCCGCCGGCCAGCACCAGCCGCACGGCCGACAGCATGACCTCGGGCGAGTAGGCCTTGGGAATGAAGCCGAGCACGCCGCGCTCGAGCGCGCTGCGCATGATGGCCGGGTCTTCGTAGCCCGAGAGCACGATGACCGGCACGGCCGGATGGCGGCGGCGGATTTCGTCGATGTGCGCCTGGCCGTCGGCGCCGGGCATGTTGAGGTCGATCAGGGCCAGGTCGAGCTCGTCGGTGGCGCCGGCAAGCAATTCGTCGACGCTCATCGCCAGGACGAACTCGATGCCGGGCCCCAGCTCCGACAACTTGGCCTTGACCGCCTCGATGACGAGCCGGTGGTCGTCGGCGATCAGAATTTTCATGGCATGTCCTAGTGTCCCGGGTGTCCCAGCGTGCGTGCATTGAACTCAGCGGAAGCCGAAGATACCGGCGATTGCCCCGCACAGCAAGCCGGTTTGCCCGACGAACGGCATAGTCCCCAAGCGATATGGCGCCCGCCGCCCGGCGTTCGGAAGATGGAATCCTTACTCGAAGGAACCGGGGACATGGGGATGTGCCATCGCAGCAGACGCCGGTGCAAGGCATCCTCCGCAACGCAGGCGCGGTGAGCGGGCGCGGTCATCCATGCTCCGGCTGCTCGACTGTTTTTCCGCATTCGTCTCCTTCGGCCTCGCCCTCGACGCATCGATCGCGGCCGGCCGCGCCGCGCCGCCCTCGCACGCTGCCGCGCAGCAACAGGCGCGCCGGCTGCTCGACGCGGCGCGCGCCTGCGCATCGGGCCAGCCCGCCGCGCAGGTCGAATCGGCGGTCTTTGCGATGGTGGCCTGGATCGACGAGATCCTGGCGCGCCATCCCGGTGCGGCCGCGGGCGCGGCGCCGCTGCAGGTGCAGCTGTTCAACTCGAACAACGCCCACAGCGAGTTCTTCCACCACCTGTCGGCGCTGGGCGCCGAGGACGACGAGCTGCGCGAGGTCTACTGGCATGCGCTGGTGCACGGCTTCAAGGGCCAGTACTACTTCGAGAGCGACGACCGCGGCGAGCTCGGCAAGCTGAAGGAGCTGCACGGCCACCAGCTGCGGCAGAGGCCCCTGGCGCTCGGCAGCCTGGTGCAGGACCGCATCACGCCGCAGCCCTATGGCGTGGCGGATCCGCCGGGCCCGCACGACCTGCACCGCCGCGACCGCAGCCTGCTGCGCGCGCTCGGGGCGCTCGCGCTGCTGCTGCCGCTGCTCTATCTGCTGTGGTGGCAGTGGCCGGCCGGGCTGCACGCGGGCGAGCCGGGACCGGCGCAGCGCATCGAGCAGCATCTTCAAGGCTATGCATGCGCCGATCTCTCGGCTTCGGCCGACAAGGGCGGCAGGCTGCACGTGAGCGGCTTCGTCTCGCTGCCGGCCGACCTCGAGCGGGTGGAGCGCGAGGTGGCCGGCCTGCTGCCCGATGGCGGCTCGCCCACCTTCGACGTCAGGCTGCGCGTGTGGCCCCACTGCGAGGTGTTCGCCATCCTGAAGCCCTACCAGCTGCGCAACCGCGAGAAGGCCCTCGGACTGGACGTGACGGCCGTGACGGCCCGCAACGGCCGGCTGCGCGAAGGAGACGACGTGCGCATGCAGGTGGCCGCGCCCCGGCACGACAGCTACCTGTGGGTCGACTACTACACCGCCGACGGTTCGGTCATGCACCTGAACACAGGCCAGCCGATGCGGCTGCGCGCCGGCGAGAAGCTCGAGCTGGGCCGCGACATCCCGGCGAGCTGGCTGGTGGGCCCGCCCTTCGGCACCGTGCTGGTCACGGCGCTCTCGTCCCCCACGCCGCTCGACGGCGCGGCCGACCGGCCGCCCTACGAACTCGCTTCGGCCTACCTGCTGCGGCTGCGCGAGGTGCTCGCGGCCAACAAGGGCAACGAGCGGCTGCTTGCCGATTTCGAGTTCCTCGAGACCACTGCACGTTGAAAGCCGCAGCATGCCCGCCGCGTTGTTGCCTGCCCATTTCTTCTGGCTCCTGCTCGCGCTGTGCCTGGCCGGCTTTGCGCTGCTGTACGCCGCGGTCCGTGACGCGGGCCGCGGTGCGCGCCGCCGCGCGCTGCGCCGGCGCATTGCCGCACTCGGCCCGCCGGCGGCCGAAGCCGACGAAGCCGCGATCGAAGCCATGAGGGAGGCCATGAGGAAAGCCATGTCGCACGCACGCCAGCTCCTGCGCCAGCCATCGTGCCAGCAAGCCGCGCCGGTGCCCTGGTTTCTCTTTCTCGGCGATGCGGCGGCCAACCTGCCGGGGCTGCTGGCGGCGGCGCATGCCGAGCACCTGGCACCTTCGGGCAGCGAGCCTTTCGGCGAACCCTACTGGCGCTGGTGGCTCACCGGCTCGATGACGGCCATCGAGCTGCACCCGAGCGCCGTCAGCGACGTGGCCGCGGCGCCGCACACGCGTGCGCTGTGGCTCCAGGCGCTCCTCGCACTGGCCGAGCGGCGCGACCGCGTGCCGATCAACGGCGTGGTGGCCTGCGTGGCGGCGAGCGAACTGCTGCACCCGTCCAGCGCAGGCATGAAGCCGCTGGCCGGCAGGATGCGCCGGCTGCTCGACGAGGCCGCGGACACCCTGCGCCTGCAGCTGCCGGTCTACCTGGTCGTGACCGGCCTGGAGCAGCTGGCCGGCTATGCCACGCTGCGCGGTGCGCTGCCGCCCGAGGTGCTCGCACAGGTGATCGGCCATCGCCTGGCCGGGCCGGCCGCCCACGGCGAAACCGCGGCCGACCGGCTCGATGCCCTGTTCGATCCCATGGCGCGCCAGCTGCATGCGCTGCGCATGGCGCTGCTGCGCGAACAGCCGGGCGCATCGGGCCGGCTCGCGATCCATGAGTTCATCGAGGCGCTGCGGGCGCTGCAGCCCGCATTGCGCGAAGTGGCCGAGGCCCTGTTCGAAAGCCATGGCCGCGGCTCGCGCGGCCCGCGATGGCGCGGCCTCTATGTGACGGCTGCCGCATCGGGTGCGGCCGGCGGCGCCTTCGTGACCGACCTGTTCGAGCGCTTCCTGCCCGCCGACCAGCCGCTCGCGCGGCCCGGCCGCGCGCAGAACGCCAGCGCGGCGAAGGCGTGAATGAGCGGCCCGCAGGCGGGCCGGGTTTATTTGCTGCTGTCGATGCGGATCTGCCGCGCGCCGAAGGTCACGGTGAGCGTCTGCGGCTTGCCGGGCTCCACGGCGCGCACTTCGCGCCAGCGCGCACGGTCGAGATCGCGGAACGCGGCCATCACGCCAATGGCCTTGGCATCGGCCGGCAGCGTGAGGTCGAGCTTTCTGCTTTCGCCGGGGCGCAGCAGCATCTCTTCGCGCTGCACCAGCTCGGCGCCGAGCGTGGCCTGGTCCTTTTCGAACAGCGAGAAGAAGTCGGCCCCTTCGAAGGGGCCGGGCGACTTCAGCGCATAGATGCGCACCGTGAGCGGCGATGCGCGGCCGCGCGCATCGGGGTTGGCATCGGCACCGGCTGCGAGCGTGATCGACACCGGCGTGACCACGGGCTTGCTTGCGCAGCCTGCGATCAGGGCACCGGTCAATGCGAGGCCCGAGGCCAATGCAACGCGCCGCGAGACCGCAGCAAAAGAGCGTCCATAGGACGAATGGTGTGTACCCAGCGTGCGCATGCTATTCCCTTCGTTGCATTGACCGGTTCGGACGCATCTTTGATTATCACCAGCCAACTCGAACAGGCAACATGCTGACCACCGAACTTGTCGAAGCCCTGCTCACGCCCATCGGCGAGGCCTCGCCGTGCGGCGACGATCTGGAGTACGACGCGGCCTTTACCGCGCTCACCACCGCAGCGCAGGGCAAGCCCGAGCAGCAGTTCGGCGACACCGTCATCCCCGCGGTGGAGCCGGAGTGGCGCGAGGTGGCCGAACAGTCCGATGCGATCCTGCGCCGCAGCAAGGACGTGCGCGCCGCCGTGCTGCTGCTGCGTGCTTCCACGCGGCTGCAGGGACTTGCCGGTTTCGTTGCCGGGCTCGAACTGCTCACCCGCCTGCTCGACAACTTCTGGGACGGCATACATCCAAAGCTCGATGCCGAGGACGACAACGATCCGACCATGCGCCTGAACGCGCTCGCACCGCTCGGCGACGAGACGATGGTCCTGCGCGACCTGTACGACGCGCAGGTGGGCGTGGCACCCGGCGTGGGCGCGATCCGCGTGCGCGACATCGCGGTAGCCAACAACGCATTGAATGCGGTGGGCGGTGAAGCCACCTATTCGCCGGCACAGATCCAGGGCGGCCTCGAAGCGCTGCATGCCGAGCGGCCCGAGCTGATCCAGGCCGCCATCGGCGTGCCCGGCGGGGTCGAGAAGCTGCAGGCCCTGCTGGTGGAGCGCACCGGCCGCTCCGACGCGATCGACCTCTCCCCGCTGCGCGCCATCGGCCGCATGCTGCAGAAGGCGTGCAGCGCTGCCATCGGTGCGCCCGAAGAAGCCGGCACCGCCGAAGAGGCGCAAGGCGATGTGCCGCAGGCCGGCGGCGCGCCGCGGCCCGCTGCCGTGCGCGGCGAGATCCAGAGCCGGCAGGACGCGCTGCAGATGCTGGACCGCGTGATCCGCTTTCTCGAGCAGACCGAGCCCGGCAACCCCGCGCCGCTCCTGATCGAGCGCGCCAAGAAGCTCATCGGCGTGAGCTTTCTCGAAATCATGGCCAACCTCGCGCCCGGCGCGCTGGACACGATCGAGACCGTGACCGGCAAGCGTCCGTCCGAGTAGCCGGCTTTTCCCTTTCCTTTTTTTTCCTGTTGATCGAACCGCCCCATCTACCCCCGCAAGGAGCATCGCCATGGCCAAGAGCAGTCAGAAATTCATCGCCCGCAACCGGGCGCCACGCGTGCAGATCGAGTACGACGTGGAACTCTACGGCGCCGAGAAGAAGATCCAGCTGCCCTTCGTGATGGGCGTGCTGGCCGACCTGTCGGGCAAGCCGGCCGATCCGCTCGCGCCCGTGGCCGACCGCAAGTTCCTCGAGTTCGACGTGGACAACTTCGACTCGCGCATGAAGGCCATGAAGCCGCGCGCCGCCTTCGCGGTGGAGAACTCGCTGACCGGCGAAGGCGAGCTCAAGGTCGAGCTCACCTTCGAGAACATGGAAGATTTCTCGCCCGCCGCCGTGGCCAGGAAGGTCGGCGCGCTCGACAAGCTGCTCGAGGCGCGCACCCAGCTGTCGAACCTCGTGACCTACATGGACGGCAAGAACGGCGCCGAGGAACTGCTGGCCAAGGTGCTCGAGGACCCGGCCCTGCTGCAGTCGCTGGCGGCCACCGCCAAGCCCGACGACGAAGCGGCCAAGCCGGCC
The DNA here is from genome assembly GCF_056396385.1 of Variovorax sp. 05T418. Classification (NCBI taxonomy): domain Bacteria; kingdom Pseudomonadati; phylum Pseudomonadota; class Betaproteobacteria; order Burkholderiales; family Comamonadaceae; genus Variovorax; species Variovorax sp. 05T418. The sequence goes on along the minus strand of NZ_JBFTLJ010000011.1, from coordinate 186,399 downwards.
GCCTGATCCCCCACACCCGACACACCGGACCCCCGAGGAGAACCACCATGGCCGAAGCACTCGAGCAGAGCGCACTGAAGGATGTCGCCTATGCGGGCAGCGATTTTTCGTCGCTCCTGCAAAAGGAATTCAAGCCGCGCAGCGACGAAGCCAAGAGCGCCGTCGAAGCCGCGGTGCTCACGCTCGCGCAGCAGGCGCTGAGCAACAGCACCGTCATCGGCAAGGACGTGACCAAGTCGATCCAGTCGATGATCGCCGCGATCGACGCCAAGCTGACCGACCAGGTCAACAAGATCATCCACCACCCCGACTACCAGAAGCTCGAGAGTGCGTGGCGCGGCCTGCACTACATGGTGAACAACACCGAGACCGACGAGCACCTGAAGATCCGGGTGATGGACATCTCGAAGACGGACCTTGCCAAGAGCCTGAAGAAGTTCAAGGGCGCGGCCTGGGACCAGAGCCCGATGTTCAAGAAGATCTACGAGCAGGAATACGGCCAGTTCGGCGGCGAGCCCTTCGGCGCGCTGGTGGGCGACTACCACTTCGACCAGAGCCCGCCCGACATCGAGCTGCTGGGCGAGATGTCCAAGATCGCCGCCTCGGCGCATGCGCCCTTCATCACCGGCGCGAGCCCCAACCTGATGCAGATGGAGTCGTGGCAGGAGCTCGCCAACCCGCGCGACCTGACCAAGATCTTTCTCACGCCCGAGTACGCCGGCTGGCGGTCGCTGCGCGACTCCGACGACGCCAAGTACCTGGGCCTGTGCATGCCGCGCTTCCTGGCGCGCACGCCCTACGGCGCCAACACCAATCCGGTGGAGGAGTTCGACTTCGAGGAAGACACCGCGGGCGCCGACCACAGCAAGTACGCCTGGGCCAACGCAGCCTATGCAATGGCCACCAACATCAACCGCTCCTACAAGCTCTACGGCTGGGGTTCGCGCATCCGCGGCATCGAATCGGGCGGCGCGGTGGAGAACCTGCCGCTGCACACCTTCCCGAGCGACGACGGCGGCGTGGACCAGAAGTGCCCGACCGAGATCGCCATCAGTGACCGGCGCGAAGCCGAGCTGTCGAAGGCCGGCCTGCTTTCGCTGATCCACCGCAAGAACTCCGACTTCGCGGCCTTCATCGGTGCGCAGTCGCTGCACAAGCCGGCCGAGTACGACGACCCGGACGCCACGGCCAACGCCAACCTGGCGGCGCGCCTGCCCTACCTCTTTGCCTGCAACCGCTTCGCGCACTACCTGAAGTGCATCGTGCGCGACAAGGTCGGCAGCTTCAAGGAGCGCGACGACATGCAGCGCTGGCTCAACAAATGGATCATGAACTACGTGGACGGCGACCCCGTCAACTCCTCCGAAGAGACCAAGGCCAGGAAGCCCCTGGCCGCGGCCGAGGTGGTGGTGGAAGAGGTCGAGGGCAACCCCGGCTACTACACCTCCAAGTTCTTCCTGCGCCCGCACTACCAGCTCGAAGGCCTCACGGTGTCGCTGCGGCTGGTGTCGAAGCTGCCCTCGGCCAAGGGCGGCAAGTAGCAACGGGCGGCATATGCCGTCGGGGGGCCTTTGAAAACGGGGCCCATTGCTCGTTCTCTCCATAGCTCCCGGGCACCACCGCCGACCAGGCACCGCACGGAAGCCCTTTTTTTCTCTGACTCGCACACAACTGAAAGGTAAGCATCATGGCTGCAGACATGTTTTTGAAGCTCGAGGGCGTCGACGGTGAATCCAAGGACGATTCGCACAAGAAGGAGATCGACGTTCTCTCCTGGAGCTGGGGTGCCAGCCAATCGGGCACCGGCCACGTGGGCGGCGGCTCGGGCGCAGGCAAGGTGAGCGTGCAGGACCTCTCGGTCACCAAGTACGTGGACTCCTCCTCGCACCTGCTGCTGCTCGACTGCTGCAATGGCCAGCACATCAAGAAGGGCACGCTGGTGGTCCGCAAGGCCGGGGCCACGCCGCTCGAGTACATCAAGCTCACGATGGAAGACATCATCGTCAGCAACATCCACACCGGCGGCAGCGGCGGCGAAGACCGCCTGACCGAGACCATCACGCTGAACTTCTCGAAGTTCAAGTACGAGTACACGCCGCAGAAGGCCGACGGTTCCGGCGACGGCACCAAGGAAACCGGCTGGGACATCGCCGCCAACAAGAAGGTCTGAGGCGCCTTGCGCCAACGGCCGCCCGGTGGACGGCGGCCGCCCCTTGATTGACCTTCCAGCCGGAGAGACGCGATGGCCACACTCAACACCACGGTCCTTCAGTGGGCCAGCGCACAGCTGGGCAAGCAGATCGGCGCGGGCGAATGCTGGGACTTGGCCAACTCGGCCCTCGGCCAGGCCGGCGCCGGCACCTCGTCGGACTTCGGCCCGATGGGCGACGACGACGATTACATCTGGGGCAACGAAGTCGCGCTCAAGGATGCGCTTCCCGGCGACATCCTGCAGTACCGCGACTACGAGATGACGACGACCACCACCACCGACGTCACCTTTGCCGATGGCACGGGCTGGACCGACAGCCCCTACGTAACGGTCGGCCATCCGCACCACACCTCGATTCTCTCCAAGAACCCGGGCACCGGCGCCATCACGGTGCTGGAGCAGAACCACCAGGGCAACAAGGAGCCCGTGCGCGCCAGCACGATCCGCTGGAAGGGCAGCTCCACCTCGACCACCACCCGCAAGCCGATGAAGCGGCAGGACAACGGCAAGACGGAGTCGGCTCTCGTGGTGGTCACGGTGGACGTGACGGTGAGCGGCAAGCTCAAGGCGTACCGGCCGAAGAAGCCCTGACACCTGCCAACGAACAGGAGTTCGAGCATGAGCAGCAAGTGGAACGACAACGACTATCACCCCTATGCGGATGCGTACTACCCGCTGAGCAAGCACTATGGCGGCCCGGGGGCTGCCGGCCTGATGAAGAAGACCGGCATCAAGGGGCTGATCGTCCACATCACCGACGGCAACAGCCTGCTCAGCTCGCTCAAGACCACCTGGGAAAACCGCGCGGCCTCGGCTCACTTCGCGGTGGACAAGGGCGGCACGATCGCGCAGTACATTCCGCTGTCGCAGCGCTCCTGGGCCGTCGACGGCTGGAAGGTGGACAACCTCTGGTACAGCGTGGAGAACGTCGCGGTGCACGGCGAGACGCTCACCGACATGCAGATCCGCATGAACGGCTATCTGCTCGCGTGGCTCAACGGGGAATACGGCGTGCCGCTGAAGCTCGCGGCCACGCCGGACGACAGCGGCCTGTCGTACCACGCGATGTTCACCAAGTCGAAGCCCTGCCCCGGCAAGCCGGTCATCGCGCAGCTGCAGGACATCGTGGACGCTGCCGTGGGATTGAACGGCGGCTAGATTCCCGCGGGTCCGGCCCCGGTTCGTCAATCCGGCAGTTTGCCGGGCGCCGCCGAAGGTTCCTCGATCGACGCCGGCATCGTCTCTTCCTCGGCCGCCGGCATCAGGCGCGTGGCGTCGTCGACGTCATCGGGAATCACCCACAGCGTGAGCGCCGTGTAGTTGTCGTACCCCGGCTTGGCGTGCGCCTTGATCTGCGCGTCGAGCTGCTCGGTCCACTGGCTGGGCGTGCGCGAGGCGTGCAGCGTGTCGACCAGGCACTCGTCGCCCAGCGGCTCCCACACGCCGTCGCTGCACAGGAGCAGCACGTCGCCGGGCATCAGGCGCATGCGGTCGGACACCGTGATGTCGGGCGCTTCCTCGATCGAGCCGAGCGCCGAGAGCAGCATGTTGCGCTGCGGATGCAGGCGCGCGCCTTCCTCGTCGAGCATGCCGCCGGCCACCATCTGCTGCACCAGGCTGTGGTCGGTGGTGCGCGCCACGATGGCGCCGCCGCGGAACAGGTAGGCGCGGCTGTCGCCGCTGTGCACCCAGGCCAGCGCCTGGCTCTCCAGGTCGATGGCCGCGAAGACCACCGTGGAGCGCATGCCGGCAAGCTTGCCGCCTTCGGACTGCCGCGCCACCACGTCGCGGTTGGCCTGCTCGACCAGCGTGCGCAAGGTGAACTCGTCCAGCCCCGGCGCCGCCGAGAAGCCGCCCAGCACGCTGCTGCGCGTGGTTGCCGCCGCCACATCGCCGCCGCCATGGCCGCCGGCGCCGTCGGCCACCAGGCAGGCGACGTAGCGCTCGTCGTGCCAGTGGCCGTGGACGTCTTCGTTGTAGTTGCGGCCGCCCTGCCGGGACAGCGTGACGATTTCGATTTCCAAGCGGGGTGCCTCGCGTTTGCTGGTGCTGTTGTAGTGGTGCCTGAGAGAGCGTTCTTCAGGTGTCCGACTTGAGGCGCGCCATCTGCTCTTCATAGGCTTCGAGGAAGGCCTTGCCGAAGAGGCTGTGGAAGTCGTCTTCCGCCTCGCTCGCGATGCCGCCGTAGAGCGCGACGAACTGGTCCCAGAGCTTGGCCTTGCGGTTGGCGCTGAAGAGCGTGTCGAGCGCCGACTTCGCGCTGATCTTCTTCTCGAGCTCTTCAGGCTCGAAGCGCGCAATGACATGGGCCAGCGCCGCGCGCATGCCCACCATCACGCCGAACTGGTGCGCGCGCAGGTCGTTGAAGGCATCGCGCATCGCGGCCTCGGGCGGCATGAAGCCGCGCACGCCCGGGCCCAGCAGGTGGGCCAGCGCGACCTCCACGGTGGGCGAGAACTTGAGCGGGTTGTTGGCCTGCGCCGCGATCATCGTGACCTCGGCGCGCACCTCGCGCTTGAACTCCTGGCGCGTGAGCAGGAGTTGCAGCGTGCCTTCGGTGGCGCTGCGCAGGATCGAGCCGATGCGCTCCATGAGGCCGGGCGTGAGCATCTCGGGCGGCTGGTGCGTGCTGGCGAGGCCACGCAGGAAGGCGGCGAGCAGTTCGTCGTCGGATGCGGTGCGCGGGGCTGCGGCGGGCGCCCGCTGGACGGGCGCTGGCGCTGGCGCTGGCGCCGGTGGTGGTGGTGGCGGCAGCGGCTCGAACGGCCGGCTCGCGACCTCAGGGCCGCTGATGCGTATCGGCTGCCCTGTGATGTCGTCGAAGCGCGGCAGCGCTTCCACCGGCGCGGCGGCCGGAACCGGCGTGATCGCCTTCGGCGGCGTGAAGCCGAACTGGTCGATCGGCAGGTGATCGGAGCGCGGTGTCGGCGTGGGCGGCGCCGCGCTCTGCAATGCGGCCAGCGGATCGGCGGACGAAGCCGTGTTCGGCTGCAGCAGCGGGTCGGCCAGCGGCGACAGCGCGAGCGGATCGCCGCCGATGCCGCCGCCACCGCCCATGCCGCCGAAGAGCTCGTCGATGCCGGCGGCCTTGCCGTGCGCGGGCGGCGCGCCGAGGTCGGAGAAATCGTCGAGCGCACCGAAGCCTGCGGCCGGCGCAGCGGACGGCGTGGGCCCGAGCAGGTTGGCGAAGGGATCGACCTGCGCGGCCTGCGCGTTGCGCGAGCCGCTTTCCATCGGGTCGGGAAAGAGCAGCGGATCCGCGCTTGCCGGCGCGGCCGCCCTGGCACCGGATGCACGGGCCGCGGCAGGCGCGGGCGATCCGAGCCCCGCAAGCAGGTCGGCAAAGGGATCGTCGCTGGTGCTGGCCGCGGGGGCGGCGCCGAGCGGCGCCGACATCACGGTGTTGGGAATGGCCAATGCCGGCGGCGCGGCCGCGCTCATGCGCACGCTGAGTTCGAAGCTGCCCACGATCAGCCGCGCGCCATCCGCGAGCGGAGCCTCCTTGCCCGAGCCCAGCGACACGCCGTTGCACTGCATCGGATTGCTGCCGCGGTCGATGACGAAGTACTGGCCGTCGCGGCACAGCACCTGCGCGTGCACGCGCGAAACCGTGCGGTCCGGATCGTCGAGCACCAGCGTGTTGGTGTCGGCGCGCCCGATGGTGCCCCCGTTGGGCCCGAAATCGGCAGCGATGGGCTGCCCCGCCGGAGCGCCTTGCCGGGTGATGACAGCGATATGGATCATGAATCTGCCCCCGAGGCTCTATGCCCTTCTACGCCCGAACACAGCCCGCGCATGCACGGGCGAAAAAACTCAGAAGGAGTATTCATTCCGTGGAGCGGGTTGGCAATCTCGCCTTAAGAGGTATGCCATTGCAGCCATGCGGCGACGGCGGTGAAGATGAGCGCGATGAGGAGCCAGGTGCGGGTGGCGGGATCGGGGCGGCGCCTCGTGTTGCGCACCCGGCGCATCGCAGCCGCGACCAGGAAGGCAGCAGCCAACGCGGCAAGGATGTACCGAGCCTGCATGGCTAAGCCTCCATCTGCGACAAGAGCCACTGCTGGCGCCAGGCCGGCGCTGCCGCATTGAACAGCGGCCTGCCCGGCGCCATCAGCGACAGGTGCTCGGCGGCGGCGATACGCTGGCGCTGGAACCCTGTCTTGAGCACGGCGAGGCAGTGCCCCTGCGTGACTGGTTCGCCCACGAAGCATCGGATGCCGTGCGGAAAACGGTGTCCGTCGGCTTGCCACCACGCATCGATCTTTTCGGCATCGGGCCAGGGAAGACCTTCGTCCTCGTCCATGGCAACGTCTTCGTCGTCCGGGTTGTCATTGGGGCCGGCCACCGGGTTCTCCGGAGGCTTCAGCTCGAGATCTTCGGCGGCGAGGTCCAGCCCTGTGATCGTGCTGAAGGATTCGCCGGCCAGCCTCGCGAGCTTCAGGTCGCCCATCTGCGCGATGAGCCAGGGCACGTAGTGCGGGTCACCGGCGGCACCGATGCCGCGGATCAGGATGCGGACCGAGTCCTCCTTCCGGGCAATCGACTGGAGCAGCGCATGGGCCTGTTCGGCAGGGAGGACCTTGAGCGCCAGCATCGCAGCTGCCGCCTGGCAAGGACCGCCCTCGCCCGTGAACGCAACGAGCATTCGGAGCGCGCCTTGCCGGTCGCCGAGCAGCAGCGCTGCGCGGGCCGATTCGAAGCGGTGCTGGGCGTCCTCGTGCATCAGCCCGCCCAGGCAGCCGGGCAGCAGATCGATGCGGCCCAGCTTGCCGGCGACAACGATGGCCTGCGCGGAGTGCTCTTCATCGGCCATGGCGGTTTCGAGCACAGTTTGCGGGTCGGCATGATGCATGGCGCATGCGGCCAGGCCGATGTCCCGGCGAAAGGCATGCGGCGAATCCAGCAGTGCGCGGGTGATGCCGCGCAACTCGGGGGCCGGCACCCAGCCGAAGGCGGAGACCAATCCGACCCGCGCCTCGGGCACGGCTTCTGCGAGCGACAGCAGTCTTTCGAGCAGCGCGGGGTCGCGGGTGTCGATGGCACCGATGGCGTTCGCGAACATCGCTCCCCGCCCCGGGGTTTCGAGGGCCGCCATGCAGAGACCGCGCGCGAAGTCGCCGGCGATCGCCAGTCCATCGAGGCTCGCCGCCAGGCGCTCGTCCAGGCGGCTCAGCCGGTGCAACTGGACATGCGGGGCGCGGACCAGCACCGCGCGTGTCGAGCGCAGCACACTGGCGTTGTCGAGGTGCTGCTGCACGACGAAAGGGATGGGAGGGCGAGCAGCCGCAAACATCGGGTGGGCTGTGTTCACAGGGTCGGGGTCTGCGCGGTCCACACAATGGCATCGGTCGTCCAGGCCAGCTGCAGCGTGCCGAACGACCACAGAACGCCATCGTTGGCATGAAGGTATCCAAACGAAGTCAGCCCGGGAACGGCAACCTCTTCGAACGTCGCGTCGGGCAGGAGCTTGAACAATCGCGTCGAGGTAGCGGCAAACAATTGCCCGCCAAACCATTCGAGATCCCAGATGTCCTCACCGCCTGGTATCTGCGCAAGGACGCGCCACGCGTCATCCACAAAACCGAGAACGAGCCCCATCTTTCCAGCTGCGAACACGAGGTGCTTCTTGAAAGTCCTGACGACATGGAGCGTCAAGTTGGTGGGACTCGCCATCTCCGACCATTGCAAGCCGCTTGCACGCCAGATCTCACCGCGATATCCGACAGCCCATATCTCGTCTTCATCCACGCCGTCGATCGACGTGAAGCCACATATGTCGATCTCGCCCGGAACTGGCACCTTTGGCGGGTCCAGCACCTCCCAGACACCTGCATCCGCCCTTCGATAGACCTGTCTGCCCATGCCGGCCGCGTACAAACGCCCGGCGATCGCGCGGAGAACACGAAGCGGGCCTCGTCCCCGAGGCCCGGTGTCCGTCGTGTTGATGCTCTCCTCCGAATACCCTCCGTAGCCGAGACCGACGGTTCCGTCGCCGCCGAGTGCGAAGACACATGGTTGCGGAAGTTCGAGCTGCGCCAGCCGGACCGGCATCCACTGCATCGGAAAAAAAGTCCAACCCGCTTGAGGCCCATGCCAACGGGCAAGCGCCGGTTGCTTGCCGTCATCGACCTCGATCTCGCAGATCACCCTCACCGAGTGATCGTTTTCAACGAGACCAGGACCGAATTGGAGAAAAAAGGATTCTGAGGCCATGGCATGCGGATTGAAGATTGAAATCAGAAGCCCTTGGCAAGCACCGTGAGCAAGCGCCGGCCAAGTTTTGCCTCCTGGCCGGAATTCAACGTACCCGTCGAGCGGCCATCGGACCCCATGTCCGATCGCACCGGCGTGTGCTCATCGCATCCGGGGCCATCCGGCGGAGGCTTCTTGTGATAGTCGTCGAGTTGCGCCTTGGTGCATTCCGGGTCGCATTCGGGCATGACGATCGTCTGGGCAGCGACACCCGCATCCCTGGCTTCGCCATAGGTCCAGTTCGAGATGCCTTTGCCGTCGCTCATCACTGTCTTGGGCGCAAAAAGGCGCTTGTTGTAGGCCGTTTCGATTTGCTGCTGCACCGCATGAAACTCACCATGCTGCTTGGCCTCTCGTGGACCATCGACGCACATACATGGAGCGGCTCCCTGGTTGTACCCCTCCCCGCTTGCGTTCTTGAATTCGGACATGACATGTCCTCCTTCTCTGCCGCCGATCGGCGTAAAGCAATGGACCTCGATCAGGTGATGCGGCGTTTTTCCCGGGCAGCAATTGCCTTGCGAATTCTTTCCATCGCTGTGCTTGGCGCTTGGGGCGTAAGGCGACAGGACGCACTTCATGGCGTCTCGGCACGAGGAGTCCGGGTTGTCGCACATTTTCTTGACCCAGCCCTTGCGTTGGTGCGGCTTGGGCGGAGGCCCGCATTTATCCGTCAGTGCCTTTGCCACGTCCTTGCATGGACCGGTGCCTGCAAACGCTGCTTCGTCGATGTACGGCCAGGGCGGCGCATTCCCCGGCGACGATGCATGGTTGTGCGTGGTGAGGTCGACATTGCGCACAACGTTCTCGCCCTCCACCTTGACGTCCATCGACCACGCGTTGAAGTACACCTTCCCCATGTTCTTGCTGGTCACGACCCCCTTCTTGGGCGCGCATCCCGCCTCGTCTCCGGTGCTTTTCTTGAAATAGCTCTTGTTCTTGAGCATCACCTCCTGGCCTGATATCTGCACGGTCGTCGAACCATCGCTCGTGTCGGTGGCCATGCCGGTGTTCGGATACGGGATCGGCACGCCGGGCGGCGTTGCCGGCGTCTGCGGCGGCGTGAAGCACACATCCGGGAACGCGCAGACCGACTTGCCCGCCGCCTGCTTGCACGATATCTCCATGTTGTTGGCATAGACTTGGTTGCTCATACCGGCATCCGATACTGCAGGCAGAGCGCCGCTCGCTGCCCCGCGTCGTTGGCCAAGTGCGCGAGGATATTCGGCCCCTTGGCGTACTGTTTCTCGCAGGCAGCCTGGGCCGCAGAAACGATGGCGAGCCCTACCGCGGCGCCGATCTCGCCAGTGCATTCGGCGGGATGCCAGATGTCAAACTCCTTCTTTCGGACATGCAACGTGCGCGAGAGTGCCAGCGCAGCCTCCTTGAAGTAGTACTGTTCTCCCGAAAGATCGGTGATGCGGAAGTCCATCTGATGCATCTGGCACCCCGCATCGGCCAGCGCAGCCTTGACGGCCTGGGAGAGCCCCTCGGCGCGCAGCGGCACCTCGCTTTCGACATGAGCCTCTTCGAGACCGAATCCGACGCCGGTGCAGAGCAGTTCTCCCGCGTTTCCCTCCGGTTCACCCAGCAACATCGCGCCGGCCGCCTCGCCCGGCATGAAGCCATTGGAATTTCGGGCCGTCAGCAGGCGATCACTCTGCTCGTAGTGGCTCAGCGTCGACCATGAGAGCAGGCTGTCCGTAGCGGCAACAAGCACTTGTGGCATGCCGGACTCGATCAATAGCGCACGCGCCTGCGCGAACGCCACGGCAACCCCGACACGGCCCTGCGCGATGATCTGCGATTGGGGCGCAAAGGCAGTGCCGAGCTCTTCCTGTATCTGCAGGAAGAGCTCGTCGTCCAGCCCCGGTGTCCGTCCGGGCCGCATCGGCTCCGCCACGCAAAGGATCAAGGGCAACTGTCCCCACTGGCTGCGTGGCACTTCTCCCAACGCTTCCTCGATTGCCATGGCGGCCATCCTTGTCAGCTTGGGGAGCCCGCGGCACAAAGGCGCCAGCGGCACCTCGTGCGCCATGATCCACTCTCCGCCCGCGTCGATGAAACGCGTCTCGACGGGGTTCGTCAGCTTGGCCCGGAACGCGGCGCAGCTCGATTCGGCGTCCAGCCCCACCGGCGTCACCAGGCCGCTGCGAAGAATGGCGATTGCACGCGAATTCATTCGGTTTCAACCTCATCTGAGGTCATCGGAATCATCACAACCGGAATCGGGAAAGGGACCTGCTCGCGCTGCTGCCACCACTCCCGTCCCTTCTTCCCAACCAGCACCTGTGCGATCTCGAACAGGCTCTTTTTGAGCGGCCTCGTCACTCGCCACGACAGCGTGAAGCGCTGCGCATCGGGCTCGATCACCACCGTGTCGAGCGTGGCTGTGTAGTCCTCGCGCGCCCCGTGTCTGGGAAATACATGCACCGGCGCCACCAGATGCGGAATGGTGAAGCGCGTGATGCCCTCTGGCGTGAGATTGCCGAGCACCACATCGATCGGTGCCTGCTGGAACAGCTCCAGCGGTACCTGCTGGTCCATCGGCGCTGCCTGGAAGTACTGCGGATCGAAATCCGGCGGCAGAAACGGAAAGTGCTTGTCCAGCCACTCGTCATCGTAGGTACCGGCGAAGCACGACCGAGTGGACCAGCCGCGCCCCACGGGGCCGAAGGCCATTGGCCGGTAATTGCCGCCCGGGTCGTGCACCGCATGGCCGATTTCCTCCGTGCGCGGCAATGGGGTCCCGTCGACCCAGTCCATGCGGATGTGCTTATGGAAACCAAGACCCACGGGGTTGGGCATGAAAGCAGCATGTTCCGACAGATCTTCATGCCGGAGGTCGGCGCCGCCAAAGGCAACGTCGTACGACAGCGGCTGCTGCACGAACACGCCGGGCGGCGAGGCCGTAGCGCCCAGCGGCCCGCATTCCCAGTGGCGCGGACCGACAACCGCCAAGCTCTTGCTCCAATTGCCCGCGCGCACACCGGCCTCGATCCGCGTGGCGGGTCGCCCCTGCGGTGCGTAGGCGCTGCCCAGCAACAGAATGTCGCAGCGCTGCTTGTGCGGCGCGAAGTCGACCTCATAGACCGGCGCGGAGAGTCCCGGCTCGCCGGTAAAGGTATCGGCCATCACGAGCGGCACCTGTTCCTCGTGCAACGCGAAATGACCGGCGGGCGCATCGGGCGGCGGCATGCGAAAGGTACCTTTGATGACCACCACGAGCGATTCCCGCCCACTGGGCTCCAGGCCCATGTTGTAGCTGGCGACCATGCGAGTGGCGTTGATCAGTTCCACGAGCTTCTCTCCGGGTGCATCAGTTCAGTTGCACCGAACCGCCCTTGATGCGATTGACACCCGTCGAACGGCTCGACACATAGCTGCCCTGGATCAGCACCTTGCCGGCCTTGGTGAGCGTGATGCTGGCCTTGCCACACCGCAGCACGAGCTGCTCCTTCGCACTCACGGCGATCCGGCTGCCGTCAGCCTCCACATCGACCTGCGGTGGCATCGCGGGCAAGGGCGATCCGTCCCCGCTGCGCAGCACGCCCATCACGACGGGCCGGGCCGGGTCTGCCGCCTCGAACATCAGCACGACCTGCCGGCCGATGTGCACGCCATGCAGATCGACCACGCTGCGCGCGCGCACGGCCGCGGTGCCAGGCTGGCCCGGGAACACGACAAGGGGCGTGCATCCCTCGTCAGTGATGGCGACGAGTTCGCCCGTCGCCACGGCATTCCACGTCATGATGGCCGTGGCCACCTGCAATTGCGCTTCGATCAGATCCCTGCCGCTCATGGTCGGTTCTCCGTCATGTGATGGATTCAGTTCTGCAAGATCTTCGAGCCCTTCATCACGATGTCGCCGCTCGCCTTCGCGTTGATCTTCCCCGAGGCTTCGATCGTGATGTCCTTGCCCTTGATCACAATGGTCCCGTCCTTCTTCATCGTGATGCTGGCGCTGCCTGTCTTGATGGAGATGGAGTCGCCCGCATCGATCACGAGGTTCTTCCCGACGGTGAGCGCGTCGTCCTTGCCCACGCTGGATGTGCGCCCTTCGCCCACGCTGCGCGACTCGTTCTTGCCCACGGTGGTGGAAAGGTCCGCCCCCACATCCACCGACCGGTTCGCCCCGATGCTGCTCGACTGGTTCGCGCCCACATTGATCGTCTGGCTCGCCCCCACCGTCACCGCCTGCATCGCCCCCACCGTGATCTCCTGCGCCGCGCCCACGGTGATGGTCTCGTTGATCCCCACCGAATGCGTGCGCTGCAGTGCCACCGTGGCCGTCTCGCTCGCGCCCACCGTGATCGAGCGGTTCTGGCCGATGGAGATGGTCTCGTTCAGGTCCACCGTCTCCGTGCGGTTCTGGTGGATCGTGATGGTCTCGTTCTTGTCCACCGTTTCGGTGCGCTGGCCGTGCACGGTGATGGTCTCGTTGTTGTCGACCGTCTCGGTGCGATCGTGCTTGACGTGCGTGGTCTCGTCGTGGTCGATGGTCTTGGTGCGGTCGTGGCCCACCCAATGGGTCTCGTCGTTCTCGACCTCGATGTCCTGGTTTTTTTCGGCGTGCAGGTACACCTGCTCCGAACCCTTCTTGTCCTCGAAGCGGAACTCGTTGCAGTTGGACGCGCTGCCCTTGGGCGTGGAGCGCGTGCGAAAGCCGCTCTGCGTGTGCGAGCCGAAGGGGATCGGCTGGTCGTCGTTGTAGACACGGCCCACGATGATCGGCCGGTCGGGGTCGCCGTTGATGAAGTCGACGATCACCTCCTGCCCGATGCGCGGAATGAAGTACCCGCCCCAGCCCTTGCCCGCCCAGGGCTGCGACACGCGCACCCAGCAGGTGGACTTCTCGTCGCTCTTGTCGTAGCGGTCCCAGTGGAAGTGCACTTTCACGCGGCCGAAGTCGTCGGCGTGGATCTCTTCGCCGGCCGGCCCCACCACGATGGCCGACTGCGGGCCGGGCATGACGACGCGCGGCGTGAGGCGTGGCGGGCGGAACGGCACGTCGACGGGAATCGCGGTGATCAGGAAGGCACTGGTGCCCTGCAGGTCGGTGCGCAGCGCGGGCGCCTCGGCGATCAGCGCCTCGAGTGCGGGCCGCGCCTGGGCATTGACGGCATCGTCGTCGAGCGCCTCGCGCAGCGCCTGCTCGATGGGCATCCTCGGCGTGGCATGGGGAATGCTCTCGTAGCCCGGGTGGCTCGCCGCGAAGATGCAGGCGGCGATCACGTAGTCGCCATCGCGCGTGCCGTCGGGGTCGCCCTCGAAGGTGAAGCTGCGCCCCGCCGCCACGTCGGGCCAGGTGGTGAGCGCCCAGTGGCGCTGGCGGCGCGCGACGATCTCCTCGCCGCGCAGCTTGCCCTTGTCGTCCGCATCCGCACCCGTGAAGTAGCCGCCGGCAAACTCGAAGGCCTCGAATTCGGCCAGCTCGTGCTTGTCGGGCTGGCCGCCCGCGGCCTCGAGCTTCTTCTTGATGGCCTTGAAGTCGCTGTCGCGCGAGGCGTAGGTGCCGGTGTCGAACTGGCGCGCGCTCACCCAGCGCGAGATCTCGTTGTGGCGCGCCTCGGTGGTGTCGGTGGCCATGTGGCGCAGCGTTCCCTCCACGGGCAGCTTGTCGTGCGCGATGTCGCTGGCGTCCGACAGGTGCATGGTGCCGGGCGCATCGTGCGCATCGAACCAGTAGTAGATGCCTTCGTCTTCCAGCAGCCGCGACAGGAACTGGTAGTCGCTTTCCTGGTGCTGCACGCAGTAGCGGCGCGGGTTGTGGGTGCCGATGACGTTGCTGGTCCTGGTCTTCTTGAAGCGCCTGATCGGGCTGTCTTCAAGGACCGCGTCGAGCACTTCGAGCACCTTCTTTTCCTGCAGGATGCGCGAGTTGATGCGCTTGGTGAGAAGCCAGAACCACGAGCGCAGGCCGATGCGGTATTCGAAGTGCCGTCCCACGTGGCCGGTGCGCTCGAAGCGCACGGCGTGGCCCTGGCAATGGCGCTCGTGCATGCCGCCGTCCTTGTCCTGGAACTGGATGACCACGTCGAAGGCGCGGCCGAGGATGTCCTTGGCATCGAGCGCATGGTTCTTGGACAGCACGGTGAGTTCGTAGCTCGACGAGCGCGCGAGCGCCTCATGGCCCACGATGCGCCAGAACATCAGCTCGCCGTTGGCGGGCGAATCGCTTTCGATGCGGAACTCGTGATCGGCCATGTGCTTCGGCTCGAGGCCCCTCTCCCATTTCTTCCGGTCCCTGACTCTTTCCCGGCAGGCCTTGCAGCCTGCCGGATTGGCAGCGCCTCAGGGCGCAAGCAACAGCACCATCGTCTGGCTCGGCACGATCCGCACGCCCGGGCAGTTGGTGCTGTTCTGCAGCGACATGCTGGTCAGCCGGGTCGCGGGCATGCCGAGGTACAGCACGGTGAAGGCGCCCGTCAAGTGCCGGCTCGGTCCCATCACGGTGCCCGACGCCACCCCCATGTTGACGCCCGCGTTGTCGCCGTTGGTCATGGGAATGGTGGTGGCCAGGTTGTGCACCGGCATGCCCATGATGAGGATGTTCGGGCAGTTCGGCACCGCCATCGGCCCCATGGCCACATTGGGATAGGGAATGGGCACCGGGCCAGCCGGCGTGGGCGTCAGGCACACATCGGGAAATCCCATGTCGGTGCCCATCATCTGGCAATTGGCGAACATGAAGCGCCTCCTCTATCCGAAATGGATCTGCCCGCCGCGCGCCTTGACCAGCTTGCTGCCGTTCACCAGTGCGTGCTCCGCGCTGATGTGCACGAGCTGCTGCGCTTCCATCTCCAGATGCGCCGCATGCACGCGGTCCAGGCCTTCGGTGGTGCGCGCATGGTGCTTGCTGAAATGCGTGACCCGGTCGAACACCGTGGAAAGCGCCGATCCGATCAGCCGCATTGCCCCGGCCACGATGCGGACCTGGCCTCCGGCGAATTCGAGATCGTCGCTGGCGATGTCGGTGCGCGCGCTGTCCAGCGCGAAGCGCCGCGAACTCAGCGCGATCGCCGGCGCATGCAGCTCGAGCGCGCCGTCGGTAACCTCGAACCGCGTCGGGCCATGGCTGCGCAGCACCCGCGGCGCGCCGGCTTCGCGCTCCAACACCGCAAGGATCCAGATCTCGTCAGGTGCCACCCGGAAGCACGCCACCGTGTCGCCGGGCTGTGGCACGAGCAGGCAGCTGGCAGCGAGGCGCGCGCGGGCGCCGAAGTCGCCTGCGACCACGCGCAGTTCATCGGCCGCACCGGCCACCACCACGCCCACGCAGGATTCGGCGGCGATCGGCGAAGGCCGCCGCGGCGGCGCCTGCTTGTGGGTGCGCGGCTGCGCCTTCGGGCGGCTGGCGTCGAGAGGGGCGGCAGTAGCGTGAGTCATCGGAAGGCACTCCTCGGAAGTGTGGAGAACAGGAAGAAAGCGGCATGGCGGGCCGGCGGATTTCGCGTCATGGCGCAGGCCCCCTCCAGAGTTCCGCGCGCGCCAATGCCGCGTCGGTTTCCAGCGCCCGGGGGCGGTCGGTCCACAGCGCGTCCTCGGTGTCGGCGCGATGCAGCACGGTGCGCAACAGGGTGGCGCCGCGGCCGTCGACCTTTTGCAGGTCGGCCCGGCTGAAATCGGCATAGCTCAGATCGCAGTCGCGCAGCGAGGCGGCAGCCAGCTTCGCATCCGCAAAGTGGCACTGGTGCAGGTCGGCGCCATCGAAGCGCGCGCCGGGCAGCATGCTGCGCGTGAACAGCGCCTGCCGCAGCCCCGCACCCGCGAAGTTGACGGCTTCGCCCCGGGCATCGCAGAACACGGCCATCGGCCCTTGCGCGCCGGAGAAGTCGACACGATCGAGGCGCGCGCCCTGGAAATTGCATTGCCGCATCGGCGCGTTGCGAAAGCTCGCGCCGCCGAGGTTGCAGTTCGCGAACTGGCAACCGTCGAGGGACAGGCCGGCGAAGGATTTCCCCTGCAGGTCGACCTCGTGGAACACGACTCGCTGCATCCGGGCGCCCGCCCAGGTCATTTGCGCCAAGCCGCATGCGAGCATCGAGGTGTGGACCCAACGGCTGTCGTCCGCGTTGACGTCCACCAGGTTCGACCGCGTGAAGGTCGAAGACTCCAGGTCGGCTCCGATCAGCGCGGCATGGGCGAAGTCGCAGTTCGAGACGGTTGCCATCGACAGCGTAGCCTGGGTCAGTTGCGCATGCGGCAGCGCGCAGTCGGTCAGCACCGCGCCGTGCAGGTCGGCACTGCGCAGCGCAGCATGGTCGAGGGTGCACCGGTTGAGCACGGCGCGGCGCAGGCTGGCGCCGTCCATCAGCGCGCCCTTGAAGCTGCACTGGTCGAACAGCGTCTCGCGCAGGTCGGCGCCGCGCAGGTCGGCCTCGTCGAACCGGCAGCGCGAGAACACGCCGCCGGCCAGGTACGCGCGGGAATAGGCGCCGGCGCCAAAGTCCTTGTCTTCCATCGGCTCGCCCAGCGTCACGGCGAGTGCCAGCAGTTTCGGAGTCAGCAGTGCGCTGGGCATCTCAACGCCCTCCCGCATGCTGTTTCGGCGTCAGCCGTGGGTGGATGCGCGCACGTTCGAGCAACGCCCCGTCGAACTTCGCGTCGCCATCGAGCCGCACGCGGGACAGGTCGGCGCCGAAGAGGTTGGCCTCGCGCAGATCCGCGCCGCGCAGGTCGGCGGACTGCAGGATGGCATCGTGGAAGTTGGCGCCCGCGAGACGGGCCCGCTGCAGCCCCGCCTTGCGAAACAGCGCCCCTTTGGCGTTCGCCAGGCGCAGGTCGCTGTCCGAAAGAAGGCCCATGCCGAAGTTCGCCCCCGCGAGGTTCGCCCGCGCCAACCGCGCGCCGCTCAGGTCGCATTCGCCCAGGTTGGCATTGGCCAGCATGGCGCCGGTGAAATCGGCCCCCGCCAGGCGTGTGGTCTTGACCACCACCGCGCCGGCCATCCGGGCGCCGACGAAGCGGGCGTTCGCGGCATTGCAGCCGACCAGGCTGGCCGCGCCGAGATCCGCGCCGCTGAAGTCTGCGCCCTGCAGGTTGCATTCGATGAAGCTGCAGTTGGCCAGGACGGCTTCGACGAACCGCGCCCCGCTCATGTCGAGCTTGTAGAACAGCATCCCCGGCGCCACGATCGCCGAGGCGTCGGCTCCGGCCCAGACGCTGTCGAGCCATTGAGCCTGCGCCAGCCGCGCGCCGCGCAGCTGGGCCAGGCCGAGCCGGGTGCCACCGAGGATGGCGCCTTGCAGGTTCGCGTTGTCGAACACCGCCTGTGCGCATTCGGCGCCGCCGAGGTTGGCCGCACGGAAGTCGGTGCCGATGGCGATCGCCCCACGCAGGTCGGCGTGGGCCAGCACCGTGGCCTGCAGCTTCGCGCCCGACAGGTTGGCGTTGCGCAGGTTCGCGCTCTCCAGCCAGGCGCCGGTGAAATCGACGCCGCGCAGATCGAGGTTCGACAGGTCCGCGCCCGTCAGGTCGATGCCCGGCCACCGCTTCAGATGGCTCCTCAGCAAGAACGCCACCTCGCGGCGGCTCGCCGCCGCGGCCTCGCCCGCAAGGGGAACGGCGGCTGCCTGCAGGTGCGCCGTCTGCAGGTAGTCGACGTGCAGCGAGTTCTGCATGCGCCAGAGCGCGGTACCGATGCGCGCACGGTCGAAGGGCTTGCCGGCAGTACGGTGCGCGCCTTCCAGTTCAGCGAGCTGCTGCTTCGCGCTGAAGAGCGGCGGACCGCGGTGCTGGAGCTTTTCAGCGGCAGGTTTGTGCTTTCTGGCGAAGGCGATCGCGGTTTCGGCGTGCGTTGCCGCGTCGTCCAGCGCCGCCCACCTCTGCGCGTCCATCTGCTCGCGCAGCTTCTTCAGGTAGGCCGGCATCTCGGCGGCGGTCGGCGGCTTTTCTCGCGGCGCCAGCCGGACGCCGAGTGCATCGGGGTCCCTGCCCTTCGACTGCAGGAAGTCGCGCGCCAACTGCACCTCGACTTGCGCGCGGCGGTACTGCGCCGCCTCCTGCAGGCCTTGCGACTTCATGACGGCTTGCAGGGCTTCCAGCGAGGGATCGGCGGTGTCCAGGCCCTCGGGCTGCAGATCGCCGTCGTTCAGGGCCTCGAGCGCCGCGTCGCGGCCGCGCGTGCGCTTCTCGAGCACCGACAGGTAGTGCGCGCCAGTGCGCGCCTCGGCCGGATCGATGCGCTCGACCGCCCCGAGCAGATCGTGGATGTCGGATGCGTCGTCCTCGGCGGTTTCAGCCAGGCCGTGGAAGACCAGGACCATCCGCTGCGCCGCCGGGAAGAACCACACCGTCGTCAGCCGCATCGGAATTTCACGCAGCTTGAAGACCGCGCTGTCCCCCTCGCCCATCCGGTAGTGCGCGAACGCACGCACGCGAAGACCTGGCAGCCGGCCTTCGATGTGCGGGCGCTCGGGATGCATGTGATCGAGCTCGTAGGTCTCGTCGCCGCGCAAGGGCGCATCGATCCACTGGTCGCGCGGCGCCATGTTGAAGTGCTGCCAGTTCAGGTCGGGCGCGTAGCCGGGTGCATGCTCCTTCAGCCAGTTGGCGTCGTAGGTGCCGCGCAGCGCCGCCCGCTGCGGATGCAGCACGTCGAGCGGCGCGAAGGCCGCGGGCGCCACCGCCTGGTCCGGCCTGCGCAGCCGGTCGCCCGGGTATTCGAGGGCGGGCAGCCATCGAATGCGGTCGGTGGCCTGGCGGCCGCGCCCCGACGGGTTCTCGGCGAAGTCCGCGCCGCCATAGGCGTTGGGCCAGTCCAGGGCCAGCGGCTGCATCGGCGCCGGCGCGCTCGGCGCGTCGCCGTCCCAGTAGCGCTCCCCGAATGCCAGCAGGGTCTTCGAGGTGCCGCCAAGCCGGGCGCGCACCGCGACGGCCTCGGGGCGCTCGGGCGCCGCGAAGGCCTTGCCATGCACGAGAAACTCGGGCGTCAGCTTGGCGATGCCCTCGTCGATCAAGGGCACCCCCATCTCGGCGCCGAGAAAATTCCACATCGACTGCTCGCCCCAGAGACAGCCCTGCGCCGGCTGCGCGAAAGGGACGTGCAGGTAGCCCGACACGGACAGGCCGAACCGCTTGCGGAACGCCATGGGCCTGAACGAGAGCCCGAGTGTCTGGGGCTTGATGATCTGCATGGGGGCAAGGTTGTTTCAGAAACCGGAGGAATTGGGTTCGGACGAATTGGGCTCTGATGAGCTGGGCCCGGATGAACTGGGCCCGGATGAACTGGGCTCGGACGAACTGGGCTCTGACGAGCTGGGCTCGGACGAACTGGGCTCCGACGAGCTGGGCTCGGACGAGCTGGGCCCGGATGAACTGGGCTCGGACGAGCTGGGCTCCGACGAGCTGGGCTCCGACGAGGTCGGCCCGTCGCCGCCGGCGGATGGATCGCTGGAAGATCCGCCGTCGGGCACGGCAAAGGGGTCGTAGTCCGATGAGAAGGCGTCGCCCCGGGTGTTCTGGGTGCTCGTCGGCGCGTCCTTGTCCATGGTGCCCGCGCCGTCGGTGGCCAGGCGGTTCAGGCGCGCGGCCAGGCCCGGGTGCCCGGCAGCGGCGGCATCCCGGGCCGCCTGCGCCAGTTCCGCCTTGGCATCGCTGTACTGGTCCGACAGCTCGGCGAACCCGATGACGGAGGACATGAAGCCCACGTTCACCCCTTCCAGCACGCCGACGATCGCCAGGAACTCCGCGCCCTCGCTCAGCACCGTGGCGCCGCCGCCGGCTGCCCCTCCACCGGGCACGTACATCTTCATCGAATTCATCTCGATGTGCGGCCCCACCGCGATGCTCAGCTTGGCGGCGGCCACCGCCTCGAACTGCAGCGCCAGCGTGTTGCTGATGCTCGCACCCATGAAGGTGTCGATGGCCACGCCGAGAAAGGTGCTGCGGGCCAGCCCCATGTTCGTCTCGCTCGCCATGCCGACGTAGCCGCTGTTGTTGTTCCCCATGACCGTGACGTTGTTCTCGATCGACGTCTGGTTGATCTTGCCGACCGCCAGGATCGAGGCGTCCGTGTTGCTCAGCACGCTGAACTTGTTCGCCATGATCGAGTAGGGGCCGCTGGGCACCGCCATCACCGCGGAATTGGCACCGGTGATCTTCCATTCGAAGTGCGGCGTTTCCATCACGATGGTGGCCGCCTTGAAGCCCATGTTTCCGGAGACGGTGAAGGTCTGGTTGCCGCTTACCTTGCGCGTTTCATTGCCTGTGGTGTGGTCGATGCGGTTGCCCGAGGTCTTGGTGCGGATGTCGCCCTTGGCCTCGACCTGGTGCACGCCGTCCACCGTGGTGACCTGGTTGCCGACGATCTTGTTTTCCTGGTTGCCGATGACCTTCAGGCTCTGGTTGACGTCGACGATGTGCGACTCGTTGTTCTTGACGTGGATGCTGCGGTTGCGCGTGACGGCCAGGCTCTGGTCACGCTGGACGATGCCGCTCTGGTCGCGCTCGACCACCAGGCTCTGGTCGCGGCCCACGGTGGTGGAATCGTCGCGCTCCACGCTGCGGCTCATGTTGCGCTCCGCATGGATGTTGATGTTCTCCTCGCCCTTCTTGTCCTCGAACATGATCTCGTTGTAGTTCGCGGGACCGCCGCCGGGCGTGGAGCGGGTCTTGAAGCCGCTCTGCGTGGGCGACTTGTAGGGAATGGGCTGGTCGTCGTTGTAGACGCGGCCCACGACGATCGGCCGGTCGGGGTCCCCGTTGATGAAATCGACGATCACCTCCTGGCCGATGCGCGGAATGAAGTACCCGCCCCAGCCCTTGCCGCTCCAGGGCTGCGACACGCGCACCCAGCAGGTCGACTTCTCGTTGCTCTCGTCGTAGCGGTCCCAGTGGAAGTGCACCTTCACGCGGCCGTGCTCGTCCACGTGCAGCTCGTCGCCCGCGGGGCCGACCACGATGGCCGTCTGCGGACCGGGCATGGTCACGCGCGGCGTGAGGCGGGGCGGGCGGTAGGCCCGCTCCATCGGTATCGCCGTGATCAGGAATGCGCTGGTGCCCGGCTGCGAGGTGCTGAGCATCGGCGTGCTGGCGATCAGGTCTTCCAGCACCTGCAGCGTGTCGGCGTTCACCGCATCGTCGCGCAGCACGCCGGCCAGCGCCGTGCGCAGGTCCTGTGGAACGGCCGTGCCGGCGCCCACGCTTTCATAGCCAGGGTGGCTTGCCATGAAGGTGCAGGCCGCGATCACGTAGTCGCCGTTGCGTGTGCCGTCGGGGTCGCCCTCGAACTTGAAGCTGCGCCCCGCGGCCACGTCGGGCCAGGTGGTCAGCGCCCAGTGGCGGTCGCGGCGCGCGTTGAGCTCGTCGCCGCGCAGCTTGGTGCGGTTCTCGCCGTCGTCGCCCGTGAAGTAGCCGCCCGGGAATTCGAACTCCTCGAAGTCGGCGAGTTCGTGGTCGTCCTTCACATCGATGGTGGCAGCCAGCTTCTTCTTGATCGCCTTGAAGTCGCTGTCGCGCGAGGCCTGCTTGCCGGTGTCGAACTGGCGTGCGCTCACCCAGCGCGAGATCTCGTTGTGGCGCGCCTCGCTCGCGTCGCTGGACATGTAGCGCAGCGTGCCTTCCACCGGCAGCTTCTCGTGCGCCAGGTCACTCGCGTCCGACAGGTGCATGGTGCCGGGCGCGTCGTGCGCGTCGAACCAGTAGTAGATGCCTTCGTCCTCCAGCAGGCGCGAGAGGAACTGGTAGTCGTTCTCCTGGTGCTGCACGCAGTAGCGCCGGGGCGTGTGGGTGCCGATGACGTTGCCGGCCTTGGTCTTCTTGAAGCGCTTGATCGGGCTGTCTTCGAAGACCGCGTCGAGCACCTCGAGCACCTTCTTGTCCTGCAGGATGCGCGAGTTGGTGCGCTTGGTGAGCAGCCAGAACCACGAGCGCAGCGTGATGCGGTATTCGAAATGCCTGCCCACATGCCCGGCCCGCACGAAGCGCACCGCATGGCCCTGGCAGTGGCGCTCGTGCACGCCGCCGTCCTTGTCCTGGAACTGGATGACCACGTCGAAGGCGCGGCCGAGAATGTCCTTGGCATCGAGCGCCTTGTTCTTCGACAGCACCGTGAGTTCGTAGGCCGACGGGCGCGCCAGCGCCTCGTGGCCCACGATGCGCCAGAACATCAGGTCGTCCTTGGCGGGTGAATCTGTCTCGATGCGGAACTCGTGATCGGCCATTTTTTACTCTTGATGCGCAGTTGCTCAGTCGAACGCGTAGGTGAAGTCGGCGTCCTTCACATCGAGCGCGACGCGGCGGATCTCGCCGCCCGACGCCAGCCGCTGCAGGTACTCGACCGAGATGGTGGGCAGCACCGTGTTGGTCAGGATCGCGTCGATCACGCGCCCGCCCGACTCCGGGTCCTGGCAGCGCGCAACCACCTGGTCGACCACCGCGTCGCTGTACTCGAAGGGCACGCCGTGGTTGGTCTCCACGCGCTTCTTGATGCGGCCCAGCTGCAGCCGCACGATCTTCTTCATCATGTCGGGCGACAGCGGGTAGTAGGGAATGGTGACGATGCGGCCCAGGAGCGCGGGCGGGAACACCTTCATGAGCGGCGCCTTCAGCGCATCGGCCAGCGCGTTGGAATCGGGCAGCAGCTCGGGGTCGCGACACATGCTCATCACCAGCTCGCTGCCGGCGTTGGTGGTGAGCAGGATGATCGTGTTCTTGAAATCGATCATGCGGCCCTCGCCGTCTTCCATCCAGCCCTTGTCGAACACCTGGAAGAAGATCTCGTGCACGTCGGGATGGGCCTTCTCGACCTCGTCGAGCAGCACCACGCTGTAGGGCCGGCGGCGCACCGCCTCGGTCAGGATGCCGCCCTCGCCGTAGCCCACGTAGCCGGGCGGCGCGCCCTTGAGCGTGGAGACCGTGTGCGCCTCCTGGAACTCGCTCATGTTGATGGTGATGATGTTCTGCTCGCCGCCGTACAGCGCCTCGGCCAGTGCCAGCGCGGTTTCGGTCTTGCCCACGCCCGAGGTGCCGCAGAGCATGAACACGCCGATCGGCTTTTGCGGGTTGTCCAGCCGCGCGCGAGACGTCTGGATGCGCCGCGCGATCATATCCAGCCCGTGCTTCTGGCCGATGACGCGCTGGTTGAGCGTGTCGGCGAGCTTGAGCACCGCCTCCACTTCGTTCTTGACCATGCGGCCGACGGGAATGCCGGTCCAGTCGGCCACCACCGAGGCCACGGCCTGCTCGTCGACCGAAGGCAGGATCAGTGGCGACTCGCCTTGCACCGCATGGATCTTGGCCTGCAGCGCATGCAGTTCTTCAAGCAGCGCGGCCCGGTCTTCGCTCCCTCCCCCGCCGGGGGAGGGCTGGGGTGGGGGCACGTCGGCTTTCGCATCGCCCTCGGCGGAAGCAGTGTCCACCGGCTTGCTCCCCGCACGCAATTTGCTGCGCAATTCCAGCAACCGATCGACCAGCCCCTTCTCTTCCTTCCAGCGGGCGTTGAGCGTTTCCAGCTGCCCGTTCGATTCCAGCAGCAGCGCGGAGACCTGCGCGGCGCGCTTGGTCACGTCGATGCCGATGGCTTCCTCGCGGCCGATGATCTCCTGCTCGACCGTGAGCCCCTCGATGCGGCGCATGCAGTCTTCAACTTCAGGCGGCGTCGCGTGCTGACTCACAGCCACGCGCGCGCATGCCGTGTCGAGCAGGCTCACGGCCTTGTCGGGCAATTGGCGCGCGGGAATGTAGCGGTGGCTCAGCTTCACGGCCGCCTCGATGGCCTCGTCGAGCAGCTGCACGCGGTGGTGCTTCTCGAGCACGCTGGCCACGCCGCGCAGCATCAAGATGGCCTTCACCTCGTCGGGCTCGGGCACCTGCACCACTTGGAAGCGCCTTGTCAGCGCCGGGTCTTTCTCGATGTACTTCTTGTACTCGGCCCAGGTGGTGGCGCCGATGGTGCGCAGGTTGCCGCGCGCCAATGCGGGCTTCAGCAGGTTGGCCGCATCGCCGGTGCCGGCCGCGCCGCCCGCGCCCACCAGCGTGTGGATCTCGTCGATGAAAAGAATGATGGGCGTGGGCGATGCCTGCACCTCGTCGATCACCTGGCGCAGCCGCTGCTCGAACTCGCCCTTCATGCTGGCGCCGGCCTGCAAGAGGCCGATGTCGAGCGTGAGCAGCTTCACGTCCTTGAGCTGCGGTGGCACGTCGCCGCGCGCGAGGCGCTGCGCGAAGCCTTCGACCACGGCCGTCTTGCCGACGCCCGCCTCGCCCGTGAGCAGCGGATTGTTCTGGCGGCGCCGCATCAGGATGTCGACGATCTGGCGGATCTCCTCGTCGCGTCCGGTGATCGGGTCCATCTCGCCCTTCTTGGCCTTCTCGGTGAGGTCGACCGCGAACTTCTTGAGCGCGTCGCCCTTGCCCATGGCGGCGGGCGCCATCGCGCCCGAGTCTTCGCCGGGGGCGCCGCTGCCCATGCCGGTGCCGTCCTGCGCGCGCATCTGCGATTCGGGCGAGGCGTCGCAGATCTTCGCGAAGTTGTCGGCCAGGTCCTCGACCTTGACCTTCTCGAACTGCTTCGACAAACCGAACAGCGGGTTGCGCAGGCTCTGCGTCTTCAGCATGCCCACCAGGATGTAGCCGGTGCGCACCTGCGCCTCGCCGAACTGCAGCGTGGCATAGGTCCAGGCGCGTTCGATGGCGTTCTCGATGTGCGGGGAAAAATCGCTGATGGCGGTGGCGCCGCGCGGCAGGCGGTCGAGCGCGGCCGTCATGTCCTTGGCGACGACCGACACGTCGAGGCCGTAGTGCTGGATCACGCGGTGCAGGTCGGAGTCCTGCGCCTGCAGCAGCTGTGCGAACCAGTGCTCCAGTTCCACATACGGATTGCCCCGCATCTTGCAGAACACCGTGGCGCCCTCGATGGCCTTGTAGGCCAGCGAGTTGAGTTTGCCGAAAAGGGCGGTGCGACTGATTTCACTCATGGAAGACTCCGTATCTGTTGAAGACGATTCATGCCGGAAAATTTGAAGGTCGGCGATCCGTGTCCGGCGTCAATGCGCAGAAAGCCTTGCGCTGGCCAGCCACCCCTGCACGTCCTGCCCCGCCTCGCGGCGCGGCACGATCGGCTCGATGCGCACGGCACAAAAACCGGCAGCCGCAAGACAGGCCTCCACATGCGCAGCCGCATGGCGGTAGCGGCCGCTGCCTTCGAGCCTGAAGTCGTGCTGCCCCCCGGGCATGGCCTCGACCGTGAACACCACCCCGCCCTCCGGACGCAGCGCGCGCGCGGCCGCCGCCAGCACCTCGTGCAAGTCGCCGAAGTAGCACAGCGTGTCAGCCGATATCACCAGGTCGAAGCGGCCGGGCTGCGTGTGCAGGTAGTGGGTGAGCTCGGCCTTGTGCAGCACGTCGTAGCCGCCGCGCTGCTCCGCGCGCTGCAGCATGCCGACCGACAGGTCGCAGCCGGCCAGGTGCGCGGCCCAGGGCCGCAGCAGCGGGGCGCAGAGCCCGGTGCCGCAGCCGGCATCGACCACGGCCAGGCTCGCGGCCGGCGCGCCATGCATTTGCTGCACCGCCTGCGCCACCAGCTCGGGCGCACGGTAGTGCAGCTTCTCCAGGCTGGCGTCGAAGCTTCCGGCGTAGCTGTCGAACACGGTCTCCACATAGCCGTCGCTGGCGCGCGCGGGCGCCTGCCCCTCGCAGGCGGCCAGCAGATGCGTGACCACGGGATTGCCTGGATCCTCGGCCAGCCACTCCCGGTACATGCCAAGGGCCTGATCGTGCTCGCCGAGCAGTTCCAGCGCACGAATCACCTGCGAGCGGGCGCTCAGGTTGCGCGGCTGCAGCAGCACCGCACGGCTGTTGGCGATGACGCTCTCATGGGTGCGCCCCTGCTCCATCAGCGCGATCGACAGGTTGTACCAGGCCTCGCTGAATTCCGGCCGCAGTTCGATCGCCTGGCGGCTCACGCGCTCGGCGGCTTGCCAGTGGCCCTTGCGGCGTTCGAGCGATGCGATGTTGCTCAGCGCATCGGCGCCTTCGTCGCCTTCTTTGGCGAAGGAAACGCTGTTGCCGTAGGCGAGCATCGCGTCGTCGATGCGGCCGGTCTCGACCAGCAGGTTGCCCAGGTTGTTCCAGGCGCCGCTTTGCGCGGGTTGCAGCGTGAGCGACCTTCCGATCAACGCGATGCTCTCGTTGCTGCGGCCTTGCGCATGGCGCAGCAGGCCCTGGTAGTGCAGGGCGTCGGGGTCGGCCGGCGCGGCCTCCAGGAGGCGGTCCAGCAATCGGTCCGCCGCGTCCAGCTTCTGCGCCTTGACCAGGGCCGCGGCTTGCGCCAGCGCGGCCGCGTGCGCCGTCGTGTCCGGCTGCACGGGCGTCGTCGTCATGCGGCGGCTCCCACGGTGGCCTGGGCGCTGCGGGCGGTCATCGGGCGGTTGCCGACGCGCACGTCCGCCGCATCCTTGGCACGCGTGCGCTGGCCGAGCCACGAGACCCAGCCCAGGCGCGGCGCGTTGCCCTTGGCCTGGCCAAGGCGCGTGGCGGGCACCTGCGTCGTCTCGAGCACCAGCTCGGCGTCCCATTCGAGTTCGTCGCCGAGCAGCTGCTGCATCCAGCGCTGCAGCACCGGCTGCGCGTTGCCGGTCGGCAGGAACATGCGGTACTGCGCGAGCGTGAGCGGGCCGATGTGCAGGCGCACGCGGTGCTGCCGGTCCCACGCGCGCGTGCCGAGCATCGCGCCCATGCCCATCGAACGCGAACTCTCGCCCTGCCCCAGCCGCGTGAGCTCGCCCGCGGGCAGGCTCATCCAGTGGCCGACCCAGCGCTCCAGCTTCACGGGCACGCCGAAGTAGCTGCACAGCACCGCTTCCACGCTCTCGGCGTTGTGCACGCGGCGCGCGAGCCAGCCCGAGAAATGCAGGCGCGCATCGTCGTGCACCTCGTCGCGCTCGATGCGGCCCGGCGTGCCGATGCCCACGAACGCGCCGACCTGCAGGCGGAAGCGGTCCTCGCCCGGCCGGTCGAGCGCCACCGCGGGCCGCGCCTGCGCCCAGGCGCGGTAGAAGTGCAGCGAGAAGCGGTGCAGAAAGCTGTCGAGAAAGGCCAGCCAGGTGGGGTCGCCATGGTTCAGGCTGCGCTCGCGGATGAAGTCGCTCAGGTGCACCGGCAGCGGACCGTTGGGCCCGACATAGCTGAAGAAGTGCTGGCGCAGGCGCGGTGGCGAGTGGGCGCTGGCCGGCTCGAAGCGGCTGAAGCTGGCCGGCGCGAACGACAGCGACGGCTCCTGCCCCACGCGCACCGGCTCCGCGCTCGGCAGCAGGGCGCGGCCCCAGCGCGGCGTGGTCGCGGCCACCGACTCCAGCCGGCGCAGCACCGCAAAATAGTCGAAGGACCACGGCTCGGCCGACCATGCGCGCAGCGCGGTGTCGACCCGCGTGTTGACCGCCCCCCCCAGGCTCGCGCCCTCGGGCGGCCGGGCGGCGCTCACAGGATCTGCCGGGTCCCGCACAGCGGCCTCCATCGCATGGTCTCGCCCTTGCCCGCCACGCGCAGCACGGTCTCGACGAAATGGTTGACCTCCACATGGCGCGCCAGAAAGCGCGCCATCACCGCGCCGAACAGGAACACGCTGTGGCCGTGGAATGCGTCCTTGTCGACCTCGAGCGTCACTTCGAGCCCGCGCCCGAAGGCGATCGGCCCCTTGAGCGGCAGGCGGCGCGCCACAGGCTTGGCTCTGACCGAGAGCAGCCCGCGCACCTGGCCCTGGCGCATCTCGTCGGCATGCGTGGCATAGAGCATCAGTGTTTCGCGCAATGCGGCAGCGCCTTGCTCCGGCGTGCTGTCGGAGATCGACAGGTAGTTGAGCGCCAGGTGGTCGACCACCCGCCAGCCCAGCCCCTGGCTCACCACCGGCGACACCGGCCGCGAAGGACCGCGCACCATGCGTACCCGCTGCACGGGGAAGGAGTCGACGCAGTCGAAGTCGTTGTCGCGTCCCAGCGGCATCAGGAGCGGCAGGTCGCGGTTGGTGCACAGCGCGGCCACCGCAAGCTGCCGCAGCGTGGCGGCGTACGGCGCCTGCTGCGGATCGACGATCTGCATGTAGACCTCGGAGCCGATGTGGCTGCTGCGATGGCCCTCGGTGCGCTGGCGCACCGACAGCATCCGCGGCTCGCGCGTGGTCGTGAAGTAGGCCGGGTGGCTGTGCCGCGTGCCATGGAAGGCCGAATAGAAGGGGCGGAACACCTGTTCGGCGGCCGCTGCATCGGCGCCCGGTGCGCCGTGGCCGATGACCTCGGTGACGGTGTGCACCTCGAAATCCTGCGGCCGCGTGCGGTCGGGCACCAGGTGGAACTGGCTCACGCCTTCGGTCAGCGGCACGCGGTCGAGCCGCTTGTTGAACAGGTTGACCACCGGCACGCAGTGCAGCTGCACGTTGTCGGCGCTCACCAGCTTTTCGAGCGCCGCATCGCCGCGCGAGAACAGCAGCACGAGCTCGACCTCGGCGACCGGCATGGCCGCAAGCACCGACTGCAGCCCGGCGATGCGCAGGAACTGGAAGCGCTGTGGAAACGCGAAGTACTCCTGCAGCAGCCGAAAGCCCGAGAAGCCGGTGGCCGTGACCGGCAGCAGCGCTTCATCGTCCTCGAAGCCGACCGGCTGGATCGCCGTGGCCGGCAGGCTCTGCGCCGCGCCCTGCAGCGCACCGGTGGGCGACAGCGGCCGCACCATCACGCCGATGGGCTGGCCCAGCGCGCACTCCTGCAGCTGCCACGCCACATCTTCGGCGCCGCCCAGGTGCAGCACCAGGTCGTCGAGCTGAATCTGGCTGAAGTTGAGCCCCGCCGTCGCATGCAGCGTGATGCGCAGGCCGCCGCGGATGGCGCGGGACTGGGGGTGCGTGGCGAGCGGCAGGTCGGGCGCATAGGTGAAGTACTGGGCGCGCTGGATCTCGATCGGCCAGATGCGCAGCGCGCTCGAGGTGCGGAACTCGCAGTGCGTGTTCTGCCCCACGGCCTGCCGCGCGCGCAGGCCCGCGCCGCGCGGCAGCCTGGGGCCGGTCGCAAGGTTGGCGTCGTCCAGGTCGGGCGAGAACGAGACGACCGCCATGGCGGGCGTGGGCGCGAGGAAATTCGGATAGACGATGTCGAGCAGGTGGCCCGTGAAGCGCGGGTATTCGGCATCGAGCTTGAGGTTGACGCGCGCCGACAGGAAGGCCGTGGCCTCGATCAGCCGCTCGACGTACGGATCGGCGACCTCCTGGCCTTCGATGCCCAGGCGGTGCGCGATCTTCGGAAAGGCGCGCGCAAACTCCGAGGAGCTCTCGCGGAAGTAGCGCAGTTCCTGTTCATACAGGTTCAGCAGCCGAGGGTCCATGTCGGACTCACCTTGGGTTTTGCGCCATGTCCACGATCTCGATGCGTCCTTCTTCCAGGTCTACACGGCTTCGCATCAGGAACTCGAGCGGCACGGGCTGCGCCCACAGCATGCCGCGGATCTGCAGGCCGATGCTGTTGTGCGAGTCGAGTGCCGAGCCTTCCATGACGAGTTCAACTTCGAGAGTGCGGGACAAAATGCGCGGCTCGAACTGCAGGATTGCGTTCTTCAAAGCCTGTTCCATGCTGACACGCTGCACCGACGAGGTGAACTGGCCAGACAGCATAGGCAATCCGTAGTTGATGACCGAGCGCGCGGCGTTCGGGTATTGCTTGTCGTCCATCGCAAGGCCGAAGCCGGTGGCGTTGAAGAGCCAGCTCAGATCGCGCAGCACGGCCGAGCGCAGCGCCTGCTTGGTGAGCGTGCGCTTGTCGTCGCTCTCGCGCTTTTCGGTGGGCGCGTCGTCGACCAGGCGGTCGAGCAGCGACGGCTGCAGGCGCTCCTGGGCGGTGAGCTCGGCCACGATCAGCCGCCTGCGTCGCCGGGGCCGTCCTGCGCTGCGGCAGAGGCGGTGGGCGTGAAAAGGATCTCGCGCACGTCCATGAGCGCGTACTCGCCGGCGTCGCTGCCGAGCACGCGCTGGCCGCGGCCGGCCCAGACCTCGGGGCGCAGTTCGCGCCACTCGGTCTTGCGCGCGAGCCGCAGCTCGCCGTCCTCGCTGTTCTCGCTGCCCTCGTAGCGCGTGGGAATCAGCGCAAGCGTTTCGCCGCCGTTCTCGAACTGCAGGTGGGCGGGCATCCAGACGCAGTCGCGCAGGTCTTCGGGCGGCTCGATCCTGATGTGCGCGAGCCGGGCGTAGGGAATCCAGTAGTACTTGCCGTTGACGAAGGCTTCGAGCACCGGGCCCAGGCGCATGTCGGCATCGGCCAGCCATTCGAAGGGCACGCCGTCGATGGTGCCGGCGATGGCGGGTGCGCCGTCGAAGGCCCGCTGGCGAAGGTCTTCGGCCAGTTCGCTCTCGCCGCGGCCCTGGCGCAGCAGCGATTCGATCAGCAGCGCCAGCCATTCGTCGGGCTGGCCGAAGATCATCGGCGTGCGCGTGCCGGCGAACACCTCGGCGCGCAGGCCTTCGCAGCGCACGGCGTCGCCATACACCTGCTTCATGGGAACGGCGAGCGCATCGAGCTCGGCCGCGACAGTGAGCTGGTTGAGCGCGCGTTCCCACTGGCCCAGCACGCACAGCAGCTGCGCCATGAAGACGCGGTGCTTGCTGTCGGCGGGCTTGGCGCGGACCTCGTCGCTCAGGGCCTTGAGCGCGGCGACGGGGTCGGCGGACTTGAGGAGTTCGGCGGAGCTGGCCATGTCAGTTCCCCGCGAAGGTGCAGGTGCGGACGGCACCCCGCGCGCCCGTCTGCTGCTGCGGCGCCGAGCGGATCTCCAGCTTCGTGTAGTCGAAGAAGATCAGGTCGCAGGGCCGCTTGGGCGTGCCGCCGGTGACGATGGCGTGGCAGTTCACGCGCGCGCCTTCGAGCACGAATTCGAGGTGCGACTGCTGGTCCTTGGAACTGTCTCCGCCGGCCTTGAAGACCGAGATGGTCACCTTCAGGTCGCTGTCCTGGCTCTTCAGCAGGCTCGCGATGGAGGCCGTGGCCGCATCGCAGTCGCGGATCACGATGAAGGCGTGGTTGCGCAGCTTGCCCTTGGTGGAGCCGGGCGGAACGACGACGTCCGACTTGTACGAGTAGCCGCCGATGTCCATGCGCTGCTTGCCGTCTTCGTAGGTGCGCTTGGACTCCCCTTCGATCGGCGAGCCCTTGCTCTCGATCATCATCGCGAAGTCGTTGCCCGATTCGCCCGACAGGTAGTCGAGCAGGCGCAGGGCCTCGTCGGGGTCCAGTTTTCCATCGTAGGTCCAGCTCATGTCGATCTCCTGAAAAAAATCCGGTGGTCTGTCGTTACCTGGCGGACAAGGCTTCGCCCGCCCAATGCACCATCGCGGCAAAGCTCTGCCGCTCGCTGTCTTGCTGCAGGGCGCCGCGCACCCGCACCTGGGCCACCCCGTCGGCCGTGCCGGCGCCGAACAGGCGCGGCGCGCTGTAGGGCGTTGCCGGCGCGGCCAGCACCAGCAGCCGGCCGCCTTCGGCGTTGAACCAGGGCAATTCGAAGCGCTTGACGGCGGGCGCGTCGCGCGTGCCGCGCTTGAAGCGGTTGGTCTCGCCCGGGTCCCCGGGGTAGACCTGGCGCGCGCCGCCCTGCGGGTCGATGCCGACGACGACAAGGTCCACCGAGCGCCCGGTGGCATTGCGCACATTGAGCACGGCGCGCTCGCCGGCACGCAGCGGCAGCAGCCCGGCGCCGGCCTGGCGGGCCGGGCCGCTGCGCACCAGGCGGTCGCCGTTCCACACTTCGAACAATGCGTCGAAGCCCTCGAACTGCGCATCCCTGGCAATGCTGTAGAGCTGGTTGAGCCACTTGAGCCGGGCCAGCATTTCAAGATGCCGGCGGGCCGCTGCGGCATCGGCCGGCACAGGCCTGGCGCCGGCGCCGAGCGCGGGCGAGAGCACGTCGAGCCGGGAGGCGCTCCAGTGCACGTCGGCACCGTCCGCCGCGGCCACGGCGACGACCGAGGCGGGGTAGTCGAGGCTCAGCCCGGGCGGCAGGCCCTGCTCCGCGCGCACGCGCAGCGCGACCGACGCCGGTTCGCCGAGCGGCGTGATGTTCCAGAGCGCGGCGCCGGACAGCTCGCGCAGCGCGGGCGGCACCGCCATGCGCGCCTTGTCGGTGTAGGCCTGCAGCAGCAGGCCCTCGGCGCTGCGCACCGTGCCGTCTTCCATCGTGGCCAGCACGCGCAGCGGCTGCTGCGCCACCAGCCCGTCGAGCTGGCCGGCCTGCAGGACCAGCGCGTCGCCGGAGCGCTGCGCACGCCACACCGGCCGCGTCGAAACCGGCTGCGCGCGGTTGGCGAAGATCGGCGCATCGAGGTTGCCCTCGGCCACCGGCGATGGCAGCTCGCGCGTGGGAAAGCGCTGCGCGAGTTCGTCGATCACCGGCGGATAGGCCGCGAGCACGCCGTCGAACAGCTCGCGCCAGGTGGCGGGCCGGCGCGAGAGTGCCTCCACCACGGCCCAGGTCAGGAGGCCCTGCGGGCGCGCATTGCGGCTCTTGCGCGGCAGCCGCAGCTCGGGCGTGATCTGGTGGCTCTCGGAGGCGAAGAGCGCGACATAGCGCGCGCGCGGCACCGGCTCGGCCGCGGCGGCAGGCCGCGCCACGGCAGCGCGCGCTGCCGGAGCGGGCGCGCCGAGCAGTTGGCCGATGCGCAGGCCGCGCCAGCGCACCTCGTCGTCGGCCGGACCCTCGGCAATGAGCGGGCTGTCGGCCGTGCTGCTGCGGGTCATCGAGTTTGCCGAGCAGGTGTCGAAGATGGAGGCGACGAACACGTTGCGCGCGAGGAGGGCCTGGATCCAGGCATCGAAATCGGCATCGCGCAGGTCGCCCGTGAGCGCGCTGTCGCTGCCGAGCGTGCCGCGCACATCGCGCGCGAGAAAGTTTTCCGAAAGGCCGTCGGGCTCCTGGTAGAGCTTGCTGCTGTCGCGCAGGCGGGTGCCGTGGCCCGAGAAGTAGAGCAGCACGAAGTCGCCGCTTCTCGATTGCGCGAGCAGCCGGCCGAGTGCATCGTGGATGGCCTGCGATTCGGGCAGCACCGCGCCGCCCACGCCATCGGCGAGCACGGTGATGTCGGATGGGGCAAAGCCCTGCTTCAGCAAGGCATCGCGCATCAGCATCACGTCGTTGCGCGGCGCCTGCAGCCACAGGGCCTGCGGCTGGTTGACGAGCTCGGAGACGCCGACGAGCAGGGCACGCTGGGTTGCAGAGGCAGGGTTGCCGAAGGCCAGCAGCGCCAGCGACAACAGCAACTGCAAACAACGCGATCTGTGGCAGGCAGGGCGCCCGATGGATACGCCGCTCGCCCCCTCCCCTGCCCTCCCCCGGCGGGGGAGGGAGAAAGGCAGGCGCGCCGCGCACGTCATGGCCGCTCCGGAGCGGGCCCGGCCGACTCGACCAGCGGCGATGCCGCAAGCACCGCGCGGCCGCCGACCGGATCGGCGGCGCGCAGCCGCCAGACGCCGTTCGCATCCGGCCCGCCGACCACCTCGGCCGGCATCGAGCGCAGCAGGCGGCCGGCCTCGTCGATGCGCACGCCGTCCTTCCAGCGCACGACCAGGTTGGCTTGCGTTGCAACGGGCACGGCGGGCACCGCACGAAAGCGCACATCGTCTTGTTCCGCATCCCGGCTGCCGAGCAGGCCGGTGTTCTGCACCACCGCGAACAGCGCCAGCACCGCGAACGCGGGACGCAGCCATCCGCCGGAACCGAACCAGTGCCGGATGCTGCCCCACCAGCCGCCTTCGGGCCGCGGCTGCGGCCGGGCGCGCGGCACGCTCGGCGGCGCCGATGCGCGGCTCGAAGCCGGCTTCAGGGCCGTGCCCAGCTGCGATGCGGCGGAGCGATAGAGCGCCTGGTAATCAACACGCGGATCCTGCGCAGCGAGCGGCGTGCCGGAGAGCACCGAGAACACGCCGCCCACGGTGCGCAGCGCAATGCGCCCGGGCTCGGGCGCGATGGCCAGCGGCGCCTCTGCGGCCCATTCGTCGTGCACCGCGCGGATCGCGGCGAGCCGGGTGGCCGAGACCTCGCCGAGCACGCGCGCGCACAGCTGCGGACTCGGTTCGAGCGTGAGCATGTTCCAGGCCTGCACCAGGCCGAAGGCCGGCTCGAAGGGCTCGTCGCCGGGCTCGAGCAGCACGTCGAACGGCCCGGCCCAGTCGGCCTCGCCCGCGGCCATCCAGCCCTGCCACAGGTTGCCGTGGATGCAGCGGTCGAGCAGCACGCCGAGCAGCCGCCCTTCGTGCACCACGCTCACGAGGCGGCCCGGCGCCCAGCGCGCACTGAAGGCGCGCTGGGCGACAGCCTCGCGGCGCCGGGCCAATTCGGTGAGCGGAAGCACGAGATCGAGCACGGCACGCGGCGGCGCGGCCGCGGTGCCCTGCTGCGCGGCATGGGATGCGGCACCGGGCATCGCGACGGCCGCCACGGCGGCTTCCTGGCCGGATGCGCCTGGTGCGCCCGGCATCGCAGGCGCGGTGCCCGCGGCCTGGAATGCGCTTCGGATCACGCTGAGCGGGGGCCAGAGGTCGGTGTTCATGGCGGTCTGTTCCTGAATGGCTATGTCTTCAGGCATAAGACGCTTCAGCACCGAGGATTTTGAAAACCTGCAGGATCGCCGCCATGTTGCCGGGCTCGATTGCAATGCCCAGGGTCTGCTGGATCCAGCCCCCAAGCCGGGTTTTGGCGTAGTCGGCGGTGAGGCCCTCGCGCTTGTGCACCAGGCCCAGCCGGCCCGCGCGGTAGTGGTAGGAGGCGATGGCATGGCGCGAGGCAATGCCCGAGAGGCCGCCCTCGGCCTCCTTGCCGAAGCCCTCGCACAGCAGGATGCGCTCGGGCTCGGGCAGCTCGGCGATGAAGGCGCGCGCGGCCAGCTGCACCGCGCCGGCGCTCAGGCCGTGTTCCGCGAGGCAGCCTTCGAGGTCTTCACCGGCGCCCAGCGCATCTTCGAGCTGCGCTTCGCTGACCTGCTCGCCGATCGAGAGCTTGCGCCGGAATGCGCTCGCGCGCGTGCAGTCGATCAGGTAGCGGCGGAAGTACGCGCACAGCGCAAAGGCGGTGGAAGGCGCGCTGTGGCCCGCGCGCTCGTCGGCCTCGTCGGGATCGGCGTCGAGCCGCAGCACCTTCACGTAGATGAACTGCGCCACCAGCTCCTGCCGGCCTTCGCCCAGCACCTGCAGCTCGGGCGGATTGCAGGCCACGAGCGCATCGCCCACGATGCGGTACATGGTGCCCATGTCGCCCGGGGACAGCGTCTGCCGGCGCTGCCAGAGGCGGACGAGTTCGGTGCTTTCCGCGGACGAAAGGGTTTCTTGCATGGGTCAGCGGCCGCCGCCGGGCCGCCCCAAGGCGGGCCGCGCCTCCCCCTCGGGGGGTGGAGTTACAGGAGCGCAGCGAGTGAAAAGCCGGGGGACAGACATGACTCAGTCGTCCACGCACACGCCTTCGGTCGGCACCAGGCACTGCGGCAGGCCGGCGCCCGCCGGGCCGCCGCGCGTGCGGATGGCCGAGGACACCGCCGCCGTGGCCACGGCCAGGCCGCGCGGCAGCAAGATCCAGAGCTGGCCGCGCTCCTTCATGCGGCGCGCGTTGGTCGCGGCCTGCTGGCCGTTGCCGAAGAAATAGTCGGCCCGCACCGCGCCGCGGATCGCGCCGCCGGTGTCCTGCGCAATGGTCAGCCGCTGCATCGGCGCGCCGGTGCCGGGCGCGCGGGTCGACACGAACACCGGGTAGCCCAGCGGCGTGCTGCGCGGGTCCACCGCGATCGAGCGGCCCGCCGACAGCGGCACGCCGAAGGCGCCCACCGGCCCGCCCGAAGGCGACGGCGACTCCTTGAAGAACACGTAGCTCGGGTCCTTGATGCCCGAGCCGACCACCGGCCCGGCCGTGCGCCGCCCCGGCACCAGCACCGCGCCGCTGGCCGTGGGCTGCGCAAGCGTGAAGCCGCGCGTGCGGATGGTGCCGGTCGCGGGGCCGCCGACGTCGTCGTCTTCGTCGCCGTCGTCGAGCTGCAGTTCGATCGACGAGCCGCGCACCTTGACCGGGCTGCGCGGCTTGCCGTTGGCCGCCTGCGCCAGCGTGGGGCGGAAAGGCTGGCCGTTCTGCTCGGCATAGGCCACGCGGATGATGTCGCCGTTGGCCAGCTTGATGCGGCCCGAACCCTGGATCTGCATTTCGTAGAGCGCGGTGGCGCTGCTCACGAAGGCCAGCACCTTCGCATTGGGCGCGCCCTTGGTCTCGATCTCTTCGCGCGTGTAGTAGGGCAGCAGTTGCTTGCCCTCGATGCGCAGGCGCACCTTGCGGTCGAGGGCGTCGCGCGTGATGGCCGAGAGGTCGAGCGCATAGAGCCCCGGCGCGCCCATGTCGCGCGTGCTGAGGCCGGTCTGCACCACCACGTTGCGGCCCTCGACCTTTGCCGCCACCGTGCCGCTGCCGGCCGGCAGCTTGCGCGCATCGGCAAACAGCATGTCCTCGGGCTGGCCATAGACCGGGTAGATGAACGGCGCCGCGTACTGCCGGCTGCCCGGGATCTCGGGCTCGAAGTAGCCGGTGACCACGCCATCGGGCTTGCGGTCGTCGTCGCGGATCTGGTAGGCCGAGAACTCCTGCTCGAAGAAGGCGCGGATCGCGCTGTTGTTCTTGCTGTCGACCCGGAGGGCGCGCGCACACACGTCCTTCCACTCGGCGCCGCGGCCGGTGAGCACCTTGCAGCTGCCGAGGAAGGCGGGCCAGCTTTCGGAGAAGTCGTCGCGCGCCCATCCGGGCACGGCATCGAAGCTGACCGAGGTGTAGGTGGCCAGCTGGGTCGAGAAGGTGCGCGCCTGGCCGGCCGTGCTCGAGCCGGCGGGGCGCGGCGGTGGTGGCGTCGCCGTCGTCGAGCCGGCGGCCGCCGCGCTGGCCGCCGTGTCCGAAGCGCCGGCGCTCGCCGTCGGCGGCGTGTTGGCGCAGCCCGCCGCAAGCATGGCTGCTGCGGTGGCCGCCCAGCGCAGGGCGGAAATGAAAAGAACCGGCGACGGTGTCGTGTTCATGAAAGCCTCCTTGTCCGGAAAGAACGGCCCAACGGGCCAACGCTCTGCAGACGATTACTTCTCGACGATTTTGAAATTCGCGACGCCGTAGACGTCGTTGCAAGGGGTGTTGGGCGCGCAGACCGGCTTGCCCAGCAAAGGCGACGGACCCGTGCCGCGGCTGGCTTCGAGCGCCGCCAGCACGGGCAGCGGAAATTGCGGAAACACGCCGTCGTTCTGCACGCCCGAACCGCCGAAGTCGCGCTCGTGCTCACTCACGAGCACCGCGAACTGGTTGGTGCCGGCCGGACCGCCCGCATCCATCGGCCAGGAGGCGCGCGGCAGCGAGAGCGGGCTGCCGGCGGTGATCTTGTTGTACTTGTCGAGCAGGTTCGGGAACAGCAGGAACATCTCGCCGCCGCTGGACAGCAGGAACACGTAGACGAAACCCTCGCGCTTGCTGCGGACCTCGAAGGCGAGCTTGTCCTTGCCGATCGACACCTCGGCCTTCCTGGGCGCGGCCGTCACGTCGAAGCCCGGCGCCGCGCCCGCCGCGAGCGACTGCAGCGATTCGAGCGGCGTGCGTGGCGCCGGCGGGGGAGGAGGTGGTGGCGGCGGCGCCTGGACCACGCGCGGTTCGGGCGGCGGTGGTGGTGCGACTACCGCGACCTGCTTGCCGCCGTTGTTGTCCCCTTCCGCGGCCGCGGTGGTGCGGCCCTGGTACCACCACCAGCCGCCGCCGGCCACGGCGGCCAGCACGGCCACCGAAGCGATCGCGGCCACGGCCTTGCCGCTGTTCTTTTCGCCCGCGCCCGGAGCGGGTGCCGGCGCGGGTGGTGCCTTGCCGCGTCCGATCGTCGTCGGCAGGTCGGCGTTGCCGGTGTTGTTCCGCGCGCCCGAGCCGCCGGGCGTGGTGCGCGGCGGCGGCGCGATGCTGTGGCCCACCTCCAGGTCGAGCGCGGCGCGGAACTCGGCCATCGACTGCGGCCGCGATTCGGGCCGCACGCCCAGGCCCGCGTCGATCGCCTGCAAGAGGCGCAGGCTGTAGCGCTGGCGCAGGATGTCGTTGCCCGCAAGCGACACGTAGCTGTCGGACAGGAGCCGCGCCACCGAGGGCGGCGGCGCGCGCCCGCACACGGCCACATGCATCACCGCCGCGAGCGCGTAGACGTCGGTCCACGCGCCCTGCGACATGTCGGGCATCTCGGCGTATTGCTCGATGGGCGCGTAGCCAGGCTTGAGGATGACGGTGATCGCCTGCGTCTTGTCGGTGATCACGCGGCGCGCGGCGCCGAAGTCGAGCACCACCGGCCGGCCGGAGCCTTCGAGCAGGATGATGTTGTCGGGCGCGATGTCGCGGTGGTAGCAGTTGGCGCCGTGCATCACCGCCAGCGCCTGCGTCACGCCGTCCATGATGCGGATCAGCCAGGCCTCGTCCACGCCCGCGGGAATGGAGACCAGCGCCTGGCGCAGCGTGTCGCCGCGGTAGAACGGCATCACCATGTAGGTGGTGCCGCGCTCCTGCCAGAAACGGTAGACCTTCAGCAGCGAGGGATGGTCGAACTGCGCGAGCAGGCGGGCTTCGTTGATGAAGCTGCGCATGCCGAGGTCGAAGGTTTCGCGGTGGCGCTCCGACAGCGGGACCACCGTGCCGTCGTGCTGCCTTGTGGACAGCGATGTGGGCAGGTATTCCTTGATGGCAACGACGCGTTCCAGCGTGTGGTCCCAGGCTTCGTAGACGACGCCGAAGCCGCCCTGGCCGACGACCCGCGTGATCTCGAATTCGGCGAGGCGGCTGCCTACGGGGAGGAGGCCGGCCTCGCTGGTTTCTGCTGCAGCGGCGGCGGCTGCTGGTGGCGCGTTGGAGAGGCTTGTGGAGCCGGATGTGATGACGGTGGCGGAGGTGTCGGATTCGCTGTCTGCGGGTTGCTGCGCGGGCCTGGACATGACGCGGGTGCGGTCGTCTTCTGGGGGCATGCTGGGGTTTGGAGCTTCGGTCATTGACGGGCTCCTTTGTTTGTTCTTGTTTGTGTTCCGAGGCCGGGTCTCGCCCCGGCGGGCGACCTACTTTTCTTTGCTTCGCCAAAGAAACGTAGGCAAAAGAAAGGCGACCCTACTGTCTGCGTCCCTCCGCTTCGCTGCGGGCAACCTGCGGTGCTCGACTCCGGCGGGGGTCCGCAGAACTCGCTTCGCTCAAACAGCTGCGGCCCTGATCCCGCCTCCATCTGCGCTCCTCGGCGCAGCCAGAAGGGGTGGGGAGAAGACAGGCCATCGCTTCGCTCGGCCGAGTCCGATCCAAACAGCCAATACCAACCACCGCAGGCGCTGCGCGCCTGCGGTGGCTTGGTGGCCGAGCGAAGCAAAGGCCCGTTCGGTATCCAAGCCCCTCTGTATGCGCCGAGGAGCGCAGGGTTTCGCGGATCAGGGCTCGCAGCTGTTTGAGCGAAGCGAGTTCTGCGAGACCCCGCGAAACCCGAGCACCGCAGGTTGCCCGCAGCGAAGCGAAGGGTCGCAGACAGTGGGGTCGCCTTTTCTTTGGCTACTTTCTTTTGGCGAAGCAAAAGAAAGTAGCTCGCCCGCCGGGGCGAGACCCGGCCTCCGGCAACAAAAGGAAGCAGGAACTTCATTCCCCACCCCCCAAAAACAAGGCTTCAAACCGACCATCCAAAGGCAACCCCGCAACAAGCATCCGAGCCCCGTCACCAGCCCCCGGATCACCAAGCCACAAAGACTCCCCCACCCCCGGCAAGGCAAGCGACTCCACTGCCATCTCGCGCACCTCGAGATCACCGGCAGCAGCAAACACCCTCTCCAGCACCGCATCAAACCGCAGCGCATCCAGATCCCCCTCAAGCCCTTCGAGCGCAGCCCGCGTCCCCCGCGCCCACCACCCCAGCGCCTGTTGCAGCGCCTCGCCCTGCAACGTGCCTCCCGCGGAAGCATCAAGCTCCACCGCCAACGTGAACGGAAAGTACCGCCCCACCCCATCGACCGACGGCATCAGCACGCCGATCCATGCACCTTCGCCAACCACCTGCGGCCCGAGCGCAAAGCACCACACCGGCGCTTCGAGGTAGTGCGAAGTCCAGTCCGCATGCCGGTCGCGCAGCCGCGCCAATCCGCGCTGCAGCCACGGGTCCCACACCGAGCGAAATGACTCCGGCAGGCGCCGGTGCGCGAAGTCGCCCATGCCCGGCAGCTTGCCGAACCATCCGGGCAATGCAGAAAAAACAGCGGCTTCGCTCACAGCCCCTCCGGACAGGAGAACTCGCGCAGCTCCTTCAAGCGGATCGGATGCTGCACGCTGTTCGTCGTCACTTCGAAGCGCGTCTTGCGCGCGCCGATCTGGAAGGTGATGAAAAATTTCTCGGGCGCATCGCCGGCTTCGAGCTGGCCATCGTCGAGCGCGCGGAACAGCGCCCATGGCCCATCGACCGCCGCGCCCGAACTGCCGGTGGCCGAAGGCGGGCTCACCTGGATGCGCACCTGGTTGCTGCCCTTCGGGCCGGGCCACTGCACGGCCATGGGCACCACCGGCCCGTGCGCGTACTTCACGAGCTGTCCGTCGACGTCGAGGATGAACTGCGTGATGCCCGCATCCATTTCCACCGGCTTGAAGTCCAGCCGCATCGACGGGCCCCGGCCGCCGCCGCGGAAGAAGATGTCCTTGATGCGCGCGGCCCGCTCGAACTGCGCCAGCGCCTGCGTGGTGACGGCGCCGCGTTCGGCCACGGGCTTGTAGCGCCAGGGCTTGGTGCTGGTGTCGACCAGCGCGGCCAGCCGCTTCTGGAAGAACTCGTCCATCAGGCCGCCGGCGCCGAACATCTGGCCGAAGTCCTCGGGCAGCACGTCGCGCTTGCTGCTGCCCACGAAGGGGTAGCGGCCCGCGATGGCGCGGTTGCAGAAGTCGGTCACGGGACGCAGGTCCTGGCTCAGGTTGCCGCGCTCGGCCACCTGGGCCTGTGCCGCGCCCGACTGGCTCAGGTTCTCGACCATGGTGCGCACCGGCTCGGGCAGGCGGCCCGCGTCGGACTTGAGCTTGCCGGCCACGTCGCCGGGCGGCGGCGAGGTGCGGCCCTTCACGGCGGTGTCGACGGCCGTGAGGTACACATACACCTCGTTGAAGAGCTTGAGCGCATCGTCGATGGGCGCGGGCTGGTTCGGGCCGGCGGCGGTGACGAGGCGGCGCAG
Organism: Variovorax sp. 05T418; assembly: GCF_056396385.1. NCBI lineage: Bacteria > Pseudomonadati > Pseudomonadota > Betaproteobacteria > Burkholderiales > Comamonadaceae > Variovorax > Variovorax sp. 05T418. Next base: position 144,762 of record NZ_JBFTLJ010000011.1, on the reverse strand, counting down.
CGGCTCGAAGCGGTCGTCCACGATGCTCTCGATGCGCTTGCCGCTGGCCACGGCCTTGTTGGGGTCGCCGCCGAACAGGTCTTCCAGGCCCTTGCGCGTGCTCGCGACGGTGGCGGTCGCCTTGCTCACCACGTCCTTGGGCTGGTCGGCGGGGATGAGCGTGGTCTCCTTCACCACCGCGCGCAAAAAGTTCGCAAGCGGCGAGCCCACGCCCGAGAGAATGCGCGCGGCCTCGATGTTCTTCTCGAGCCCGCTGGCGCGGATCAGCCGCACGTCGGCCAGGAGCGCCTCCCAGACCTTGACGTACTCCGCAAGATAGAGGCGGCGCACGCGGTCGGTCAGCGCGCCGAGCGCCGCCACGTCGCGCATGCGGTCGGCGGCGCTGCGGTCTTGCCCGAGCACCCACGGGTCTTCCTGCGCCAGCAGGCCGGTGAGCACCGTCACTTCATTCTGGAAGCGCTTGTGGTAGCCGTCGTAGGTGAACATGCCCGGCACGCCTTCGGTCAGCGGCTTGCCGCTGATGCGCTCGAACACCAGCGGCGCCGAGGGGCCGGCGGCGGTGGCAATGCTGAAGGCCGGAATGTCCTTGGTGGCGCGCTGGCGCTTCAGGCGGCTGAACACGCGCTGCTCCAGCGGATAGCTCGCGAGCACGGCACGCACGCTGCGCACCAGGTTCTCGTCCATCTTGAGCGGCGAGCGTGGCGGGCCCTGGGCAATGAGCACGTCGAGCTGGTCTTCGAGCGCCTGGCGCTGGTCTTCGGGAATGCCGCGGTCCAGGCTGCGCGCCCAGTCGAGCGTGATCCAGGCCTTGAGCGCCTCGGCATCGAAATGCTCGGGCTGGTAGAGCATGAGGTAGCTCTTGAGCGCCTCGTAGGTGTATTCGAGGTTGTCCTTCTGCGCGGTGCGCAGCTGGTCCTCGATGCGCTTGGCGATCTGCGGCAGGAAGGCGTCGTTGAGCGCACGCTGGTGCGTGAGCATGGCGGCGGCGTCGAGCTTGTCGCCCTGGTAGAGGCCGAGCGTCATCGACAGCGGCTCGTCGCCCTGGCGGTTGTCGGGTGTCTTCCAGATGTTGCGCAGGCCCTGCAGCACCGGCGCCACCTCGACCAGGTTCTGCACCCGCGAAGGCAGGGCCGCCAAGGTCTGGCGCGCGGGGTCGACGCGCGCCTCGACCGACTTCAGGTAGTTGAGGTTCTGCAGCGTGCTGTAGCCCCAGCCCGCGAGCAGCGCGAGCGTGACCAGCGTCATGGCCGCCACGCCCGCCATGCGCAGCGCATGGCGCCGGCGCTCCAGCTTCACGTTGGCGCCGGCCAGCCGCTGCTCGGGGAACACCACCTCGCGCAGCAGCGCGGTGAGAAAGTAGCTGCGGCCGCTGGACTTCTGCGGCGCGAGCATCGCGCGCTCGATGCCGAAGCTGCGCGAAAGGCTGCCCATCACGCGGTCGATCGGGCTGCCTTCCTGCGTGCCGCTGGTGAAGTACACGCCGCGCACCCACGGCGGCTGCGCGAAGCGCGAGCCGGTGAACACCTGGTCGAGCAGGTCCGACAGCATCGAGCCGATGGAGCCGAACTGCGCCGGAAAGCCGAAGATCGCCGCGCGCCGCGTGCCGTCGGTCTCGCGCTGCATGCGTGCGATGAGCCCGTCGTTGACGCGGTTGTGCAGCAGCGCGAACTCGCGGTGAAAGGCCGTGGACAGCCCCTTCTCGTCAGCCTGCACGTTCTCGTCGGCCGCCAGCGTGAAGCCGAAGACCTGCGCGCGCTGCTCCTTGCCGAGGTCGTCGAAGTAGTCGGTGAAGCCATAGAGCAGGTCGCTCTTGGTGACGAGCACGTACACCGGCAGCCGCGTGGTGAGCTTCGCATCGAGCTCGAGCAGCCGCGCGCGAATGGACGCGGCCAGCTGCGTGCGCTGCTCGGGGCCCTGGCTCAGCAGGTCGGCCACGCTCACCGTGAGGAACACGCCGTTGAGCGGCCGGCGCGGACGCGCCTTCTTGAGCAGGCCGAGGAAGCCCTCCCACGCGCTCTTGTCTTCCGACTGGTGGCTGTCCTGCGTGGTGTAGCGGCCGGCGGTGTCGATGAGCACGGCCTCGTCGGTGAACCACCAGTCGCAGTTGCGCGTGCCACCCACGCCGCGGATCGCGCCGGGGCCGAACTTCTCGGCCAGCGGGAACGAGAGGCCCGAGTTGACCAGCGCCGTGGTCTTGCCCGCGCCCGGCGCGCCGATGAACACGTACCACGGCAGGTCGTACAGGTAGCTGCCGCCGGAAATGGAGAGCCAGTCGCGCCAGCCGGGCTTCTTGCCCGCGGCATGCAGGCGCATCTGCTTGAGCGTGGCCACGGCTTCGCTGAAGCGCGTGTCCAGGATCTTCTGTTCGCCGTTGACCGGCGCATCGGTCTTGGCGGCGGGCGCCTTCATGAGGCCGTCGGTCAGGTGCTGGCTCGCACGCCGTGCGCGCCACCGGCGGTAGATCGCGCGCAGCACCACGACGAGCACGATGGCGCCGATCAGCAGCGCGCGTGCGAGCTCGCTTTCGAGCGGCACCCACGCGCCGATCTTCACCAGCGGGCCGATCCACCAGATCAGGAGCGCGACGATGACCAGCGCCAGCAGCGTCAGCAGCAGCGGGCTGAACAGGAAGCCGAAGATTTTTTTGATCATTTCGCCACTCCCGCCGCGGCAGCCACGCGGTCCGGCTCGGACAAGAGCACGATGTCCACACGCCGGTTGCGCGCGCGGTTGGCCGGCGTGTCGTTGGCGGCCACGGGCTCGGCGTCGGCCTTGCCGTCGGAGCGCATGCGCGCCGGATCGACCAGCGTGGTGAGCGCGCCCTTCACCGCATCGGCGCGCGCGGCCGACAGGTGCCAGTTGGAGGGATAGCGCAGCGAACGGATCGGCTGGTTGTCGGAGTGGCCGGTGATCAGCACCTCGCCCTTCACCTCGGCCAGCGCCTGGCCGATGCGGCGCAGCACCGGCAGCGAGGCCGCCATGGGCTCGGCGCTGCCGGAGCCGAAGAAGGAATCGCCGCGCAGCCGCACCACGCTGCGGTCGGCCTCGTCGGTCACGGTGACCAGGCCCTGCTTGATCTCGGGCTCGAGAAAGCGCGCGAGCCGCGGCGACTTGGCCGGCGCGGCAGGCGGCGCGATCTGGAGGTTGGGCACGCGCAGGCCCGACACCGCGGCATAGGTGGTGTCGGAGCGGTAGTTGAGCGTGAGCCTGAGGCCGAACCAGGCCAGCGCGAGCAGCAGCGCGAAGCCGGCCGCGAACACCCACAGCGGCAGCGATTCGCGCAGCCGCACCGTGCCCGCGCCCTGCCCGCGCCAGTGCGGCGAAAGCTCGGCTTCGAGCGGCGGGCGGTCCTTGGCGATCAGGTCGGCAAGGCGCTGGCGCACCGAATCGAGCTGCGCGCGGCCGTTGTCGACCACGCGGTAGCGGCCTTCGAAGCCGAGCGCGAGCACGCTGTAGATCAGCTCCAGCAGCTGGCGGTGCGTGGGCACGTCCTGCGCGAGCTTGGCGAGCAGCTGGAACACCTTCTCGCCGCCCCAGGTCTCGTTGTGGAACTGCACCAGCAGGCTCTGCTTGTTCCAGCCGGCCTGCACGCCCCAGGGCGTGTTGGCCACGGCCTCGTCGAGCGCAGTGCACAGCACGTAGCGCGCGGCCAGCACCGATTCGTTGCTGGCGCCGGCGCGGCGCGCAGCGGCGTCGAACTGGTTCACCGCGTCGGCAGTGGAGGCGCGCAGGGCCGGCACGTTGGGCGGCTGCACCAGGTTGCGCAGCTTTCCGATCAGCACCAGCAGCTTGCCCGCGGCCGAGACCAGCGGATTGAGCAGCCCGATCTCGCCGACCTCGGCGGCCGGCGTCGGATCGGCCCCGCCGAAGAAGGGTGCGGGAGCCGGCGCGGGCGGCGTGCCGGCCGGCGTGCGCGGCTTGGGCTTGATGACCGTGCGCTCCGACTCGAAGGCGGCGAAGGGATCGGGTGTTGTCATGATGGTGTTCCGTTTCCGTCAGCCCGATGCGGCTAGGAACGAATGGCCCAGAAAGCCAGATCCAACCCTGGGAAGTCGCCCGCGATGTGCATCGCAATGCCGCCCGATTGCTCCAGCTGGCGCCACAGGTCGCTGTTGCGCGTTTCGAGCTCGAAGTAGTTGGCGCCGGTGTGGAAGGGAATCTGCCTTGGCGCCACCGGCATCGGCGTGAGCGTGACGCCCGGCAGCGCCAGGTTCACGAGGTCGCGGATGCGCTCGACCGGGCCGATCTTGACCTGCGTGGGAAAGCGCGCGCGCAGCGCCTCGCTCGGCATGTTGGCATTCACCGCGAGCACGAAGGTCGCCTTGCGCTGCAGCTCCACGTCGGTCACCACCGCCACGCGCACGCCGTGCTTGCGGTCGTGCAGGTCGATGCGGATGGCCGACTGCTCCAGCACCATCGAGAGGCTGCGCCGCAGGTCGTCCATCAGCGGGCGGAAGCTCAGCGCCAGGTCGTCGTGGATGTAGGGGCCGAAGCGCGTGACGCGGCGCGAATCGCGAAAGCTCGCCAGGTCGCCGGCCAGCCCGAGCGCATGCTCGAAGAAATGCTGCGGGTGCAGCATGGCGCTTTGGGCCAGGTGCGCGAAGACCGCCTCGTTGCGGTTGACGGCCTGCAGCAGCATGAAGTCGGCGATCTCGGCCACGCCGCCGGTGCCGCCCTGCGTCATGCGGCCGGCCAGTGCCTCGCCGCGCTGGCGCAGCAGGCCCAGCAGCTCGTCGAGCCAGGAACGGATCACGGCATGGCCCGCCACGTCCAAGAGCGGCGGCAGCATCGCGCGGTCGAGCTGCACCTGGTTGTCGACGCGGCGCTCCAGCACGCGCGCCACGCCCAGCATGGTCCAGGCGTCGGTGGCTTCGCTGGCGCGCATCAGGCGCGTGTGGAGCTGGCCCAGCTGCAGCACGGCGGTGCGCTCGCCCGCGGTATTGGAGTCGGGCACCTCGGACTCGAGCACGCGGTGGCGCACCAGCTCTTCATAGTCTTCGGCATCGGCCTCGCGGGCGCCGGCGCGGCGCAGCGGCAGCGCCAGCACCACGGCCTCGTCGCGCATGGCGGGCGGGATGTCGATGGGCTCGGGCAGCGGATCGACCGCCGGCATGTCGAACACCGTGCCGTCGCCGAACAGGCCCACCGCGCGCACCAGCGCGAGCTTGCCCAGCGTGAGCGCGGCCTGGTCGATCTCGATCTCCGCGAATCCCCAGGCATAAGGCGTGGTGGAACGCAGCAGCACATGCCTCGCATGGTCGGCATGACGCTCGCTTTGCTGCAGGTGCTGGGGCTGCAGCAGCATCCCCTCGCTCCAGACCACTTTTGTTCGCCAACTCATCCGCACTCCGTCAACGGCAAGGGCTGCCTGAAAGAAACACGAAGTTTCCGGCGCGCGCCGCGGCGGGCAAATCCGCCTAACGGCCTAGATGCGGGGTTTTGGAGCTACGGCGAAGGGAGTAGATGCCTCGATGGCGGTGCGGCAAATGTCCCGCCGGTTGTCTACCGGCAAAAAGGAACGGACAGCTCCGGGCGGGCGTTACAGGCCGTAGATCGCGACGATGGCCCAGAAGGTCAGCCAAAGGGCTCCTGCGCCCAGCGCAAGCATCGCGGCGACGAACGCCACGAAGTACCCGATGCGGCGCGGGAGTTCGGGCGCTGCCGGAACGCATCTCGCGTAGATCAAGGCGGCCCAAAGCAAAAGCGCAATCGCTCCGGCCGCCACGGCGCTCCCCGACATCGCCAGGATCCGATGCTGCTCCAGGAAGCGCAGGCCGACGCTGAGCAAAGGCATCGCCAAGGTCCAGGCCAGCATGTTCAGCGGCAGCCACCACCACCGCGCTTTCATCGGATCGCCTCGCCCTTGTAGTAATGCGCCGGCATGGGGCTCTCCCAACCTGGCGTCAAATATCCAGGTACGGACACCAAGGGCACGTAGCCCGTCACGCTCTTGAGCAAGCCTGCAACATAGGAGCTGCTGTTGTACTCGCCGGGACGCATGCGCGAGCCGAGGATGTTCTTCGGCGCCGAGTACGGAGAAACGTAGCTCGCGAACTTCTGAGAGTTGACGACGAGCTGGCGTGCGAACTCCTGTCGACTCATGCCCTGCGGGGGATTCAGAGGAATCTGGGTCCGCACCTCGCCGGGAAGCGAGTTCATGTATCGGTTCGATCGGATCAAGCCAAAATTCCGCCTACCCGCTTCAAAGAAGGTCGGCTGACCATCGATCACGGTGATGCCGCTGTAGGCGTCGTCGATGACGATCGAAAAATGCAGATGGGGCGTGGGCCAGGTGACATAGCCCACAGGATCTGCAGCGATGCGCCCGTACAGAGTGATGTTGGGCTCCGAATGCTGCGCACGCGCAGCCGAATTCATGTTCGACGGCATTTGTTCTCTCCCTTGATTGACCGGTTGCCCTGGTGGGCCCGATCCATGATATCGATGCCAGCTGCAGATGCTCAGCGCGCGCCAGAACCGGCGGCCGCGCTCAGGGCCTCGACCTGTTCCCGGTAGTTCTTCTCGATGCGCTGCAGGCGCTTCTCGCGCGCGGCGTCGTTGACCCAGGCGGCGGCCATGGCGCTTTGCTTGCCGAGCTGGTATTCGAGCATGGCCTCGGCCAGCAGCGCGCTGTCGTCGGCGGGGGCATAGCCGTAGGCCGCGCGCAACGTCTTCAGCACCTCGCGCTCGGCATCGGCGCCGGGGCCCTTGCCCTGGCCGTAGCCCACCAGGAAGGCCTGCAGCCGGGCCTGGAACTCGGGCGGATAGCTGCGCCGCACCACCATCTGCGCACCGGGCGGCGGCTCGGACTCCCACACGATGTGCAGCCGCGCGGCCTCCACCGGGAACTGTTCCCTGAAGCGCTCGAAGTCGGTGGTGTTGTTGGTGGCCACGTCGGCATCGCCGTTGGCCACGGCCAGCGCGGTGGCCTGGTGGGTGCCGACGATCTCGCCGCGAAAGCGCGTTTCCATCGCGATCCCGCGCGGCAGGAAAAGCTGGCTCTGCGGAATGAGGAAGCCGGTCACGGAGCGGCTGTCGCCGCGCGCCAGCCGCCAGCGCTCGGGCTCGGCGAGCACGGCCTCCAGCGTGCTGGGCAGGCCGGCCTTGCGCGTCAGCAGCACGGCGCGGTGGGTCGGCATGCCGGGCCGGCGCGCGATCTGCGCCACCACCTTCATGCGCCGCTGCATCACGGCGTCGAGCGCCATCTTGGCCGAGAGAAAGGCCATGTCGATCTCGTCGCGCTGGATGGCGCGGTCGAGTTCCTCGTACGACGCCACCGAGTAGGCGCTCACGGGCACGCCCATGGCCTGGCTCAGGCCGGCCAGCAGCGGCGTCCACAGGGCGCGCGATTCGACCGCGCCGCCCAGCGGCAGCACGCCGAAGCGGATCGACTTGACCGGCGCAGAAGCTGCCTTGTCCGCCGTGGCGGCACCGCCCTGCGCCAGGCAGGCCGCGGCAACGGCCAAGAGCGCGAGCGCCGCGGCAACCGAACGCAGGAGACGCAGCATGGACATGGACATGGGCAGGGCCCGCGTCAGGGAGACAGGTCGCGCAGCACGGCGGTCTGTTCCGCGTACCCGCTCTCGATGCGCGAGAGCCGCGCCTGCCGCGCCGCATCGTTGACCCACTGCGCACCAATGGCGTTCTGCCTGGCCAGCTGGTAGGCCAGCTTGGCGGCAGGCTGCAGCGAGCTGTTGTCCGCCGCCACGAAGCCGGCCAGGTCATGCAGCGACTTGAGCACCACGCGCTCCGCATCGCCCTTGGGCCCCTTCGCGCGGCCGTAGCCGACCAGGAAGGCCTGCACGCGGCTGCGCAGCTCGGGCGGATATTCGCGCCGCACCACGATCTGCGCGTGCGGAATGAGCTCCGACTCCCACAGCACCTGCAGCCGCTCGGCCTCGGCCGGAAAGCGCTGCCTGAAGCGCTCGAAGTCGGCGGTGTTGTTGGTGGCCACGTCGGCTTCGCTGTTGGCCACGGCCAGCGCGGTGGTCTGGTGGGTGCCGACGATCTCGCTCAGGAAGCGCGTCTCCATCGCGATGTGGTTGGGCAGGAACAGCTGCAGCTGCGGCACGATGAAGCCCGACACCGACTGCCGCTCGCCGCGTGCGAGGCGCCAGCGCTCCGGCTCCGCGAGCAGGCTCTTCATGCTGTTGAACGGCGGCGCCTTGCGCGCCAGCAGCAGCGCCCGGTAGCCGGGCAGCCCGTCGTGCCGCACCACCTGGGCCACCACCTTCATGCGCCGCTGCGTGACGGCGTCCAGCGCCATCTTGCCGGACAGGAAGGCCATGTCGACCTCGTCGCGCCGGATCGCCTGGTCGAGCGCTTCGTACGAGTTGACCGACAGCACGCTCACGGGCCTGGCGATGGCGCGGCTCAATTCGGCCAGCAGCGGGTCCCAGTCGCTGCGCGACTCGAAGGCGCCGCCCAGCGGCAGGATGCCGAAGCGAACCGGCGCATCGGGCTGCAGCGCAGGCTGCGCAAGGGCCATTTGTGGCAGGCCGGCAAGCAATGCGAGCATGGCGGCCGCTGCGCCGCGGCGCGCCACGCCCACCATGGCGGCGGCGCGCCCGAACCTCGGGCAGCGAGAGGCGCGAACGGCGTCGGAAGCGCCGGAAGCCTTCCGGGCGCGGCATGGGGAGGCCTGCATTTTTGGAACACGAAGACATGGGGCCGCTGCGGACCAGCGGGTCTAACATGGGCAACGCGACGCAATTAGATACCAAATACAAGTTAATTTCGTGATGTTTTTCCCATCTTTCGCTCGCATGGCCGTCCCTCTAAGCTCGACATTCATGCGCCAAATCCCCCCATGAACTGGAACTTCCGCGTCCTCCGGGGGCTTGCGCGCCTCACCTTCGCGCAGCAGCTGATCCTGCTGGCGCTGGTTCCGGCGACCGCCGCCACGCTGGCGGCCATTGCCGTGCTGACGCGCCAGCACCTGGACAACCTGACCGCGCTGATGCGCGCCAACGCGCAGACGGTGGCCATGCAGGTGGCCACCGCGGCGCAGACGCCGCTGCTGCGCATGGACCGCCGCATGCTGCAGCGCACCGCCCAGTCGGGCACCTACCAGCCGCACGTGCAGCAGGTGCAGATCTGGTCGGAGGACGGCGAGATCGTCGCCAACTCCGAGACCGTCGACCGCGCGCGCGGCGATGGCCTGCAGGTGGTGGTGCCGATCGTCAGCGACGAGGGCCGCCAGAGCGGCAAGGTGATGGTGGAGATGAGCCTGGACGCGGTGCAGGACGCGCGCCGTTCGGTGTGGCTCAACGTGGTGCTGGTGCTGGCGATCAGCCTGGTGGGCGTGGGCCTGGCGGGCTGGTGGGCGGCGCGGCGCATCAGCGAGCCGATCCGCGCGCTCGGCAGGGCCGTGGACCGGCTGGGCGCGGGCGAGGCCGCGAGCGTGGCCATCGAAGGCACCTCCGAGATCCGGCACCTGCAGCACGGCTTCAACCAGGCGGCGCGCGCGCTGGCCGAAAGCCATCGCCTGCTGCAAAGCCGCATCAGCGAGGCCACCGCCGAACTCGCGCGCAAGAACCAGCAGCTCGAAGTGGCAAGCCAGGCCAAGACGCGCCTGCTGGCTGCGGCCAGCCACGACCTGCGCCAGCCGCTGCATGCGCTCACGCTCTTTTCCGACGGGCTGGCCAACGGCGAGACCGATCCGCTGCGCCTGCAGCGCATCGGCCACATCCGCGAGTGCGTCGATTCGCTCGACCGGCTGTTCTCCGAGCTGCTCAATCTCTCGCAGCTCGACGCCGGCGTGCTGCAGCCGCAGTGGGCCGACTTTCCGCTGGACCGGCTGTTCGACGAGATCAGCCGCAACTTCCGCCCGGTGGCCGAGCAGCAGGGGCTGCGGCTGGTGGCGCGCAAGACCGAGCTGTGGGTGCGCTGCGACTACGTGATGCTCTCGCGCATCCTCAACAACCTGGTGTCGAACTCGCTGCGCCACACGCTCGAGGGCGGCGTGCTGATCGGCGCGCGGCGGCGCGGCAAGGGGGTTCGCATCGACGTGGTCGACACCGGCGTGGGCATCGCGCCGCAGCATCAGGCGCGGGTGTTCGAGGAGTTCTACCAGGTGGAGACCACGGGCCGCCAGGCACCGCGCGGCGCGCGCGGCATGGGCCTCGGGCTGGCCACGGTGCAGCGGCTGGCGGAGCTGCTCAACACGCGCGTCGACCTCACGTCCAGGCCGCACAAGGGCACCTGCGTGCGCGTGCTGGTGCGCTCGGCGCCGGCCGCGCTGCCGCCGCCGGCCGCCGCGCCCGCCGCCGGCGGCGCCGAGGAAGAAGCGAGCCTGGAAAACCTGCGCATCCTGGTGATCGACGACGAGCGCACCATCCTCGAAGGCCTGACGGTGGTGCTCACCCACTGGGGCGCCGAAGTGCTGGCCGCGCAGACGCGCGCCGAAGCGCTGGCGCTGGCCGACACCTGGGCGAAGCCGCCCGACGTGGTGGTGAGCGATCTGCTGCTGCAGGGCGGCGACAACGGCCTGGACGTGATCGCCGCGCTGGAGCGCCACCCGCGCGGCATCGGCCCGGGCACGGCGCGGCTGCTGGTCACGGGCGAGACCAAGCCCGACCGCTTGCGCGAAGTGGCGAGCGCCGGCATCGCGGTGCTCTACAAGCCGGTGTCGCCGCGCGTGCTGCGCCAGGCGATCCAGGCGCAGCGCGCGGCGGCGCTGTCGAACGCCGACGCCTGACCAGGGTAGTGCGTCGGACATAGGCCAAGCGGCTGCCGGCGCTGTGATCTTCCTCACAGCCGCGCGGGGCTGCGGGCGCCGACATAAGCCCTCTGCCTTATCGCGCGGAGCAGGCGGCTTCCGTACATTGGGTGCTGCACTTGCTGCAGCCGCAGCCCATGTTTGTCGCCGTGAACCCTCTCATCTCGCTCCTCCGGAAACGGCGACGCCAAGGCGCCTGCGCCGTGCTGGCCCTCGTGTGCATGGCGCAGGCCGCCGCCAGTGCCTCGGCGGCCGAGCTCACGGTGCTGGTGGGCGACGAGCTCCCGGCGCATGCCGAGTTCGTGCAGCATCTGCGCGCGAGCCAGGAGCCCGGCAGCCGCTTCGAGCTGGTGCGGCTCGCGCCAGGCGGCGCCGAAGCCGCGCAGCCGGTGGAAACGGCGCGCGCCGAGCCAGACTCCGAGCGCGGCGCCAATGCCGGCGTGCGCACGCGCAGCCTGCGCACCGCGCCCGCGAACGCCGCGCTCACCCTCGCAGTGGGCGCGCTGGCCGCACGCGCCGCGCTGGAGCGCCCGGGCCAGCAGCCGCTGGTGCTCGCGATGCTGAGCCGGCTCGACTACGAGAGCCTTCGCGCCAGCAGCGCCGCACTCAAGCGCGGCGACCGGCGCGTGGGCGTGCTGCTGCGCGACCCGGCCATGGCGGACCAGCTCGCGCTGATCGGCGCGGTGCTGCCGCAGAAGCACCGCATCGGCGTGGTTGCCACACCTGAATCCGAACCGCTGGTGCGCGAGCTGCAGCGCGCCGCGCAGAACGGCAACCCACCGTGGGACATCCAGGTGGAGTACGCGCCCGACGACAGGTCGCTGGCCGGCGCGCTGCGCTCGGTGGTGCCGCGCAGCGATGCCCTCCTGGTGCTGCCCGACCTGATCGGCGACAACCAGGCCGCCACGCTGTCGGTGCTGCGCGCCGGTGCCGGCGCGGGGCTGCCGGTGTTCGGCGCCAGCGAAGGGCTGGTGCGTTCGGGCGGCCTGGCGGCGGCCGTCTCGACGCCGGCGCAGCTGGCCCAGCAGGCGCGCCTGCTCGGGCAGAAGCTCGCGAGCGGCGCCGGCGGCAGCGGCAATCCGCTGGTGGAATCGGCCGCGCCCGCGACCGTGCGGGTCAATGCCACGGTGGCGCGCGGACTCGGCCTGCGCCTGCCCGAGGAGCGGGAACTGACCGAGCGGCTCACGGTCGTGCGATGAGCGAGACGCTGCCCTCCGCGGGCAGGCGCGCCGATGCAGCGCCGCCGCCCTCTGCGCCCACGCCCACGCTGCTGGTGCGCGGCAACCTGCAGCGCGACCTGTTCCGCCTTGGCGTGGTGCCGTGCGCCGCGGTGGCGCTCGCGCTCACCGGCTGGTTCACGCACAGCCGGCTGCAGACGCTGGAGGCCGCCTTCGACGCCGAGGGCCAGGCGGTGGCGCGCCAGGTGGCGGCCATGTCCGACCTGAGCCTTTATGCCGGCGACCTGCCGGCGCTGCAGAACGTGGCCAATGCCGCGCTGCGCGGCGGCCAGGTGATGCGCGTGGAAATCAGCAACAGCGCCGGCGTCTACGTGACGGCCGGCCCCAAGGCCTCGTCGCTTGCGCAGCTGCGCATGTTCACCTCGCCGGTCACGCTGCGCGAGGCCTCGCGCGCCAGCGCCTTCGCGCCGGCCGGCTCCACCGCCGCCGGCGACGCGCCCATCGGCCTGGTGCAGACCTTCCGCGACACCACGGCCTATGCGCGCGAACGCAGCCGCTCGCTGATCGCGAGCATCGGCATCGCGCTGGTGGCGCTGCTGGCGGCCTGGGCCTCGGTGCGCCACATGGCGCGCACGGTGGCGCGGCCGCTGCGGCGCATCTCGCGCACCGTGGCCGCGCTCGAGGGCGGCCACTTCGAGGCGCGCTGCGACGTGGCCGAGGGCGACAGCCGCGCGTCCGCCGGCGGCGCCGGCAAGGGCCGCGCGCATGAGCTCACGGTGCTCGCGCACGACATCGACCGCCTGGCCGAGCGCCTGCAGCGCAACCGGCAGATCAGCGAGGAGCGCGTGCGCGAGGCCACCGCGGTGGCGCTGCAGCGCATGGCCGAGGCCGAGCAGGCCGCACTCTCGCGCGCCCGCTTCCTGGCCGCGGCCAGCCACGACCTGCGCCAGCCGCTGCATGCCATGGGCCTGTTCATCGACGGCCTGCTGCCGGGCGCCAGCGCCGCGCAGCGCCCCGCCATGCTGCGGCTGCAGGAGAGCACCGAGTTCATGGGCGTGCTGCTGGACGACCTGCTGGAGATCTCGCGGCTCGATGCCCAGGTGCTGACGCCGGCGATCACCAAGGTGCCGCTCGCGGCGCTGTTCGACCAACTCGATGCGCAGCATGCCGCCACCGCGGTGGAAACCCACGTGCGCCTGCGCTGGAGCGACCGCGGCCTGGCGGTGCGCAGCGATGCGGCGCTGCTGCAGCGCATCGTCGGCAACCTGGTGGCCAACGCACTGCGCCATGCGCCGGCCGGCGGCACCGTGCTGGTGGCCGCGCGCCGCTGCCGCGGGAGGAACGGCGACAGCGTGCGCATCGAGGTGCGCGACAACGGCATCGGCATCGCGCCCATCCACCAGGGCCGCATCTTCGAGGAGTTCTACCAGGTGGCCAACACCGAGCGCGACCGCCGCCGCGGCTTCGGCCTGGGCCTGGCGATCTGCGCGCGCATCGCGGCGCTGCTGGGCACCCGCATCACGCTGCGCTCGGCGCTGCAGGCGGGCAGCACCTTTGCGCTCACGCTGCCCGCGGCCCATGCGGCCGACGCTACGGCGCCCGAACCCGCGCCGCTCGCGCTGACGCCGCTGGCCGGGCTGCACTGCATGGTGGTGGACGACGACCCCGCCATCCTCGACGGCAGCCGCGCGCTGCTGGAGCAGTGGGGCTGCCAGGTCGAATGCGTGGCCACCGGCGCCGAGGCCATCGCGCGGCTGGGCACGGGCGACGTGCATTTCGACGCGGTGCTGTGCGACCTGCAATTGGCCGGCGACGCCGACGGCATGGAGGTGATCGATGCCGCCAGGCGCCTGCAGCCCGATGCGCTCGCGGTGCTGGTCTCGGGCGCCACCGGCCCCGAGGTGCTGCAGCGGCTGCGCCACGGCGGCGTGATGCTGCTGACCAAGCCGGTCGCGCCGGCCAAGCTGCGCGCACTGCTCACCACGCGGCGCCATGCGCACGCGGCCTGAACTGCACGCCCCTCTTCCACCAGCATTCACCAGGCATTCACCACGCACCGACCCCGCCATGCTCGACACCGCCGCCCTCAAGGGCATCCGCCCCTTCGTCGCCACGCCCAGCTACAGCGGCGCCATGGCCAGCCTCTATGTGCGCAGCCTGCTGGGCCTGGTCAATGCGGCGTGGACGCACGGCTTCGCCATGCAGACGCGCTTCCTCGACGGCGACAGCCTGCTCACGCGCGCGCGCAACCGGCTGGTGGCCGAGTTCATGGCCGATGCGCAATGGACGCACCTGTTCTGGATCGACGCCGACGTCGGCTTCGCGCCCGATGCGGCGCTGCGCCTGCTGCTGTCCGGCCGCGACGTGGTGGCCGGCGTCTACCCGCACAAGAACGACGGCTGGCCGGCCCAGGGCCTGGCGCGGCCGCTGCCCGCGGGCGCCACGCAGGCCGACTTCGACGCGCTGCATGCGCGCTATCCGCTGAACCTGCGCCACACGCCGACCGAGGCCGACGCCGACGGCTTCGTCGAGGTGCTGGACGCGCCGACCGGCTTCATGCTGATCGCCCGCGGCGTGTTCGAACGCATGGCCGCGGCCATGCCCGAGCTGCGCTACACGCCCGAGGCCGGCGACCACGCCAATGCGCACTTGCCGCACTGGCGCTTCTTCGACACCCAGTTCGAGCCCGCCACCGGCCGCTACCTGAGCGAGGACTTCGCCTTCTGCCGGCGCTGGCAGCAGCTGGGCGGCCAGGTGTTCGTCGACCTGCAGTCGCGCCTGTCGCACCAGGGCCTGAAGACCTGGCACGGCGACCTGCCGCGCGCGCTGGGCGCACTGGACGCAACGGGCGGCCACGGCCTCCCGCGGTGAGCCGGCGCACCGGGTCCGTCACGCCCGCCGCGCCGGCGGATCGAAGCGCCACTGCACCCGCAGCAGGCCCCAGAGCTCTTCCGGCGTCAGGCCGACGCCGGCCGAGCGCAGCAGCTCGTCGTGCAGCCCCTCGGGCGGCGGCAGGCCGGCCTGCAGATAGGTGGCGCGCCAGCGCGATTCGTACAGCACGGTGCACTGCCGGGTCCAGCGCACCCGCAGCCCGTGGTGCTGCATGAGCCAGCACATCGCCCGGTCGCACACCGGCGTCAGCGAACGCGGCAGCTGCGACCAGGCGCCCCAGAGAAACCCGGCCGAGCGGGCCAGGCTGATGCAGTTGGTGTCCACGAAATCCGAGCCCGGCGCCTCGTCCGGCGGAACGATGCGCAGGTGCTCGTGGCCCGGCAGGAACATGTACCGGGAAGAGAACACCGCATCGACCGGCCGGCCCCGCTCCCGGGCCTCGGCGTAGGCCTGCACCACCGAGGCGACGTGGCCGGGCAGGAACAGGTTGTCCGCGTCCAGGAAGCACGCCACGTCGGCGCCGTCGGCCAGTGCGCACAGCGCGCCGATGCCGCGCGGCGTGCAGCCGAAGTTGGCGTTGACCTGCGGCAGCACGATGTGCCGCACATGCGGCCATTCGGCCAGCAGCCCGGGCTGCGGGAGGCCATCCGCCACCATGTAGTGCACCACCTGCGGATGGCTCTGCGCACGCACGCTCTGCATGCAGCGGCGCAGCACGGCGGCCGGCTCGCGGTGGTAGGGGGTGACCACGGCCACCCTGAGCGCCGCGCCGTTCACCTCAGCCTCCGCGGTCCACGTGCAGGGGAATGGTGCGCGCCACGCCGGCCGCGGGCCGCGCCTCGGGAAAGAGCGCGGCCGGTCGGCGTGAGGCGCAGGTGCTGGTCTCCCGCCGCACGCTGTGGCTGATGCCGCAGAACTGGTTGCAGCCGCGCATCGCCGTGCGGACGAACTCCGCCTCGCGCCAGAACAGGCGCAAGTCGCCGGGCTTGTCCAGCTGCATGCCCGGAAAGCTGCCCGAGAAGCACAGGCGCGCCACGCCGTAGTGGTCCACCATGATGTTGCGCTCGTAGGTGTTGCAGATGTGTTCCGTCGTGCGCGTGTGCGAGCCCCAGCCGCGCGCGGCGTCCGGGCAGGCGCGCAGCGTGGAGAAGTACATGTGCACCTGGTGCAGCCAGAGCGGGTTCAGCCCCAGGCCGAAGCGCTGGTCGCAGCGGCGGATCACCTCGACCAGCCGGTCCGGGTCCACGTTGCGGTGGGCGGCGAAGAAGGGGTCGACCAGCCCCATCTGGCCGAAGCTGGGCTGCAGGAAGTTCAGCTTCAGTTTGTCGGCGCCCAGCTCGTCCAGCACGAAGGCGTAGAAGTCCTCCAGCTCGAGGTAGTTCTCGTCGAAGACGAGGCCCATCACGTTGATCCGGGTGTCGCCGCCCGGCGGGCGCGCCGCCAGCAGCAGGCGCAGCGCGGCGACCGCCTTGCCGAAGGCGCCCTTCACGCCGCGCGTGCGGTCGTGCAGGGCCGGCCGATGGCTGTTGAGCGACACCGAGATGCCGTGCGGGCCCTCGCGGATCATGCGCTCGGCCGTGGCCTCGTCGCGCACGCGGGTGCCGTTGATGACCGACAGGCAGGCGAGGCCCAGCTCGCGGCAGGTGCGCGAGATGTGGAAGTAGTCCTCCAGGTCGAGCATGCTCTCGCCGCCGCAGATCACCACGCTGCCCTGGGGGTTCATCGCGGCGAACTCCGCCAGCACCTCGTGCCGGCGCGCCGGGCCGAGGTAGCGCGCACGGTCGGCGTCGTCGAGCTTCCAGAAGTCGCAGTGCTCGCAGCGCAGGTTGCAGCGCTTGTTCGTCTGGATGAACAGGAACAGGGGCGGCGGCAGTTCCACGGCCAGGTCGCTCTCAGAAATCGGCGCAGCCGTTCTTGCGGTCGGTGGCCACGCAGCTGGTGAGGTTGGGCCGCGAACGCACGCGCGACCATTCGCGCGCCAGCAGGTCGCCGTCCTGCTGCGCACGGTCGCCCTCCAGCGGCCCGGTGGCAAAGCAGATCGGCGGCGCGCCGAGGTTGCGGTCGAAGGTGTAGGTGTTGGTGTTGGGCAGATCGCGCACCAGGTCCGCGCTCGGAAAGTCCGGCCGGCGCAGGGCCGCCGTCACGGTCAGCGTGCCGGGCACCACGTCCACCGCATAGCCGGCCGCCGAGGTGAAGCTGCCGTTGATGCCATAGCGCCCCGCGGGGCTGAAGATGCCGGCCGGGCTCGTGGGCGTGCCCTGGAAGCCGGCGGTGCCGTCGCCCAGGATCAGCCCGCCGATGGTGAAGCCGAAGGGCGGGTTGGCCATGCCGAAGGGCCGGCTGGCGTCGCCGATGACCACCGTGGCCCGCGGCTGCTGGGCGTAGATGAAGTGGTTGTCGCCCGGCGTGATGCTCACGGTGCACAGCCCCAGGTAGGCGCAGTGGAACAGGTTGGGCGTGGCGCCCGAGCCGGCGAGGCCGCCGCGCGACTCGCCCACCCAGGTGTCGGCCCAGATGCGCCAGGGCGCGCCGCCGATGCTGCCGCCGCCCGCATTCTGGAAGCGCGCCGCGGCCACCAGGTCGGTGCCCGAGCTGCTGGTGACGGCGGTGTCCAGCGTGAGGTCGCCCGAGAGCGTGCGCACGAACACCGTGTCGGCCGCCATCGAGGTGGCCGACACCAGCTGCGGCTGGTTGCTGCCGGCGTCGAAGCCGGTGACCGACAGCGCGCCGATGCGCACGCCGTCCACGTCCTGGTAGCGGAAGGCGCCGGCGGCGCCGCCGCCCAGCGTGTTCTCGCTCACGTTGTTGGCCGCCTGGTCCAGCAGCACGCTGCCGCGGCTGGAGCGCGCCAGCAGGTGCTGGGCGGTGATCGGTGCTTTCACCGTCTGTGTGATGTCGCCGGCCGAGAGCAGGCCCAGGCGGTCCGCCGTGACGGCGCCGTTCAGCACGATGCCGCCGGCGCCTGCGCCCACGCCTTCGTTCTGCAGCGTGAGCGCGCCGGCGCTCGTCAGCGCGCCGGCCACGGTGATGGTGCCTGCGTGCGTGTTGCTGCCCACCACCACGCTGGGCGCATTCAAGCGCGACATCAGCGCATCCGACAGCGTGAACCCGCCCCCCGCCGCACCGCCCACGGTGATGCCGGCGGCCGTGGCGTCGAAGGTATTGAGCGCCGCGTCCATGCCGCCCGGCCGCAGGTTGATGGTGCCGGCGGCGCTCACCGGCACGTCGATGGCCAGGGCCGGCGCGCTGCCGTCGTTGCTGGCGCGCAGCACCAGGTTGCCGCTGCTTTGCACCTGCGGCGCCGCGCCGGGAGCGCCGGTGGACAAGAGGCCGGTCTGGATCGACACGCCGGGCGTGCCCTGCAGCGAGCTGCCGGTCAGCTCGATGCTGCCGCCGCCGGTGGTTGCCAGGCGCGCGCCGTTTTCCAGCCGCACGCCGCTGTCGGTGCCGTCGACCACCGCGCTGGCAAACAGGCCCTGCAGCGCGATGTTGCCGCTGCCGGTCGTGATGCTGCTGCCGCCGGTGACCAGCACGCCATGCGTCGCATTGAATGCGCTCGAGCCGCGGTTGAAGTCCTGCACGCCCCGCACCAGCACGTTGCCGCTGGTGGTCGAGATGGCGGTGGGAACCGGAACGCCCACGGCCCGCAGGAACAGCGAATCCAGCTGCACCGCGCTGCCGCTCTGGCCCGTGCCGCCGGTCCCGGTGATCGCCACGTCGCCGGTGGCGCTGTCGATGCGCGCGCCGTTGATGCTCACGCCGCCGCCGGCGATGCTCACGTTGCCGCCGGCGCCCGCATCGGACTGGCCGACGCGCGTGTCGATGCGGGTGCCCTGGAGCAGCACGAAGCCCGAGGGCGCGCCGGTCTGCCCGTTCAGGATCGACACCGCCCCGCCGTTGGTGATGATCTGGTTGTTGAAGCGGCTGGTCACCGAATCGTAGATGCCGCCCACGCCATGCGCATGGATGGACACCGCGCCGCCGCCCGTGTCGATGGTGCCGTCCACGTCGATGTTGATGTCGCTGAACGCGGGGCTGGCGCCGACGAAGCCCGAGTCCAGCGTCACGCTGCCGCCGCGCGTGTGCACATCGCCGCTGAACGCGACGAACTGGGTGCTGCTCGGCCCGTCCGTCACAAGGCTCAGGTTGCCGCCGCCGGTGTCGATGCTGGCGGAGTTGAAGACCACTTCGGCATAGCCCGTGCCCGTGGCGTGCGCCAGCACGCTGCCGCCGTTGGTGGAGATGACGGCCTGGTCGGCCCCCGTGTTGCCGAAGTAATGGACGTAGCCGTCGAGCGCCCCGGCCGAGCCGGCATTGAAGATCACGTCCATCGGCCCCGTGGTCGAACGGATGATCGGCGCCAGGTACGAGCTGGAAAACACGCGGTCGCCGATCGAGTGCGCCGCGTTCAGCTCGAACACCAGCGGCGCGCTGCCCACCGTGCGCTCGATCACCATGCCGCTGCCGAAGCGGATGTCGCCCGCATCGGTGCCGCCGCTGCCGGTGGTGATGCTCACGCTGGTGCCGGTGTTCAGCGCGCCGTTGATGTCGCCGTCCTGGATGGTCGAGGTGGCCACCGGATCGAAGGGGTTGGTGGGCAGGCTGCCGCCGCCGGCCACGCCGTGGACGATGGTGACGTCATACGGGTCGACGATCCACCGCCCCGCCAGGCCGGCCGGCGCCGAGGCGTCGATGCGGATGCCGCTCACGTCGAACGAGCCGCCCGAGGTTTCGATCGTGCCGCCATTGCCGCCGGCGCTGCCGCCCCGGGCCTGCAGGTCGCCGAAGGCGCGCACCGAACGCTCGCCGACGAGGGTGATGCTGCCGCCGTTGCCGCTGTCCAGGGCGTTGGCCAGCAGCGTGAGGTTCGGGCCGACCGAGACCACGCCCGTGTTCTCGTTGCCGGCGCCAGCCGCGGTGCTGCCGCGGATCTCGATGCTGCCGCCGCCGCCCGCGCCGCTGGCGTCCGCCAGGCCGCTGCTGTCCGCCGCCGATTGCGCGAGGATGTTGCGCCCCGTCACGCCGATGCTGCCGCCCATGCCGGTGGCGCTGGCGGCATCGAGCAGCGTGCCCTCGAAGGCGCCGGCCACCAGGCTCACGTCGCCCGTGCCGGCCGCGATCCGGATGCTGCCGCCCGCGGCATGCAGCCCGTCGGCCTGCTGGGAGGACGAAAGCCGCACGCCAAACGGAGTGACCGTCGCGTCCAGCGGCGCGAAGCCCAGCGCCGCGCCCGTGCCGTCGTAGCCGAAGCCCGCGCTGCCGGCCGTGCCGGTGATCGCGATGCTGCGGCCCGCGCCGGCCTCGATGCGCGTGCCGTCGATCGCCACGCCATTCGAGGCGCCCACGGTGTAGCTGGTGCTCAATTCGACGGCTTGCGTGCGCAGGCCGGCGGCCATGCCCGACAGGTCGCCGCCCTGGCCGGTGATGCGCACATCGCCGCCGGTGGTCAATTTGGAGCCGGTGATCAGCACGCCGGCGCCATCCGGCGGCTCGCCGACCGGGCCGCCGCTGGCCCAGTCGCGCACCGTGCCGGTCAGGGCGATATTGCCGCTTGCGGAAGACAGGGCGACCGAATAGTCGTCGCCGTTCAGCCGCACGCCCGAGCCTCCCGCGGCGCCGCGGCCGGCCAGCGTGATGCCGCCGGCCTGCGTGCCGAGCGTGCTGTCGCCGTCGATGCGCACGCCGTCGGTGGCGCTCAGGAAGCCGCTGCCCACCTCGCCGGTGCCGCCTTCGCCGCGCAGCAGGATGCTCCCCGCGCCGAGCGTGCTCAAGGCGCTGCCGCCCAGCCAGACGCCGCTGCGGATTTCGCCGGCGCCGTCGGCACCCGGGCCCTTGACCTGCCCGCCGATCGCCCGCCCGTTGTCGCTGTCGCCCTGCCCGAAGAAGCGGATGTTCCCGCCGTTGGCATCGATGCGCGCGCGGTCCAGCCGGATGGCCGCCGCAATGCCGTTGGCCTGGCCGGCCTCGGCGGCGGCCAGGCCCTGCGCGTCGGCATTGAAATCGACGTTCAGCGCACCGCTGGTGGAAGCGATGGTTGCGCCGCCGCCCTCCACCGCCCAGCGCATGTCGATGTTGCCCACCGAATTCACGCGCAGCGTGGCCGCGCCGCCGCCGTCCTTGATCACCTGGGCGCCGGGCTGGAACACGACGGCGTCGTTGATCTGCGCCACCTTGCCGGACGAGCGCGTGGTCAGCGTCACGTCGGTGCCCTGGCTCAGGGCCTTGCC
Source organism: Variovorax sp. 05T418 (assembly GCF_056396385.1). Taxonomy (NCBI): domain Bacteria; kingdom Pseudomonadati; phylum Pseudomonadota; class Betaproteobacteria; order Burkholderiales; family Comamonadaceae; genus Variovorax; species Variovorax sp. 05T418. Next base: position 123,745 of record NZ_JBFTLJ010000011.1, on the reverse strand, counting down.
GATCACGCTGGCCGCGATGTTGCCGGAATCGGCATCGGCCACGATCGAGAGATTGCGGCCCCCCTCGGCCGTCCAGCTGCCGTTGGCGCCGCCTTCATTGCCGCCGGCGGCTATCTGCGTACCCGCCAGCACATTGAGGTTGCCGGCCGTGGTGCGGATGCTGCCGCCGGCCACGCCGGCCGCATTGCCGCGCGCATCCAGCGTGCCGCTCACCTCGAGGCCCGCGCCGCTGTCGACCTGCGCGCCGATGGCCTCCAGCACGATCTCGCCGCCGCGCTCGACCAGCGAACGCGCGCGCACCGTGCCGCTCTGGTTGACCACCTGCTGCACCAGCCCGGAGGCGCCCACCAGCACCACGCGCCCGCCATCGGCCGTGATGGTGCCGGTGTTCATCACCAGCGCCTTGGTGGTGGGGTCGGTCGCCTGCACGCCGGCCACCGAGGTGTTCATGAGCCCGCCTTCGAGCGGCACCGTGAACTTGGTCAGCCCGTCGCCTTCGAAGTCCAGCGTCACCCGGGCGCCCGACACCAGGCCCGCCGAGCCGCGCGCCACGTTGATATTGCCCTCGTTGCGCACCAGCGCGCCGATCAGCCCGAGCGTGCCGCCTTCGCCCACGGTGATGACCGCGCCGGGTTGGACCGTCACGCGGGCGGTGCTGTTGGCATCGTTGATGCCGCCGCCGAACAGCAGCTGGCCGCCCTTGCCCACCACGCTGCCCTCCTTGGCGATCTGGCTGTCGCTGATGTCCAGCGTGGAGGCCACCAGCCCGCCGACGTTCACCTGGGCGCTGCCGCCGAAGAGAACGCCCGAGGGATTGACCACGAACACATGCCCGTTGGCCGACAGCGTGCCGTTGATGACCGACTGCTCGATCACGCCGCCGCTGCCCACCACGCGGTTGAGCATCACGCTCGCGGCGCCCATCTGCTGGTTGATGTTGAGCGTCTTGCCGCCGTCCAGCGAAAACGCGTTCCAGTTGACGATGGCGTTCATCGTGCTCTGGTTGAGCACCTGCCTGGTCGCCGAGCCGCCGGAAGCGATGCCCACATTGCCGAACACCACATTGCCGCTCTGCGGAAAGCCCGCCGGCAGGTTGAGCTGCGCCCAGGCCGGCACCATGCCCATGCAGGCCAGCGACAGCACCAGCGGCCGCACGCGCCAGTGCCGCGGCAGGGCTTTCGCGGAAAGATCATGGTTTCTCATGCTGCCCTCAGAAGGTCTTTTGCGCCTGCACGTACAGCCGCGGGTTGCGCCCGCCGCCGTCGGTGCGCGCGGGGTCGGTGCCGGCGCGCCAGGCCAGCGTGGCATTGATGGTGAAGTTGCCGGGCCGCGTCCAGCTCAGGCCGATGCCCGCGCCGCGCAGGCTGCGCGAACGGGGGCCGCTGTCGAAGATCGTCGGGTTCTTGGTCTGGCGCCCGTGCGCCGCGTCGTAGAACAGGAAGGGCGTGAACTCGGCATCGAGCGACCAGCGCCATTCCACGGTGCCGATCACGCCCTGGTCCACCAGCAGTTCGCCCGAGGGGTAGGCACGCACGGCACGCGCGCCGCCCAGCGAGAGTTTTTCCGAGGCATCGAGGTTCTTGCTGGCCCACTGGCCGCCCAGCGCCAGGTACAGCGAGTGCCGGGGCAGCACCGCCTGCAGGCGCGAGAGCTGGAAGGTGGCCTTGGTGAAGCCGCCCTCGGTGCGGTGCCCGCCCAGGCCCTGGTCGGTCTGCAGGCTGTCGGCGTCGCGGATCGAGAGCCGGCCGTGGTAGAGATTGCCGGTGCTCGCCCAATAGCCGCCGCCCAGCCAGTCGTCGCGGCGCTCCCAGGTCCAGCCCAGACCGAAGCCGCGCACCCGCTTGCGCGCCGAGAAGTCGACCGCCGTGTACTCGTCGGTGAGCTTCTTGCTGTCGGCCGACAGGCGCAGGAACAGGTTGTGCTGGCGCTGGCGGATCACCGGGTAGCTCAGCGAGACGTCGAACACGTCGGCCTTGCCCTGGGCGCCCAGTTCCGAGAACTCGCCGCCCAGCTCGTAGTTGACGCGCGCCAGCCCGAGGCCCGCGCGCAGGCCGCTGCTGCCGATGGGCGCCTCGTAGGCGACGCGGCCGAACTGCAGCGCATTGCCGTTGGAGACCATGGCGCGCACGTCCAGGTTGTCGCCGATGCCCAGCGGGCTCGCCCAGCGCATCGTGCCGCCGAGGCGGTAGCGGCCCGATTCCTTGGTGCCGTGGTTGTCGGCCTCGGCCGCGAAGGCCCAGCGCGGCGCCGGCGCCACTTCCACCGACAGGTCGGTGGTGCCCGGCTGCGTGCCTTCCTGCAGCGCGGACGAGACCTTGATGCCGGGCTGGTCCGACAGCAGCAGCATCGAGCGTTCGTAGGCCGGTGCGTTGACGGCCTCGCCGGGCTGCAACGGCGCAAGGAAGCCGCGCACGCGCGCCTCGCTGATGGCCGCATCGGGCGCAACGATCACCTCGACCTTGCCGAGCCGGCCTTCGATGACGCTGATCTCGACGATGCCGTCGCGCACGGTCTGCACGGGCACGACGGCCTGCGCGAGGAAGTAGCCGCGCTCCTTGTAGCGCGCGGTAATGGCCTGCGCCAGGCTTTCGAGATCGCCGAGCGTGACGTCTCGCCCGATGTACGGCGCGGTGATGCCCTGCAGTTCCTCGTTGCTCAGTGCCTTGACGCCGTTGAGCCGCAGGTCGTTGAGCTTGAATCTGGCCGCAGGTGGCTGCGGCGGCGCGGGCAGGCTCTGAGGCGCCACGGTGCCAGTGGCCTGCGCGACGGGGCGGTCGCAGCTGCCGCAGGGATCCTTTGTCGGCAGCAGCGCATTGGCATCGGCTTCCGCTGCATGGGTGCGCTGGGCGGCAACGAGAAGCGTTGCGCTCACCAGGGCGGCGACTGCGAGGGCGATCGGGGTGGAGCGTTGGATTGCGCGCATCTGCATCTCAGTGCTCCACCGCGTGTTGCTGTTGTTGGGGGCGCTGCTGTTCAGGGTGCTGTTGTTCAGGGCGCGTGCACAGGCCACCGGGTACTCCCCTCCGCGAATGTCCCCCGCCTTCGGCTCCTCCTTTATTTCGCTGCGGGGAGCACCCGATGCCCTGCGCACGATGAGCGCGGTCGTTGTGCTGACCGATCAACGACCGCTGCGCATGACGATCACGTCGATGGGGTGCCTTGCGCAGCGAAATCAAGGAGGAGGCCGCAGGCCGGGGGACATTCGCGGAGCAAGGTACCCCGTCGGCGTGATCGCGGCCCGAACAACAAACTTCAAACACAACACCACAAACAGACATGGCAATTCTTCTTTTCATGTCAGCTCCCCACCGTGAGACGCCAGTTGCCGATCAGGTTGAACGGCGCCCAGAAGAAGGGGTGGGACATCTTCGGATCCTTCAACACCGCCAGCTGCCCGGCCTGCATCGCCTTCTGGATGTCGCGGCCCTTGGCCAGCTCGCCGTAGAGCGTGCCCATGAGCACCGCGGTTGCGTCGTCCGACACCGGCCACAGCGATGCGATCAGGCTCGAGCTGCCGGCCGAGAGAAAGGAGCGCGTGAAACCCAGCACCTCGTCGCCCTGCGCGATGCGCCCCAGCCCCGACTCGCAGGCCGACAGCGTCACCAGCGCCGTGCCGTCCATCGGCAGGCCGAGGATCTCGTGCGCCTCCAGGAAATTCTGCTTGCCGCCCTCGTTGGCCAGCAGGATGCGCGAGTACAGAGGGTCCACCGCGTCGGCCTCGGCATGCGCCGCCACGTGCATCAGCGGCGAGCGCGCGGCCACGTCGCGGAACTGCGTCTTGGTGGCCGCGGCGCCCATGTACACGGCGTTGCGCGGGAACAGCTGCGCGAGCTGCTTCACCTCGACCTCGGCGCCCGGCAGGTCGTACTTGTCCTCGATGCGCGGGTTGCCGAAGGCCGTGAGCGACGCGCCCACGCGCGGCGAGCGCTGCGCGAGCTGCACCGCGATGCTGATCGATGGCGCCACCGCCACCGGATGCGTCTCGATCACATAGCGCCCGTCGAGCCGCAGCGCCTGGAACGGCAGGTAGTGCAGCGGCCCGTGCGGCACCACGATCAGCCGCTGCCCCGGCGCCAGGCCCAGCGGGCCGAGCAGCGCGGCGCCGAGCTTGTCGGCATTGGTGATGGCCGCGCGGCGGCCGCGCACGATGGAGTTGCGGAACACCTCGACCAGCTCGGTGAGTTCGTCGCGGCGCACCGGCACCGTCCTGGCCTCGATGCCGGCCGGGCCGACCACCCACACCAGCAGCCGCTCGGGCAGCGAATGGAACTGCACCACGCGCTCGTCGGGCGCGAGCATGCCCTGCAGCGCGGCCAGGTCCACGGTGGTCGCCGCGCGCTCGTTGATCTTCGCGCGGCCGCGCACCGCATCGAGCAGCGCGCGCGAGCGGCTGCGCTCGCTCACCTCGAAGGCCTGGCGCGCATCGCCTGCGTCGCTGTAGATCGAGACGCCGCGCTCGAACACCGACTGCAGGTCGGAGAACAGGCCCATCTTGAATTCTTCGCTGCGGAACCTGGCGCGCACCTGGTCGATGCCGCCCAGCGCACGCGCCACGGCCTCGGCCGCGGCCTGCTTCTGGCCGAGCGCAAGTTCGCTGCGCGCCACGCCGTCCCAGGCCCAGAGGCGGTAGTACTCGGTGTCGGTGCCGACCTGCCGCGCCGTGAGCGCGCGGTAGAGGTCGCGCGCCTCGGCCGGCTTGTTCTCGGCCAGCAGCAGCCGCGCGCGGGTGCGGTCCAGCTGCGCCGTGAGCGGCGCGTCCCGGGGCGGCGCCATGCCCCCGAGCACTTCGCGCGCCCTGGCGGCGTCGCCCGATTCGATCAGCGCATTGACGAGCGAGGCCTGCACCAGCGGCGCATAGCGCGCCGAGCTGTTGGCCAGCGCCTCGTCATAGCTGATGACGGCGCCCGCATAGTCGCCGCGGCGGGTGCGCACGTCGCCGATCACCTTCTGCACCGGGCCGACCACCAGCTTGGGATCGCGCGCCGGATGCTTGAGCGCCTCGCGCGCGAATTCCTCGGCCTTCTCGAGCTGGCCCGAATAGCTGTAGACGATGGCCAGGTCGCGGTTGGCCATGGCCAGCAGGTTGGGATCGCTCGTGGCATTGGCCAGGTGCAGCGCCTTGCTGGCGGCGCGCACGCTCTGGCGGAATTCGCCGGCCTCGGCCAGCGCCACCGCCTGGCTGCAGTACTGGTAGCCGGACAGCTTGACCGCATCCTGCCCGTAGAGCACCGCGCCCTCGCTGGTCAGCGCGAGCAAGGTGTCGGTGTCGGCAAGCCGGGCCTGCTCCGCCCGGCCGGCCGCGGCTTCGGCATTCGGCCCCTGCTGTGGCTGCTGCGCCGATGCCGGGGACCCATGGCCCAGCAGAAGAATGGCTGCCAGCCCCAGCGCACCCGCGGCCCCTGCACGACGTGCCGAGCGCTCCCGTTCCGTTCTTCTCGAAAACCACGTCATTGGACCCCCGCGCGCGGCCCGTGTGCCCGCGGTTGCGGGGGTCGACGCCGCGGAAGTGCGCGCCGTTCAGGCCTCGTGGGGAAAGTCTAGGAGCGGCCCCCTGCGGCGCCTATTCGCAAGAAGGCCTAGCGCGAACGGACTACATCAGGCAGGAATCGCATCGATGTTGGCGCGGTCCCAGTGGCGGTGCCTCGCGATCGCGGCGATGAAGGCCTGCGCGATCTGCGTCGCCTCGCTGGTGTCGCCGAGGTTGGTGACCGGCGTGGCCGCCACGATGATGCCGGCGGGCGCATCGCCCAGCTGCGCGTTGGCGCCGATGCCGAGCGTGGAGAGCAGCTGCACGCCGTCGCCCACGGTGCAGATGGCCTTGCAGTGCTTGTACGCCTCCAGCACGAAGTGCACCGCATCGCCCATGCCCGCGAGCGCCGCCACGCCCTGGGCGCCGCCGGGGATCAGCACGGCATCGAACACGACCGACGGCCCGTTGGCAAAGGTCATGTCGACGTCGATCTGCCGCTTCGATGCGCTGGCGATGGTGCCCAGCCGCGCGCCCACCACCTTGCACTTGCCGCCGGCCTGCTCGAGCGCATCGCGGATCGGCTTGAGCGAGGCGGAGTCGATGCCGTCGGCCGCGAGGATCGCGATCTTGCGCGTGCGGATCGAGCCGTCGCCGCTGTCGGCCATGCTGAGCGCGGGCGACTCCTCGATGGGCAGGGTCATGCGGTGCTCGCGGTAGCCGGCGCGGCCCGCGGCCGCCTTGGCGTCCGGCGCGCCGATGCCCAGCGGCTCGGCCACGCGGCGCGCGAGCTTCTCGTCGACGTGCGCCAGGTTGTCGACCATGCGCTGGCGGATGGCCGGCACGTCGACCTTGGAAAGCTCGAAGCGGAAGGCCGCAACGATGTGCTCCTTCTCGGCCGCGCTCTGGCTGTTGAAGAACAGCCGCGCCTGCGTGAAGTGGTCGTCGAAGCTCGGGCTGCGCCGGCGCACCTTGGGCGACTCGAGCTCGTCGGGATGCGGCTGGAAGCCGACGCTGCCGCCGTCCACCCTGAACTCCTTGCCGTCGCCCAGCGAGTTGGGCTCGTAGGCCACCTGGCCGCGCGCGATGGTCTGGCGGTGCATGCCGTCGCGCTGGAAGTTGTGGAACGGGCACACGCTCTTGTTGATGGGCAGCTCGTGGAAGTTGGCACCACCCAGGCGCGAGATCTGCGTGTCGGTATAGGAGAACAGGCGCCCCTGCAGCAGCGGGTCGTTGCTGAAGTCGATGCCGGGCACCACGTGCCCCGGATGGAAGGCCACCTGCTCGGTCTCGGCAAAGAAGTTCTCGGGGTTGCGGTTGAGCACCAGCCGGCCGATGCGCTGCACGGGCACCATCTCCTCGGGGATCAGCTTGGTGGGATCGAGCAGGTCGAAGCCGAGCGAATCGGCCTTGTCGGGCGGCACCAGCTGCACGCCGAGCTCCCACTCGGGAAAGTCGCCCTGCTCGATCGCTTCCCACAGGTCGCGGCGGTGGAAGTCGGGGTCCTTGCCCGCGACCTTCTGTGCCTCGTCCCATGCCAGGCCATGGATGCCGAGCTTGGGCTTCCAGTGGAACTTCACGAAATGGCTCTCGCCGCGCAGGTTGACGAAGCGGAAGGTGTGCACGCCGAAGCCTTCCATCATGCGCAGGCTGCGCGGAATGGCGCGGTCGCTCATCGCCCACATCAGCATGTGGGTGCTCTCGGGCATGAGCGAGACGAAATCCCAGAAGGTGTCGTGCGCGCTGGCGGCCTGCGGCATCTCGTGGTGCGGCTCGGGCTTCACGGCGTGGATCAGGTCGGGAAACTTCATCGCGTCCTGGATGAAGAACACCGGGATGTTGTTGCCCACGAGGTCGTAGTTGCCTTCGCGGGTGTAGAACTTGACGGCAAAGCCGCGCACGTCGCGCACCGTGTCGGCCGAGCCGCGCGAGCCGGCCACGGTGGAAAAGCGCACGAAAACGGGCGTCTTTGCGTCCGGGTCCTGCAGGAAGTCGGCGCAGGTGAACTGCGACATCGACTTGTAGACCTGGAAATAGCCATGCGCCGCCGAGCCGCGCGCATGCACCGCGCGCTCCGGGATGCGCTCGTGGTCGAAGTGCGTGATCTTCTCGCGCAGGATGAAATCTTCGAGCAGCGTGGGCCCGCGCACCCCGGCCTTGAGCGAATTGTGGTTGTCGGGGATCTGAAGACCCTGGTTGGTCGTCAGATTGGGCGCATGATCGGTTGCGAATCCATCGAGCTGCTGCTGCTTGGCGTTGCTGCCGTCCGTGGCCTTCGAGCGGCGTCCGGCGGCGGCCTTGTTCTGAGGCGTCATCGAGGGTCTTTCATGGGAGGGTCGGCTTCGTTGTCGAGAAAGAGGTCCAGCACGTTCACCAGCGCAATCAGGCAGATGAAGCCCGCCACGGCGGCCACCACCCAGAACAGGATTTCATCCCCCCAAGCACCGGTGAGTGAATCGAACAGCGACGACAGATCCATGATTCGCTCCAGCAGATCAGATTGAACAACTCGATGCTTGCGCTGCGGCCTCCATGAAGCCACGAAAGCGGGTTCGCGGGGGCAGTTGCGAGCGAATCCAAAGGTTATGTTTTTCTCACACTGTTACCCGTAGTGGCGCCTCGCCCGCGCTTGTGGGAGAGGCGGCGTCTACGCGGTAGGAGCGCACCGACAGCGGCTGGCTGCCGCCTACGCGGGCTGGCGTGTCGGCCCGCATCCGCGCCCGGTGCGCAGCCGTAGCATCGAACACGGTCGGCACGAAGCCTGCTTGGGCATTCGTGGACCGAAGCCATTCACACAGGGAAGAAAGAAAGAAACATGCAGATCAAGATCGGTTTCGACATCGAACTCGCCGTCACGGCGCCCACCGCACTGGTCTACATGCTGCATGTCCACCCCTCGCGCGCGGCGGACCTGCAGGACGGTGAGCACGTCACCCTCACGCCGCCGCTGCATACCGACTACTACGTGGACGGCTTCGACAACCATTGCGCGCGCGTGCGCATTCCCGCAGGGGTAGCGAGCGTGCGGCTGCGCAACCATGCGGTGGTGTTCGACCCGGGCTGGGCCGATCCGGTTGACTTCGGCGCCGTCGAGCACGCGGCGGCGGACCTGCCGGTCGCCACGCTGCCCTTCCTGCTGCCGAGCCGCTACTGCGAGGTCGACAGCGAACTGCTCGCCTTCGCCTGGAGCAACTTTTCCAGCGTGGCGCCGGGCTGGCACCGCGTGCAGTCCATCTGCGACTTCGTGCACGAGCACCTGCGCTTCGACTACCAGAGCGCGCGCGCCACGCGCACGGCGCTGGAGGGGTTCCGCGAGCGCACGGGCGTGTGCCGCGACTTCGCCCACCTGGCGATCACGCTGTGCCGCTGCATGAACATTCCCGCGCGCTATGCCACCGGCTACCTGGGCGACATCGGCATTCCGCCCGTGCCCTCCCCGATGGACTTCAGCGCCTGGTTCGAGGTGTACCTGGGCGAGCGCTGGTACACCTTCGATGCGCGCCACAACGTGCCGCGCATCGGCCGCATCGTGATTGCGCGCGGACGCGACGCGGCCGACGTGCCGATCACCATGGTGTTCGGCGCCAACTCGCTCAAGCGCTTCGAAGTGACGACCGAGGAAGTGCCGCAGTAGGCCCGCGGCCCCGCTCACGCAGTCACTCAGGCAGGAAGCCGAGCATCTGCATCGCGGCGCGAAGGCCGGTGCGGCTGCGCTCCATCGCGTCCCAGGGCGTGTTGCCGGTGGCCAGGCGCGGGCCGATGTTCGCCACCGTCCAGTGGGCGGCGCTGTCCAGGTCGGGCAGCTCTTCCCAGGCGAGCGGCACCGACACGCCCATGCCGGGCCGCGCGCGCGCCGACCATGCGCTCACGGTGGTGGCGCCGAAGCCGTTGCGAAGGTAGTCCGCGAAGATCCGGCCCACGCGGTTGCGCGGCCCGCTCTTGGCCACGAAGCGCTCGGGCACGGTGCGCGCCAGGTGCTCGACGATGGCCCGCGAGAAGCCGCGCACCTCGTCCCAGCCGAACTGGCGCCGCAGCGGCACCACCACGTGCAGCCCCTTGCCGCCGCTGGTCTTGAGGAACGACGGCAGGCCGAGCTCGTCGAGCAGCACGCGCACCAGCAGCGCCGCCTCCTGCATCTGCTGCCAGTCGATGCCTTCGCCGGGATCGAGGTCGAAGGTCATGCGGTCGGGCTTGCCGAGGGCGCGCGAGGTGGCGTTCCAGGTGTGCAGCTCGACGGTGTTGAACTGCGCCGCGCCGACCAGCGCCTCGGCGGTGTCGATCTGCAGCAGCGGGTCGTGGCCCGGGTCGAGCGCGGGATCGAGCAGCTTGATGCCCGCGATGTCGCTGTGCTGCGCATGCTTCTGGAAGAACAGCTCGCCGCCCACGCCGTCGGGCGCGCGCACCAGCGCCACCGGGCGCCCTTCGAGGTGCGGCAGCATCAGCGGCGCCACGCGCGCGTAGTAGGCCGCGAGATCGCCCTTGGTGAGGCCGCTGGCGGCGTCGATCAGGCGCTCCGCGTGGGTGATGCGCGGCGCCTTCTGCGCCGTGGCCATGCGCGCGCTCATGCCGCGCGGCGCCGGGCGGTGGCGCTCTTGGCCGGAGTGCGCTTGCGCGCGGCGCCGCTGCTGCTTTTTGCGGCGGCCTTGCCATGGGCCCGGGGCTTGGCCTTGGACCTCGGTTTGGTTGCCGCGGGCGCCTCTTCTTCTTCATCGCCGCTGTCTTCGCCGGCCGCGGCCGCCTTGCCGCCGCCACCGCCCTTGCGCAGGCTGCGCTGCAGCAGCTCGGTGAGGTCGATGATCTTCGCGCCGCGGCTCTCCAGCGCCTGGCCTTCCTCGGGCTCGATCTGCGTCACGGTCTCGGTCTGGCCCGCGGCCACCTTGCGGTCGACCAGGCGCAGGATCTCGTCCTTGAACTCGTCCTTGTAGTCGTCCGGATCCCACTCGGCGCTCATGTCCTCGACCAGCTGCTCGGCCATCTTGATCTCGTGCTCGCGCAGCCCCGCCTTCTTCGCGTCTTCCGACGGCAGCGGCAGTTCGGTCCAGGGCCGGATGTCGGCGCCCCAGCGCAGCAGGTTCAGCACCAGCCCCGGGCCCACGGGCACGAGCGCGGCCAGGTGCTGCTTGGTCTGGATCACCACGCGCGCCACGCCGATGCGCTGGGTGCGCTGCAGCGTCTCGCGCAGCAGCGCGTACACCTTGGTGCCGCGGTTGATGGGCGCCACGTAGTAGGGCCGCTCGAGGTAGACGAAGGGGATGCCGTTGGCGGGCACGAAGCTCTCGATCTCGATGGTCTGCGTGGTCTTGGGATAGGCGTCGGCAATCTCCTTGTCGCTCAGCACCACGTATTCGCCGTCTTCGTACGCGATGCCCTTGACGATGTTCTCGCGCGCGATCTCCTTGCCGGTCTTCTTGTTGATGCGCTTGTAGCCGACCGGGTCCATCGTGCGCTTGTCGAGCCAGTCGAAGTCGATGGCGTGGTCGGTGGTGGCCGAGTACAGCGCCACCGGGATGTGGACGAGACCGAAGCTGATCGCGCCCTTCCACAGGACGCGCGGCGCGGGGGCTTTTTTCGAGACTGCCATGGACACACTCCTTCAGCCTCGAGACTCTGCGCCCCGGGCCGCTCGGGGATGTAGGAGCGCGGCGGCGCCTGCCGTAAGGCGCAGGCCGGCGTTTTCTCCCTCCCCTGCCGGGGGAGGGCCGGGGTGGGGGCAAGCGGTCGTTTCCACCGAACGCTCTGCCCGCCCCCATCCCGGCCTTCCCCCAAAGGGGGAAGGAGCAAATGCTTCAGGCCAGAGGGGTGGGCCCGAGCACGCGCTCGCTCGGGCGCGCGAAGTAGAACCATTCGGCGCCGGGCAGCGCCAGCGCGTTGGGAAAGACGATGAAGCCGTCGTCCGGCGCGCTCACCAGCGTGCCGTCGTGGCGCATGCCGATGGGTTCGCCGCGCTGCACCGCATCGAAGGTGGCCCAGTCGCGCACGAAGCTGTCGTCCTCGTGCAGCCGGTCGGTCACGCTCGCCAGGCGCAGCAGCCGGGGCGGCGCGGGCGGCGTGCCCGCCAGGCCCTGGGGCAGCGCCGCCATGCCGAGCAGCGCGAGCGCGCGGCGGATGGCGCGCCAGGCCACCTCGGGCGCCTTCGGGTCCCGGTGCTGGCCGCATTCGAGCGTGACGCCGTAGCCGCCGCAATTGCGGATGTATTCGTTGGTGCCGCGGCCGAAGTCGATCGCGTCCTCGCCCACCGCGATGCCGGCGGAGCGCTGCGCGAGGCCGGCGGCATAGATGTCGAGCCAGCCCTCCACCACGATGGGCGTGCCCAGGTGCAGCGCGAGCAGCCCTTCCTCGCTGGCGCGTGCAAAGGGCTCGAGCGTGCCGGTGTTGTCGCGCGGGCCGATCATGGCGAAGGCCTCGCCCTCGCTCTGGAAGGAATGCAGGTCGAGCAGCACGTCGTGCCGCTCGATGATGGGGCACAGCACGTTGGTGACCCGGTCTTCGTAGTCCGCGGGCGCAGCGCTCGGCTTGAACAGGCGGTTGAGGTTGCGCTCGCCTTCGCGCTGCAGGCGCCGCCGCGCCAGCGGGTTGGCAACGGGCACCAGCGTGAGCTGCCCGCGCCGCAGCCGGAAGGTGCCGCCGTCGAGCTCGGCCAGCACGCGCTCGATGCCCGCGGTGCCGCAGGTCTCGTCGCCATGCACGCCGCCCAGCACGAGCAGCCGCGGGCCCGGCTCCAGCGCGGCGAAGGTATGGATGCGCAGGTTGTCGGTGGCGGCAGCAGCGGCGGCAAGAGGATCGGAGGACATCCGGGCGATTATTGCGGAGGCCTTCCCCTGCGCGCAAAGACGCTACTCGTTTCATAGCGGCGCGCCGTGCCTACAGGGCATGCCTGGGCTGTCCTACCGGCCGCGGGCGGCGCGCCATGCAGGCTCGGTCGTGGATGCACACAGACACCGCAGCAAAAAGGAACCGAGCGCCATGAGCAGCACCAAGCCCCGTACCAAGGATCCGGCCGACCCGAGCGACCCGCTGCGGGACGCCGGCGGCGGCGACACCAAGACCCGGCAGGGCGGCGATTCGGCGCCGCGCCTGCCGCACGAGCGCGACGAGTCTTCCGACAGCCAGCAAACGCCGAACGGAAAGCCGCCCGAGATCGGCCGCAAGGGCCACGAGGACATCGAGCGCGGCAGCGTGGACACCGACCGCGGGCCGGTCACGGACCGCGTCTACAACGACAAGGTCAAGCGCTGAGCCGGGGTTTTATTTGCCGCCCACGCCTGCCAGCTGGTCGCGCATGGACGAAATCACTGCCGCGTAGTCCTTGGCGTTGAAGATCGCGCTGCCGGCCACGAAGGTGTCGGCACCGGCCGACGCCACGCGCGCGATGTTGTCCACCTTGATGCCGCCGTCCACCTCCAGCCGGATGTCGCGCCCGCTCTGCTCGATGCGCTTGCGCGCGAGTTCGATCTTGCGCAGCGCCGAATCGATGAAGCTCTGCCCGCCGAAGCCGGGGTTCACCGACATGATCAGGATCAGGTCGATGTCGTTGATCGCCCAATCGAGCGCCTCCAGGCCAAGCCCCGGATTGAACACCAGCCCCGCCTTGCAGCCCGCGCCCTTGATGGCCTGGATGCTGCGGTTCACGTGCGGCGAGGCATCGGGGTGGAAGCTGATGTAGTCGGCGCCCGCTTCCGCGAAGGAGGCGGCCAGCGCGTCGACCGGCTGGATCATCAGGTGCACGTCGATCGGCACCGCCTCGCCGTCGGCCGTCTTGGCATAGGGCTTGAGGGCCTTGCAGATCATCGGGCCGAAGGTCAGGTTGGGCACGTAATGGTTGTCCATCACGTCGAAATGGATCCAGTCGGCGCCGGCGGCGATGACCTTGGCCAGTTCGTCGCCCAGATGGGCGAAATCGGCCGAGAGAATGGAGGGGGCGATGCGGAACGGCGTGCTGCTCATGCCCCGATTGTCGCAGCCGGCGGAAAACCCGGAAAGCAGTGCAAGAGAAGGCTCCAGTTACCATCGCGCGCATGCCGCACAGCCCCATCCGCGTCCAGGTCGAACCGCGCTATCTCGCAGACCAGTCCTCGCCCAAGGACAAGATCTACACCTTTGCCTACACCGTCACCGTGACCAACGAGGGCGAGACCAGCGCCCAGCTCATCGCCCGCCACTGGCTCATCAACGACGCCTCGGGCCATGCGCAGGAGGTCAAGGGCCTGGGCGTGATCGGCCAGCAGCCGCTCCTGGCGCCCGGCGAATCGTTCCGCTACACCAGCGGCTGCCGCCTGCAGGCGCCCAGCGGCACCATGCACGGCAGCTACTTCATGGTGACGGAAGACGGCGAGCGCTTCGACGTGCCGATTCCGATGTTCGTGCTGGAGGCGGACATCGGCGGGGCGCCCGTTTCACGGGTATTGCACTAGCACTCCCCCAGGCTCCGCGCACTTCGTGTCGCTCCTCCCTCCCCCTCGCCGGGGGCAACACCTGAGGCCCGGCGGAGCCGGTTCCTCGGTGTTTCTGGTATTTGGTTCTCCTTTTTAAGTTTTTTCATGGCTGCTGCATCGCTTGACCTGCAGGGGCTGCTGGCCCGGCTTGATCCGACGGCGGATGTGGCGCAGCGCCACATCTGGCTGATCGACGTCTTCGACTGGCTGCGCGGCGACCGTGCGTCGCCGCAGGCGGCGGTGGGGCGGGTGTCGCTGCTGCTCGACGCGGTCGAGGCGCGGCCCGAGCTGCGCGGGCGGCTGCGGGCATGGTGGCGCGCCTTCACGCAGGCGGTCGACCTGACCACGCTGCTCGCGGACTACGGCTTTGCGCCGCGCACCGCCTTCGTGAGCGAGCTCACCGAACGGCTGCGCCGCAAGATCCTGCCCGGCACGCCCGAAACCACCGACGCCTCGGACCTGTTCCGCATGGTGCTGCCCGGCGCGTTCGACGCGGGCTGGATCGCATTGCTCGACGACGCACAGCTCGCGCGCATCGGCAATCTGCTGGCCGACGCCGCACTCGACGACATCGATGGCGCTCCGCGCTGGCGCCACACCGTGATGGACGCCGTCACCTACTGCAGCAGCCAGGTGGTGGCGGCCGGCTTCTCGCCCGAATTGCGGCTGCGCATGAGCGCCGCGAGCGAGAGCCGCGCCTTCCATGCGCTGATGTCCGATCTCGACGCGTTGCGCGAGCAGATGTTCCGGGCACCCCGCGACGAAGACGCGCTGCAGGCCGCGTTCCTGGCCTTCCGCGACCGGCTCGACGCCTGCCGCGCCAGCGCCTCCTCGGTCTACACGCACCTGGAGGACAACGGCATCTCGGTCGGCCTGGTGTTCCGGCTGCGCCAGCTGCGCGAGCGGGTGCTGCGCATCCGCGAGCTGCTCGACTGCCTGATCTCGCCCGCACCCGCGCCCAGCGTGGCGCGGCTGGTGGGCCGGCTGGTGCTGGCCGGCGGCGAGCGCAACAGCATCCGCGCGCTGATCGCGTCGAATTCCTCGATGCTCGCGGCCAAGGTGACCGAGCGCAGCGCCGAGACCGGCGAGCACTACATCACGCGCGACCGCGCCAGCTACCTGCAGATGGTGCGCAAGGCCGCGGGCGGCGGCGCGCTCACTGCGCTGACGGTGCTGCTCAAGTTCGGGATCTATTCGCTCGCGCTGTCGGCCTTCTGGAGCGGGCTCTGGTCGGGACTGATGTATGCCGCCAGCTTTGTCGCGATCCAGCTGCTGCACCTGACGCTGGCCACCAAGCAGCCCGCGATGACGGCGCCCGCCATGGCAGCGCGGCTGCGCGACATCAAGACCGATGCCGCGGTGGCCGATTTCGTCGACGAAGTGGCCAACCTGGTGCGCTCGCAGGTGGCGGCCGTGCTGGGCAACGTGGGGCTGGTGGTGCCCGCGATGCTGGCGCTCGCCCTGCTGGTGCAGTTCGCGCTCGGCCGGCCGCTGCTGGACACCGCGCATGCCGCGGCCACGCTGCAATCGCTCTCGCTGGCGGGCCCGACCGCGCTCTTCGCGGCCTTGACCGGCGTGCTGCTGTTCGCGGCCAGCATCGTCGGGGGCTGGACAGAAAACGCCTTTGTCCTGCATCGCCTGGACTCCGCCATGCGTTACAACCCTCGCATCGGCGCTTTTCTGGGTGCCGCCCGCGCCCGCCGCTGGGCCACCTTCATGCGCACGCACATATCGGGCTTTGCCTCCAACATCTCGCTCGGGCTCATGCTCGGACTGCTGCCCGCATTCGCGGGTTTCTTCGGGCTCGGGCTGGACGTGCGCCACGTGACACTGTCGGCCGGGCAGATCGCGGCGGCCGCGGCCTCCACGGGCATGGCGGTGCTCCAGCAGCCCGCGCTGTGGTGGGCGGTGGCGGCTATTCCCGTGATCGGCGCGCTCAATGTGAGCGTGAGTTTCTATTTCGCATTCCGGCTGGCGCTGCGCGCGCACAGCGTCAGCCTGGGTGACCGCGCACGCATCCGCAGCGCCATCTGGGCGCGCTGGCGCAGCCGGCCCATCAGCTTTTTTCTACCTGCATGAATTTGACGAATCTCATCAACGATCTGCTGGGCTTCTGGTCCGAGTGGCTGCGCCCTTCGGCCGGCCTGCCCACGGTGCTGTGGTCGCTGCTGCTGGCCGCGGCGGCGGCCTCCGGCCACCTGGTGCAGCGCTACCTGGGCCTGCCCAAGGTGGTGGGCTATTCGATGGTCGGCGCGGTGGCCGGCCTGGCCGGTTTCGAAGGCGCGATCTGGCCGCTGCGCGGCATCAGCCTGTTCCTGCTGGAGCTCGGCGCGGCCGTGGTGCTGTTCGAGGCCGGCGGCCGGCTGCCGCTGCGCTGGTTCCGCCACAACCCGATGGTGCTGGTGCAGAGCCTGCTCGAGGCCACGCTCACCTACTTCGGCGTGTTCTGGATGCTGCAGCTGCTGGGCCTGCCCGATCCGGTGGCCAACCCCATCGCGCTGATGGCCATCGTCGCCTCGCCGGCGGTGCTGAGCCGCGTGATCATCGACACCCGCGCCTCGGGGCCGGTGACCGAGCGCGCCATGACGCTGGCCACGCTCAACACCTTCTATGCGCTGGCGCTCGGCTATGCACAGGCCGGCCTGATCGAACGGGCGCCGCAGACGCTGCTGCAGAAGCTCTATCCGGTGGCGGTGGTGCTCGGCCTGTCGTTCGTGGTCGGCGCCATCCTCGCGCTGGCGCTGCGCACTGCCCTGCGCTTCATGAGCCCGACGAGCGAGAACACCTCGATCCTGCTGCTCGCGCTCATTGCGGCTGCCAGCGCGCTCACGGCCCACGTCGGCGGCTCGGCGCCGCTGGCCGCGCTGATCGGCGGGGTGCTGCTCAAGACGCTGAATCCCAAGCCCTGGGCCTGGCAGCGGCAGCTCGGCACGGCCTCGTCGCTGCTCACCATGCTGATGTTCGTGCTGGTGTCGATCGTGGCGGCGCAGGCCGACTGGACGCTGCCCGTGGCCAGCGTGGTGCTGGCCGTGATCGGCATCCGCCTGTTCGCCAAGATCGCCGGCGTGGCCATTGCCAACCCGGGCAGCGGCGCGAGCTGGAACCAGGCCTTCTGGGTGGGCTGCGCGATGTCGCCGCTGTCGTCGATCGCGCTGCTCATCGCCTCCAACTTCACCACCGCGTCGCCGCTGCTCGGCACCATGATCACGCAGGTGGCCCTGCCCTCGATTCTCCTGATGGAAGTGATGGGCGCCGTGCTCGCCACCGTGGCCATCCACGCGGTGGGCGAAAGCTCGGTGCCCTGGACGCCCCAGGCCTTCAGCACCACGGAGGACACGCAGCGATGACCGCGGCCATGCCTTTGCCCGACAGCGACGACTTCCGCTCGCCCGCCCTGCCCGCGGACCCCGCGAGCCGCGTGGTCAAGCTCGAGCCCTTCAACCGCTCCGAAGCGCTGTCGCTCGGCGTGGAGCTCGAGCTGCAGCTCGTCAACACGCACGACTACGACCTGGCGCCCTATGCCGAGGACATGCTGCGGCTGATGGCGCAGACCCCGCTGCCCGGCAGCGTGGTGCCCGAGATGACCTCGAGCATGATCGAGATCTCGACCGACATCTGCCATTCGGCGCAGGACGTGATCACGCAGCTCTCGCCGATCCGCGAGGCGCTCATCAGGAACGCCGACAAGCTCAACATCGCGGTGGTGGGCGGCGGCACGCATGCCTTCCAGCAGTGGCACGAGCGGCGCATCTACGACAAGCCGCGCTTTCGCGAGTTGTCGGAGCTGTACGGCTACCTGAGCAAGCAGTTCACCATCTTTGGCCAGCATGTGCACATCGGCTGCCCCGATGCCGACTCGGCGCTCTTGATGCTGCACCGCATGTCGCGCTACATCCCGCACTTCATTGCGCTGTCGGCCTCGTCGCCGTTCGTGCAGGGGCAGGACACGCAGTTCGACTCGGCCCGGCTCAACTCGGTGTTCGCGTTCCCGCTCTCGGGCCGCGCGCCCTTCACGCTGAGCTGGAAGGAGTTCGAAGCGTACTTCGAGCGCATGACCCGCACCGGCGTCGTGCGCAGCATGAAGGACTTCTATTGGGACATCCGGCCCAAGCCCGAGTTCGGCACCATCGAGATCCGCGTGTTCGACACGCCGCTCACGGTCGAGCGCGCGGCCGCGCTCGCGGGCTACGTGCAGTCGCTGGCCGCATGGTTCCTGCAGGAGCAGCCCTTCGAGCCGACCGAGGACGACTACCTCGTCTACACCTACAACCGCTTCCAGGCCTGCCGCTTCGGGCTCGATGCGGTGTACGTCGACCCGGCCAGCGGCCAGCACATGCCGCTGCGCGACCACATCCTCATGACCATGACGCAGCTCGAATGGCACAGCGAGGCGCTCAACGCCACGCAGGCGCTCGGCGAGCTGCGCACCAGCGTGGAAGCCAACCGCAACGATGCGCGCTGGCTGCGCGAGAAGCAGGGCAAGGAGCGCCTCTTGGCCGAGGTGGTGCGGCAGGCGGCGCTGCGCTTTCGCGGCGGCGGAGCCTAGGCGGCCACCGCCTCCTGCGAGAACTGCCTGCGGTAGGCCGTGGGCGACACCTTGAACGCCGCCGCGAAGTGCTTTCGCAGCGACACCGCCGAGCCGAAGCCCACGTCGGTGGCCACGCGTTCCACCGGCCGGTCTGTGGTTTCGAGCAGCCGCTGCGCGAGCGCAAGCCGCTGGTTCTGCAGCCATTGGCCGACGGTGGTGCCCGTGGCCTCGCGAAAGCGCCGCGTGAAGGTGCGCCGGCTCATGAGCGCGCGCCGCGCGAGGCTGTCGAGCTCATGCGGGCTCTGGAGGTGGCGGCCCAGCCATTCGAGCAGCGGCGCAAGGCGGTCGCCGTCCGCCGCGGCGGGCATCGGCTGGCGGATGTACTGCGCCTGTCCGCCCTGGCGGTGCGGCGCCACCACCATGCGCCGCGCGGCGCGGTTCGCCGCCTCGGCGCCATGGCGCACGCGCAGCAGGTGAAGGCAGCAGTCGATGCCCGCGGCCGTGCCGGCCGAGGTGAGCACGTCGCCGTCGTCGACGTACAGCACCTCGGGCTGCAGCCTCACCTTCGGATATTGCCTGGCAAAGGCTTCGGCCAGGTTCCAGTGCGTGGTGGCCGGGCGTCCATCGAGCAGGCCCGCCTCGGCCAGCACGAAGGCGCCCAGGCACAGCCCGACCACGATGGCGCCGCGCCGGTGCGCCGCCTGCAGCGCGCGGATCAGCGCCGGCGGCGCGGGCCGGCCGTCGTCGCACCATGAGGGCACGATCACGATCTGCGCACGCCGGATCGCCTCGAGACCGTGCGGCACCCCGAGCGTGAAGCCCGCATTGGTGTGCAGCGGGCCCGGCTCGGTGCCGCACACCTGCAGGCGAAAACGCGGGTCGCCTGCTTCCGTGCGGTCTTCGCCGAAGACCATGCACGGCACCGACAGGTGAAAGGGGCTGATGCCGTCGAAGGCGACGACGGCGATGGTTTCCAGGGTTTTTCGAGCCATGGCCCGATTTTATCGATGAATGGCTTTCGGGCCACTTTCTGCCGAAGGCTCCAGCGCGAACAATCGGGCCATCCCAACCACTTGCAACACGGAGCCACCCACCATGAGCAACCACCCCGCCCCGCGCCGCGCCCTCGTCGTGATCGACGTGCAGAACGAATACTTCGAAGGCGGCGGCCTGCCCATCGAGTACCCGCCGGTCGAAAGCTCGCTGCCGAAGATCGCGCAGGCCATGGACGCCGCGCGCGCGGCCGGCACGCCGGTGGTCGTGGTGCAGCACCACGCACCCAAGGGCGCGCCGGTGTTCCAGGCCGACGCGCACAACGGCCAGCTGCATCCCGAAATTGCGAGGCGGCCGCGCGACCACCTCATCACCAAGACCTTGCCGAGCGTGTTCACCGGCACCGACTTTGCCGACTGGATCGCGCGCCACCAGATCGACACGCTCAGCGTGGTGGGCTACATGACGCAGAACTGCGATGCCTCCACCGTGTTCGAGGCCATGCACCGCGGCCTCAACGTGGAGTTCCTTTCGGACGCGAGCGGCGCGCTGCCCTACTCGAATGCGGCCGGACAGGTCAGCGCCGAGGAAATCCACCGCGTCTTCAGCGTCGTGTTCCACAGCAACTTCGCGGCCGTGGCAAGCACCGAGGCCTGGATTGCCGCGCTGCAGGCCGGCCAGCCGATCGAGAAGGACAACGTCGTGATGTCGAACCGGCGCGCGCGGGCCTGAGCGGTTCAGCGCTTATGCTCGCCCCATGGGTGAATTCGACCTGATCACACGCTACTTCCAGCGCCCCGCCAAGCGCTCCCCGCTCGGCGTGGGCGACGACTGCGCATTGCTCGCGCCCGCGCCCGGCATGCAGCTTGCCGTGTCCTGCGACATGCTGGTCGAGGGCCGGCACTTTCTGTCGACCGTCGATCCCGCGCGGCTCGGCCACAAGGCGCTGGCAGTGAACCTCAGCGACCTGGCGGCCTGCGGCGCAAAGCCGCTGGCCTTCACGCTCGCGCTTTCGCTGCCCGGTGTCGACGAGCCCTGGCTCGAAGCCTTTTCGCGCGGCCTGTTCGCACTGGCCGACGAACACGGCTGCGAGCTCGTGGGCGGCGACACCACGCGCGGCCCGCTCAACATCTGCATCACGGTGTTCGGCGAAGTGCCGGCCGGCGCGGCGCTGCTGCGCTCGGGCGCGCACGCGGGCGACGACCTCTGGGTCAGCGGCACGCTCGGCGATGCGCGGCTCGCGCTCGAGGCGTTCCGCGGCACGCTCTCACTGCCCGCCGACGTGTTCGCGCAGGCGCGCATGCGCATGGAGCAGCCCACGCCGCGCGTGGCGCTGGGCCAGGCGCTGCGCGGTACCGCTTCCGCGGCGGTGGACGTGAGCGATGGCCTCGTGGGCGACCTGGGCCACATCCTCGCGTCGAGCAAGGTGGGCGCCACGCTCGATGCCGATGCGGCCACCGGCGTGATCGCCGCGGCCGCGTCCTGCGGCCTCGGCACCGAGATCCTGCGCACCTGCGCACTTTCAGGTGGCGACGACTACGAGTTGGTCTTCACCGCACCGCCCGCGGCGCGCGCCGCGGTCGAACAGGCCGGCAGGGAAAGCACCACGCGCGTGACGCGCATCGGCCGCATCGACGCCGAAGCCGGCCTGCGCATCGTGGACGCCGGCGGCGCGCCGGTGGCGCAGCGCTTCGGCTCCTTCGACCACTTCGTCTGATCAGGACCCTCGGACCATCGCCTGCATCTTGGCCTGGGCGGCGTTGATGGCAGCAGACTGGCCATTGAGCTCCTGCAGCATCTTGTTGAGCTGCGCCTGCACGGCCGGATCGCTCACGCTGACCGACGAGCCCGAGACCTGGATCTTCGACTTGTTCTGCTCGAGGTAGTCGCCCACCGCGAGCGCGCCGTCGAACACCTTGTCGAGGGCAGGGAACACCTCCTTGAAGGTGGCGGCCGGCGCCGAGACGGTCTTCTCGTAGGCCTTGTCGTAGACCTGCTTCAGGTCGTCGGGCTGCTTGAGCTTCGCGTGCGCGGCGTCGGCCTTGGCCAGTTCCTGGTCGAGCGCGGTGCGCAGGCCGCCCAGGCCGTCCTTGGCGGCCTTGAGGTCGTCGCGCCGCGACGCCAGGTCGGCAATCGAGCGCAGCGCGCCCTTGGCCATGACCTGGCCCATCGGCTGGCTGACCGACTTGTTCATGCCCTCGTTGAAGTCGGCGATCACCGCGTAGTGCTGCGCATAGTCGCCGAAGGAGGCCTTCTCGTCGGCCGTGGGCGTGGGCACGCGCAGGCCGGGCTTGTCGAGCACGCGGGCCTGCAGGAAGCCGATGAAGGCGGTGCGCTGCTCGGCCTCCTTGCTGCCGCAAGCCGCGAGCAGGAAGCTGAACGCCAGGCACAGCCACAACGCGTTGAAACGGACCCGGGTTCTTTTCATGATGCAGGTGCCTTCGCGCTTGGATGAACCGCCGAGCATACGATGGCCCTCATCGGCGGCGCGCGGCAACGAAGCGCGCCACCAGCCACGCCGCCAGCGCGGGCGCGATTGCGAAGCTCGCAAACAGCCAGGCCGCGGCGGAGCGCGCGCCCGCCGCGCCGCCGGGCTCGCTGAGGCCGGCCGCGTTGGCCACCAGCCCCGCCACCGCCGCGCCCACGGCCATGCCGTAGAGCTGCACGGTGGTGATCGAGGCCGAGGCCAGGCCTTCCTGCCCGGCCGGCGCGAGCGACATCACGCGCGTGACCAGGTGCGGCCATCCGATGCCCACGCCCAGCCCCACGGCCGCCAGCGCGATGGCGGCCAGCAGCATCTCGAGCCCCGGCGCAAAGCGCCCGGGTGCCGGCAGCAGCAGCGCGAGCGCGGCAAGCCCCAGCGTGCAGGCCACGGGCCCGGCGCGCAGCATGCGGTCGGCGCCCGCGCCGCTGCGCCCCGACGACAGCAGCGAGCCCGCGCTCCAGCCACCGGCCATCGCCGCAGTGAGATAGCCGGCCGACAGCGGCGAATGGCCATGCAGCAACTGCAGGAAGTACGGCACGAAGATCTCGGTGGTGGTGCCGATCAGGAGCAGCACCACGCAGGCATAGATGGCGCCCATCGGCGTGCGCAGCGCGTAGGCGCCGGCGGGCAGCAGCCGCACCGCGGCATGCCGGTCGATCCGCGTGGCGGCCACGCCGAGCGCCAGGCCCAGCGCCACGCCGGCGGCCTGCCAGGCCATGGCCGACAGGAACTCGCTGGCCGCGATCACCAGCACCGAGGCCGCCAGCAAGCCGATCTGCAGCGCCGCAATGCGCGGCATGGCCGATGGCCGTTCATGCCGCACGCCGGCCGCGGGCCGCAACTGCACCGCGACCAGCAGCGCCTGCACGGCAGCCAGCGGCAGCAGCGACCAGAAGGCCCAGCGCCAGTGCCCCGCCTGCGCGAACAGGCCGCCCACCGCCGGCCCGCAGAGCGTGGCCACGCCCCACATGCCCGACACCAGCGCCACCGCGCGCGGCCACAGCCGCGGCGCGAACACCCGCTGGATCAGCGCATAGCTCAGGGCCGCGAGCAGGCCGCCGCCCAGCCCCTGCACCGTGCGGCCCGCGAGCAGCCACGGCATGGCCGGTGCGAGCGCGCAGGCCATCGACCCCGCGCCGAAGACCACGAGCGCCGCCAGGCAGGCGCCGCGCGGACCCCGCCGCGCCAGCAGCCGCACCGACAGCGTGGCGCCGAGGATCGATCCCACCACGAACAGCGTGGTGCTCCAGGCGTACCAGTCGAGCCCGCCGATCTCGTTCACCACCGAGGGCAGCACGGTCGTCACGATGTGCACGTTGACCGCATGCAGCGCAACGCCGCCCGTGAGCGCCAGCGCACGCCAGCCGTTGCGGCCGCTGAACAGTTCGCTCCAATCGGCAGCGGGCGAAGCGGGGTGGAGCGAGGCAGGGGCGTTGGATGAGGCGGCAGGCATATGGCGCGGTCCTTGGCAGACGACGGGTGGCAAGGCAAGGCCCGGATACTAGGCCGGCCTTGCGAATTAAACAAGCTATTGCTTTGATAAATAGAGGGCCTTGGGCAGCCCCCCGAATGCGCGACACTCTGGCCTGATGCAAGCTGCTTCTTCCTCCGCAGGCCCCATGCCGCCAGCCACGCCCCGCCGTCCCTCGATCGCTTTCCTGTTGTCCCACCCGGCGCATTTCATCGCCATGGGCTTCGGCTCCGGCCTGCCGCGCGTGGCGCCCGGCACCGTCGGCACGCTGTGGGCCTGGGCCGCCTTTGCCGTGATGCAGCTGTGGCTCACGCCCGCGGCCATCGGCTGGATCATCCTGGCCTCGCTGCCGATCGGCTGGTGGGCCTGCAGCATCACCGCGCGCGACATGGGCGTGGCCGACCCGGGCAGCATCGTGTGGGACGAGGTGATCGCGTTCTGGATCGTGCTGTGGCTCGTCACGCCGGCCGGCCTGCTCGCGCAGGCCATCGCGTTCGGCCTGTTCCGCTTCTTCGACGCCGCCAAGCCGGGGCCGGTGGCCTGGGCCGATGCGCTGTTCAAGCAGCGCGACGCGGTCCAGGTGCGCTGGTGGCGCGCGGGCTTCGGCATCATCCTCGACGACCTGGTGGCGGCGTTCTGCACGCTCTTGGTCATCGCGCTCTGGCGCGCATGGTGAACACGATGGAAGCCTCGACCCCAGCGAATTTTCTTGCCGACCAGGACACGCCCGCGCTCGTCGCGGCCTTGGCCGACCTGCTGCTGAAGAAGGGCTGGATGCTGGCCACGGCCGAAAGCTGCACCGGCGGGCTCATTGCCGGCGCATGCACCGAGCTCGCAGGCTCCAGTGCCTGGTTCGAGCGCGGCTTCGTCAGCTACTCGAACGCGGCCAAGACCGAACTGCTGGGCGTCGATGCTGCGCTGATCGAAGCCCACGGCGCGGTCAGCGAGCCGGTGGCGCGCGCCATGGCCGAAGGCGCCATCGCGCATTCGGCAGCGCGCGCCGCGGTGGCCGTGACCGGCGTGGCCGGCCCCACCGGCGGCAGCCCCGAAAAGCCGGTCGGCACCGTGTGGTTCGGCTGGTCGGTCGACGGGCAGGTGCGCACCGAGCGCCGCCGCTTCGATGGCGACCGCGCCGCGGTGCGCGCCGCCACGGTGCACTACGCCCTGCAGACACTGGTGGGCCTGCTCGGCCCGCAGCCCGGCACCACAACGAAGGCCCCATGACATGACAACTGCCACCGCCAATGCCCAGACCATCGAGCGCTTCTACGAGGCCTTCTCCAGGCTCGACGCCCGCGCCATGGCCGCCTGCTACGCCAGCGACGCGGCCTTCGACGACGAGGCCTTCTCGCTGCGCGGCCGGCAACAGGTGGGCGGCATGTGGCGCATGCTCTGCGACGCCACGCGGGCCAAGGGCGCCGACGTCTGGCGTCTGAGTTGGCGCGACGTGCAGGCCGACGGCACCAGCGGCCAGGCCCATTGGGACGCGCACTACCGCTTCAGCGCCACCGGCCGGCTGGTCGACAACAGCGTCGATGCGCGCTTCGGCTTCACGCCCGAGGGGCTGATTGCCACGCACCGCGACAGCTTTGCCTTCTGGACCTGGTCGCGCCAGGCGCTCGGCGCGCCGGGCCTGCTGCTCGGCTGGACGCCGATGCTGCGCAACAAGGTACGCGCCACCGCGGCCGCCAATCTCGCCACTTATCTCGCACGCCAACCATGAGCAACAGCAACCTCGCCATCACCAACAACGAAGCCCTGCACCGCTACGAAGCCGCGCTCGAGGGCCAGCTCGCGGCCTACGCCGAATACAACCTGCTGACCGACGCCATCATGTTCACCCACACCGAGGTGCTGCCCGAGCACGAGGGCAAGGGCGTGGGCTCGGGCATTGCGCGGCATGTGCTCGACGAGGCGCGCGCCAAGGGGCTGCATGTGATTCCGGTGTGCCAGTTCATTGCGGGCTACATCCGCAAGCACCGCGAATACGCCGACCTGGTGCGGCCCGACATCCAGCGCGCCTTCAAGATCTGAGGGCGTCGGCCTTCGGCGCGGGCAGCCACGCGAAGGCCGCGATGCCCAGCACCAGCAGCGCGGCAATGGTGGCCAGCACGGCCGTGAGCGGATCGCCGCCATGCGCCGCGGCCACCGAGGCCGCCACGCCGGTGGCCCACTGCATGAGCGCGACGCCGA
The DNA here is from genome assembly GCF_056396385.1 of Variovorax sp. 05T418. Lineage (NCBI taxonomy): Bacteria > Pseudomonadati > Pseudomonadota > Betaproteobacteria > Burkholderiales > Comamonadaceae > Variovorax > Variovorax sp. 05T418. Next base: position 98,176 of record NZ_JBFTLJ010000011.1, on the reverse strand, counting down.
GGAACATCGCCATGGTGAAGACCGCCATCGCGCGGCCCGTGAGCGTCGCCGGATAGGCCACGCGCACGTCGGCGTACTGCCAGACGATGAAGCCCGAGAGCACGCCGATCAGCACCATGCCGCCGATGTCCAGCCAGGCCGAGTGCGTGAAGGCAATGAGCGCGAACAGCGCCGCATAGCCGAGCGCGCACACCACGATCCGGCGGCGGCGCGCGGCACCGTCGCGGTCGAAGCGGCCGAACAGCGGCGCACCGAACAGCGAGATCACCGACACCGCGATGGCGACGTTGCCGCTTTGCACCAGCGAGTAGCCGTGGCGCTCCATCATGAGCGGTCCGAGCCAGAGCCCGCGCAGCGAGATGAAGGCGGCGTAGGTCACGGCCCCGAGCATGACGATGCCGAGCGTGTGCGGCATTGCGAGCAGCGCGCCGAACTGGCGGATGGCCTCGGGAATCGACTCGTTCACCCGCGGCACGGCCGCGGCGGGCTCGCGCACCCAGTGCCAGATCGCGAGCCACGCCAGCGCCGAGGCCACGGCCAGCACCAGGAAGCCCGCGCGCCACGAATAGGCCTGCACCAGCCACGCGAGCGGCGTGCCGGTGGCTAGCATGCCGAGGCCGCCGATGGCCAGCACCAGGCCCGAGACGGTGGCAAAGCGCGCGGCCGGAAAGTGCCGCGCGATGAACACGGTGCACACCAGGAAGGCCGGCGCGCAGCCGACGCCGATCAGCGCCTGCCCCGCCACCAGCACCGCGTAACTGGGCGCGAACGCCGACAGCAGCGCGCCCGCGATGGCGACCGGAAAAGCCACCAGCACCGTGCGCCGCACGCCATGCAGGTCGATGCCGATGCCCATGAAGAGCTGCATCGCGCCAAAGGCGAAATGAAAGGCGCCCGAGAAAATGCCCAGTGCCTGGGCCGAGAGCCTGAAGTCGGCCTGCAGCGGGCTCGCCATGATGGCGCCCACCGTGCGAAAGGCCTGGCTCAGCGCCACGCCGGCGCACAGCGCCAGCACCATGGCCCACGCCGCGCGTGGCGTCAGCCGTGCGCTGGCAGGGCCGCTGTCAGGCACCGTGGCACTTCTTGTATTTCTTGCCGCTGCCGCAGGGGCAGGGGTCGTTGCGGCCGGGCGTGGCTTCCTTGCGCACGGTCTCGACCTTCGGGCCCAGGCTCTTCCAGAGCTGGCGCAGGTCGTACACGGCCCAGATGGCGGCGCCGAAATCGTCCAGCCGCTGCTGGCTCACGCTCGGCGGGCCGTCGTCGCTGAACATCGAGAGCGTGGGCTTGGCCTTGTCGTCCTCGGTCAGCGCCACGATGTTGTCGAGCGCGTCGTCCAGCATCTGGGCGGCTTCCTTGTCGCGCGGCGCGGCCCAGTCCTCGGGCCAGTTCTCGACCGCGTACATGAAGCCCAGCGCCCAGACCTGCGCGAACGAGGGAATTTCCTCGCCCGCCACCTCGGCGCGCTCTTCCTCGGGCAGCGAGGCGATGGCGCCGCGGGTGTCGAGCACCTCGGGCTGCCAGCTGCGCTCGTCGTCGAGCGACTGCACGTCGGCGTCCAGGCCCTCTTCGATCTCGAGCCAGCGGCGCTTCCAGTTCCAGACGAACTCCATGTGCTGGGCCGGCACGAAGCCCTCGCCCAGCAGCACCGGCCAGTATTCGGCCGGCTCGATGGGCCGGCGGGTGCAGATCAGCGCGGCCATGAAGCCTTCGCAGAACTCCCACTGGGGAATTTCCTCGTCCTGCTCGCGCATGGAGTCCAGCGCCTGGTCGAGGGCGTCGAAATCGTCGGGGCCGAGGGGGGCGGAAGCGGCCGCTTCGGCCTGGGGGGTGTCGTGGTTGTTGGTCATGGCAAGTTCGGGGCAGCCCTCTATGATGCAGCAGGCTCCGGTCGACACTATTTCTATGTCCACGATTATTCCGTTTCCGACGCGCTACAGCGCCTTCGCCCTGTGCGTGGTCGGCCTGGCGGCCTGCATCGCCCTGGTGCTGGTGTCGCCCCACCTGTGGCTGGCCTGGGTGGGCGTGGCGGTCTTCGCGGTGCTTTCGGGCACCGGCGTGCACGACCTGCGGCAGGCGCGCCACGCGATCCTGCGCAACTACCCCGTCATCGGCCACCTGCGCTTCCTGCTCGAATTCATCCGGCCGGAAATGCGGCAGTACTTCATCGAGAGCGATTCCGAGGCCGCCCCGTTCTCGCGCGCGCAGCGCTCGCTGGTGTACCAGCGCGCCAAGGGCGAGCCCGACAACCGGCCCTTCGGCACGCAGCTCGACGTGACCATTGCGGGCTACGAGTGGATCAACCACTCGATGCAGCCCACCAAGCTCGACAACCACGATTTCCGCATCGTGATCGGCGGCACGCCGCACACCGCCGATGCCAGCCCGCCGCCGTCGGGCGCGGCGTCGCACCATCCCTGCACGCAGCCCTACAGCGCGAGCGTGTTCAACATCTCGGCCATGAGCTTCGGCGCGCTGTCGGCCAATGCGATCCTCGCGCTCAACCAGGGCGCCAGGCTGGGCGGCTTTGCGCACGACACCGGCGAAGGCTCCATTTCGCAGCACCACCGCGTGCATGGCGGCGATCTGATCTGGGAAATCGGCTCGGGCTACTTCGGCTGCCGCAACGAGGACGGCAGCTTCAACGCCGAGCGCTTCAGCGCCAACGCGCGCGATCCGCAGGTGAAGATGATCGAGATCAAGCTGAGCCAGGGCGCCAAGCCCGGGCACGGCGGCGTGCTGCCGGCACCCAAGGTCACGCCCGAGATCGCGGCCGCGCGCGGCGTGCCGATCGGCATCGACTGCGTTTCGCCCTCGTCGCACAGCGCGTTCAGCACGCCCATCGAGATGATGCATTTCATCGCCAGGCTGCGCGAGCTGTCGGGCGGCAAGCCGACCGGCTTCAAGTTCTGCCTCGGCCATCCGTGGGAGTGGTTCGCGATCGTCAAGGCCATGCAGGCGACGGGCATCACGCCTGACTTCATCGTGGTCGACGGCGCCGAGGGCGGCACCGGCGCCGCGCCGGTCGAGTTCAGCGACCACGTGGGCGCACCGCTGCAGGAAGGCCTGCTGCTGGTGCACAACACGCTCGTCGGCGTGAACCTGCGCCACCGCATCAAGCTGGGCTGCGCGGGCAAGGTGATCACCGCCTTCGACGTGGCGCGCATGATGGCGCTGGGCGCCGACTGGTGCAACGCGGCGCGCGGCTTCATGATGGCCCTGGGCTGCATCCAGGCGCAAAGCTGCCACACCGGCCACTGTCCCACCGGCGTGACCACGCAGGACCCAGTGCGCCAGCAGGCGCTGGTGGTGCCGACCAAGGCCGAGCGCGTGCGCAACTTCCACCGCAGCACGCTGCATGCGCTGCAGGAGCTGGTGCAGGCCGCCGGCCTCGACCATCCGCAGCAGATCACGGCGCACCACATCGTGCGGCGCATTTCCGACACCGAGGTGCGCCTCCTGAGCAACCTGGTGATGCAGGTGCAGCCGGGCGCGCTGCTCGGCCCGCTCGACAAGCAGCACAACGTGTTCCGCACCTACTGGCCGCTGGCCAGCGCCGAGAGCTTCCAGCCCCTGACACAAGGACCGCACGGCCTGGTGTCGAACCTTCCGCTGGCCGCATGAACCCCTTGCGACGCGGCGCATCGGCGCGGCTGCACAGCGCCAAGGGCGCGGCCTCCGCGCCCGCGCCGCTGGACGCGCAGCCCTTCGTGCCGGCGGCCGGCGACTACGCCGAATTCCTGCGCCTCATGCTGCCCAAGCAGCAGAAGAACGTCGCCAGCCACCGCCTGGGCAGCGAGCGCGTGTGGCTCAAGAAGGCCGGCCCGCGCCACGGCAAGTGGGGCTACCGCGTGATGGCGGCGGTCGCGCGCATGGCGCGGCTGGACATCATCAAGCCGGTACCCAACCCGGGCGGCGAGGCCGCCATCGCCACCGAGGCGCGGCGCCTGCGGCAGCTCGCGGCCGCGGGCCTGCGCGTGCCGGCGGTGCTGGCGCAGCAGCCCGACGGCCTGCTGATCTCGGACCTCGGCCAAAGCGGCCGCGCCACCGTCGTGCTGCAGGAGCGGCTCGACCAGGCCGCCGCCGCCGGCCCGGCCGCGCTGCTCGCGGTCTGGCGCGTAGGGCTGGCCGCGATCGCCAAGGTGCATGTGCGCGGCCAGCACCTGAGCCAGGCCTTCGACCGCAACCTGGTGCAGTGCCCCGACGGCGTGATCGGCTACATCGATTTCGAGGACGACCCCTCCGAGGTCATGACCCTGGCCGAGTGCCAGGCCCGCGACTGGCTCAGCTACCTGCACTCCACGGCCATGATGCTGGAGGCCGCCGCCCCCGAAGCCGCCGGCCAGCACTGGCACGCCGCGCTGGCCGAGGTGGACACGGAAGTGCGCGAGCGCATCGCCGAGGCGGCGCGGCGCATGAAATGGGCGCAGAAGCTGCCCGCGAGCCGCCGCTGGGGCCGCGACACGCAGCGCGTGCGCGCGGTGGCGCGGCTGCTGGGGCGCTGGCACCTGGGGCCGGCCGCTGCGCTGCAGAACTAGCAGCGGTCGTCAGGGGCGCTGTTGGCGGCTGAGTTGCTTCTGCCGCCATCTGCGGAATGCGAGGTCGCCGAGCCAGCCGCCGGCAATGGCGCAAAGGGCCTGCACTGCAAGAGCGATGACGAAGGCTTGCGACAAATCGCTCTCGCTTTGGGCCCTGTTCATTTCGTACCACTGCCCAATGGGAACGAGCACACCTTTGGCAGCAAGAAAGCTGAGGGTCAGCGCTCCGGCCAGAATACAGAGCAGTCGAATGAGTATCTTCATGGAACTCGGCCGATCCGTGATCGCTACATGAGCTACGGGCGATCAGGCTGCCTCTGCCGCCACTTGCGAAATGCCCAGTCGCCGAGCCAACCGCCCGCGATCAATGCGAGGAGTTGAACGGCGAGCGCGACCATGTACGCCTGGCCCAGGTCACCGTCGTTCCTTGCAAAGTTGAGCTCGTACCAATGGCCCACAGGGCCAATCAGCTTGTAGAAAACAAGGCTGAGTGCAATCGCTCCGACCAAAATACAGAGCAATCGAACGAGTGTTTTCATTTGGCCCAGATCAATGATGACCCCGCCCAACAGATGCGCCACGAGCTACTTGCGATCAAGCTGCTTCTGTCGCCATTTGCGAAATGCCCAATCGCCCAGCCACCCGCCCGCAACAGCGAAAATCGCTTGCACAGCAAGAGCGATAACGAAAGCGTCGGATACATCGTCGAAGCTCTGGGCCTTGTTCATTTCGTACCACTGCCCAATAGGGGCGAGCACGACTTTCGAAACAAGAAAACTGAGCACCAGCGCTCCGACCAAAATGCAGAGCAGTCGAGCGAGGATCTTCATAGGACCGGCCAAAACCATATAGCTTGCGCATGGCGCATGTCAGTGAGGACACCTTCCCAAGAGATCCGCCACTGAATGAGGAACCAGGACGAAAGTTTAGTCAACCGCGATCCATTCCAGAGATCGATATGGTCGCCCTGCCGCCCCTCACCCCAGTAGTTCTGGATGAACACGATGCCAGTGCGTCCTGCAATTTTGTCGAATCCTTCCTTGCCGGTGTACTTTTCGGTGCGCGACATAAGACCGGCGGTTCCCGAATCAAGCCAGCTCGCTAACTCCTGTGCCCGGATCGGATACTTCGGCTTGTCTTTTTGCCAGGAGTAGACGCCTCGAAAAGTGTCGAGATTCATGCTCGACCGGATAAAGGCAGCGCCAACGTTGATCGCACATTGGTCCTTGTAAACGTCCTTGTCCAATAAAGCGCCGTCGCCCTTGATATTGGGATGATTGGCCCAGAGCGTCGCGAAAGATGGTTGCATTTTTTCCCGTCGAAACAAGAATTGAAGGGTGGCGCCAGTGAAAGCTAACACCGTCCCTCGCAGGTGTCGATGAGTCGGAAGTTGTCAATCCGCCGGTTTTCGCGCGTTCCAGCGCGCAGCGGCAATCGACCGGTCCCATGGGTGCAGTTGGCGCGGCATGAGCCGACGCGCCATCACTGCGCCGGCTACGAAATCCCGAGCGCCGCCTGCACCACCACGCCGCGCAAGGCCAGTCGCTTCTTCATCGACAGCACCGCGCGGTCCTTGCTGAGCAGCAGCGCGCGGTGCGCCACCGCAAGGTCGATGAAGACCTGGTCGTCGGGGTCGCTGCAGACGCAGGGCGCACGCGATGGAACGCCTTCGATCATGCGCACCCGCGTGTCGAAGTCCGCCAGCACCGCGGGCACTTGCAGGCCGCGCTGCGCCATGCGCCGGGCGATCAGCGGGTAGCCGAGCACGCGCTCGAGTTCGACGCGCATCGCGGCCGTTGCGAGCCAGCGCAGTTCGCCCGCGGCCAGCAGGGCGATCAGCGGCACCCAGGCGGGATCCTCGAAGACCAGGAGGTCGAGCGCGATGTTGGTGTCGATGACGACGAGGCCGGATTCCGGAACGGTCATGGTGGCGTGCGATCGCGCACCCGCAAGTGCGCGCAGTGCTACTTCCTGGCCGAACCCGCAACCATGTCGAAACGGAACAGCCGGCACTCGATGGGCCCGTTCCACATCGGCACGCGGCGCGATTCCTTCAGCCGCATCTGCCTGGGCAGCTTCAGGTCGGGCGTGAGCACCCAGGCGGTCCAGCCGGCGTAGTTCTTCTTCCAATGGGTGGCGAGCTGCGGAAAGAAATCGCCGCCGCCGTCGCTGCCTTCACCGCCGCCCTCGCCCGGGGTCTGCGCGGCCTCGCGGGCGCCGAAGCGCGCCACGCCGCCGACCTCGATGCGCTCGCCGTACGGCGGGTTGAGCATGATCACCCCGCCCTCGGCCGGCGGCATGCGCTGCAGCGCGTCGCCGCCGCGGAACTCGATGGCATCGGCAACGCCGGCGCGCTCCGCGTTGCGCTCGGCAAAGTCGACCATGCGGTGCGAGACGTCGGAGCCGAAGATGGCGACATCGCGCGGCACCGCCGACGACTGGGCCTCTTTCCTGATGGCGTCCCAGACGTGCGCCTGGAACGGCAGCAGCTTCTCGAAGCCGAAGCGCCTGAGCGACCCGGCCGCAATGCCGCGCGCGATCTGCGCCGCCTCGATGGCGATGGTGCCGCTGCCGCAGCAGGGGTCGTACAGCGGCTCGGCGGCCACGGCGCCGGTTTCGGGGTTCCACCAGCCGCTGGCGGCCAGCATGGCGGCGGCCAGCGTTTCCTTCAGCGGCGCATCGCCCTTGTCCTGGCGCCAGCCGCGCTTGAAGAGCGGCTCGCCGGAGGTGTCGATGTAGAGCGTGCAGTGCTCGGTGGTCAGGTGGGCGAACACGCGGCAGTCGGGCCACTGGGTCTCGATGCTCGGGCGCACGCCGCCGGCCTTGGCGCGGAAGCGGTCGGCAATGGCGTCCTTGATGCGCAGGGTGGCGAAGTTCAGGCTCTGCAGTGGGCTGTGCTGCGCCGTGGTCTCGATCTTGAAGGTCTGCTTGGGCGTGAACCAGATCTCCCAGGCCACGCCGCTGGCGATGGCGTAGAGGTCGTTCTCGCTGCGGTAGGGCGCGTGGGCCAGCTCGACCAGCACGCGCTGCGCGAGCCGGCTGTGCAGGTTGAGCTTGAGCGCGTCGCGCCATTCGGCGCGCACCCGCACGCCGCCGCGCAGCGTGAGCAGGTCCTGGCCGACGCGGCCGGTGAGCGCATGGACTTCCTGCGCGAGGAATTCCTCGACGCCGGCGGCGCAAGGCAAAAAGAGAGAGAGATCGTTCACGGGGGGTTCGCCATCATTCGGCCGCTGGGGAACGCCATTGTCGCCGCGCCGGGCCGCTTCTCTATATAGTGGATCGGCCGATGAATTCCACCACCGCGCCCATGGTTGCTCCGGCTGTCGCCGACGACGATGGGCGCTTTGCCATCCAGTGCGAGGTGCTGCGGCTGTCGATCCGGCCGATCGGGCCGGTGCTGCTGGCGCAATACCTGCTGAACTGCGGCGTGGCGGCGCTCTTCGCCTGGCAGTATTCGCTTTCCCGCGCACTGGTGTGGATTTCGCTCATCACCGTGGTGACGGTCATGCGCGGCTTCTTTCCGCAGCGCCTGCCCGACCCCTTCACCCCGCAAAGCCTGCGCGATGCACAGCGCACGCACACGGCGCGCACCGGCATCTGGGAGCTGGCGCACGGCCTGGCCGGCGTGCTGCTGTTCAACCCGGGCCAGCCCGAGCAGCAGCTGCTGCTCGGGCTGATGCTGATGGGCATGACGCTGTCCTCGGCGTTCTCGGTGTCCTTCTACGTTCCGGCCACGCAGCTGGCGATCACGCTGCTGCTGGCGCCGGTGATCGTGACCGGCCTTTGGCTCGGCGCGCCGGCCATGAAGGCGGTGGCGCTCATCGGCATCGGCCTGACCGCGATGATGTGGAAGCTGGTGGCCGAGCATTCGCGCCAGCTCGAGGAAAACATCGGCTTGCGCCTCAATGAACGCAGCCTGCGCGAGCAGGCGCTGGCCGGGCTGCGCGCCTCCGAGCAGGCGCAGGCCGAGCGGCTGCGCTTCTTCTCGGCCGCCAACCACGACCTGCGCCAGCCGGTGATGGCCATCGGCCTGCAGGCCGAGGTGCTGCGCCAGCAGCTGGACAACGGCGCCGATGCGCCCGTGGTGCAGCACACGGTGGCCTCGCTCGCGCGCGCGCAGCAGGCGCTCGAAGGCCTGACCAACCAGCTGCTCGAGATCGGCCGCATCGAGGCCGCGGCCGATCCGCTGCAGCCGGTGGCGGTGCCGCTGGCGCCGCTTTTGGCCGACCTCGCGCGCCAGGCCGGCAATGGCCGCGTCACGGTGCGCTGCCCCGCCGATGCGGTGGGCTGGGCCGATGCGGTGTCGCTGCGCCGCGTGCTGGCGAACCTGGTCGACAACGCCGTCAAGTTCACGCCGCGCGGCCGGGTGCTGCTGGCCGTGCGCGCACGCCAGCGCGACACCGGGCGCGCCTGGCGGGTGGAGGTGCGCGACAGCGGCATCGGCATTGCGGCGGACTCGCAGGAGCGCGTGTTCGGCGACTTCGAGCAGATCGGCAACGTGGAGCGCAACCTGCAGCGCGGCCATGGGCTGGGCCTGGCGATCGTGCGGCGGCTGGCCGCGCAGCTCGGCATCCAGGTGTCGCTGCGTTCGGCGCCGGGGCGGGGCTCGGTGTTCGGCTTCGAGCTGCCCGCGGCGCCGGCCGATGCGCCGGTGGCGGCTCCCGCGCCCGCGGCGCAGCCCCGGTCCGGCGCGGCGCACGCCCTGCGGCCCGGCCTGGCCGTGCTGGTGGTGGAAGACAACACCGTGGTGGCCGACAGCCTCAGCGCGCTGCTGCAGCAATGGCAGCTCGCGCCGCGCGTGTACGCCAGCGCGGCCGAGGCGCTGGCGCTGGCCGACCTGCGCGCGCTCGACGTGGCGCTGTGCGACATCCGGCTGCCGGGCGCGCTCGACGGCATCGCGCTGGCGGAACGGCTGCAGCGGCAGAAGCCCTCGCTCGCCATCGCGCTGGTCTCGGCCGAAATCGGCGAAGCCACCCAGCGGCTGGCCGCGGAGCGCGGCTGGCATGCGCTGCGCAAGCCGGTGCAGCCGGCCGAACTGCATGCGGTGCTGGTGCAGGCGCAGCAGGCGGCATCGGGGCGCTGACCGGGCGGGCGGTGCGTCTGGCACGGCTCGTGCACTGCCTTCACCGCTTCCGATATATGCTCCGCGCACAGGCCGCCGGTCCTGCCCCCGATGTCCATCGACACCCCCTCCCACCCCGCCGCCATGGCCGATGCGCCCGCCGATCCGCGCGGCCTGCGCGAGCTGCGTTATGGCCCGGTCGCCATGGCGCTGCACTGGCTGCTCGCGGCCATGATCGTCGGCTCGCTCGGCGTCGGCCTCTACATGACCGGCCTGCCGCTCTCGCCGGCGCGCATCAAGCTCTACAACTGGCACAAATGGGCCGGCGTGACGATCCTGCTGCTGTCGGCCGTGCGCCTGCTGTGGCGGCTGCGCCATCCGCCGCCGCCGCTGCCGGCCGAAGCGGCGGCGGCCATGCCGCGCTGGCAGCGCAGCGGCTACCGCGCGAGCCACGCGCTGATGTACCTGCTGTTCCTCGCCGTTCCGCTGTTCGGCTGGGCCTACAGTTCGGCGCTGGGCTTTCCGGTCGTGTGGTTCGGCGTGCTGCCGCTGCCCGACTTCGTGCCGGTCGACAAGGAATGGGCCGAGGCCGTGCTCAAGCCGCTGCACAAGGGCAGCGCCTTCACGCTGGCCGCGGTGGCGCTGCTGCACGTGGCGGCGGTGCTCAAGCACCACTGGATCGACCGCGATGGCATCTTGAAACGCATGTGGCCCGCGCCACGCAAGGAATCCGCCGGATGAAGCGCACCTCCCGTCTCTGTCTTGCGGCCGCCCTGGCGTTCGCCCCTCTCGCGCCCGCGCTCGCCGAGCCCGCCACGGCCACCCGGCTGGTGGCGGACAAGAGCCAGATCGCCTTCGTGAGCAAGCAGATGGGCGTGCCGGTGGAAGGCACGTTCAAGAAGTTCGATGCGCAGGTGGCCTTCGACCCGCGCAAGCCCGAAGGCGGCACGGTCGCATTGCAGATCGACACGGGCAGCGCGTCGCTGGGCGTTCCGATGAGCGATGCCGAACTGCCCAAGCCGCCGTGGTTCGATACGGCGCATTTTCCGCAGGCCAGTTTCCAGTCGAGCGCGATCAAGGCGCTGGGCGACGGCCGCTTCGAGATGGCGGGCAAGCTCACCATCAAGAACATCTCGCGCCCGATCACGGTGCCGGTGAGCATTGCGCCGGCCGGCGCCCACGCGGTGGCCAGCGGAAGCTTTACGATCCAGCGGCTCGACTACAAGGTGGGCGACGGCGAGTGGACCGACACCTCGGTGGTCGGCAACGAGGTGCTGGTTCGCTTCAAGTTCACGCTCGCGGGGTTCGGCCCGCTCTGAATTCCTTTATTTCGTTCTCACGCCACGCACGCCCATTGCCATGAAGAAGCTCCTCCTCGCTGCCGCGCTCTCAGCCGCGGCGGCCCTTGCCACCCCTGCCCTGGCACAGGAATACACCGCGCCGCCCGTCGCCGCCAAGCCCGCGGGCGGCCCGGTGAAGAACGCCAGCTACGTGATCGACCCCACCCACACCTTCGTGATGTACGAGATGGGGCACTACGGCACCACCACCAACCGCGGCCGCTTCAGCACCAAGGACGGCTCGGTGCAGATCGACGGCAGCGGCAGCAGCGGCAAGGTCGACATCACGATGGACATCAGCTCCATCAACACCGGCGTCGACCTGCTCAACCGCCACGTGCAAAGCAAGGACTTCTTCAACGTGGCCGAATTCCCGACCGGGCGCTTCGTGGCGGACCGCATCGAGTTCAACGGCGACAAGGTGGCCGACGTGCCGGGCACGCTCACGCTGATGGGGCAGACCAGGCCCGTCACGCTCAGGGCCGTGCGCTTCAACTGCTACCTGAACCCGCTCATCAACCGCCAGGTCTGCGGCGGCGACTTCGAGACGACGGTGCAGCGCAGCGACTGGGGCATCACCTGGGGCCTGAACTTCGGCTTCGAGAACAAGGTGAAGCTGCTGGTGCAGGTCGAAGCGGTCAATGTGCAGCAATAGAAGAAGAAGGAGGCAACCATGAGCGGCATCACGGTTCCGTTGCTGGGCATCGCGGGCGCGATGATCGTCGGGGCCATGAGCCCCGGACCGAGCTTCGTCATGGTGGCGCGCACCGCCGTGTCGTCGTCGCGCCGCGACGGCCTGGCCGCGGCGCTGGGCATGGGCGCGGGCGGCGTGGTGTTCGCGATTGCGGCGCTGGTCGGGCTGCAGGCGGCGTTCCTCGCGGTGCCGGCGCTCTACCTGGCGGTGAAGCTGCTCGGCGGCGCCTATCTTGTGTACCTGGGCATCCGCATCTGGCGCGGTGCGCGCGAGCCGCTGTCCACCGCGCAGGAGGAACGCGCGGCCGCAGGCACGGGCGGCAATGCACGGCGCGCATTTCTCCTCGGCATGGGCACGCAGGTCAGCAACCCGAAGACGGCGGTGGTCTACGCCAGCATCTTCGCGGCCTTCCTGCCGCGCGAGGTGCCGCTGGCGCTGGCGCTTGCGGTGCCGGCGGTGATCTTCTGCATCGAGACCGGCTGGTATGCGGTCGTCGCGCTGGCGCTGTCGTCGGCGGCGCCGCGCTCGGCCTATCTGCGCTACAAGGCCTGGATCGACCGCGCGGCCGGCGGCGTGATGGTGCTGCTGGGCCTCAAGCTGCTGTCGGGCGTGCGCAGCAGCAGCTGAGCCGCGCGGACTACAGCAGGCTCTCGGGCGTCAGCGGCGCCAGCATCTCGAGCATGGTGCGGCCCCAGAAATCGGAGTCGGGCTCCTCGTTCAGCACGGTGGTCCGGCCGGCCTCCTCCTCGCTGATCCACTCGATGCGCGCATTGCCGCTGTCCTTCGCAAAGCGCAGCCGGTAGGCGCCCTGCTGCTTCAGCACCTCGATGAGCTTGAGCGTCTGCTGCGCCATCTCGGGGCTGCGGATGAACAGGCCGATCTCGGTGTTGTGCGTTTCGGAGCGCGGGTCGAAGTTCATCGAGCCAACGAAAAGAACCTGCCGGTCGATCACCGCCGACTTGGCATGCAGCCGCCCCACCGAAGTGCCGAACAGGCCGAGGCGCACGCTGCGACGCGTGCGCGTGGTGCTCAGTTCGTACAGCTCGGCGCCGAGCTCGAGCATCTCGGGCCGGTAGCGGCGGTAGGCGGTGTGGACCAGCGGCTCGTCGGTGGCGGCGAAGGAATTGGTGACGATGCTGATCTTCACGTTGCGCCGGCGGATCTCGCGCATCACTTCGAGCCCCGCCTTGCCCGGGATCAGGTAGGGCGAGACGATGGTCACCTCGGAGCGCGCGCGGCGCATCTGCTCGACCACGTTGTAGCGCACGCTGTCGACGTCGAGCAGCGGCACGCCGCCGTACGAGGCGGTCTTGCCGATCACGCGCTCGGGCGAATCGGCATACGCCTCGGCCAGCGTCCAGATCAGGTCGAGCTTGCCGGCATCCAGGTCTTCGGCGATCGGGCTGTAGCCGAGCAGGTCGTTGGGCGCGGGCCGGGGCGGCGGCGGCGTGGTGTCCGGGCCGGTGGCGGTGTCGAAGCGCTTCTGCAGCTCGTCACGTGTCAGTGTGCTGGCCACCACCGACTGGACCGGCCGCACATAGACGCTGTTCCAGTACTGGTCGAACAGCGCGCCCAGGCGCGGAATCAGCGCGCCGGCGACGAAGGTATCGAGATCGAGAAAATTCTCGCCCGCCGTGCGCCTGAAATACTGGTTGCCGATGTTGCGCCCGCCCGCCACCGCCATCGCGCCATCGGCGATGAAGAGCTTGTTGTGCATGCGCCGGTTGACGCGGCTGAAGTCGAACAGCGAGGCGGTGAAGCGCCTGAGCAGGCTGCCGCGCCCGGCCGGAAAGGGATTGAACAGGCGCAGCTCGACATTCGGCGTGGCGGCCAGGCCGAGCAGCAGCTCGTCCTCGCCCGAGGTGTAGAGATCGTCCATCAGGAGCCGCACGCGCACGCCGCGCCGGGCCGCATCGCGCAGCGCGCGCAGCAGGTAGCGGCCGGTCTCGTCGTTCTCGATCTGGTAGTACTGCACGTCGAGCGTGCGCTGGGCGCGCCGCGCGAGCTGGATGCGCGTGTCGAAGGCGAAATCGCCGCCCGGCATCAGGCGAAAGCCGCTCAGGTCGGGGTCGGGCTGCGAGGCCAGCGCGATCTTGCCGAGCGCGGTGTCGGCCGAGGCGGCCATGGCCCGGGTGCCCGGGCGCGGCGCCTCGTCGGGCAGGGTGGCGCAGCCGGCGAACAGCAGCACCGCCGCCATGGCGAAGACCCATTGCCCACAGCGCGACAGCAGGCGACGGGCCATCGGCGGCTTTCTACAGCGCCTTGCGGAGGTTGGCGGGCGCGATGCGCAGGGCCTCGCGGTACTTGGCCACGGTGCGGCGCGCGCACTCGATGCCCTGCTCCTTGAGCATCTCGGAGATCTGGCTGTCGGACAGCGGCTTCTTGATGCTCTCGGAGCTCACGAACTGCTTGATCAGCGCGCGCACCGCGGTGCTCGATGCATTGCCGCCGGTCTCGGTGCCCAGCGCCGAGCCGAAGAAGTACTTGAGCTCGACCGTGCCGAAAGGCGTGGACATGTACTTGGCCGTGGTCACGCGCGAGATGGTCGATTCGTGCAGGCCGAGTTCGTCGGCAATCTCGCGCAGCACCAGGGGTCGCATCGCGAGCTCGCCGTGCACGAAGAAGCTCTTCTGCCGCTCGACGATGGCGTTGCTCACGCGCAGGATGGTGTCGAAGCGCTGCTGGATGTTCTTGATGAACCAGCGCGCCTCCTGCAGCCGCTGCGACAGCGCCTGGCTGCCCTCGCCCTTGTGCGACTTGAGCGCGCCGGCATAGATGTCGTGCACGCGCAGCCGCGGCATCACTTCGGGGTTGAGCATGACGCGGAACTTGGCATTGGTGCCGCGGCCGATCTTGGTGACGATCACGTCGGGAATCACGATGTTGCGCTCGACATCGACAAAACGGCGGCCCGGCTTGGGCTCCAGGCGCGAGATGACCTGCAGCGCCGAGCGCACCAGCTCTTCGTTGGTGCGCGTGAGCGTGGCCAGGCGCTTGAAGTCGCGCCGCGCGAGCAGCTCCATCGGCTGCTTGCAGATCGCGATGGCGGTCTTGCGCACCAGCGCCTGTTCCTCGGTCTCGCTTTCGCTGGCGAGCGCGCGCAGCTGGATGCAAAGGCATTCGCCCAGGTCGCGCGCGCCGACGCCGGCCGGCTCCAGGCTCTGCAGCAGGCCGAGCGCCACCTGGAAGTGGTGCACCAGCTCGTCGAACTGGTCGTTGTCGTCGCCCGCGAGGCCCGAGGCCAGCGCCGGCAGGGAGTCTTCGAGATAGCCGTCGTCGTTGAGCGATTCGATCAGGAAGCGCAGCGCGGCGCTGTCGTTCTCGTTGAGCCGCAGGCTCAGCGCCTGCCGGTGCAGGAAGGACTGCAGCGACTCCTGGCTGCGCGCGAGCTCGGTGGCGTCGGCGCGCTCGTCGTCGCCCAGGTTGTTCTGGCGCGCGGGGGCATCGCTGCCCCATTCGCTGTCGTCGGGCGCCATGTCGACGGTGCCGTCGCCTTCCCAGTCGGGCTCGCGCTCGGTGGCGTCGGCGGCGGGAACCTCGGACTCGGCCGTGGAGGCGGTTTCGCTGGACGTGGCGGTCGCGCTGCTGGCCGGGGCCGAGCTGAATTCGCCCTCGGCGGCTTCACCGGCCTCGTCGCGCGGCACCGGCGTGTCGATGGCGTCGAGCCCGAATTCCTCGCGCGCGGCTTCTTCCGCGGTGCGTTCGAGGAACGGGTTCTCGTCCAGCATCTGCTCCACTTCCTGGCTCAGTTCGAGCGTGGACAGCTGCAGCAGCCGGATCGACTGCTGCAGCTGGGGCGTGAGCGCCAGGTGCTGCGAAACGCGAAGGGACAGCCCTTGCTTCATGGAGACCGACTCCTCCCTTACATCCGGAAGTGCTCGCCGAGGTACACCCTGCGTACTTCGGCGTTGTCGACGATCTCCGAGGGTGTGCCTTGTGCCAGCACATGCCCGTCGCTGATGATGAACGCGTGATCGCAGATGCCCAGCGTTTCACGCACGTTGTGGTCGGTGATGAGCACGCCGATGCCGCGCTCCTTCAGGAAGCTGATGATCCGTTGGATTTCGATCACCGCGATCGGGTCGATGCCGGCAAAGGGCTCGTCCAGCAGGATGAAGCGCGGCTGCGTGGCCAGCGCGCGGGCGATCTCGACCCGGCGCCGCTCGCCGCCCGAGAGCGCGAGCGCGGGCGAATCGCGAAGATGGTCCACCCGCAGGTCGGCCAAAAGGCCCGAGAGGCGCTCCTCGATGCGCTGCTTGGTTAGCGGCGCGGGCTTGCCGCTGGCGTCGGGCTCGCGCTGGAGCTCGAGCACGGCGCGCACGTTTTCCTCGACCGTGAGCTTGCGGAAGATCGAGGCTTCCTGCGGCAGGTAGCTCAGGCCCATGCGCGCGCGCCGGTGGATCGGCATGTGGGCGATGGGCTCGCCGTCGATGGTGATCTCGCCCGCATCGGCCCGCACCAGCCCCACGATCATGTAGAACGAGGTGGTCTTGCCGGCGCCGTTGGGGCCGAGCAGCCCGACGACCTCGCCCTTTTGCACGTCGAGCGAGACATCCCGCACGACCTTGCGGCTGCCGTAGCTCTTCTGCAGGCCGCGCACCACCAGGCGGCTGCCCGGCGTGCCGTCGGCGTTCTGGGTTCCAGCGGCTTCGATCACTTGCGCCTTTCCCCGTCGCCGCCCAGCGTGGTGCTCGAGCGCAGGCCGGCACCGGGTGCCGGCTGGGGCGCGGCCGCCGCTGGCGCGGCCCGTCCGCCGGCGGGCGCCGAGGCTCCGGGCGCCGGCGCGGTGGCGCTCTTGGGCGTGAGGATGGTCCGCACGCGTCCGCCTGGGGGTGCGTTCACGCCCGTGTTGGGCGGCACGGTGGAACCGTTGACCGTGTAGGTGTCGTTGCTCTGGTCGTAGACGATGAGCGCGCCGGTGCTCTCGTCGTTGGGCGTGGCGCCGATCAGCCGGCGCATGACGGCATTGCGGATGAACTTGACGTTGTCGGCGCGGCTGTCGTATTCGATGACCTCGGATTCGCCCTCGATCCACTCGTCGGGCGCATTGCGCTTCTGCTTGTAGTAGGCCCTTTTGCCGGGCGCCGCCGTGACCACGCCGTACTGGTAGCCCTCGGCGTCCTGGCGCACGTCGATGCGCGCGCCGCGGATGATGATCGTGCCCTTGGTGACCAGCACGTTGCCCGTGAACACGCTCGTCTGCTTGAGATCGTCGTAGCGCATTGCATCGGATTCGATGTTCATCGGCTTGCTGCGGTCGGCGGTCTCGGCCAGCGCGCCCGAGGCCAGGCCGGCCAGCAGCAGCGCGCCGGCGGCCAGGCGGCGGATTCGGCGAACGAAGGGGGTGGTGTGGGGATAGGAGGGCAATGTCATAGAGGCACGAAACTTGCTCTGAACCATTGTATGCGGCGGATCAGCACCAGCCACCAACGCCGATGAAAAAGGCCCGCCGAAGCGGGCCGGTGTCCCCATCGGGAGACACCGCGGAACCGGCTTCGCCGGGCCGCAGGTGCCGCCCCTGCAAGGGGTGGGCGCAGCGGACACGAAGTGCCGCGCAGCGTGGGGGCTAGCCCTTTTTCGCTTCGCCGATCAGGTAGTTGGTGACCTGCAGCGCCTTGGTCATGTTGCCGGCCAGCTCGCCGTCCACGTACCAGCGCCCGTTCACGGCCAGCGCCGGCACGCCGGCCACCTTGTAGGCGTCGGTCAGCTGCGCGGCGCGCTTGGCCTTGCTGGCCACGCCGAAGGAGGTGAAGACTTCCTTGAACTTGGCGCCGTCCAGCCCGTTGGCCCCGGCCCAGGCAATGATGTTGGCATCGCCGTTCACGTTCTGGCGCTGCTTGTGGATGGCGTCGAAGACCTTCGGCTGGAATTCATCGACCTTGCCCATGGCTTCGAGCGCGTAGTACAGGCGCTGCTTGGCCTCGACGTCGTTGCCCACGAAGGGCACGGGCACGCGGCGGAACGCCACTTCCTTGGGCACCGTCTTTAGCCAGGCTTCCAGCTGCGGCTCGAAGTCGTTGCAGTGCGGGCAGTTGTACGAGAAGAACTCGATCACCTCGACCTTGCCCGCCGGCGCGTCGACCGGCACGCGCTTGTCGAGCACCAGGTACTCGGTGCCGGCCTTGGGCGCGCGCGCCTGGGCGTGTGCGGTGTTGCCAGCCAGCGAAAGCAGGCCCAGCGAGGTGGCGGCCAGCGAAAAGTCACGACGTTTCATTGAAAGAGTTCTCCTGTTGGGTACGGCAGACTGAGCCGGCGCGCCGCGCGGAGTTCCCGCGTGCGGCATGCCCAGGGCGATCCTGGCGGCGGCCCATGCCGCGCGGCGAAGCTTAAAGAATATCCGCGGCGCCTGCCGGCTGGCTCAGCGCTGCACGCGCACGAGCGCCGATTCGAGGCCGCCGCTGTCGAGCCGCTCCTTCAGGCGATCGGCCTCGTCCTTCTTGTTGAACGGGCCCGCGCGCACCCGGTAGACCGTGCGGCCGGCCTGCTCGCGCTCGGTGACCCGGGCCTCGACACCCATCAGCGACAGCTTGGCGCGCTGGGCCTCGGCGTCGTCGGTGGTGCGGAAGGCGCCCGCCTGCACGAAGTACATGAACGGATCGGCACCCGCCGCCGCGCTGTTGCTGCTGGGCGCGGCGGAAGCCGTGGTGGTGCTGCCACTGTTGCCGCCGGCGCGCGCGCGGGCCAGGTCGCCGAGCGGATCGTTCGATGGCGGCAGGGAATTGGCCTCGGCCGGCACCGGGGCCGGGCGCGCGGGTTTCGGAGCCACCACCACCGGCACCGGCGGCGCGGGCGGCGGGGCCGTGCCCGGCGCCACGGCCGCGGTGTCGCCGCCGGCGGGTGGCGCCACCGGGCCGGCCGCGGCTGGCGGCTTGGGCGCGCCGGCCTTGCCTGCCAGCGGCGCGTTGGGGTCCCAGTCGCGGTTCTTGCGGGCTTCGGCTTCGTCCTGCTCGGCACCGCCGCGCTGGGTCTTGGTCACGAACGGGATCGGCACCTTGGTCACGTAGACCGCGATGCCCAGCGCGACACCCAACCCCAGCACCAGGCCGACGATGAGCCCGATGACGATGTTGCCGCGTTGTCTGGTTGTCTTCTTCATAGTCAGTTCACATCTTGCTCGGCGCACTGACGCCGAGAATCGCGAGGCCATTGTGCAGCACCTGCGCGGTGGCCGCGACGAGCGCGAGCCGCGCCAGCTTGACCGGCTCGTCGTCGACCAGGATGCGCTCGGCGTCGTAGTAGCTGTGGTAGCTGGCCGCCAGTTCGCGCAGGTAGAAAGTGACGTCGTGCGGCGCGAAATCCTTGGCGGCGGCCGTGAGCATGGCCGGGTACTTGGCCAGGAGCAGCATGAGCGCCTGCGCGGCCGGGCTTTCGAGCGGCGACAGGTCCACGTCCTTGAGCGAGGTGGCGTCGCCGCCCCAGCCCGCCAGCACCGAGCAGATGCGCGCATGGGCGTACTGCACGTAGTAGACCGGGTTGTCGTTGTTCTTGGCCACGGCGAGGTCGACGTCGAAGGTGTATTCGGTGTCGGGCTTGCGGCTCAGGAGGAAGAAGCGCACGGCGTCGGTGCTGGTCCACTCGATCAGGTCGCGCAAGGTGACGTAGCTGCCGGCGCGCTTGCTGATCTTGACCTCTTCGCCGCCCTTCATCACGCGCACCATGGTGTGCAGCACGTAGTCGGGATAGCCCTCGGGAATGCCCACGCCCGCCGCCTGCAGGCCGGCGCGCACGCGCGCGATGGTGCCGTGGTGGTCGGTGCCCTGGATGTTGACCACCTTGTGGAAGCCGCGCTCCCACTTGGCGATGTGGTAGGCGACGTCGGGCACGAAGTACGTGTACGTGCCGTCCTGCTTCTTCATCACGCGGTCCTTGTCGTCGCCGTAGTCGGTCGACTTCAGCCACAGCGCGCCGTCCTGCTCGTAGGTCTTGCCGGCGGCCACGAGCTTGCGCACCGCCTCCTCGACGCGGCCGCTGGTGTAGAGGCTGGATTCGAGATAGTAGTTGTCGAAGCGCACGCGGAAGGCCTGCAGGTCCAGGTCCTGCTCGCGGCGCAGGTAGGCCACGGCGAATTCGCGGATGGAGTCGAGGTCGTCGATGTTGCCGCTGGCGGTGTATTCCCGGTCGTCCGACTTGACGGTCTTCTTCGCCTTGAAGTCTTCGGCGATGTCGGCGATGTAGTCGCCGTTGTAGGCGGGCGCCTTTTCGCCGCTCGGCCATTCGGGGTCGCCGGGCTTGAAGCCGCGGGCGCGCAGCTGGGTGCTGTGGGCCAGCGTCTGGATCTGCACGCCGGCGTCGTTGTAGTAGAACTCGCGCCAGACGGTGTCGCCCTGCGAGGCGCGCAGGTTGCAGATGGCGTCGCCGAGCGCGGCCTGGCGGCCGTGACCGACGTGCAGCGGCCCGGTCGGGTTGGCCGAGACGAACTCGACCAGCACCTTTTCGCCGGTGGCGGGCTGCTGGCCGAAGGCGCCGCCCGCGGCCAGCACCTCGCGCACGATCTGCTGCTTGGCAGCCGTCTTGAGGCGGATGTTGAGGAAACCGGGGCCGGCGACCTCGATGGCTTCGACCCATTGGCCGAAAACCGGGGTGGCGAGCAGCGCGGCACTGAGCTCCTCGGCCAGTTCGCGCGGCTTGCGCCCGAGCGGCTTGGCGAGTTGCATGGCGGCCGTGCTGGCGAAATCGCCGTGGGCAGCCACCTTGGGCGACTCGAACGCGGCTTTGGAGCCAGCGCCGGGCGAGAGGGATTCGAGCGTGTTCGCGAGCGCCGCGAGCAGCTCCTGTTTGACCAATAGCATCTGCGAATTTTACCGGGGGCAAACCCGGGGCGCCGTTGACCATCGTCATCCGATCGCTGGCTTGGGCCGTTAGAAGCCTCGGCCCCGGGGCGGGGCACCTGTCACAACCCACCTTGCAAGGACATATCACCATGAAGAAGTTCCTTTCCCTGGTCGCCCTGGGCGCCTGTCTCTCCTTCGGCGCCGCACAGGCACAAGACAAGGCCCCGGCTGCCAAGGCTCCGGCACCTGTCACCGCTCCCGCAGCGACCCCCGCCGCTCCTGCGGCGGCCACCCCCGCAGCGCCCGCCACCGCGGCAGCGCCCGCCGCGAGCTGCGAATCCAAGGCCATCGACAAGAACGGCAAGCCGCTGGCCGGCGCCGCCAAGGGCAGCTTCATCAAGAAGTGCGAAAAAGACACCAAGGCCGCCGCAGCACCCGCTTGCGCAGCCAAGGCCGTCGACAAGAACGGCAAGCCGCTGGCCGGCGCCGCCAAGAACAGCTTCATGAAGAAGTGCGAAAAGGACGCCAAGGCCTGAAGCCGCGCCGCGCTCCAGCCTGCGCAAACAGGGCCCGCCGCGTGCGGGCCTTTTTCATGGCTACTTCAGCACGCTCAGCAGGTTGTTGAAATCGTCGGTCCAGGGGCGGACGCCGGCGCGCAGCACGATCGGCGAGGCCGCGGCGCGCACCGGCTCGCGTGCCAGCACGGCGGGATCGCGCGCCACCAGCACCCAGTCGGTCGGGCTGAGCCACCTCGAGGCTTCGGCGTCGTCGCTCACGAGCACGGCATGCAGGCCCTTCAGCTCGGCGATCCGCGCGACCACGGGCGCGAGCTCGAGGAAACGGTTGGTCACATGGAAGGCCACGATGCCATCCGGCTTCATGTGCCGCAGGTAGACATCCATGGCCTGCGCCGTGAGCAGGTGGGCCGGCACCGCATCGCCCGAGAAGGCGTCCACCGCGAGCAGGTCGAAGCCCTGCGGCGGCTCGCGCTCCAGCGCCAGCCGCGCATCGCCGAGCACGCGCTCGATGCGCGCGGGGCTGTCGCGCAGGAAGCTGAATTCGCTGTCCGCGAGCTCGAACACCTGTGGATTGATCTCGTAGATGCGGTAGGCGTCGCCGCTGCGGCCGTAGCTCGCGAGCGTGCCGGCGCCCAGGCCGATCAGCCCCACACGGCGCGGCCCGGCCGGTGCAGCAGCCATGGCGCGGCCGATGCCCGAGGTGGCGCCGTAATAGGTGGTGGGCTCGCGCCGGCGGGCCGGGTCCAGGAACTGCTCGCCGTGCTTGATGGAGCCGTGCGACAGCACCCGCACGCTGTCCGAGGGATGGAGGCGCCGCATGTCGAAGGTGATCAGCGCGCCATGGAAATTGCGCAGCAGGTGGCGCGCGTCCGACCGGTCGCTCGCGATCTGCGCCATCAGGAAGTACGCGCAGCCGGCCGCCAATGCCACGCTCATGGCCCGCAGCCAGTTCCGGCGGCGCAGGACGGCCGCCGCCGTGAGCGCCGTCAGCACCAGGCCGATGCCCAGCTCGTAGTACGCCGGCAGCACATGCGGCGCCACCAACCCGACCGTGGCGCCGCCCAGCGCGCCGCCGAGCGCGAGCATCAGGTAGAAGCGCGTGAGATAGCGCGGCGCCGGCCGCAGCCTGGCGGTTTCGCCGTGCAGGAACATGCATAGCACGAACAGGCCGCCGACATAGATCGGCAGCCCCGTGCGCACGTCCGAGCCGATGTGGTGCTGCAGCCCGAAGGCGCACAGCAGCAGCACGCCCGCCGCCAGCGGCAGGAAGACGCCGCGCCGGTACCAGCGGTCGCTCTCGAAGCACAGCACGAAGGTGAACAGGTACAGCGACAGCGGCACGATCCAGAGAAAGGGAACCGCCGCGACGTTCTGGGTGATGTGGTTGGTCACGGCCAGCAACAGCCACGACGCCAGCGCCGGCAGCACGAGCCAGAGCAGGCCGTCGGACCAGCGCGGCGGTTTTTCGCTATCGGCGGCGGCCGCGGCCTGGCCGGGCGCCGCGCCAACCGGCACAGCCGCAGGCCAGCGGTATGCCACCAGCAATGTCGTGCCGGCGCACAGCAGCGCGAACAGGCCGTAGCCCCACGACCAGCCGAGCGCCTGCTGCAGCAGCGAGCTGCGCGGCTCGATCAGCACCGGGTAGCTCAGCAGCGACAGCAGCGACGCCAGGTTGGAGAGCGAGAAGTAGCGGTACACCCGCGCGCTCCAGGGCGTGCGCGCCACCCACGACTGCACCAGCGGCCCGGTGGTCGACAGAAGAAAGTACGGAAGGCCGATGGTCGCGAGCAGCAGCCCCAGGATCAGCCACGCCGGGTCTTCGGCGCCGGTGGGCTTCCAGCGCGCGGCCACCACCAGCGGAAGGAAGGCCAGGCTCGCCAGCAGCAGCCCCACGTGCAGCGCGGCCTGCGCGCGCACGCGAAGGCGGCGCGTGACCCAGTCGGAGTACGCATAGCCCGCGAGCAGCACGGCCTGGAAGAACACCATGCAGGTCGACCAGACGGCGGCCGAGCCGCCGAACCAGGGCAGGATCTGCTTGGCGATCAGCGGCTGCACCAGGAACAGCAGGAACGCGCTGCTGAAGATCGTGCCGGCAAACAGAAGCTGGATGCCGGCGCGTTCCATGCGCGCCTACTTGCCGAAGCCGCGCGCGAGGAACACGGCGACCAGCGGAATCAGCGCGATCAGGTGGGCCTGCACCATCACCAGCCGGCGCGTCTTGCGGATGTCG
Source organism: Variovorax sp. 05T418 (assembly GCF_056396385.1). Taxonomy (NCBI): domain Bacteria; kingdom Pseudomonadati; phylum Pseudomonadota; class Betaproteobacteria; order Burkholderiales; family Comamonadaceae; genus Variovorax; species Variovorax sp. 05T418. The sequence goes on along the minus strand of NZ_JBFTLJ010000011.1, from coordinate 75,026 downwards.
GCCTCGGCCGGCAGCGTGCCGTTGGCGCGCAGCGCCTTGCGCCAGCGGAAGTAGGTGAGCGTCGGAAAGATCGAGAGCACGCCGACGATGATGAACAAGCCGAGCTTCACGTGCAACAGCGGGTTGGTCCAATACCACGCCGTGCCCTTCACGCCCCACACCGTGCGCGCAATGCCGGTGGCGAGCACCGCGATGGCGGCCATGCCGTAGACCATGTCGACCTTGGCGAGCCGCTCCACCACGGCGGCATTGAGCCACTGCACGCGGCACAGCGCCGCTTCGCTGGAGATGAAGACGACCATCGTGAGGATGGCCAGCAGATGCAGGTAGGCGAGGATGGCTTCGAGGGTCATCGATGGCTTTCTTCTTCAATGGGGTTGCAAATGCTTGCAGATTGTGACGCCGCTCGCGCGCTTTACCCCCTGCCGCCCCAGAATTCGGGCCGTCCGTACTGCTCCTTGAGGAAATCAAGCCACAGTCGCACCCGCAGCGGCAGGTGCTTGGTGCCCGCGAAGACCGCGTAGATGCCGTTGGGCGGCGCGGCGAATTCGTCCAGCAGCGGCACCAGCAGGCCGGCGTCGATCTCGGCCTCCACTTCCCAGGTGCTGCGCCACGCGATGCCGTGGCCGGCCAGGCACCAGTCGTGCAGCACCTGGCCGTCGGAGCAATCGAGCGGGCCCTCGGGCCGCAGGTAGATCAGTTCTTCGCCGGCCTCCTCGCCGGCAGCCGCCGGGGCGCGCGGAATGCGGAATGCCCAGCCGCGCGTCTGCGAGGCGTCGCTCGACAGCGTGAGGCAGGCAAAGCGCGACAGCTCGTTCGGATGCCGCGGCATGCCGTGGCGGCGCACGAACTCCGGCGTGGCGACGCAGCGGCGGCGGTTGTCGGCCAGCCGCACGCTGACCAAGGACGAGTCGGGCATGTCGCCCACGCGCACCGCGCAGTCGAAGCTCTCGCCGCGCACGTCGACCACGCGGTCGCTCAGGTTCAGCGAGATCGTGACCTCCGGGTGCAGCGCATGGAAGCGCGGCACCAGCGGCGCCACGTGGCGGCGGCCGAAGCCGGCCGGCGCCGTCACGCGCAGGTGGCCGCTGGCCTTGACGCCGCCGGCGCTCACGCTGGCCTCGGCATTGGCGAATTCGGTCAGCAGGCGCTGGCAGTCCTCGAGAAAGGCGCTGCCTTCGTGCGTGAGCGTGATGCGCCGCGTGGTGCGCACCAGCAGCTTGACGCCCAGCCGCGCTTCGAGCGCGTCGAGCCGCCGCCCCATGATCGCAGGCGCCACGCCCTCGGCCTTGGCCGCGGCCGTGAGACCGCCGCGGGTCGCCACCGAGACGAAGGATTCGAGTTGCTTCAGGCGGTCCATGGCGGCGGAACTATAGCCCGCGGCGCCGCGAGCCTGGGCCGGCGCCCGCCGCGGCTATTTCTGGGCCCGCGAGTACGTGGAGTGCGAATAGAGCGGCGCTCCGCCCACCGGCAGCTCGGCTTCCAGCACGCTGCCGGTGGCCGAATCGGTGAGCACCAGCTGCCGCGTGCCCGGCCGGAAGGCAAGGTTGGTCACGGTCTGGCCGGCCGGGCTGCGGACCATGTGCGTGACCTCCCCGCGCGCATTGAGCACGAAGGCGCCGCCCAGGCTGGCATGGGCAACGACCAGCCCGCCATCGGCCGTGAGCGCAAGCCCGTCGGGGCCGCTGGTTCCGAAGAAGGTCTGCAGCGCGCCGACCTTGGAGAGGCTGCCGTCGGGCAGCAGCGGCGCGCGCCAGACCTGGTTGCCGCGGGTGACGGCCACGAACAGCACCTTGCCGTCGCCGCTGGTTGCCACGCCGTTGGGGCTGGGCGCGTTGGCCAGCAGCAGGTCGAGGCGGCCATCGGCATTCCACCGGTAGACGCGGCCGGTGGGATCGTGCAGTCCGGTCTGGCCCTGGTCGGTGAAATAGAGCCGTCCTTCCAGGTCGAAGACGAGGTCGTTCACGCCCTTGAAGGATTCGCTGTTGCGATGCCCGAGCACCGTCTCGACCGCGCCGCCGGCCGCATCGAGCCGCAGGATGCCGCGCCGGTAGTCGGCGATCCACAGGCTGCCGTCGGCATGGACCGCCAGGCCGTTGGGCCAGCCGTCGTAGGCCGCCACCAGCTGCCATTCGAGCGACGAGGGCGCGATCCTGAAGATGCGGCCGTAGGGAATGTCGGTGACGTACAGGTTCCCGGCCCGGTCGAACGCGGGGCCTTCCAGGAAGCTGTCCATCACGTGGCCCGGTTTGTTGGCGTCGACCCAGTCGGTGCGGCGCGGCGTGCGAAACGCATCGGGCAGGCGCGTGAGCACGCGCGCCTCGATGATCTCGGGCGGCTGGAAGCTCAGGTTCCACATGGCTGCATGGTCTCCGGTGGGGTCAGTCGGGCTGCACGCCCGCGGCCTTGATCACCTGGCCCCAGGCCTGGGTCTGACCGTGAACGAACTTGCCGAAGTCGGCCGGGGACAGGCCGCCCGGGCTGGCGCCCTGCTCCGCAAAGCGCTTCGCGAGGTCCGGCGATGCCAGCGCCTTCTTCACCTCGGCATGCAGCTTGTCGATGATCGGTTGCGGCGTGCCCTTGGGCGCCGCGATGCCGAACCAGTTGCTGGCGGTGAAATCCTTCAGGCCGGTCTCGGCGCTGGTGGGCGCCTCGGGCAAGGCGGCAAGGCGCTGCGGCGAGGTCACGAGCAGTGCGCGCACCTTGCCGCCCTTGACCTGCGGGATGGCCGTGGGCGCTGCGGTGACCAGCACGTCGACCTGTCCCGACACCACGCCCAGCATCGCTTCGCCCGCGCCCTTGTAGGGCACGTGGGTGAGCCCGAGCTTGCCGTTCTGCTTGAGCAGTTCGCCACCCAGGTGGGTGGAGCTGCCCACGCCGCCCGAGCCGAAGGTCAGCTTGCCGGGGTTCTTGCGGGCCTCGTCGATCAGCGCCGCCACGCTCTTGTAGGGCGAGTTCGCACCCACCACCACGACCAGCGGCGCATCGACGATGGTCGTCACGGGCACCAGGTCGGCGGGCTCCCACGGCAGCTTCCTGAAGAGGTGCGGCAGCATCGCGTAGGTGGTGTCGTTGACCAGGAAGGTGCCTCCGTCCGGCGCGGACTTGGCCACCAGGCTGGAGCCGATCGTGCCGCTCGCGCCGGCCTTGTTCTCCACATAGAAGGAGATGCCGGTCTGCTCGGTGAGCTTCTGGGCGATCTGGCGCGCGGCGTAGTCGGTGGTGCCGCCGGGCGCGTACGGGACCACCAGGCGCACCGGCTTGCTCGGCCACGCGGTGTCTGCGGCCAGGGCGGGAAGGCAAGCCGCGGTCGCGGCGCAGAAGAACAGGACGGGCAAGGCGCGCCGCGGGATGGAAGGCATTGGCTCAGTCTCCAAGGGTGATGTTGCGTGTCCTGAGGGCGGCGATCTCCGTGTCGCTGTAGCCCACTTCCCTCAGCAGCTCGCCCGTGTGCTCGCCGATGCGCGGCGGCTGCAGGCGGATGCCGGGGCGCTCGCCGTCGAGCGTGAAGGGCATCAGCGGCACCTTGGCCATGTGGCCGTCGTTCATGCGCACGGGCGCGAGGCCGCCGGTGGCGTTCAGGTGCGGATCGTCGAACAGCTGCTGCGGCTTGGTGATGGGCGCGAAGGGCAGCTCGTTCTGCTCGAACACCGCGCTGAGTTCGGCGGCGCTGTAGCCGGCCAGGTGCGAGCGCAGGATCGGCATCATCCAGTCGCGCGCGAGCACGCGGTCGTTGTTGGTCTTCAAGCGCGGGTCGGCCAGCATTTCTTCCAGGCCGAAGGCCCTGCAGAAGATGGCCCACTGCTTGTCGCTCACGGCCGCCAGGAAGATCTGCTCGCCGTCCTTCACGGTGAACACGTCGTACACGGCCCAGGCCGAGATGCGGCTGGGCATCGGGTCGGCGGCCTTGCCGGTGGCGGCGAACTGCATCATGTGCTGCGCGACCAGGAACACGTTGTTCTCGAACAGCGCGGACTGCACCTCGCAGCCCTTGCCGGTGAGCTCGCGCTGGCGCAGCGCGGCCATCGCGCCGATGGCGCCGAACATGCCGCCCATGATGTCGTTCACGCTGGTGCCCGCGCGCAGCGGGTCGCCCGCGCGGCCGGTCATGTAGGCGAGGCCGCCCATCATCTGCACCACTTCGTCCAGAGCCGTGCGATGGTCGTAGGGGCCGGGCAGGAAGCCCTTGTGGCTCACGTAGATGAGGCGCGGGTTGAGCTGCTTCAGGCTGTCGTAGTCCAGGCCCAGCTTCTTCATGGTGCCGGGCTTGAAGTTCTCGCTCACGATGTCGGCCGTGGCGACGAGGCGCAGCGCGGCCTCCACGCCCTCCCGTGTCTTGAGGTCGAGCGCGATGCTCTTCTTGTTGCGGTTGAAGGTCGGGAAGAAGCCCGAGCCCGAGCCGAGCAGGCGGCGCGTGCTGTCGCCCTCGATGGGCTCGACCTTGATGACCTCGGCGCCGAGGTCGGCCAGCAGCAGGCCGCAGGTCGGGCCCATCACCATGTGGGTGAACTCGACGACGCGGACGCCGGCGTACGGCAGGGGTTGGGATTCAGGCATGTGCGGTGGTTGTCTGTTGAACAAAGCCCTTGGGCAGGCCGGCTTCGGGCGTCATGCCGTAGACCGGTTCGCCGGGCAGGCCGGCCATGAGCGGCGCGCGCGCCGCGATGAGCTTCTGGATGTCGATGCCGGTGCGAACGCCCATGGCCTCGAACATGAAGACGAGGTCCTCGGTGACCGCATTGCCCGAGGCGCCGGGCGCATAAGGGCAGCCGCCAAGGCCGCCGAGCGAGGCGTCGAAGGTGCGCACGCCCTCGTCCCAGGCGGCCAGGCAGTTGGCGATGCCGAGGCCGCGCGTGTTGTGCATGTGGGCGGCGCCGGCGTGCGCGCCGAGCTCGGCGCGCAGGCGCCTGAAGAGCCGGCGCACCTGTGCGGGGTTGGCGTAGCCGACGGTGTCCGACAGGCCCGCTTCTTCCGCGCCGGCCTCGATGCACTGCGCGGCGAGGCGGATCACGTCGTCTTCCGGCACCAGCCCCTGCAGCGTGCAGCCGAAGGCGGTGGAGATGCCGGCCTCGAGCCTCACATGCGGCGCCATCGCGCGGCGCAGCTCGGAGATGGCGCGCACTTCTTCCACCATTTCCGTGGGCGTCTTGCGCACGTTGGCGAGCGAGTGCGCCACGCTGGCCGAAACCGGCATCGTGAGCTTGTGCGCGCCCGCTTCGAGCGCCGCCAGCGCGCCCTTGCGGTTGGGCACCAGCGCCATCACGGTGAGGCCGGGCAAGGTGATGGCGTGGCGCACCACCTCGGCGGCGTCGGCCATCTGCGGCAGCAATCTGGCGGGCACGAAGGAGGCGACCTCGATCTCGCGCACGCCAGCCGCGTGGAGTGCATCGATCCAGCGCAGCTTGTCGGCCGTGGGCATGGTGGCCTTGACCGACTGCAGGCCGTCGCGCGGGCCGACCTCGCTGATGAGGACGTCGGGGGGTGTCATCGGTTTCGTCTCCTTGGAGCGATCGCCTGACCGGGCATCGATCGCTTGACAGTTCTATCTTGCAGAACTAAATTCCGTTAAACAGAATTAAACCGCCGAACGACTTCCCCTGTCAAGCCGACGCCATGCCCCGCAAAGCCCAGACCGAATCGGTTTCAGACCTCAATGCCGCGCCCGGCGGCGCCGCCGCGGTCGACCGCGCGCTGAGCCTGCTTTCGGCCTTCCAACCCGGCGACGAGGCGCTCACGCTCGCGCAGTTCGCCGAGCGCACGCAGCTCTACAAGAGCACGGTGCTGCGGCTTCTGGCCTCGCTCGAACATGCGCGGCTGATCCGCCGGCAGGACGACGGGCGCTATGCGCTGGGCGCGGAGATCGCTCGGCTGCACGGCCTCTATGCGGCGTCGCTGTCGCTCGACCGCATCGTGCTGCCGGTGCTGCGCGCGCTGGCCGCAACGACGGGTGAGAGCGCGGCGTACCACGTGCGGCAGGAACAGGGCGACAGCTGGGTGCGGCTGTGCCAGTTCCGTGTCGATTCCTCGCACGTGGTGCGCGACCACGTGCGCACGGGCGACCTGCTGCCCAACGACCGCGGCGCCGGCGCGCGCGTGCTGATCGCCTTCGGCCCCGAGGCCGAGCGCCCGCGCGGCGCCAGGGAGCGCAAGCTGTACGACGAGATCCGCGCCCAGGGCTACTGCGCGCTGGTGGGCGACCGTACGGCCGAGCTGGCCGGCATCTCGGCACCGGTGTTCCATGCCGACGGCCGCCTGGCCGCGGCGGTCACGCTGACGATGCCGGCGCACCGCTACGACGCGCGCCACATCGAGCCGGTACGCGCCGCGGCCCGTGAGCTGAGCGGAGCCCTCTGACAAAAAGGAAGAGAAAACGCAGGTCTTCCTGCGATTACCTTCATTTTTGTCACTGATAAATCCCGATCTTGGTTATTACTTGTCGGCAAAGTATCGAATAAAGTCCAAGCCATGGATCAACCCGGCGCAGTGCTCTTCGATGCCTACGGCACGCTGTTCGACGTCTACAGCGTCGGGCAGACGGCCGAGCGCCTGTTCGCGGGCCAGGGTCAGGCGCTGGCCGCGGGCTGGCGCGACAAGCAGATCGAATACACGCGACTCGTCACCACCAGCAATCACGGCGCCCACTACCGGCCCTTCGGCGAACTCACGCGCGCCGCGCTGCGCTACACCTGCAAGCGGCTGGGCCTCGGCCTGACCGAAGCCGCCGAGCAGCAGCTGATGGACCAGTACCGCACGCTCACGGCTTTTCCCGAATGCCGCGAAGTGCTTCAGGCGCTCAAGGACCGCGGCGTGGTCACCGGCATCCTCTCGAACGGCGACCCCGGCATGCTCGACGCCGCCGTGCGCAGCGCCGGGCTCGATGGCCTGCTGGACCATGTGCTGAGCGTCGACGGCATCCGCAAGTACAAGACGCATCCCGATGCGTACCAGCTCGGCGTCGCCGCCACCGGCCTGGCGCCCGGGCGCATCGCCTTCGTGAGCTGCAACGGCTGGGACGCGCTCGGCGCCACCTGGTTCGGCTTTCGCACGCTCTGGGTCAACCGCTACCAGCTTCCGTTCGAAGAACTCGGCACGCAGCCCGAACGCATCGGCAGCAGCCTGCGCGACGTGCTCGGGTTCTTCTGACAGACACCGCTCCTCATTTCATTCAGCATTGCACCGTTCTCAAGGAGAGAAAAAACATGACCGCCCGCACCACCACCCACGGCCTCCAGGTTGCGACCGAGCTTCACCGCTTCATCGAAGACAAGGTCCTGCCCGCCAGCGGCGTGGCCAGCGATGTTTTCTGGAAAGGCTTCGACGCCATCGTCCATGACCTCGCGCCGAAGAACATCGCGCTGCTGGCGGAACGCGACCGCCTGCAGGCCGAGCTCGACGCCTGGCACAAGAAGAACCCCGGCCCGATCGCCGACATGCCGGCCTACCGCGCCTTCCTCGAGAAGATCGGCTACCTGCTGCCGCAGCCGAAGGGCGCGAAGGCCACCACCGCGAACGTCGATTCCGAGCTCGCGCTGCAGGCCGGCCCGCAATTGGTGGTGCCGATCCTCAATGCCCGCTACGCGCTCAACGCCGCCAATGCGCGCTGGGGTTCGCTGTACGACGCGCTCTACGGCACCGATGCCATTCCCGAAACCGGCGGTGCCGAAAAGGGCAAGGGCTACAACCCCGTGCGCGGCGCCAAGGTCATCGAATTCGCGCGCAACGTGCTCGACCAGGCCGCACCGCTCGAAAACGGCTCGCACAAGATGGCAACCGGCTACAGCGTGAAGGACGGCAAGCTCGTGGTCGCGCTGCAAAGCAGCAGCACCGGCCTCGCCGATCCCGCGCAGTTCGTCGGCTACCAGGGCGATGCGGCCGCGCCGTCGTCGGTGCTGCTCAAGCACAACGGCATCCACCTGGACATCCGCATCGACCGCAGCACGCCCATCGGCAAGGGCGACGCCGCCGGCGTGAGCGACCTGGTGCTCGAAGCCGCGCTCTCGACCATCCTCGATCTCGAAGACTCGGTGGCCGTGGTCGATGCGGCCGACAAGGTGGTCGCCTATTCGAACTGGCTCGGCATCGTCGAGGGCACGCTCACCGAAGAAGTCGCCAAGGGCGGCAAGACCTTCACGCGCGGCCTCAACCCCGACCGCGAATACACCGGCGCCGACGGCCGCCCCGTGAAGCTGCACGGCCGCTCGCTGATGTTCCTGCGCAACGTGGGCCACCTGATGACCAACCCGGCCGTGCTGTATGCAGGCGGCAAGGAAATTCCCGAAGGCATCCTCGATGCCGTGGTCACCACCACCATCGCGATGATCGACCTGAAGCGCAAGGGCAACTCGCGCACCGGCAGCATCTACATCGTCAAGCCCAAGATGCACGGCCCGGCCGAAGTGGCCTTTGCAAGCGAGCTGTTCGGCCGCGTCGAGCAGCTGCTCGGCCTGCCCGCCAACACCGTGAAGCTCGGCATCATGGACGAGGAGCGCCGCACCAGCGTCAACCTCAAGGCCTGCATCGCCGAGGCCGCCGCGCGCGTGGCCTTCATCAACACCGGGTTTCTCGACCGCACCGGCGACGAGATGCACACCGCCATGCACGGCGGCCCGATGATCCGCAAGGGCGACATGAAGTCCAGCGCGTGGATCGGCGCGTACGAGAAGAACAACGTGCTGGTCGGCCTCTCGTGCGGCCTGCGCGGCAAGGCGCAGATCGGCAAGGGCATGTGGGCCATGCCCGACCTGATGGCCGCCATGCTCGAGCAGAAGATCGCGCACCCCAAGGCCGGCGCCAACACCGCCTGGGTGCCCTCGCCCACCGCGGCCACGCTGCATGCGCTGCACTACCACCAGGTGAGCGTCACGGCCGTGCAGCAGGAGCTCGAGAAGATCGACGCCGACGCGGAGCGCGACAACATCCTCAATGCGCTGCTGCAGGTGCCCATCGCCCCCGCGGCCAACTGGACCGAGGCCGAGAAGCAGCAGGAGATCGACAACAACGTGCAGGGCATCCTCGGCTACGTGGTGCGCTGGATCGACCAGGGCGTGGGCTGCTCCAAGGTGCCCGACATCCACAACGTGGGCCTGATGGAGGACCGCGCCACACTGCGCATCTCGAGCCAGCACATCGCCAACTGGCTGCTGCACGGCGTGGTGACCAAGGCGCAGGTCGACGAGACCTTCCAGCGCATGGCCAAGGTGGTCGACGAGCAGAACGCCGGCGACCCGGTGTACCAGCCGATGGCCGGCCACTTCGACACCTCGGCCGCGTACAAGGCCGCGCAGGACCTGGTGTTCAAGGGCATCGAGCAGCCGAGCGGGTATACCGAGCCGCTGCTGCATGCGTGGCGGCTGAAGGTGAAGGGCGAAGTCTGATCTTCGGCCTCTTTCCTGAGTCAACCAACGGCACCTTCGGGTGCCGTTCTTGTTTTTATGCGTCCGGTCCGGCCTTTTTTCTTAGGTGCATTTCGAGCGTCGCAATGCCGAAGTCGTTGTCAATTTCCGAGGCGCCGTCTCGGAAATCGGTTGCTACGAGGCGTCGCCACTGCGACCCTGCGTGCCCGACGATCAATTAGCATCCAGGTCGCCCCTCCTTCCTGGCCTCTCGCCCCATGAACCCGAACGCGGCATCCAAGCCCGCGGAGCGCCCCAGCTCACGCCTCTCCCGTTTCTCCCGCTGGTCCACCTCGACCACCGCGATGTTGATCGCCCTCGCCTCGGCCTTCGCCCTGAGCCAGGCCTTCCGCACCGTCGGCGCCATGATGGCCACGCCGCTCAGCGGCCACTTCGGCCTCTCGCCCCAGCAGATCGGCACCTGGGCAGGCACCTTCCACTTCATGTTCGGCATCATGCAGCTCGCGATGGGCGTGTCGATCGACACGTTCGGCGTGCGCCGCACGGTGCTCGCCGCCTTTCCGCTGGCCGTTGCGGGTGCCGCACTGTGCGCGGTGGCATCGAGCTTCCATGCGCTGCTGCTCGGGCAGGCGCTGATCGGCGTCGGCTGCGCGCCGGCCTTCCTGGCCTGCACGGTGTTCATCGCACGGCATTTCGATGCCTCGCGCTTCACCGCGATGTCGGGGCTGGTGATGAGCCTCGCAGGCCTGGGCATCCTGTTCACCGGCACGCCGCTGGCGCTGCTGATCGAAGCCGCGTCATGGCGCGCCGGCTATGCGGTGCTGGCTGCGTCCGCCGTGCTTTCGTGGATCCTCATCTTCTGGCGCGTGCGCGACCCCGTGCGCGCGGAGGACCGCACGAGCGCGGAGACCGCGCCGGCCGAACGCCAGTCGCTGCGCAAGGCCGTGCGCGAACTGCTCCCGCTCTTTGCCATGCCGCACACACTGGGCCTGCTGTGCTTTGCCTGCGTGTCATATGCGGCCTTCATCACCCTGCGCGGCCTTTGGCTCGGCCCCATGCTGCACGACCGCCATGGGCTGTCGCTGGTCAGCAGCGGCAACGTGGCGCTGGTGATGACCATCGCCGGCATGATCAGCCCCGCCATGTTCGGCCGCCTCGACCCGGGCGGCAGGCGGCGCGGCCGCTGGCTCATGGGCTGCGCGTTCGCGGCCGCGGTGATCTTCGCGCTCATGGCGTTCACGCATTCGCTGGCCGTCGACATCGGCCTGCCGATTCTCTATGGCCTGCTCTCGGGCTACTCGGTGCTGCAGTATTCGTACACGCGCGCTGCCTATCCGGCGGCCATGACCGGGCGCGCGCTGTCGCTGCTCAACATGGCGATGTTCCTCGGCGTGTCGCTCATGCAGTGGACGACGGGCGTGGCCGCGTCGTGGGCCGCGTCGAACGGCGTGGAGCCGTTTCGCGCGGTGTTCCTCACGATCACGGGCATGCTCGCGGTGGGCACGCTGGCGTTCCTGTTGCTGCCGCGTGCGCACGAAAAGGCGAGCCTCGCCTCCGCCCAGCCCTGAGCGGCATCGCGCCGTGGGCGTTCCACGATGACCTTGTCCATGTCTTCGCGCATGGTCAGCCCTCCCGCCCCAGGCTGCGCGCAGCCTTCTGCAACGCGACCTTCTGCGCGCGCCGTTCCGCACGGTGCGTGCGCAGATGCCGCCCGGCCTTCTGGTTCGATTCGCCGCGCGCGATCGCGGCCACCACGGGATTGCGAGGTGCCGCATTCGGCACCGAAAAATAAAACCGGCCCAGACGCTTGTCGTCGTCGCGGGCCTTTCGTTGAGCACTCATGTGCGCACACTCCAGAAACAGGAAAGCCCCGGCGAATGGCTGCGCGGGGCCTTTGTCGATGGGCCTCGGCGGATGCGTGGATGCACACGCGGCCGGGGCGGTCGGTGTGCGGGTCAGGTGTTCAGGAAACGGTTCATTGAATGTGTTGCCGCCCGGGAGGTTGGTCGTCGCCAGGCGCGGATGAAAAACTGTTGCTGAAAAACGAAGGGCGGATTCTGGCGAGCACGCGCGCTGTGTGCAAGCGCGGCACCTGCGGCTGTGGCGCAAAGCCCACGCCTCGCGCTGCGAGGCACTTGTCTCGAATCCCTCAGCTCCGCTGCGCCGCCTCGGCTTCGTCGCGCAGCCACTCTGCGAACTCCTGCGCATCGCGGTTGCCGGCGGCGCGCCGCGAGGCCTCGATGAAGTAGCCGCGGTGCGAGGCCGCACCTTCGCCGAGCGGCGCCACCAGGCGGCCGTCCTGCACCAGCTCGCGCAGCAGCGGCAGCCGGCCGATCACCACGCCCTGCCCGGCCACGGCGGCGGCCACCGCATCGGCGTACTGGGTGAAGCGCAGCGTGCTCTTCATGCGCAGGTCGTCGAGCCCCATCACCTTGAGCCAGGGTTCCCAATCGGCGGTGGGCGCTTCGCTGTGGTCCGGGTATTCGACGGTGAGCAGGGTGAGCTTCGAAAAGTCCGCCGGCGTGCGCAGCGAGGCGGCAAGCTGCGGCGAGCACAGCGGGATCACCGATTCCTCGAACAGCGCCGGGCCGATGCCGCGGCCGATCGGCATGAAGCGCACCGCCAAGTCGAGCCGGCTGCTTTCCAGGTCGAGCACGTCGAGCGTGGCGGACACGCGCACGTCGACCTGCGGATGGCTGCCGGTGAAGCGCGCGAGCTTCGGAATGAGCCAGAGCGACGCAAAACCCGGCGTGGTGGTGATCGCCACCTGGCGCGGCGCGGAACTGGCACGCACCCGCGCGGTGGCGTCGCGCAGCCGCTCCAGGCTGTCGGTCACGGCCCGCTGCATCACGCCGCCGGCTTCGGTGAGCGCCAGCGCGCGGTGCCGGCGCTCGAACAGCAGCACGCCCAGGCTGGCTTCGAGCTGCTGGATCTGGCGGCTCACGGCCGACTGGGTCAGGTGCAACTCGCTGGCCGCGAGCGTGAAGCTCAGCCGGCGCGCCGCGGCCTCGAAGCTGCGCAGCAGCTCGAGCGGCGGCAGTTCGCCGGAGGCGGTGCCGAGGGCTTTCGCATTCTCTGGAAGCATGCAACGAGTTCCGAATTACCGTGTGCAAGAGGAAGGCCGGCTCACTATATTCATTCGTATCACGAATGCAATGGAGCTTGCCATGAGCACCCAGCCTCTTTCTTCTTCCCGCTTCCAGGTCAGCCTGCCGACCCGTTCCATCTTCTCGGTGCCCGATGGCGCCGGCGTGGGCATCGAATGCCGCAGCGGCTCGGTCTGGGTGACGCTCGACCGCGATCCGCGCGACATCGTGCTTGCGCCGGGCGAGCGCTTCGAAGGCAGCGAGCACCGGCGCGTGCTGGTGTCGGCGCTCGAAGCCTCGTGCATCACGGTGTCGGACGCGCAGCCCGCGGCCATGCCGCTGCCGACGCGGCGCCGGTCGCCTTGGCGACTGCTGCCGCTCGGGTTGTCCCCGGCTTGACCTGGGCGGCCCCGGCATCGACCCTCGATGCCATGGACCTTCCAAGCACCCAACGCCGCCGCCGTGACGGGCGGCTTTTTTGCGTCGGGCGCCGCGCGGTTCACGCTGTTTTCTTTTCTGGAGGGACATGACCATGGCAGAGGCATACATCGTGGCCGCCGCGCGCACGGCCGGCGGGCGGCGCGGCGGCAAGCTCGCGGGCTGGCATCCGGCCGACCTGGCGGCGCAGGTGATCGACGCACTGGTGGCAAGGAGCGGCATCGATCCGGCCGCGGTGGAAGACGTGATCCTCGGCTGCGTGAGCCAGGTGGGCGAGCAGGCGACCAACGTCGCGCGCAACGCGGTGCTGGCCTCGAGGCTGCCCGAGTCGGTGCCGGGCACCTCGGTCGACCGGCAGTGCGGCTCGTCGCAGCAGGCGCTGCACTTTGCGGCGCAGGCCGTGATGTCGGGCGCCATGGACGCGGTGATTGCAGGCGGCGTCGAGAGCATGACGCGCGTGCCGATGTTCACGCCCAATGCGCTGCCGGCCAAGGCGGGCCTGGGCACCTACATGAGCCCGGCCATGAAAAGGCGCTACCCCGGCGTGGAGTTCAGCCAGTTCACCGGCGCCGAGATGATCGCGAAGAACTACGGCATCGACAAGGACGCGCTCGACCGCTACGCGCTCGAAAGCCATCGCCGCGCCATGGCCGCGACGCGCTCGGGCGCGTTCGACGGCGAGATCGTGCCCATCGAGATCCTGCAGGCCGACGGCAGCGGCACGGGCGAGCGGCACACGGTGGACGAAGGCATCCGCTTCGATGCCACGCTCGAAGGCATTGCGGGCGTCAAGCTGATTGCCGAGGGCGGACGCTGCACCGCGGCCACCGCGAGCCAGATCTGCGACGGCGCGAGCGGCGTGCTGGTGGTGAACGAACGCGGCCTCAAGGCCCTGGGCGTGAAGCCGATCGCGCGCATCCACCACATGAGCGTGATGGGGCACGACCCCGTGATCATGCTGGAGGCCCCGCTGCCCGCCACGCTGCGCGCGCTCAAGAAGGCCGGCATGCGCATCCAGGACATCGATCTCTATGAAGTGAACGAAGCCTTCGCGCCCGTGCCCATCGCCTGGCTGGAGGCATTGGATGCCGACCCCGCGCGGCTCAACGTGAACGGCGGCGCGATCGCGCTCGGCCATCCGCTGGGCGCCTCGGGCACCAAGCTCATGGCCACGCTGGTCCACGCACTCGGCCGGCGCGGCAAGCGCTACGGCCTGCAGACGATGTGCGAAGGCGGCGGCATGGCCAACGTCACCATCGTGGAGCGGCTCTGATGAACGCACCGCAGCCCTATGTGCTCTACGCGCTGGCCGACGGCATCGCCACGCTCACGCTCAACCTGCCGGCCAAGCTGAATCCGATTGCGCGCGAGCTGCAGGTCGAGCTGCGCGACACGCTGGAACGCATCCGCGACGACCGTGCGGTGCGCGCCGTGATCCTGACCGGCGCCGGCAAGGCCTTTTGCGTGGGCGCCGATTTGAGCGCGATGGCGCCCGGCGGCGAAGGCAAGTCGCTCGGCGCGCAGACCGCGGAGTGGATGCAATCGCTCAGCAATCCGCTGATCGAGACGCTGCGCACGTTGCCCGTGCCGGTGGTGGCGGCCGTCAACGGCGCCGCGGCCGGCGCCGGCGTGGGCTTGGCGCTGGCGGCCGACGTGACGATCGCGGCGCGCAGCGCCTATTTCTACCTGCCCTTCCTGCCCAAGCTCGGCATCGTGCCGGACCTGGGCTGCACCTGGGCCATTCCGCGGCGCGCCGGCCGGGCACGCGCCATGGGCATGGCGCTGCTCGACGAGCGCCTGGGCGCCGAGCAGGCGGTGCAATGGGGCCTGATCTGGGCCTGCGCGGACGACGAACAGCTGCTCGACGAAGCGCGCGCCATCGCCCAGCGGCTCGCCCGCCTGCCGGCGCATGCGGTGGCCGAGGCGCGCGAAGCCTTCGAGGCCGCCGAGCGCCACACGCTGGCCGAGCAACTGCACTACGAAAGCGAGCGCCAGCGCGAGCTGATCGACCGCCCCAGCTTCCGCGAAGGCGTGAGCGCCTTCCTGCAGAAGCGTCCGCCAAGCTTCCCCGGGCGCTGAGCCATGATCGAACGCACGCTTTTCAGCGCCGACCACGAGGCCTTCCGCGACAGCTTCCGCCGCTTCATGGACAAGGAGATCGCGCCCTTCCACGAGGCCTGGGAAGAACAGGGCTACGTCGACCGCGCCGTCTGGTCCAAGGCCGGCGAGAACGGCTTTCTCTGCATGGCGCTGCCCGAGGCCTACGGCGGCGCGGGCGCCGACCTGCTCTATTCGGTGATCCAGTTCGAGGAGCTCTGGGCGCGAGGCTTCACGGGCATCGGCTTCGGGCTGCACAGCGAGATCGTGGCGCCGTACGTCCTGCGCTACGGCACCGAGGCGCAGAAGCAGCACTACCTGCCCAGGCTCGCGAGCGGCGAGATGGTCGGCGCCATCGCGATGAGCGAGCCTGGCGCGGGCAGCGACCTGCAGGCGGTCAAGACCAGCGCCATCCGCCAAGCCGACGGCAGCTACCTGCTCAATGGCAGCAAGACCTTCATCACCAACGGCTGGCATGCCGACCTCGTGATCGTGGTCGCCAAGACCGACCCGGCCGCGGGCGCCAAGGGCACCAGCCTGTTCCTGGTCGAGCGCGGCATGCCGGGCTTCGAAAAAGGCAAGCGGCTCAAGAAACTCGGGCTGAAGGCGCAGGACACCTCCGAGCTGTTCTTCGACGACGTGCGGCTGCCGGCCGACGCATTGCTCGGCGACGCCGCGCAGCTGAACCGCGGCTTCGTCTGCCTGATGGAGCAGCTGCCCTGGGAGCGGCTGCAGATCGCGATCAGCGCGGTGGCCGCGTCGCAGGCGGCCATCGACCAGACCGTCACTTATGTGAAGGAGCGCAAGGTGTTTGGCCAGCCGGTGGGCAGCTACCAGAACACGCGCTACACGCTCGCCGAGCTGCAGACCGAGGTGCAGGTGGCACAGGTGTTCGTCGACAAGTGCATCGAACTGCTGATGGCCGAGAAGCTCGATACCGCCACCGCCAGCATGGCCAAGTACTGGACCACCGACCTGCAGTGCAAGGTGATGGACGCCTGCGTGCAGCTGCACGGCGGCTACGGCTTCATGTGGGAGTACCCGATCACGCGCGCGTATGCCGATGCGCGGGTGCAGCGCATCTATGGCGGCACGAACGAGATCATGAAGGAAGTGATCACGCGGGCGATGGGCCTCGGCGGGCGCTGAAACAGCACCCCTGGCGCCCGGCCTGAGGCTGCGGGAGAATCGCCGCATGCCCATCCTCAACGCCTTCTACGCCCAGTCGGGCGGCGTCACCTCGGTCATCAATGCGTCGGCCTGCGGCGTGATCGAGACGGCACGAAAACACCCGGACCGCATCGGCAATGTCTACGCCGGGCGCAACGGCATCATCGGCGCGCTGACCGAGGAGCTGATCGACACCGGCGCCGAGCCGGCCGAGGCGATTGCGGCGCTGCGCAGCACGCCCTCGGGCGCCTTCGGCTCGTGCCGCTACAAGCTCAAGTCGCTCGAGAAGAACCGGCGCGAATACGAGCGGCTGATCGAGGTGTTCAAGGCGCACGGCATCGGCTATTTCTTCTACAACGGCGGCGGCGATTCGGCCGACACCTGCTTCAAGGTGAGCCAGCTGTCGCAGTCGCTCGGCTATCCGCTGCAGGCGATCCACGTGCCCAAGACCATCGACAACGACCTGCCGCTGACCGACTGCTGCCCGGGCTTCGGCTCGGTGGCCAAGTACGTGGCGGTGTCGACGCTGGAGGCCTCGTTCGACGTGCGCTCGATGGCGGCCACCTCCACCAAGGTGTTCGTGCTCGAGGTGATGGGGCGGCATGCGGGCTGGATCGCGGCGGCCGGCGGGCTGGTGGCCGACCATGGCATTCCGGTGGTGGTGCTGTTCCCCGAGATCGAGTTCGACAAGGCGCGCTTTCTCGCGCGCGTCGACGAACTGGTGAAGCAGCACGGCTACTGCTCGGTGGTGGTGTCCGAGGGCTGCCACTACCCTGACGGCAGCTTCCTGGCCGAGCAGGGCACGCGCGACGCCTTCGGCCATGCGCAGCTGGGCGGCGCGGCGCCCGTGGTGGCGCAGATGGTCAAGGAGGCGCTGGGCCACAAGTTCCACTGGGCCGTGGCCGACTACCTGCAGCGCGCGGCGCGGCACATTGCCTCGGCCATCGACGTGCGCCAGGCCTACGAGCTGGGGCAGCGCGCGGTCGAGCTCGCGCTCGAAGGCCGCAACGCGGTGATGCCGACCATCGAGCGCACCTCCGATGCGCCCTACACCTACCGCATCGGCAGCGCGCCGCTCGACGCGGTGGCGAATGTCGAAAAGCCGATGCCGCGCGACTTCATCTCGGAGGACGGCTGGAGCATCACCGACACGTGCAGGCGCTACCTGCTGCCTTTGATCGAAGGCGAGGACTACCCCGCCTACCGCAACGGCCTGCCGGTGTACGCAACATTGCGCAACGTGGCCGTGCCCAGGAAGCTGCCGGCCTTCGAGCTCGCCTGACGCGATGGAAACAGCCACCGCCACCATCGACACCACGCGCTGTCCGCTGTGCGGCGAGGAGAACCGCTGCGCGATGGAAACCGCGCGCGAAACCGGCCAGCCGCAGCCGCCCTGCTGGTGCATGGCGGCCGACTTCGGCAAGGCGCCGTTTGGGGCCCTGCCGCCGGCATCGCGCGGCAAGGCCTGCATGTGCGCACGCTGCGCCGCGGGGATAGCGGCGGCCGAGCCTCGTCAGGACTGAGCGGCGCCCTGCTGCTGGTTCTGGGCCTGCGGTACTGGCGCGGGCGCCGCTTGGGAAGCAGCTGCGGGGGCTTTTGCCTCCGGCGGCAGCGGCACGCCGGGCGACGCGGCTGCGGACATGCCGCGGTCACGCTGCTGCGTGATCACGCAGTGGATGAACTGCAGCTTGCCGACGGCCACGCGCGGCAGCACGAAGGGGTAGTAGTCGGGCTGGCCCATGCTGCGCGAAAGTTCGTTGAGCACGTTGGTGAGCAGCACCCAGCCGTTGAGAAAGTCCAGGAACTTGGCGGCGCCGGGATGCTCGGGCTGCCAGAGGTCTTCCGCGGTGAACAGGTCGGTCGCAAGCTCGACGTTGGTGGCGTCCACGCCAAAGCTCATCGCCGTGTCGGCGGTGTCGGCCATGTGCAGGTAGTGGGCCCAGGTCTCGGCCCAGTCTTCCCAGGGATGCATGCTCGCGTAGCTGCTCACGAAGCGGTTGGCCCAGTCGGGCGGCGGGCCCTGCTCGTAGTGCTGCTGGAGCGCCGCGGCGTAGTCGGCGCGCTCGTCGCCGAAGAGCGCGCGGAACCCGTCCAGCCACGGCGTGGGCTGCACCAGCAGGTCCCAGTAGTAGTGGCCGACCTCGTGGCGGAAATGCCCGAGCAGCGTCCGGTAGGGCTCGCGCATTTCGGCGCGGATGCGCTCGCGCACCGCGTCCTCGGCCTCTTCGGCGTTGAGGGTGATCACGCCCTGTTCATGCCCGGTCATCACGTGCGGGCCGCCCGGCATGTTGCCGAGGAAGTCGAAGGCCAGCCCGTGCACCGGATCGGCATGGCGGCTGACCACCGGCAGCCCGAGCGCGAGCAGCTGCGAGATGAGCCGGCGCTTCGCATGCTCGAGCTTGCGCCAGAGTTCGCCGTTGCTCTCCACCGAAAGATCGGGGATGGTGCGGGTGACGCTGCAGGCCAGGCAGTAGCCGGGCGCGAGGCCGTCGGTGTTGAACGAAGGGTCGTCGCCCTCGCGCGGGGCCGGCACCATCCAGTTGCAGCTGGCGGCGGTCATGAGGTTGGCGCAGCGGCGGTAGGTGCGGCCGTCGGGATTGCCGAACACGGTGAAGAGTTGCTCTTGTTCTTCAGGCTCGGCGCCGTCGGCTGCGCCGCCCTCGGCCTTGTCTTCGGCCTCGATCGGCGCCAGCGGCACCACGCCCAGGCGCTCGATCACGTAGCCGAGCGGCGTGCGGCAGGCCAGGCACTGGCTGTTGCGCAGGAACACAGGCCGGCCGCACTGGCAGCGGTAGGCGCGGCTCACGGTGGGCGCCGCGAGTTCGGAGGCAAGGTGGGAGGGCGCGCCCGGTTCGGGAGCGCTGGCATGGTCAGGTGGCGTATTCATGTCGTTGTTCTGGAAGGGCAGCGCGGGACAGCGGTGCATTGTGTGACGCGCAGGCGCCGGCTCCGCCGCGCAAAGCCCGATATGCTTGTAGGACGACGGACCCGCATCGAATAAAAAAGCGGGGCCCCCGCCCATGACCACCACTCCCAAGCCCGAAGCCGCTTCGCCGGCCCCGCCCTCCATCGGCACGCTGCGCGAACGCTACGGCCCGCGCTACCGCTGGTACCTGCTGCTCTCGGTGATGGTGGGCGTGATGGCGTCGATCATGTCCTCGACCATCGTCAACGTCGCAATCCCGGGCATGAGCCACCACTTCTCGCTGGGCCAGGAGCGCGCGCAGTGGGTGAGCTCGGGCTTCATGGTGGCGATGACGGTCTCGATGCTGACCACGCCGTGGCTGCTGTCGCGCTACGGCTACCGGCGCACCTACGCGGGCACGATGGTGCTGCTGCTCGCGGGCGGCGTGGCGGGCGGGCTGGCCAACAACTTCTCGCTGGTGCTGCTGGCGCGCGTGGCCGAAGGGCTTGCGGCGGGCGTGGTGCAGCCGATTCCGGCCATCATCATCCTGCGCGCCTTCGAGCCGCATGAGCAGGGGCGCGCGAGCGGCATCTTCGGCATGGGCGTGGTGCTGGCGCCGGCCATCGGGCCGAGCATCGGCGGCGTGCTGGTCGACCTGTTCGGCTGGCGCTCGATCTTCTTCATGGTGGTGCCGTTCTGCCTGGCCTCGCTCTGGCTGGCCTACCGGTTCGTGCCCACCACGGCGCCCGGCGGCGTGGCGGCCACGCGCGGCAGCGGGCTCGACTGGCGCGGCCTCGCGCTGGGCACCGTGGGCACGCTCTGCCTGCTGAACGGCCTGGTCGAACTGCGCGGCGATTCGCCGGTGCAGGCCGGCCTGCTGCTCGCGGCCGCGGTGCTGGCCTTTGGCGCCTTCGTCTGGTGGCAGCGTCGCTACGCGGCCGGCGGCGGCGAACCGCTGATGAACCTGGCGCTGTTCCAGTACCGCCAATTCGCCATGGGCAGCGTGGTCGCCTTCATCTACGGCACGGCGCTGTTCGGCTCCACCTACCTGCTGCCGGTGTACATGCAGGTCGGGCTGCAATTGTCCGCGTCGCACGTGGGCACCATCCTGCTGCCGGCAGGCATCGTGCTGGCCCTGACCATTGCGGGCGTGGGCCGGCTGGCCGACCGGCAGCCGACCTGGATGCTGGTGAGCATCGGCCTGGTGCTGCTGGCGGCTTCGTTCGCGCTGATGGTGGTGCTCCGGCTCGACAGCGCGCTCTGGCTGCTGGTGGCTTTTGCGATCATCGGGCGCATCGGGCTCGGCTTCATCCTGCCCTCGCTCAACCTCGGCTCGATGCGGCCGCTGGCCAAGCCGCTGATTCCACAGGGCGCCAGCGCGATCAACTTCCTGCGCATGCTGGGCGGCGCGGCCGGCGTGAGCCTGTGCGCCATCGTGCTCGAGTGGCGGCTGGCGGCGCATGGCGATTCGCTGGCCAACGCCGCGAGCAGCCCCGCGCGGCTGGCGGCCTTCGACGAGGTGTTCCTGATGCTGGCGGGGCTCTGCGCACTGGCCATCTGCGCGGCCTGGCAGCTTCGGCAGTCCGATCCGGCAAGGGTAAGCACTTAGTAATACTTAAGCACCCATCGTTTCTAATTGTTAGCATTTGTTAGCTAATGATGGGATGGGTTTCATGCAACGCAGAAGTTTTGTCGCCGGAACGGCGGTTTTCGCAGCGGGCCTGGCCCATCTCTCGTCCGCGCAAGCGGCCGAATCCGGGGTGACCGACACCGAGATCGTGCTCGGCAGCTCGGCCGTGCTGAGCGGGCCGCTCGGCTCGCAGATCAAGGTGGTGCACAACGGCGCCGCGCTGGCCTTCGACGCCATCAATGAGCAGGGCGGCGTGGGCGGACGCAAGATCAAGCTGGTGGCGCTGGACGACGAGCTCAAGCCCGAGAAGGCGGTCGAGAACTACGCCAAGCTGCTGAACGACCACCGCGTGTTCGCGTTCTTCGGCTGCGTGGGCTCGGGCACCACGGCCGCCGCGGCCAAGCTGCTGCAGCAAAGCGGCGCGCCCAGCGTCGGCGGCTACGGCGTGGGCGACAGCGCGCGCGAACGCGTGGCGGGCTCGGCCTACTTCGTGCGCGCCAGCAATGCACGCGAAGCGCAGGCGCTGGTCGAGCACCTGTCGACCATCGGCGTGAACAAGATCGCGATCGCCCACCTGGACAATCCCGGCGGCGTGGAGGCGGTGAAGCTGATCGAGGCGGCCATGGCCACGAACAAGCAGGCCCCCGCCCTGGTGGTGTCGGTGAAGGGCGACGGCTCGACCTCCGCGGCCGCCGGCAAGATGCTGGCCGACAGCCAGTCCCAGGCCGTGCTGATGTACCTGGCCGGCACCGTGGCCGGCGAGGTGATCAAGGCGACCTATGCGGCCGGCAGCAAGCCGATGTTCTACGGCATGTCGATCGTGCCGGGCGAGGTCACGGCCAAGGTGGTGCAGCTGCAGGCCAGCGGCCTGGCCATCTCGCAGGTCATGCCCTACCCCTGGGGCGAGGTGGAATCCGTCACGCGCGACTACCGCCGCCTGGCCGAGCGCGCGCAGGTGCCGGTGGGCTACGGCAGCTTCGAGGGCTACCTGAACGCGCTGGTGATGATCGAGGCGCTCAAGCGCACCGGCCGCGACCTGACGCGCGCGCGCCTGCATGCAACGCTGCGGGCGTTCAGGCTGCGCCTGGCCGGCATGGACATCGACTTCTCGACCGGCGCCAATGCCGGCTCGCGCTTCATCGAGATGGTGCGCGTCACGCCCGAAGGCCGCTTCGTGCGCTGAACCGGCGATGGGGTTCGCCGGGCGGGCGGCGCTCGCGCTCTAATAGCGCCATGTGCCAACTGCTTGGAATGAACTGCAACACGCCCACGGACGTGACCTTCAGCTTTACGGGCTTCGCGCAGCGCGGCGGGCGCACCGACCACCATGCCGACGGCTGGGGCATCGCCTTCTTCGAGGACCGCGGGCTGCGCCACTTCGTCGACCACATGCCCGCGAGCGAGTCGCCGGTGGCCGAGCTGATCCGGCGCTACCCGATCCAGAGCCGCAACGTCATTGCGCACATCCGCAAGGCCACGCAGGGCGCCGTCAACCTGCAGAACTGCCACCCCTTCGTGCGCGAGCTGTGGGGCCGCTACTGGGTGTTCGCCCACAACGGCGACCTGAAGGATTTCCGCCCGCGGCTGCACGGCAACTTCCACCCGGTGGGCAACACCGACAGCGAGCACGCCTTCTGCTGGATCATGCAGGAGCTGGCCAAGTCGCATGCGGGCGTGCCGAGCATCGAGGAGCTCACGCTCACGCTGCGCGAGCTGGCGCCGCAGCTTGCGGGCCACGGCACCTTCAACTTCATGCTGTCGAACGGCCAGGCGCTCTGGGCCCATGCCTCCACGCATCTCTGGTACGTGGAACGGCGCCATCCTTTCGTCACGGCGCAGCTGTCGGACGAAGACCTGGAGATCGACTTTGCGCAGCACACCACGCCGAACGACCGCGTGGCGGTGGTCGTGACCGCGCCGCTCACCACCAACGAAAGCTGGACGGCCTTCGCGCCCGGCGAGCTGCACGTGTTCGTGGACGGGCAGCTGGCGCCGTTCTGAAGCGGCCCTGTCCGGCAGGGCTTCGATTGACGACTTTCCCCTGACACTTTTCCGCAACATGGCGGGAAAGTTTCGAAATCATGGGCTTTGTTATCGAATAATAACGGTTCTCATTTGTATTACAGATTGAACCGTTCCATGTCCGCTGCTCCGTTTCCCCGGCTTCGCCCGACCGTGGCCGCCTCGCTGCTCGCCCTTCACGCCGTGGCCGCCCTTGCACAGACCACCGCGGCGCAGCCAGCCGCCTCGCCCTCGCCGTCTTCATCGAACGGCACGCTGGCCACCGTCACCGTCGAAGCCAGCGCCGACGCCTCGGCCGAGGGCCTGACCAAGCCCTACGCCGGCGGCCAGGTGGCGCGCGGCGGGCGCGTCGGCATCCTGGGCAACCAGGACATGATGAGCACGCCGTTCTCCGGCACCAGCTACACCCACGAGCTGATCCAGAACCAGCAGGCCCGGAGCGTGGCCGACGTGCTGCAGAACGACCCGACCGTGCGCGTGGCGCGCGGCTTCGGAAACTTCCAGGAGTCGTATTTCATCCGCGGCTTCATCGTCAACTCGGACGACATCGCCTACAACGGGCTCTACGGCCTGCTGCCGCGGCAGTACATCTCGTCCGAACTGTTCGAGCGCGTGGAAGTGTTCCGCGGTGCGAGCGCGTTCCTGAACGGCGCCACGCCCTCGGGCGGCGGCATCGGCGGCAACATCAACCTGCTGCCCAAGCGCGCCCCGAACGAGCCGCTCACGCAGGTCACGCTGGGCACGGCCAGCGGCTCGCAGGCCTATGCCGCAACCGACATCGCGCGCCGCTTCGGCCCCGACCAGAGCGTGGGCGTGCGCCTGAACGCCGCGCACCGCGACGGCGGCACGGGCGTGGACGGCGAAGGCGTCAAGCTCGACGTGCTCTCGGTGGGCCTGGACTGGCGCAGCCGCGATGCGCGCATCTCGGCCGACATCGGCCACCAGGAGCACCGCCTGCGCAACACGCGGCCCAACGTGACGCTCGGCAGCGGCGTCACGTTGGTGCCCAGGGCGCCCGACAACAGCACGAACTTCGCGCAGCCCTGGACCTATTCCTACGAGCGCGACACCTTCGGCTCGGTGCGCGGCGAGTACGACATCACGCCGGACATCACGGCCTGGGCCGCCGCCGGCGCGCGCAGCAGCTACGAGAACAATTCCCTCGCGGGCCCGACGGTCTCCAACGGCCTCACGGGCGCGGCCACGATGACCCGCTTCGACAACACGCGCGAGGACAAGGTCAAGACGGCCGAGATCGGCGTGCGCGGCAAGCTGCGCACCGGCGGCGTGGGCCATGAATGGGTGCTGGGCTATTCCTACTTCGATCTCGAGAAGAAGAACGCCTACGGCATGGGCCTGGGCGCCGGCGGCACGCTCAACACCGGCATCTACTCTCCGCGCAGCTATTTCCCGCCGGCGCTGACCTACCTGGGCAACGACCTCGCCAACCCCGCGCTCAACGGCACCACCACGCTCAAGAGCCTGGCCATCGGCGACACGCTGTCCTTCATGGACGACCGCCTGCGCCTGACGCTGGGCGCGCGCCGCCAGACGATCGAGACCGCCGACATCGGCTACCGCATCGTGAGCAACGGCCGGCAGACCGCCGCCGGCGGCACCGTCACCTCGTACGACCAGAGCCGCACCAGCCCGCTGGCGGGCATCGTGTTCAAGGCCAACGACCGGCTGTCGGTCTATGCGAACTACATCGAAGGGCTGGCGCAGGGCGAAACCGCGCCCGCCCAGTCCGGCGGCCAGCCGGTGCTCAACGCCGGCCAGCAGCTGCGTCCCTACGTCTCCAAGCAGAAGGAGGTCGGCATCAAGTACGACGCCGGCCAGGTCGGCGGCACCCTCGCCTTCTTCTCCACCGAGAAGCCGCGCGCCTTCGTGCAGGGCAACTACTTCTCCGCGAACGGCAAGGACCGCCACCAGGGCGCCGAGCTCAGCGTCTTCGGCCAGGTCAGCAAGGGCCTGCGGCTGCTGGGCGGCGTGACCTGGCTGGACGCCAAGCAGAAGGACACGGGCAGCAGCACCACCGACGGCAAGCGCGTGATCGGCGTGCCCAAGGCGCAGGGCAGCATCGGCGTCGAATGGGACGTGCCGGGCGTGCAGGGCCTCTCGCTCGACGGCCGCGTGGTGGCGAGCGGATCGAGCTACGCCAATGCCGCCAACACGCTGCGCGTGCCGGGCTGGACCCGCGTGGACATCGGCGCGCGCTACGTGACCGAAGTGAGCGGCAAGCTGCTCACCCTGCGCGCGCGCATCGAGAACCTGGCCGACCGCAACTACTGGTCCTCGGTCGGCGGCTATCCCGGCTCCGGCTACCTGGTGCTCGGCGCGCCGCGCACGTTCAACCTCTCGGCCACGCTCGAGTTCTGATGCGCGCCCTTGCAACCGCCGTGCACCGCTGGGCGGGACTGGCGGTGGCCCTGTTCCTCGTCGTCTCGGGGCTGACCGGCGCCGTCATCTCGTGGGACCACGAGATCGACGGCTGGCTCAACCGCAAGCTCTACGACACCGCGAGCCGCGGCCCCTTCAAGGATCCGTTCGAGCTCGCCGCCGCGGTCGAGGCGCACGATCCGCGCGCGCGGGTCGCCTACCTCCCGCTGGGTTTCGAGGAAGGCCACGCCGCCGGCTACTTCGTGCAGCCGCGCACCGACCCGGCGACCGGCAAGCCCTTCAGGCTCGGCTACAACCAGGTGTTCGTCGACCCGGTGACGGCCGAGGTGCGCGGCCGCCGCGACTCGACCGCGATCTCGCTCAAGCCCGAGACGCTGATGCCCTTCCTGCGCAAGCTGCACTACATGCTGCACGTGCCGGCGATGTGGGGCACCGACCGGCTGGGCTACTGGATCATGGGCACGGTGGCGCTGGTGTGGCTGCTCGACAGCTTTGTCGCGCTCTACCTCACGACGCCGCGCCGGCTGCGCCAGGCAGTGCATCCGGCGCACCGGCCCGCGGGCGCCTGGTGGCAGCGCTGGAAGCCGGCCTGGACGGTGCGCTGGGCGGCCGGCGGCTACCGGCTCAACTTCGACCTGCACCGCGCGGGCGGGCTGTGGATGTGGCTGCTGATCATCGTCATCGCCTTCACCTCGTTCTCGCTGAACCTCTACAAGGAGGTGTTCCATCCGATGCTCTCGCTGGTGTCGAAGACCACGCCGGGACCGTCGGCGCTGGTGCCGCTCGCGCCGCTGGGCACGCGCATCGAGCCCGCCATCGGCTTTCGCGAGATCGTGGCGCGGGCCGATGCCGAGGCGCGGCGCCGTGGCTGGACCACGCCGCTGGGCGGCGTGTTCTACAACGCGCGCGGCGGCTTCTACAACATCTCGTTCTTCGACCGTGCCTCGCACGACGACAGCGACGGCATGGGCCTGTCGAACCTCTACCTCGACGGGCGCGACGGTCACCTGATCGGCAGCAACCGGCCGTGGCACGGCACGGCGGCCGACGTGTTCGCGCAGCTGCAGCTGCCGCTGCATGGCGGGCGCATCCTCGGGCTGCCGGGGCGCATCCTGATGTCGGCCATGGGCCTTGCGGTGGCGATGCTGTCGATCACGGGCATCGTGATCTGGGCGCGCAAGCTGCGCTCGCGGCGGCTGCAGGACCGGCGCCAGCGCGAACCGGCCGGCGCGGCCCCGGCGCTCAGGCAGGACGCAGGGTTTTCTCCAGCGCGTCGATGAACATTGCCGGCACGTCGAAGCCGGTCTGCTCGGTGATCTCCTGGAAGCAGGTCGGGCTGGTCACGTTGATCTCGGTCACCGAGTCGCCGATCACGTCGAGCCCGATCAGGAGCAGGCCGCGCGGTGCGAGCGCGCGGCCCACGGTTTCGGCGATCTCGCGGTTGCGCGGCGTGAGCGGCTGCGCCACGCCCTTGCCGCCGGCCGCCAGGTTGCCGCGCACTTCGGAGCCCTGCGGAATGCGCGCCAGCACGAAGGGCGCCGGCTCGCCCGCAATGATCAGGATGCGCTTGTCGCCCTGCACGATGTCGGGCACGAAGCGCTGCACCATGATGGTCTCGGCGCCGTTCTTGTTGAGCGTCTCGACGATGGAGCCGAGGTTCAGCGCGTCCTGCCTCACGCGGAAGATGCCCATGCCGCCCATGCCGTCGAGCGGCTTCAGGATGATGTCGCCGTGCTCGGCATGGAAGTCGCGCACGGCCTGCGCGCTGCGCGTGACCAGCGTGGGCGTGGTGAACTGCGGAAACTCCATGATCGCGAGCTTCTCGGGATGGTCGCGCAGTGCGCGCGGCTTGTTGACCACGTGCGCGCCTTCGCGCTCGGCCTGCTCGAGCAGGTGGGTGGCGTAGATGTACTCGGCGTCGAAGGGCGGGTCCTTGCGCATGAGCACCGCGTCGAAGTCCTTCAGCGCCTTCGACTCGCGGATGTCCTCGCGGTACCAGGCCTTGCTGTCGCCGGTGAGCGTGATCTGCTGCACGTTGGCCGTGACCAGCCCGCCCGACACCCACTGCAGCTCTTCCGGCAGGCAGGCCGCGATGCGGTACCCGCGGCGCTGGGCCTCGCGCATCATCGAGAAGGTGGTGTCCTTGTAGATCTTGAAGTGATCGAGCGGATCGGCGACGAAGAGGATGTTTTTCATCTGGGAGTCTTTCCGGCGCCGGGTGTGGCCGCCATGTTGCTGCTGTCTGGCGCGATGTTGCCGGAAGCGGCGATGCCCTTGCCGGCGGAGGCCTTTGTGCGCCCGGCCTGCTGCACCGCGAGTGCGAGCGCGCCCGCCACCACGCCCCAGAAGGCCGAGCCGATGCCCGCGATGGCCACGCCCGAGAGCGTCACCAGGAAGGTGATGACCGCGGCCTCGCGGTGCGGCTCGTCGCGCACCGCGGCGGCCAGCCCGCTGCCGATGGTGCCCAGCAGCGCCAGGCCGGCAATGGCGGCGACCAGTTCCTTCGGAAAGGCCGTGAGCAGCCCGGTGACCGCCGCGCCGAAGAAGGCGATCACCACATAGAGCGCGCCGCAGCTCACCGCGGCCGTGTATCGGCGCGCCGGGTCTTCGTGCGCCTCGCGGCCCATGCAGATGGCGGCGGTGATCGCGCCCAGGTTCAGGGCAAAGGCACCGAAGGGCGCGAGCACCAGCGTGGCGAGGCCGGTTGCCGTGATGATCTTGCTGACCGGCAGGTCGCCGTAGCCCGCGGCGCGGATGGTCGCCACGCCTGGCAGGTTCTGCGAGGCCATGGTGACGATGAAGAGCGGCAGCGCCAGGCTCACGATGGCCTGCCAGCTGAACACCGGCATGGTGAACACCGGCCAGGTGAGCGAGAGCTGCACTGCGGAAACGCTCATCTCGCCGCGCGCGGCCGCAAAGGCGACGGCCGCCAGCAGCGTGAGCGGCACCGCATAGCGCGGCAGCAGGCGCTTGCCCACCAGGTAGGTGCCGAGCATCAGCAGCACCAGCGGCAGCGCGGTTCTCGCGGCGATGAACGCGTCGAGCCCGAAGCGCGCGAGCACCCCGGCCAGCAGCGCGGCGGCAATGGCCATCGGGATCCGGTTCATCACGCGCTCGAACCATCCCGTGGCGCCCGCCAGCACGACCAGCACGGCGCAGGCGATGAAGGCGCCCACCGCCTCGCCCATGCCATAGCTGCCGGCCGCCACGGCGAGCACCGCGGCGCCCGGCGTGCTCCAGGCGATCATCACCGGCTTGCGCCACCACAGCGACAACAGGATGGACGGCAGGCCCATGCCGATGCCCAGCGCCCACATCCACGAGGCCGCAAGCTCGGGCGTGGCGCCGAAGGCCTGCGCGGCCTGGAACACGATGGCCACCGAGCTCGTGAAGCCCACGAGCACCGCGACGAAGCCCGCAGTGAAGGCCGAGAGGCTCAGATCCTTGAAAAAACGCATCGGGCGATTGTGCCGGGGACGCCGCGGCGCCGCCCAGCCGACGGTTCCGCCGGCGCCCTCAAGGATTGTCGACAATTTCCACCAAGTTACGTCGACAATCGGCACGAGAATTGCTGCAGCACTGCCGTGCTTTCCGCCATGCGCCGCCATGGCCCCACGCTGGAGAACCCATGAACACGCCTGCTTCGCCCGATGCACCCCCATCGCCGCATCCTTCCACGCCCGCCGAGGTGGTCGACGAATTCCTTCGCCTCGTGATGATTCCCGACCCGCAATCGGCGTCGCGCTTCACCGCGCCCGACATCCGCATCCGCTTCACCGGCAACCGCGAGATGCAGGCACCCGGCGACACCTCGGCCTTCAATGCGAAGCGCTACGCCTGGGTGAAGAAGAAGATCGAGCGCACCGAAGTGGTGGCCGGCGGCACGGCCGAGGAAACCGTGGTCTACAGCCTCGGCACGCTCTACGGCGCCTGGCCCGACGGCACTGCCTTCGAAGGCAACCGCTATGTCGACCGCTACGTGGTGCGCCACGGCCTCATCAGCCGCATGGACGTGTGGAACGACAGCGCCGAATGGCTGCTGGTGCGCGCCGGGCTGGCGGTGCTGTGAGGCCGCGCGCATGACCGCACGCTGGCCCGGGCGGCTGCCCACGCACGGCCGCTTCGGCTACAGCCCGATCACGCGGCGGCCCGACTACGCCTGGCCGAACGGCGCACGGCTGGCCGTGTACATCGGCTTCAACATCGAGCATTTCGCGTTCGGCGACGGGCTGGGCGCCTGCATCGGCCCGGCCTCGCCGCAGCCCGACGTGCTGAACCACGGCTGGCGCGAATACGGCAACCGCGTGGGCGCCTGGCGCTGCCTCGAGCTGTTCGATGCGCTGGCGCTGCCGGCGGGCGCGCTCGTCAACACCGCTCTCTACGACCACTGCCCGGAACTGGTCCAGGCCTGCGTGGCGCGCGGCGACGAGCTGATCGGCCACGGCCACAGCAATGCGGAGCGGCAGGGCGCATGGGACGAGGCACACGAACGCGCCTTGCTCTCGGGCTGCCGCGAGCGCATGCAGCGCGAAAGCGGCCAGGCGCCGGCCGGATGGCTGTCGCCATGGATCTCGGAAAGCGCCGTCACGCCCGACCTGCTGGCCGAGACCGGCTACGGCTACACGCTCAACTGGTGCCACGACGACCAGCCGGTGCGCATGCGCACGCGCGGCGGCGGCTCGATCTGGTCGGTGCCGTATCCGCAGGAGCTCAACGACATTCCGATGATCGTGGGCCGACTCATGGACGCCAGGGATTTCAGCGCGATGGTGGTCGACAACTTCGACGAGATGCGCGAGCAGTCGCGCGCGCAGCCGCTGGTGATGGGGCTCGCGCTGCATCCCTACATCGTGGGCCAGCCCTATCGGCTGCGCCACCTGCGCACCGCGCTCGCGCACCTGGCCCGCGCGCGCGACCGCGGCGACATCTGGTTCACCACGCCCGGGGCGATCGCATCGCACATGCAGCAGCTTGCGGCGGACCGGCCCGCGGACTTTGCATAAGCCCCGGCACGCGCCGCACGCGCTCGATAATGGGCAGGTTCC
Organism: Variovorax sp. 05T418; assembly: GCF_056396385.1. Lineage (NCBI taxonomy): Bacteria > Pseudomonadati > Pseudomonadota > Betaproteobacteria > Burkholderiales > Comamonadaceae > Variovorax > Variovorax sp. 05T418. The sequence goes on along the minus strand of NZ_JBFTLJ010000011.1, from coordinate 44,880 downwards.
CCCATCGACTGCGCCATGCCCCGTTCTTCTTCGCCGCCCAAGCCCGCCACCGCGCCGCGATCCACCCGGCGCAAGCTGCCGCCCACCGGCGGCGCCGCGGCAAAGAACGAGGGCAACGGCGACATCGAGGAACGCATCTTCCGCTCGGTCTTCGAAGGCGTGGCCAGCCAGCGCCTCGCGCCCGGCACCAAGCTGCCGGAGGCCTCGCTGTGCGAACTGTTCGGCGTGAGCCGCGCGCTGGTGCGCAAGGTGCTGCAGCGGCTCGCGCACGACCACATCGTGGAACTGCGGCCGAACCGCGGCGCCATCGTCGCCATGCCCTCGCCCGAGGAGACGCGGCAGATCTTCGAGGCGCGCCGCGCGCTCGAGGCCGCGCTGGTGCGCATGGCGGTGCGCAATGCCACGCGCGCCGAAGTCGCCGAGCTGCGGCGCCACCTGAAGCAGGAGCATGCGGCGATGCACCGCTATGCGCAGCCCGAGTGGGCGCGCCTGGCCAGCACCTTTCACCTGCGCGTGGCGAAGCTCGCGCGCAATCCGATCCTGGAGCGCTACCTGAGCGAGCTCATGTCGCGCTGCTCGCTGATCGTGGCGCTCTACGAGCCGCCCGGCAATGCATCGTGCGAACACGGCGAGCATGCGGACGTGGTCGATGCCATTGCGCGCGGCGATGCGGACGAGGCCGTGCGCCTGATGGAAGCGCACCTCCTGGTGCTCGAGAAGAACATCGCGCTCGACCGGCCCGCTTCCGGGCGCAGCCTGGGCCAGATGCTGGGACTGGGCTGAGCGGCGGCGGGCGGCCTGCCGCGGCAGGGCCCGTCGCCGTCATCATCAGATCTCGATCTTCGAGCCCAGCTCGACCACCGCGTTGTTCGGCAGCCCCAGGAACGCGGCGGCGCCGCTCGCGTTGTGGTGCATCTGCGCGAACAGCTTCTCGCGCCACGGCGCCATGCCGCTGCCCAGCGTGGGAATGACGACGTCGCGCGAGAGGAAGTAGCTCGTCGTCATGGGCTCGAGCTGGCAGCCGCGCATGCGCGCGTTGTCGAGCGCGCGCGGCAGGTCGATGTCGTTCTTGAAGCCGTAGTGCACGGTGACCTGCCAGCAGTGATGGCCGAGCGCCTCGATCTCGATGCGCTTGTCCATCGGTATCCAGGGCACTTCGTGGTTGCGCACGGTCACGAACATGTTCTGCTCGTGCAGCACCTTGTTGTGCTTGAGGTTGTGCAGCAGCGCATTGGGCACCACGCCGGGTTCGGCGGTGAGGAACACCGCGGTGCCGTCCACGCGCGCGGGCGGGCTCTCGAAGACCGAATCGAGAAAGGCCTTCAGCTCGATGGCGTCGGCGCGCTGCACCTCGCCCATCAGCCGGCGGCCTTCCTTCCAGGTGATCATCAGCGTGAACACGGCGCCGCCGATCACCAGCGGGAACCAGCCGCCTTCGAACAGCTTGAGCAGGTTCGAGGCGAAGAACAGGAAGTCGACCACGAAGAACATCGCGGTTGATGCAATGCACAGCGCCAGCGGCAGCTTCCAGGCGTAGCGGATCACGAAGAAGGTCAGGATCGTGGTGATCAGCATGTCGGTGGTCACGGCGATGCCATAGGCCGCGGCCAGGCTGCTCGACGAGCGGAACATGACCACCGCCAGCACGATGGCCACGAACAGCCCCCAGTTGACCAGCGGAATGTAGATCTGCCCCGCCGTGCGCACGCTCGTGTGCTCGATGTTCAGGCGCGGCAGGTAGCCCAGCTGGATGACCTGGCGCGTGACGCTGAAGGCACCCGTGATGAGCGCCTGCGACGCGATGACGGTGGCCGCCGTGGCCAGCAGCACCAGCGGAACGAGCGCCCATTCGGGCGCCATCATGAAGAAGGGGTTCTTCACGGCCTCGGGGTTCGCCAGCAGCAGCGCGCCCTGGCCGAAGTAGTTGAGCGTGAGCGCCGGCATCACGACCGTGAACCAGGCCACGCGGATCGGCCGCTTGCCGAAGTGGCCCAGGTCGGCGTAGAGCGCCTCGGCGCCCGTCACGCACAGCACCGTGGCGCCCAGCAGGATGAAGCTGGTGCCCGGGTTGTCCCACATGAACTTCAGCGCGAACCAGGGGTTCAGCGACTTGAGGATTTCAGGGTGGTGCAGGATCTGCGACACGCCGAGCACCGCAATGGCCAGGAACCACGCGAGCGTGATGGGCCCGAAGAACTTGCCGATGCCCGCCGTGCCGCGCTTTTGCACCACGAAGAGGCCGAACAGCACCACCAGCGTGACCGGCAGCACATAGTGCTTGAAGTGGGGCGACACCACTTCGAGGCCCTCGACCGCCGAAAGCACCGAGATGGCCGGCGTGATGACGCCGTCGCCATAGAAGAGCGAGGTGCCGAAGATGCCCACCAGCAGCAGCACGTGGCGCAGCCTGGGTTTGTCGGCCACCGCGCGCGAGGCCAGCGCCAGCATGGCGACCAGGCCGCCCTCGCCTTCGTTGTCGGCGCGCAGCACCAGCACCACGTACTTGATCGACACGATGACGGTGAGCGTCCAGAAGAACATCGACAGGATGCCGTAGACGTTTTCGACAGTGAACGGCAGGTGGCCGTGGCCGAACACTTCCTTGACTGCATACAGCACGCTGGTGCCGATGTCGCCATAGACGACACCGATGGCGCCGATGATCAAGGCGGCGGCGGAAGTGGATTTGGGAGGTGACACGAAGTCGATGGGAAAAAGGGAGGCTGCCCGCGCGTAACCAGACGTCACACGCACCGAGATGCTGCCGCGGTGGAATTTCCAGCCGCCGCGCGCACCCCTCCGCCCTTTTGTTTCCTTTGCTGTGGGGCCGCTATTTTGCCGCCGACCGGAGCCCGCGCAAGCCGCCCCGGAAAATCATTCGTAGATTTCGGCGTCCGGATCGGTGGCTTCCATCTCGTAGCTCGCGGCCACCATGGCCAGGCGGCCCACCACGCCATACATGTAGAAGCGGTTCGGGGCGCTCGCGCCGGGCTTGGCGCCGGGCTGCGGCAGGTGCGCGCTTTCGGAGAACGCCAGCGGCACGAAGCTCGCGCCCGGGAGCTTGAGGTTCTCGTCGGGCGCACGCTCGGCATGCACGCGGTAGAAGCCGCCCACCACGTAGCGGTCCATCATGTAGACCACCGGCTCGGCCACGCCGTTGTGCACGCGCTCGTTGGTCAGCACGCCTTCCTGCACGATCACCTCGCCGGGCTCGCGCAGCTCCCTGGCGGCCGCGCCCGCCTTGCCTGCCGGAGCGCTGCGCGGCTTGCCGACCAGGCCCTCGACTTCCTTCGCGTCGCGCACGGTGACCACGCCCGGGCCGTCGCCGCCGACATGGCCCTTGACGACGACGAAGGGCTTCTCGTTGATGCCGTATTCCTTGTACTTGCGGCGCACCTTGGTCAGCACCGCATCGACGTGGCTGGTCAGCACGTCGATGCCGCGGCCTTCGGAAAAATCGACGCCGTCGGCGCGCGCATAGATCGGGTTGATCAACCAGGGGTCGATGCCCAGCAGCTTGCCGAAGCGCTTGGACAGCTCTTCGTAGCTGTGCAGGTGGTTGCTCTTGCGCCGCACCGACCAGCCCGCGTGCAGCGGCGGCAGCAGGTACTGCTCGTGCAGGTCTTCCAGGATGCCCGGCGTGCCGGCCGTCAGCTCGTTGTTGAGCAGGATGGTGCAGGGATCGAAGTTCTTGAGCCCGAGGCGGCGCTTGCTGCGCACCACGGGCTCCAGGCACACGGTCTCGCCGTTGGGCAGCTCGATCTTCTTGGGCGACTTGATGGCCGGATCGATCGAGCCCACGCGCACGTTCAGTCCCGCCATGTGGAAGATCCGCACCAGCTGGGCGACGTTGGCGAGGTAGAAGGTGTTCTTCGAGTGGTTCTCGGGAATGACCAGCAGGTTGCGCGCTTCCGGGCAGATCTTCTCGATGGCGGCCTGCGCGGCCTGCACCGCCAGCGGCAGCATCTCCTTGGTGAGATTGTTCCAGCCGCCGGGGAAGAGGTTGGTGTCGACCGGCGCCAGCTTGAAGCCCGCGTTGCGGATGTCGACCGCGCTGTAGAACGGCGGCGTGTGCTCCATCCATTCGAGCCGGAACCAGCGCTCGATGGCGGGCGTGGAGTCGAGGACGCGCTGTTCCAGTTCGTTGATCGGGCCGGTCAGGGCGGTGACGAGATGCGGAACCATGCGGCGGCCTTGTTGGATTTGTACTTGAAAGGTAGAGCGGAATTGTAGGATTTGGGGATGGCCGCCCCAATGACAAGACTACGTAGAGCGGACTTGGTTCAGTCCGCCCGCTTCCGGTGCATCAGCTGCGCACTTCGCCCTGCCCGAGCACCACGTACTTGAGCGAGGTCAGCCCCTCGATGCCGACCGGCCCGCGCGCATGGAACTTGTCGGTGCTGATGCCGATTTCCGCCCCCAGGCCAAACTCGAAACCGTCCGCGAAGCGTGTGCTCGCATTGACCATGACGCTGGCCGAATCGACCTCGCGCAGGAAACGCTGCGCATGCACGTGGTCGCGCGTGACGATCGCGTCGGTGTGGTGGCTCGAGTAGCGGTTGATGTGCGCAATGGCCTCGTCGACCCCTTGGACCACCTTGATGCTGATCACCGCGGCAAGGTATTCCTCGGACCAGTCGGACTCCACCGCGTCGACGATCCTTGCGCCGGCACCGGCCAATGCCTCGTCGGCGCGCAGGATGCGGGCCGCCACCGGGTCGCAGCGCATCTCGACGCCCTTGGCCGCAAAGATGGCGGCGATCCGGGGCAGGAAGTCTTCGGCCACCGCGGCCGACACCAGCAGGCCTTCGGCCGCGTTGCAGGGGCTGTATTTCTGCGTCTTGGCGTTGTCGACGATGCGCAGCGCCATCTCGAACTCGGCCGTGTCGTCCACGTAGACATGGCAATTGCCGTCCAGGTGCTTGATGACCGGCACCTTGGCATCGCGGCTGATGCGCTCGATCAGGCCCTTGCCGCCGCGCGGGATGATCACGTCGACGAACTCGGGCATGGCGATGAGCTGGCCCACGGCCTCGCGGTCGGTGGTCTGCACCAGCTGCACCGCATCGACCGGCAGGCCGGCCTCGGCCAGCGCGCCGGACACCAGCAGCGCCAGCGCCTTGTTCGACTCGATCGCCTCCGAGCCGCCGCGCAGGATGGCGGCGTTGCCGCTCTTGATGGCCAGGCTCGCGGCTTCGATGGTCACGTTGGGGCGGCTCTCGTAGATCATGCCGAAGACGCCGATCGGCACGCGCATCTGGCCCACGCGGATGCCGCTGGGCTGCTGCTTCATGCCGATGATCTCACCGATCACGTCGGCCATGCCGGCGAGCTGCTCGCAGCCCTGTGCCACGGTCTCGATGACCTTGGGCGTGAGCTTGAGGCGGTCGACCATCGGCGCCGACAGGCCGGCGGCCGTGGCGCGCGCTAGGTCCTTCTGGTTGGCCTCGGCCAGCCCCGGGCCGGCTTCGCGCAGGCGCTTGGCCAGCGCCTTCAATGCTCTGTTTTTGGTAGCTGCATCCGCTCGGGCCATGAGGAATGCGGCGGTTTTTGCCTGCAGGCCGAGGGTCTGCATGTGCTCGCTGACGTTGAACGCGTTCATGCGGGCATTTTCCTGCATTTGGATCAACCCCAGGCTTCGCCCATTTGCCGGGTTGTCCCCTCTCCCTCCGGGAGGGGCTAGGGTGAGGGCCGCGGCACCCGAAAACGCGCGATGCGATGAAGGCCGCCGGCCCTCATCCCAACCCGGAGGGAGAGGGAGCGGGACCGGTGCTGCAGGCGCGGCACAGCATCAGCGCCAGGCGCTGCAGCGCCTGCCAGCCGCCGGCGGGCCAGTCGGGCTGCTTGAGCCCCTTGCAGATGCCGTCCACCACATGGGCCGCGCGCAGCAGGCGGGCCAGCATGCGGTCGTCCAGCCGCGGCAGCACGCGCTCGAAGGCGCGCTCGCGCGGGCCCCAGATGCGGTTCTCGCGCAGCGCCATGGGCAGCGGCCGGCCCGCGGCCATGGCGTCCTTCACGCGCTTGAGCGCGCGGATGTCCTCGGCGATCGTGTAGTGCACCAATACCTCGGCCTCGCCTTCGGCCTGCAGGCCGTCGAGCATGCGCGCCACGCGCTGCGGGTTGCCGGCCAGCACAGCCTCGGAGAGCTTGAAGACGTCGTAGCGCGCCACGTTGTTGACCGCGCCCTCGACCTGCTCCCAGCTCAGCTCGCCGGCCGGGTGCAGCAGGGCGAGCTTCTGGATCTCCTGGTGGGCGGCCAGCAGGTTGCCCTCCACGCGGTCCGCAAAGAACTGCAGCGTGCGCTGGCCTTCGTCGCCGGGCATCACGCGCTGGCCCTGCAGGCCCAGGCGCTGCGCGATCCACTGCGGCAGCGCGTTGCGCTCGATCGGGTCGACCTGCAGGCTCACGCCGTTGTTCTCGAGCGCCGAGAACCAGGCACCGGTGCGCGTGGCCTTGTCCAGCCGCGGCAGCATCACCAGCGTGAGCGTGCTGTCGTTGCCCTGCGCCGCCTCGGCCAGCTGCTGCAGCGCGGTGCTGCCGTCCTTGCCGGGCTTGCCCGAGGGAATGCGGATCTCGACGATCTGCTTGTCGGCGAACAGCGAGAGCGAACCGCCCGCCGCGAGCACTGCGCTCCAGTCGAAGTGCGCGCCGGCCACGGTGTAGGAGCTGCGCTCCGTATAGCCCGCCACGCGCGCCGCGGCGCGGATGGCATCGGCCGCCTCCTGCGCGAGCAGCGGCTCGTCGCCATGGATCGTGTAGAGGGACTTCACCCCCTTCTGCAGATGGGAGCCCAGCTGGGCACTGGCAAGTTGCATCCGCCTAGAGTTCCTTGACGGCCGCAAGGCGGCGCATCAGCTGCTGCGCGATGTCGGCCTGCATGTCGCGGTACAGCAGCTCGGCTTCGCCTTCCTTGGCGAGCGCGTTGGTTTCGTTGAAGCTCAAATCGCGCGTCTGCGACACCTCGCTGGGCGCGAGCAGCATCTTGCCGCCCGGCGTGCGCAGGCTGAAGCGAACGCGCAATTGCAGCTGCAGCTCGCGCAGCAGGCCGGCCGAATTGGTCGAGATCACGATGCGGTCGCGGTTCTCGCCGAGGATCTCGAGGATCGCGTCGGCGCTTTGGGTCTGATCGGGCGGCACCAGCGTGACGGTGCCCGCGGCGCGCATCTCGCGCCGCAGCCGGTTGATCAGTTCCGAATTGCCCGACAGCGACAGCGTCTTGAACGCGAACACCGGCGCCTTGCGCAGTTCGAACCCGCAGCCGGCCAGCGCGAGGCTCGCGCCCGCCGCAGCCAGGCCCAGGAGAAAGCCGCGGCGCGGCAGCGGGGCGTTGCGATTGTTCATGCTTCTATCGTTCGTTTCGTTCAGATGACCACGTTGACCAGCCGGCCGGGAACCACGATGACGCGCTTGGCCGGCGCGCCTTCGGCGAACTTGACGAAGTCGTCGCACGAGAGCGCGAGCGCTTCGATCTCGGCCTTGGAGGCGCCGGCCGGCACGCGCAGCGCGCCGCGCAGCTTGCCGTTGACCTGCAGCATGAGCTCGATCTCGTCCTGCTCCAGCGCGCCCACGTCCACCACGGGCCAGGGCGCATCGAGCAGGTCGCCCAGCTCCTTGTCGTAGCCCAGATGCTGCCAGAGCTGGTGGGCGATGTGCGGTGTGGCCGGATACAGGCAGCGCAGCAGGATGCCCAGGCCTTCGCGCAGCGCGGCGGCATCGCCGGCGCTGCCATCGGGCTTGAAGCCTTCGAGCGCATTCAGGAGCTTCATCGCGCCTGAGACCACGGTGTTGTATTGCATGCGCTGGTAGTCGTAGTCGACCTGGCGCAGCACGGTGTGCACTTCGCGCCGCAGCGCCTGGGCGGCCTTGCCGAAGGCCTGGCCGCCGAACGCCACCGGGGCCACGCCGGCCTGCGCCACGCCGAAGTTCCAGACCCGGCGCAGGAACCGGTAGCTGCCTTCGACGGCCGCGTCGTTCCACTCGAGCGTGGCCTCGGGCGGTGCGGTGAACATGGTGTACAGGCGCGCAGTGTCGGCGCCGTACTTCTCGATCAGGTCCTGCGGGTCGACGCCGTTGCGTTCGCTCTTGCCCATCTTGCCGACGCCGCCGTATTCGACCTTGGTGCCGTCCGCGGTGGTGCCGCCGACGATGCGGCCCTGCGCATCGAGCGTGGGCGTGACCTCCAGCGGCGGGTGGTAGTTCTTGCCGCCCTTCTCGTCGCGGTGGTAGTAGATGTGGTTGAGCACCATGCCCTGGGTGAGCAGCTTGCTGAAGGGCTCGTCGACCTTCACCAGGCCCAGGTCGCGCATCACCTTGGTCCAGAAGCGCGCGTACAGCAGGTGAAGGATCGCATGCTCGATGCCGCCGATGTACTGGTCCATCGGCATCCAGTAGTCGGCGCCCTCGGCGACCATGGCCTGGTCGTTCTTCGGGTCGCAGTAGCGCATGAAGTACCACGAGCTGTCGACGAAGGTGTCCATGGTGTCGGTCTCGCGCCGCGCGGGCTTGCCGCAGACCGGGCACACCACGCCGGCATGGAAGCCTTCGTGCTTGGCGAGCGGGTTGCCCGAGCCGTCGGGCACGCAGTCCGTCGGCAGCACCACGGGCAGGTCCTTCTCGGGGACCGGCACCGCGCCGTGCTCGTCGCAATGGATGATCGGGATCGGCGTGCCCCAGTAGCGCTGGCGGCTCACGCCCCAGTCGCGCAGGCGCCAGGTGGTCTGCATCTCGCCCAGGCCCTTCTGGGCGAGCGCATGCGCCACAGCAGCCACGGCCTCCTTGTGGGTCATGCCGCTGAAGTTGTCGGAGTTGATGGTGACGCCGCGCTGCTTGTCGCCGTACCAGTCCTGCCACTTGTGATAGTCGAAGTGCGGCTCGTCGTCGACCAGCACCACCTGGATGATCTCGATGCCGTACTTGTTGGCAAAGGCGAAGTCGCGCTCGTCGTGCGCGGGCACGCCCATCACGGCGCCGTCGCCGTAGTTGATGAGCACGTAGTTGCCCACCCACACCGGCACCTGCTCCTCGGTGATCGGGTGCTTGACGGTCAGGCCCGTGGGCACGCCCTTCTTTTCCTGCGTGGCAAGCTCGGCCTCGGTGGTGCCGCCGCTCTTGCACTCCTCGATGAAGGCCGCGACCTTGGGGTCGAGCGTGGCGGCATGCGCAGCCAGCGGATGCTCGGGCGCCACGGCGCAGAAGGTGACGCCCATGATGGTGTCGGCGCGCGTGGTGAACACGTACATGCGGCCGTCCTGGATCAGCTGGCCGCTCGCGTCCTGGATGTCGTGCGTGAAGGCGAATCGCACGCCCTCGCTCTTGCCGATCCAGTTCTCCTGCATCAGCTTGACGCGCTCGGGCCAGCCCGGCAGCTTGTGCTGGGTGTGCTCGAGCAGCTCTTCGGCGTAGTCGCTGATCTTCAGGTAGTAGCCCGGAATCTCGCGGCGCTCGACCGTGGCGCCGGTGCGCCAGCCCTTGCCGTCGATCACCTGCTCGTTGGCCAGCACGGTCTGGTCGACCGGGTCCCAGTTGACGACCTGCGTCTTGCGGTAGGCAATGCCCTTTTCGAGCATCTTGAGGAACAGCCACTGGTTCCACTTGTAGTAGCTGGGATCGCAGGTGGCGATCTCGCGGCTCCAGTCGATCGCCAGGCCCATGGCCTGGAGCTGGCCGCGCATGTAGTCGATGTTCTCGTAGGTCCACTTGGCCGGCGGCACGCCGTTCTTCAGCGCCGCGTTCTCGGCCGGCAGGCCGAAGGCGTCCCAGCCCATGGGCATCAGCACGTTGTAGCCGCTCATGCGCAGGTAGCGCGTGAGCATGTCGTTGATGGTGTAGTTGCGCACGTGGCCCATGTGCAGCTTGCCGCTGGGGTACGGCAGCATCGAGCAGGCGTAGTACTTTTTACGGCTCGCGTCTTCGGTGACGCGGTAGGCATCGGCGGCGCTCCATTGCGCCTGGGCAGCGGACTCGACGTCGCTGGGTTTGTAGCTGGGGTTCATGGCGGTTCGGCAAGACCCGGCGCGGGGTGGCCGGGGAGGACGGATTATCGCGCCGGACTAGACTCGCCCCCAGTCTTCGCGCACTTCGTGTCGCTGCGCCAACCCCCTACTGGGGGCAACAGCAGCGGCCCGGCAAAGCCGGTTCCGCGGTGTTTCGCGAAAAATGCATGACTTCCTGCCACCTGACGCAGACGGAAAACGCCATGAAACTGCTCCTGAAACACCTCGCCCTGGGCCTCGCGGCCGCCGCCAGCCTGGCCGCGGTGCCGCTGCATGCGCAGCCGAACGGCGACAAGCCGCTGCGCATCGTCGTGCCCTTCGCGGCCGGCGGGGCGCAGGACGTGATCGCCCGCTACCTGGGCGCCAAGCTCTCGGACAAGCTCGGCGGCAGCGTGATCGTCGACAACAAGGCGGGCGCGGGGGGCATCGTGGCGGCCGATGCGGTGGCCAAGGCGACCGACGGCGCCACCGTGCTGCTGGCCACCGGCGGCGCCATCACCATCGCGCCCCACCTGCAGTCCAGGCTTCCCTATGACCCGGTGCACGACCTGGCGCCCGTGGCCCTGGTCGGCGACACGCCCATGACCGTGGCCGTGCGCACCGAAAGCCCCTACAAGACGCTGGCCGACCTGCTGCGCGACGCCAAGGCGAAGCCCGGGCAGCTGACCTACGCTTCCACCGGCAACGGCACCGTCTCGCACCTGACGGGCGCGCTGCTGGCGCAGGCGAGCGGCGTGGACCTGCTGCATGTGCCCTACCGCGGCGCGGCGCCGGCGCTGACCGACCTGCTGGGCGGCCAGGTGGCACTGATCGTGACCAGCGCCGCCTCCATCGAGCCGATGGTCGCGAGCGGCAAGGCCCGCGTGCTCGGCACCTTTTCGCGCGCGGCCCTGCCCAGCCTCGGCACGCCGCCGACGGTCGCGGAGGCGGCGGGCCTCGCGGGCATGGACGTGCCGGTGTGGGTGGGCGTGATGGCGCCCGCGCGCATGCCGGCGGCCAGCATCGAGAAGCTGTCGGCGGCGCTGGTCGAGGTGTGCAACCTGCCCGAGACCAAGCAGCGCTTCGCCCAGCTGGGCGCGGTGAACACCTGCGGCGGCGGCGCGGCGCTGGGCAAGGTGATTGCCGAAGACAGCCAGCGCTGGGCGAAGGTCATCAAGCAGGGCGGGATCAAAGTTGACTGAGCCTGCGGCAGGGCGCCTGCGCGTCGGCATCGCGGGCACCGGGGCGATCGCCCTGGCAAGCGCGGCGTGGCTGCGCCAGGCGGGCCACGCCGCGATGCTCTGGTCGCCGGGCGGCCAGGGTGCCGAGGCCCTGCGCACGCAGCCGCTCGAAGCCGCCGGCGTGCAGCCCTGCTGCGTGGCGGTCGAAGTGGCCGACGATGCGGCGCAGCTTTGCCGGGCGTCGGACGTGCTGCTGCTCGCGTTGCCGGTCAACGGGCACAAGCGCGTCATGGATGCGCTGCTGCCCTTCCTGCGCGACGGGCAGACCGTGATCGTCAGCTCGATGGCCTCGCTGTCGTCGCTCTATCTGCACGAAGGCGCACGGCGCGCGGGCAAGCGGGTGACGGTCGCGAGCTTCGGCACCACGGTGCTGACCGCGCGCCGCGAATCCGCCACGCAGGTCCGGGTGATGACGCGGCGGCAGGCGGTCGGTGTGTCGGCGCTGCCGCGCACGGAAATAGAGAGCGCCATCGAACTGTGCGCCGCGCTGTTCGGCGGCGGCTTCTTCGCGCAGGAGAACACGCTCGCCAGCGCGCTCGCGAACGTCAACCCGCAGTCGCACGGCCCGCTGGCCGTCTTCAACTGGACGCGCATCGAGCATGCCGAGAACTGGCCGCAGTACCACTGCATGACGCCCGGCGTGGCCCGCGCGATCGAGGCGCTGGACCGGGAGCGGCGCGCCGTGGCCCAGGCCTTCGGCATCGCGCTCGGTCCCATCGAGGAGCATTTCGCGCGCTCCTTCGGCACGGAATCGTCGCGGCTCGAGGACATCGCGGCCGAGCTGCATGCCAAGCGCGGCGGGCCGCCCGGCCCCGTGCGCACCGACACGCGCTACCTGAGCGAGGACATGCCCTACGGCCTGGCCTTCGTGGAAGCGCTCGGCGCCATCGCCGGCGTGGCGACACCCGCGACGCGCACCATCGTGGACGCCGCCTCGCTGGTCAGCGGCATCGACTTCCGGCAGCAGAACGACCTGCTGGCGCCGCTGAATCTGGGCACTGAAACCGTGGCCGGCCTGCTCGCCCGCCTATGACGCTGCCGTTACCGGCGGAAAGACCGGCTCGCCCAGGTTGAGCATCAGCCGGTTGGCCCAGGCGAAGAGCGCCACGGAATGAACCAGGTCGAGGATCTCGAGCTCGGTGAGCCCCACCGCCTTGAGCGTTCGCACATCGTCGGCCGACACCTTGCCGGGCTCGGCGCCGAGCCGGATCGAGAATTCGACGATGGCCTTCTCGCGCGGCGTGGTGCCCGCGGAAGCCGGCTCCTCGAACACCTGCGTGATCACGTCGCTGCGCTTGGCCAGTTGCTCGAAGCGCTGCGCATGCACCGAGGCGCAGTACACGCAGCCATTGACGCGCGACTCCACCGTGGCGCCCAGCTCGCGCTCCGCGCGCGGCATGCCGCCCGGTGCGAACATGATCGCGTTGAAGGCGATGGAGCGCTGCAGCAGCATCTCGGGCTGGTGCGCGAGCAGCAGGAAGTACGGCGAGGTGCGGGCCTGCGGGCTCATCTCGTCGAGCGCGGCCAGCTGGGCCGGCGTGGCCGAGGCAACGTCGACCGGGTCGAGCCAGGGCTTCCAGCTCAGCACCTCGTTGGTGAAGCCCTTGATGCGGATCGGCGTGTTCGTATTGCTCGTGCTCATGCTGCAACCTCCGCGGCGGCCAGCGCCTGCAGCCCTGCGACCACGCGGACCTGGTAGGAGAGAAAGGCGATCAGCTGGCCCAGCGCGACGATGGCGGGCGTCGAGAGCCCGGCGTCGGCCAGCGACTGCACCGCGGCCTTGTCGCCCTCGATGGGTCGCTCGATCAGGCTCGCGGTGAATGCCAGCACCGTGCGCAGCCGCGCATCGGCCACCGGGGCGCCGCTGCCCACGGCCGCGATCAGCTCGCGGTCCACGCCCTCGGCCAGCAATTGCTCGCGGTAGTGCGCGGCGAGCGTCGCGGCCTTCGACACGCTGCATGCATGCAGCGCGACCAGCAGGCGCTCGGCCACCGACAGGCCTTCGACCGATGGCGAGAACATCGCGTCGTAGCTGCCCTGCGTGGCCGCCACGACCTTGTCGCGCTGCTGGCGCAGCAGGCGGGTGGCGTGGCCGGGCACCAGCGGCACCGTGGCGTCGATCACGTCGATGGCAAGTGGAGATTCGGAAAGAGTGGTCATGCGTTTCGATGAAGAAGTCTGGAGTTCAGCCGCGTTCGGACGGCGGCGGCGCGGGCACCCATTCGTCGCCGAACAGTTCGGGCTCGCTGTAGGCCTCGAGGTTGGCGAAGTGCTGCTCGAAGTCCTCGCGGTAGAACAGGCTGGCCATGCCGCTCGCAAGCCGCCTGGCGCCATCGCTGATTGCGGGAATGTCGCCCGACACCGTGCCGTGCGACAAGGCCGCGGGATAGCAGAAGCAATGGATGCGGTCCAGGCCTGGGCACTGGCCCGCTGCGCGCTCGCGGAATTCGAACACCGGCCCGAGATCGGGAGAATCGGCCAGCTCCTGGTCTTCGTCGCCGGGCGCGGGCACGAAACGGTCCTTCCAGGTGCGCACATGCGATGCAATGGTGTCGAACTCGGGGCGGCAGCGCCAGTCGATCTTGAAACCGGTCGAAACAACGAGGAAGTCGAACACGAAGTCGCCCCGGGGCGTGGCCACGCGCATTGCCGCGCCCTGCGGCTCGACCGCAAGCACCGGGCAGCCGAAATTGAAGAACGCATTCGGGTGGCGCGACACGCGCAGCGTGCTGCCATGCGGCGGCGGCACGTTGGCGACGTTGATGTAGTGGCGGATGCGCCACTTGAACGCGTCGGGCAGGTCGTAGTGGCCCTGCGTCAGGCCCGGCACGCCGGCGCCCTTGCCCTTGTTGACGCGCGGCAGGTCGGGCCGGCGGATCAGGAGCTCGACGCTGTGCGCGCCGGCCTCCAGCGCGGTGGCCGCGCTGTCCATGGCCGACGAGCCCGCGCCGACCACGCCCACGCGCAGCCCGGCGAGCTTGCCGTAGTCCATCTCGTCGGACGAATGGGCCCATTGCGAGCGCGGCAGCGCGTTGACGAACGCCGGAACCGCGGGGCCGCCAAGCCCGTCGCGCCCCGTGGCCAGCACCACGCGGCGCGCCAGCACCTGCTGCGCACCGGCCGGCGTGCGCAGCGCGAGCCGCACCATCGCACCATCGGCGAGCGGCTGGATGCCGGTGACGGCCATGTCGTTGCGCACATCGATGTTCATCACGCGGCGGTACCAGCGCAGGTAGTCCATCCACTGCAGGCGCGGGATCTTGTCCATCGCAGCCCAGGCCTCGCTGCCGAACTGGGCCTCGAACCAGGCGCGGAAGGTCAGCGCGGGCAGCCCGAGCGCGGGGCCGGTCAGTTCCTTGGGCGAGCGCAGGGTTTCCATGCGCGCCGTGGTGGCCCACGGCCCTTCGCTGCCCGCGGGCGCGCGGTCGAACACCACCGCGCGGATGCCCTGCTGGGCCAGTGCGGCCGCAGCCGCGAGCCCGGCCTGGCCGGCGCCGATGATGGCCACGTCCAGCACGGGCTCGCCGCCGTGCGTGCGAGCCGGCATCCACGCGCGCGCGGGCCAGCCGAGGCATTCGAGATCCCGGGCGAGCCGCTGCTCGAGCGCGGCAAGGCCTTGCGGGTGGGGGGATGGGGCGGGGGAAGCGGCGTCGGTGGTCATCTTGCAAAACGAAACGGGAAGCGGGTTCGCATGGAACCCCACCCAGTGTAGAAAGCTTTTCAGGCGGGACCGGGACAGGCCCATGCACGGACCGGGCCCGGATCTCGCATGCCACAATGATTTTCAGACCACAGGGACAGCATGCGCAGCAACAACAGCAGCAATGGCGAATGGTGGCGCGGCGCGGTGATCTACCAGATCTACCCGCGCAGCTTCATGGACAGCAACGGCGACGGCATCGGCGACCTGCCCGGCATCACCTCGCGGCTCGATCATGTGGCGAGCCTGGGGGTCGATGCGATCTGGGTGTCGCCCTTCTTCCGCTCGCCGATGAAGGACTTCGGCTACGACGTGGCCGACTACCGCGCGGTCGATCCGATCTTCGGCACGCTGGCCGATTTCGACGAGATGCTGGCGCGCGCCCATGCGCTGGGCCTGAAGATCATCATCGACCAGGTGCTTTCGCACACCTCCGACCAGCACGCCTGGTTCGCCGAAAGCCGCGCGAGCCGCGACAACCCCAAGGCCGACTGGTACGTGTGGGCCGACCCGCGGCCCGACGGCACGCCGCCCAACAACTGGCTCTCGGTCTTCGGCGGGCCGGCCTGGCAGTGGGATTCGCGCCGCCGCCAGTACTACCTGCACAGCTTCCTCCAGGAGCAGCCCGACCTGAACTTCCATTGCGCCGAGGTGCAGCAAGCGCTGCTGGGCGAAGTGCGCTTCTGGTGCGAGCGCGGCGTGGACGGCTTCCGCTTCGATGCCTGCAACCACCAGTTCCACGATGCGCTGCTGCGCGACAACCCGCCGGCCAGCGCCGCCTCGCTGGACGAGGTGAGCACGGTGCGGGCCGACAACCCCTATGCCATGCAGCAGCACCTCTACGACAAGAGCCAGATGGAGAACCTGCGCTTCCTCGAAAGCCTGCGCGGGCTGCTCGACGACTACGGCGCGGTCGCGCTCGGCGAGGTCGGCGACGAGAACGCGCCGCCCGTCATGGCGCAGTACACCGAACTGGGCAAGCGCCTGCACCTGGCCTACAGCTTCAGCCTGCTGACGGCCGAGCACAGCGCCCGGCACCTGCGCCACCAGGTCGAGACGCTCGACCAGGCGCTCGCGCCGACCGGCGGCTGGGGCTGCTGGGCCGTCTCCAACCACGACGTGCCGCGCGTGGCCACGCGCTGGAGCGGCGGCGGCCCGGAAGACACGCGGCGCGACCGGCTCTGGCTCGCGCTGCTGCTCGCGCTGCGCGGCAGCGCCAGCATCTACCAGGGCGAGGAGCTCGGCCTGCCCGAGGCCGAGGTGCCGTTCGAGCTGCTGCAGGACCCCTACGGCCGCGCCTTCTGGCCCGAATTCAAGGGCCGCGACGGCTGCCGCACGCCCATGCCCTGGAAGGCCGACGAGCTGCACGCCGGCTTCACCACCGGCGGGCCCTGGCTGCCGGTCTACGGCCGCCACCTGCCGCTGGCCGTCGACCGCCAGTCCACCGATCCCGACTCGATGCTCGCATTCAGCCGCGCGCTGCTGCGCTGGCGCCGCACCCAGCCGCTGCTGCGCACCGGCAGCATCGCCTTCATCGATGCACCGGAGCCGGTGCTGTGTTTCGAACGGCGCGAAGGGAACCAATCGCTGCAGGCCGTCTTCAACCTGGGAGGCGAGTCGGTGTCCATCGCGCTGCGCGAGGCGCTCGAGCCGCTCGCGGGGCATCCGCTGGCATCGTCGTCGTCCCTGCAGGCCGGCGCTGAAAGGCGCATGCTGAGGCTGGCGCCCTACGGCGTGTTTTTCGGCCGCCCCGCCGGCGAAGAAGAACCGATGTGAAGAACAACATGCCTTCCCTGCTGCTGCCCGAACGCGAAGTGCACGCGCTGATGCGCGCCGAGCACGGCGATCCGTTCGCGGTGCTCGGTCCGCACGAGACGCGCGACGGCCTGCTGGTACGCGCGCTGCTGCCGGGCGCGCAGAGCGTGGCCGTGGTGCATACGCGCACGGGCTGGCCGCTGGCGCTGCTGTCGCGGCAGGAAGGCTCCGATCTTTTTGCGGGACTGGTGCCCGCGGCGGAGGCGCTGCTGGGTTATTCGTTCCAGGTCGACTGGGGCACGCACAGTTCGCGGCTCGAAGACCCGTACCGCTTCGCGTTCGTGCTGGGCGCCACCGACGTATGGCTGCTGGCCGAAGGCACGCACCTGCGGCCCTGGGAGCGGCTGGGCGCGCACCTGTGCGAGATGGATGGCGTCAAGGGCGTGGCCTTTGCGGTCTGGGCGCCCAACGCACGGCGCGTCTCGGTGGTCGGCGACTTCAACAACTGGGACGGCCGGCGCCACATGATGCGGCTGCGCCGCGAATGCGGCGTGTGGGAAATCTTCGCGCCGCAGGTGGGCACGGGCGACGGCTACGAATTCGAGATCCTCTCGGCCCAGGGCGAGGTGCTGCGCAAGGCCGATCCCTTCGCCTTTTCCTCGCGCCTGCGGCCCGAGACCGCCTGCGTGGTCGCGCCACTGCCCGCGCCGGTGGCGATGCCGCCCGGACGCGCCGCCGCCAACGGCCGCCATGCGCCAGTGAGCATCTACGAGGTGCACCTGGGCTCCTGGCGCCGCAAGAACGGCCACGAATGGCTGGACTACCGCGAGCTGGCCGACACGCTGGTGCCGTACGCGCGCGACATGGGCTTCACGCACATCGAGCTGCTGCCGGTCAGCGAGCATCCGTTCGACGGCTCCTGGGGCTACCAGCCGATCGGCCTGTATGCGCCCACCTCGCGCTTCGGCACGCCCGGCGACTTCCGCCATTTCGTCGGAGCCGCGCATGCCGCGGGCCTGGGCGTGATCCTCGACTGGGTGCCCGCGCACTTTCCCACCGACGCGCACGGCCTGGGCCGCTTCGACGGCACCGCGCTCTATGAATACGCCGACCCGCGCGAAGGCTTCCACAACGACTGGAAGACCTTCATCTTCAACTACGGCCGCACCGAGGTGCGCAACTACCTGGTCGGCAATGCGCTGTACTGGCTCGAGCGCTACGGCGTGGACGGGCTGCGCGTCGACGCCGTGGCCTCCATGCTCTACCGCGACTACAGCCGCCAGCCCGGCGAATGGGTGCCCAACATCCACGGCGGGCGCGAGAATCTCGAGGCCATCGACTTCCTGCGGCGCATGAACCAGGTGGTGGGCGTCGAGCGCCCGGGCGCCATCACGCTGGCCGAGGAGTCCACGAGCTTTCCGGGCGTGACGCGGCCGCCCGAGGACGGCGGCCTGGGCTTCCACTACAAATGGAACATGGGCTGGATGAACGACACGCTCGCCTATGCGGGCATCGACCCGGTCCACCGCAAGCACCACCACCAGAAGATCACCTTCGGCCTGATGTATGCGCACAGCGAGAACTTCGTGCTGCCGCTCTCGCACGACGAGGTGGTGCACGGCAAGGGCTCGATGTTCGGGCGCATGCCCGGCGACGAGTGGCAGAAGTTCGCGGGGCTGCGCAATCTTTATGGCTACCTCTGGGCCTATCCGGGCAAGAAGCTGCTGTTCATGGGCAATGAATTCGCCCAGGTGGCGGAATGGAACGCCGACCGCAGCCTCGACTGGCACCTGCTCGAGCAGGCGCCGCACCAGGGCATGCGGCGGCTGGTGCGCGACCTCAACAACGTGTACCGGCACTTCCCCGCGCTGCACGAGCTCGACACCGAAAGGGCCGGCTTCGAGTGGCTGGTGCATGACGACCGGGAGCAGTCGGTCTTCGCCTTCGTGCGCCGGGCCCAGGGCGGCTCCTTCGTGGTGGCGGTGTGCAACTTCACGCCGCTGCCGCGCCACGGCTACCGGCTCGGCATGCCGGCAGCGGGCGCCTACCGCGAGGCCATCAACACCGACGGCGCCGTGTACGGCGGCAGCGGTGTCGGCAACGGCGTGGTCGACAGCGAACCGGTGCCCTGGCACGGCCGGGCCGATTCGATTCTCATCAGCGTGCCGCCCCTGGCCACCGTGATGTGGGTGCTGGCCTGAAGCGATGCTGAGCCCGGGCTCCCCCTTCCCCCTTGGCGCGACGCTCTCGCCGACCGGCGTGAACTTCGCGCTCGCGGCGCCCAGCGCCGAAGCCGTCGAGCTCTGCCTTTTCGACGGCACGGGCCAGCACGAGCAGCAGCGCATCCGGCTGCCGGCCTTCACCGACGGCGTCTGGCACGGGCTGCTGCCGAGCGGTCGCGCCGGGCTGGTCTACGGCTTTCGCGTGCACGGCCCGTGGGCGCCGCACGAGGGAAAGCGTTTCAATCCCGCGAAGCTGCTGCTCGATCCGTATGCGCGCGAGATCATCGGCAAATACGACGGCAGCGACCTGTTCCTCGGACACGATCCCGCGAATCCGCACCAGCGCAACACACGCGACAACGGCGCCGTGGCGCTCAAGGCGCGCGTGGCGGCCGCCGCCGAGGCTTCGGCCGCACCGGGCCACGCCCGCATCCCGGCCGGCGAGCGCGTGCTCTACGAACTGCATGTGCGCGGACAGACCCGGCTGCACCCGGGCGTGCCCGCGGCCTTGCGCGGCACCTATGCGGGCCTGGCCGAGCCCGTGGTGCTCGACCACCTGCAGGCCCTGGGCGTCACCACGCTGAGCCTGATGCCGGTGCAGCACCGCGCCGACGAACAGCGGCTGCTCGCCATGGGCCTCAGCAACTACTGGGGCTACAACCCCATCGGCTGGTTCGCGCCCGAGGCGCGCTACTGGAGCGGCCGCGCCGGCACCACGCCGGCCAGCGAATTCCGCGCCCTGACCGACGCGGTGCATGCGCGCGGCATGGAGCTGGTGATCGACGTGGTCTACAACCACAGCGCCGAGAGCGACGAGCTCGGTCCCACGCTGTCGATGCGCGGCATCGACAACGCGCTCTACTACCACCTGCGCGCCGATGACCGCGCGCTCTACACCAACTGGGCCGGCACCGGCAACTGCCTCAACCTGGCCGAGCCGCGCGTGCTGCAGCTCGTGATGGACAGCCTGCGCCACTGGACCTGCGCGCTCGGTGTCGACGGCTTCCGCTTCGACCTCGCGCCCGTGCTGGGGCGCGGCGCCGATGGCCATTTCGACCCGCGCGCGCCCTTCTTCGCGGCCATCGCGCAAGACCCGGTGCTCTCGCGCACGCTGCTGATCGCGGAGCCCTGGGACATCGGGCCGGGCGGCTACCGCCTGGGCGAATTCCCGCCGGGCTGGCTCGAATGGAACGACCGCTACCGCGATACGCAGCGCGGCTTCTGGCTGCGGCAGGGGCGCGAGGGCGCCGCCGGCCTCGGGGACTTCGCGCACCGCTTCACCGCCTCGAGCGCGCAGTTCGCCCACCATGGCCGCGCGCCCACCGCGAGCGTCAACTTCATCACCGCGCACGACGGCTTCACGCTGCGCGACCTGCTCTGCTACGAAGAGCGGCACAACCTCGCCAACGGCGAGAACAACCGCGACGGCCATGCGCACAACCTGAGCAACAACTGCGGCGTCGAGGGCTCGAGCGACGACCCGGCCGTGCAGGCCGAGCGCGGCCGCCTGCAGCGCGCGCTGCTCGCCGCGCTGCTGCTGTCGCAGGGCACGCCGATGCTGCTGGCCGGCGACGAGCTCGGCCACAGCCAGCAAGGCAACAACAACGCCTACTGCCAGGACAATGAAACCACCTGGCTCGCCTGGATCGGCGCCCACGATCCCGCCAGCGAAGCAGCGCGGCTGAGCGCCTTCGTCGCCCGGCTCGTTGCCCTGCGCCGCGAAGCCCCCGTGCTGCGCAGCACGCGCTGGTGGCCGGCCGAGCCGGCAGAGGGCGCGCGGGGCATCCGCTGGCTGCGGCCCGACGGCCAGCCGATGCGCGAGGCCGACTGGCACGGCGGCACGGCGCTTGCAATCCTTTTCGAAGCGGCGGCCGCGGATGCGGGCGACTGGCTGGTGCTGGTGAATGCGGGGCCGGCGGCCGTGCCGTTCAGGCTGCCGGCGGGTTCGTGGCAGTGGCGGCTCGCAACCGACGATCCGGCGCCCGAGGCCGGCGCCGCGCAGCCACAGCCGCATGCCGGCACGGTGGAGGTACCGCGTTCGAGCCTCCGGATTGCAAGAACGTAGCAGCCAGCCGCGCCGCACGGTGCTAGGCTGGCTGCAGAAGCGCTGAAGACGAAGAAGACAAGACGACAAACCGCCAAACGAACGGAGACACAGGATGGACAACCACAGCATCAGCAGCAACAGCACGCCGCAGGCCCCCCTGCAGGCGCATCAACTGGTCCGCCGCACCATCGCGCTGGTGCTGGCCGGCGGCCGGGGCTCGCGCCTCAAGCAGCTGACCGACCGGCGCGCCAAGCCGGCGGTGTACTTCGGCGGCAAGTTCCGCATCATCGACTTCGCGCTGTCGAACTGCCTGAACTCGGGCATCCGGCGCATGGCGGTGGTCACGCAGTACAAGTCGCATTCGCTGATGCGCCACCTGCAGCGCGGCTGGAGCTTCCTGCGCGCCGAGCTCAACGAGATGGTCGACGTGCTGCCCGCGCAGCAGCGCACGGGCGACGAGCACTGGTACCGCGGCACGGCCGACGCGGTGTACCAGAACCTGGACATCATCCAGACCCGCTCCACCAAGCACGACTACGTGGTGGTGCTGGCCGGCGACCATATCTACAAAATGGACTACTCGATCATGGTCAAGGACCATGCCGAGCGCGGCCTGGGCTGCACGGTCGGCTGCATCGAGGTGCCGCGCATGGAGGCCACCGCCTTCGGCGTGATGGCCATCGACGACGGCCGCCAGATCACGGCCTTCCTCGAAAAGCCGGCCGACCCGCCCGCCATGCCGGGCCATCCCGACGTGGCGCTGGCCAGCATGGGCATCTACGTGTTCGATTCCGAGTACCTCTACCAGCTGCTCGAGGAAGACGCCGCCAACCCCGATTCGAGCCACGATTTCGGCAAGGACATCATCCCGCGCGCCGTGGCGCAGGGCCGCGCGCTGGCGCATCCGTTCGGCATGTCCTGCGTCACGCGCGCCTCGCGCGGGCCCGACGCCAAGGCCTACTGGCGCGACGTGGGCACGATTGATGCATTCTGGGCAGCCAACCTCGACCTGGCCTCCATCACGCCCGAACTCGACATCTATGACACAGACTGGCCCATCTGGACCTACCAGCGGCAGCTGCCGCCGGCCAAGTTCGTGCTCGACCGCGAGGGCAAGCACGGCATGACGGTCAACACCATCGTCTCGGGCGGCTGCATCGTCTCGGGCTCCAAGGTCAGCAGCTCGGTGCTGTTCTCGGGCGTGCGCATCCATTCGTTCTGCGACATCAACGAGGCCGTGCTGCTGCCCGACGTCGAGGTGGGCCGCGGCGCCCGGCTCAACCGCGTGGTGGTCGACCGCGGCTGCGTCATTCCGGACGAGATGGTGATCGGCGAAGACGCCGACGCCGATGCCGCGCGCTTCGAGCGCACCGACAACGGCGTGGTGCTGGTCACCCGCGAAATGCTCAAGCGCCTGCTGGCTGCCTGAGGCCGCACCCTTCCCCGATGCGAATCCTCCAGGTCAGCGCCGAACTCTTCCCCCTGCTCAAGACCGGTGGCCTCGCCGACGTGGCCGGCGCGCTGCCACTCGCGCTCATGGCCGCCGGACAGGACGCGCGCGTGCTGCTGCCCGGCTTCCCGGCCATCCTGGCCGGCGTGCGCGAGCTGGCGCCCGTGGCCGAATTCACGGCGCCCTGGGGTCCGGAACGCTTCAGCCTGCGCGCGGGCCGCATCGCGATCGACGGCGCGGCGACGCCGATCACCGCCTACGTGATCGACGCGCCGGCGCTCTACGACCGGCCCGGCAACCCGTATGAAGACGCCACGCGCCAGCCCTACGGCGACAACCACCGGCGCTTCGCGCTGCTGGGCTGGGCCGCGGCGCAGCTGGCGCAAGGGCTCGATCCCGCCTGGCAGCCCGAGGTCGTGCATGCGCACGACTGGCATGCGGGGCTGGCGCCGGCCTACCTGCACTTCGCGCGCGAGGCCGGCGCCACCCGCACTGGCAGCGTGTTCACGGTGCACAACCTGGCCTACCAGGGCATCTCGGCACCATGGAACTTTGCCGATCTCGGCCTGCCCGCGCCGGCGTTCCACATGAACGGGCTCGAATACCACGGGCAGGTGTCGTTCATGAAGGGCGGCCTCTACTTTGCCGACCGCCTGACCACCGTGAGCCCGACCTACGCCCGCGAGATCCAGACGCCCGAGCAGGGCTTCGGCCTGGACGGCCTGCTGCGCCTGCGCGGCGGCGTGCTCACGGGCATCCTCAACGCGGTCGACGACGAGGTCTGGAATCCGGCCACCGACAGCGCGCTGGTGCAGGGCTACCACACGCCCGAAGGCCGCCACATGGCGGGCAAGGCGCGCTGCAAGGCCGTGCTGCAGCACCAGCTCGGCCTGGCCGAGCGCCCCGATGCGCCGCTCTTCATCCTGGTGAGCCGGCTCACCGAGCAGAAGGGCCTGCACCTCGTGCTTGGCGGCCTCGACACCCTGCTGGCCGAAGGCGGGCAGCTCGCGCTGCTCGGCAGCGGCGAGGCCGGGCTCGAGCAAGCCTTCCGCGAGCGCGCGGCGGCCGCGCCGCGCGCGGTCAGCGTCACCATCGGCTACAACGAAACGCTCGCGCACCAGCTCTTCGGCGGCGGCGACGTGACGCTGGTGCCGTCGCTCTTCGAGCCCTGCGGCCTCACGCAGATGTACGGCCTCAAGTACGGCAGCCTGCCGCTGGTGCGCCGCGTCGGCGGCCTGGCCGACACGGTGGTCGACTGCACGCTCGAAGACATGGCCAGCGGCCATGCCACCGGCTTCGTCTTCGACCGCTTCGACGCCGCCGACTACGATCGCGCATTGCGGCGCGCCTTCGCGCTCTACCAGCGTGCGCCCGACTGGCGCCGCGTGCGCGGCAATGCCATGCGGCGCCCGGCCGACTGGGCCAGCGCCGCCGGCCAGTACATCGAGGTCTACCGGCAGGCGCTCGAGTCCGCCGGCACCTGAACCAAGCGCCACGGCGCACCACCCCACCACTCTTCACCGAAGCCCATGACCCTCAAAGACTTCGCCTACGACCATCCCGACCGCGACGTGGCCGCGTTCAAGCGCGCCGTCGCCAACAAGCTGATCTATGCGGTCGGCAAGGACCCCGTCGCAGCCAGCCAGGACGACTGGCTGCACGCCACCGCGCTGGCCGTGCGCGACCAGCTGGTCGAGCGCTGGATGGCGACCACGCGCGCCAACTATGCGCAGGACCTCAAGCGCGTCTACTACCTCTCGATGGAGTTCCTGATCGGGCGCACCTTCACCAATGCGCTGCTGGCGGTCGACCTCTACGACACGGTGCGCGAAGCGCTGGCCGACTTCGGCGTCGACATGGCGGCACTGGCCGAGCGCGAGCCCGACGCGGCGCTGGGCAACGGCGGCCTCGGCCGGCTCGCGGCCTGCTTTCTCGATTCGATGGCCACGCTCGGCGTGCCGGGTATGGGCTACGGCATCCGCTACGAATACGGCATGTTCCGCCAGCGCATCGTCGACGGCCAGCAGGTCGAGACGCCCGACTACTGGCTCACGCGCGGCAACCCCTGGGAGTTCCAGCGGCCCGAGGTGAACTACCGCGTGCGCTTCGGCGGCCGCGTGCAGAAGCGCGAGGGCACCAACGCGCCCTACGGCGCGGCCGACTGGGTCGACACGCACGACGTGCTGGCCGTGGCCTACGACACCATCATCCCGGGCTACGGCACGCAGGCCACCAACACGCTGCGCCTGTGGTCGGCGCGCGCCACCGAGGAGATCGATCTCTCGGCCTTCAACCGCGGCAACTACATGGCGGCGGTGGAGAGCAAGAACCACTCCGAGAACGTCTCGCGCGTGCTCTACCCCGACGACTCCACGCCCTCGGGCCGCGAGCTGCGGCTGCACCAGGAATATTTCTTCTGCAGCGCGAGCGTGCAGGACCTGCTGCGGCGCTACCTGCGCAACCACAAGAGCTTCGACCAGCTGGCCGACAAGGTCAGCATCCACCTGAACGACACGCACCCGGTGCTCGCGGTGCCCGAGCTCATGCGCCTCCTGCTCGACGAGCACGGCCTGGCATGGGACGCGGCCTGGGCCCACACGCAGAAGGTGTTCAGCTACACCAACCACACGCTGATGCACGAGGCGCTGGAGACCTGGCCGGTCGAGATGCTCGGGCGCATCCTGCCGCGGCACCTGCAGATCATCTACGACATGAACGCGAAGTTCCTCGCCGCCGTGACGCAGAAGGCCGGCAACGACGTCGAGCTGCTGCGCCGGCTCTCGCTGGTGGACGAAGCGGGCGAGCGCCGCGTGCGCATGGCCTACGTGGCGGTGCTCGCGAGCCATTCGATCAACGGCGTGTCGGGCCTGCATTCGGAGCTCATGAAGCAATCGATCTTCGCGGACTTCGCGAAGATCTTCCCCGAGCGCTTCAACAACAAGACCAACGGCGTCACGCCGCGGCGCTGGCTCGCGCAGGCCAACCCGCCGCTCGCGAGCCTGCTCGACCAGCGCCTGGGCAAGGGCTGGCGGCGCGACCTCTCGCAGCTCGAGGCGCTGCGGCCGATGGCGGCCCAGCCGCCCTTCGCACGGGCCTTCCGCCATGCCAAGCGCGAGAACAAGCTGCGCCTGGCCAACTGGGTCGAGCAGCACATGGGCCTGGTGCTCGACACCGACGCGATGTTCGACGTGCAGGTCAAGCGCATCCACGAATACAAGCGGCAGCTGCTCAACGTGCTGCACGTGGTCACGCGCTACCACCGCATCCTCGATGCGCAGGCCGCGGGCGCGCCGGTCGACATCGTGCCGCGCGTGGTGGTGTTCGCGGGCAAGGCGGCCTCGGCCTACCAGATGGCCAAGCTCGTGATCCGGCTGATCAACGACGTGGCCCACACCATCAACAACGACAGCCGTGTCGGCAAGCTGCTGAAGGTGGTGTTCCTGCCCAACTACAGCGTGAGCCTGGCCGAGGTGATCATGCCCGCGGCCGATTTGTCGGAGCAGATCTCCACCGCGGGCACCGAGGCCTCGGGCACCGGCAACATGAAGTTCGCGCTCAACGGCGCGCTCACCATCGGCACGCTCGACGGCGCCAACGTGGAGATGCGCGACAACGTGGGCGCGGAGAACATCTTCATCTTCGGCAACACCACGCCAGAGGTGGCCGACATCCGCGCCCACGGCTACCAGCCGCGCGACATCTACGAAGAGAACGCCGAGCTCAAGCGCGTGCTCGATGCGATCCGCGACGGCGCCTTCTCGGCCGGCGAGCCCTCGCGCTACCAGGGCATCTACGACGCACTCGTGAACTGGGGCGACCACTACCTGCTGCTGGCCGACTACGCGAGCTACGTCGCGAAGCAGGCCGAGGTCGATGCGCTCTACCGCGACCCGGACGCCTGGACGCACATGGCCATCCTCAACGTGGCGGGCATGGGCGCGTTCTCGTCCGACCGCACGATTGCGCAGTACGCGCACGAGATCTGGCACACCAAGCCCGTGGTGCTGGCCTGAGCCTTCGACTTTCTCCCTCCCCTGCCGGGGGAGGGCCGGGGTGGGGGCACGTCGGCCTCGATGCCTTCGCGTCATCGGATGCGGGGCCAGCCCCCATCCCAGCCTTCCCCCGGAAGGGGAAGGAGCAAGACAGGATCAGCGCGGCGTTTCGGGCGCCGCCTTGGCCTCGGTCACGAAGCCGATGCGGTTCAGGCCCGCCTTGTTCGCAATGCCCATCAGCGCCACCAGCTTGCCGTAGGGCACCGTCTGGTCGGCGCGCAGCTGCACCTCGGTGTCCTTGCTGTCGGCGGCGGCCTTCTGCAGCCGGGCGGCCAGTTCCTCGTCGGTCACGGCCTGGTCGTTGAAGAAGGTCTTGCCCGCGGCATCGACCGACACGCTCACGAACTTGGGCGTGTCGTTGGGCTGGCCGGCATCGGTCTGCGGCAGGTCGAGCTTGATCGAGCTCGCCATCAGCGGCGCGGTGATGATGAAGATCACCAGCAGCACCAGCATCACGTCGACCAGCGGCGTGACGTTGATGTCGGACAGCGGCCGCTGGCCGCCCGCCCCGGTCGCGCGCCCGCCGCCGGCGGCACTGCTGCCCAGGGAGGTGCGACCGAAGACCATGGCTCGTGCGCTCCGTTCGGCTAGGCCGACACCGGCATGGGCCGCGCGGGCGGCGGCGCGGCCGGTGGCGGCGGGCTGCCGAAGCTCCCGAGCAGGTCGTGCGCAAAGCCCTCGAGCTCGGCTTCGATGCGGCCGATGACGCGGCCGAACACGTTGTAGGCCAGCACGGCCGGAATGGCCACGGCCAGGCCGAAGGCCGTCATCACCAGCGCCTCGCCCACCGGGCCGGCCACCTTGTCGATGGTGAAGCCGCCGGTCTGGCCCGCAATGCCCGACAGCGCGCCGTAGATGCCCCACACCGTGCCGAGCAGGCCCACGAAGGGCGCCGTGGCGCCGACGGTGGCCAGCAGGATCTGGCCGGACTGCAGGCGCCGCAGCGCACCATGCAGTGCGCCGCGCAGCGCCCGCGTGAGCCGCTGGTTGCGGTCGCCGGTGGTGGCGCCGAGCGTGGCGTCGCCTGCATCCGTCGCTGCCGCATTCCTGATGGCGCTCACGGCCGGCCCCACCAGCATGGCGCGGTCGAAGGCCTGCAGGCGCTGCTGCGCATCGGCGAGCGTGGCCGACTGCCAGAATGCCGCAATGCTGCGCAGCACGTCGCGCGTGCCGCCGCGCAGCAGCCAGGCTTTCCACAGAATCACCACCCAGCTGGCGATCGACATCGCAAGCAGCAGCGCCGCCACCGCGCGGCTCACGCCGTCGCCCTGGGTCAGCAGTTCGAGGACGCTCATCGTTCTTTCAGCGCAAGCCCAGCACGTCGAACATGTCGAACAGGCCCGCCTTCTGGCCGGCCAGGAAGCGCACGGCGCGCAGCGCGCCCTGCGCGTAGGTGACGCGGCTCGCGGACTTGTGGGTGATCTCGATGCGCTCGCCGGTGCCCGCGAACAGCACGGTGTGGTCGCCCACGATGTCGCCGCCGCGGATCGCGGAGAAGCCGATGGTGGACGGGTCGCGCTCGCCGGTGATGCCTTCGCGCGCGTACACGGCGCAGTCCTTCAGGTCGCGGCCCAGCGCGCCGGCGATCACTTCGCCCATCTTGAGCGCGGTGCCCGAGGGCGCATCGACCTTGTGGCGGTGGTGCGCCTCGATGATCTCGATGTCGTAGCCCGTCGAAAGCGCCTTGGCCGCCATTTCGAGCAGCTTGAAGGTGACGTTGACGCCCACGCTCATGTTGGGCGAAACCATGATCGCGATGTCCTTGGCGATCTCGGCGATCTCGGCCTTCTGCGCATCGCTGAAGCCGGTGGTGCCGATCACGGCCTGCACGCCGAGCTCACGGCAGGCTGCCAGGTGCGCGAGCGTGCCTTCGGGGCGGGTGAAGTCGATGAGCACCTGCGCGTCCTTGAGGCCGGTGCGCAGGTCGGCCACGATCGGCACGCCGCTCGTGAAGCCGAGGAACGCAGCCGCATCGGCGCCGATGGCGTTGCTGCCCGCCATGTCGAGCGCGCCGGCCAGCCGGCAATCGGGCGCCTCGCGCACCGCCTCGACCAGCATGCGGCCCATGCGGCCCGAGGCGCCCGCAATCGCGATGCGCCGCAGCGGCGGCGTGGAAGACCCGGAAAGGGACGAAGAAGTGGAAATGGATTCAGTCACGCGGATTCAGCCTTCGAAATTGGCATGGAAACCGGCACGCCCGCCCGACCCGGCGGGTGCGCCCGCCCTCGCCCTGGGTTTGGCGCGTGCTCAGCGCGCGGCTTCGAGCGGGGGGTATGCGGCGGGAAGCGGGGGCAGGCTGGTGGCCGTGGCGGTGGCATCGGCCTTCTTGCCGTCGTCCTTGGGGGCGAATTTCTTGAGCTCTTCTTCCGACGCCTCGAGCGGCGGCACCTTGCCGCTCTTCTTGCGGGTGTCCAGCGTGGCGACGAATTCTTCCTCGCTGGGCATCGGGTCGCCCTCGAAGCGGTCGAGCAGTTCGCCGTTGAAGAAGACAGTCAGGCGGCGTTCCTGGGGATCGACGCCCTGGCGCCTGATCGTGAAGACGTAGTCCCAGCGGTCCTTGTGGAAGACGTCGGTCAGAAGCGAGGTGCCGAGGATTTCGCGCACCTGCTGGCGCGACATGCCGGGCTTGAGCGCCTCGACCTGTTCCTTCGACACGAAATTGCCCTGGACCACTTCGACCTTGTAGGGCGTGATGGCCGTCAGCGCACCACGCGTGCGATCGCTGAAGCCGCTGCAGGCACCGAGGCAGAAGGTCGCGGCGACGGCCGCGGCCAGCAGCCAGGGACGGCGTTGGAGAATGGCAGGCATGGGAGGAAAAAGGGGGGTAGCGATATGATCGGCCATTGTAGCGGCTGGCCCTTTTTGGGGCCTGTCTGCAGCCCAGGGCGCAGGAACCATCATGGCCAATATCGACGAACTCAAGAACACCGGCCTCAAGGCCACTCTGCCACGCCTGAAGATCCTCGAGATCTTCCAGACCGGCAGCCAGCGCCACATGACGGCCGAGGATGTTTTCCGCGTGCTCCTGAACGAGCACTCCGACATCGGCCTGGCCACCGTCTACCGCGTGCTGACGCAGTTCGAGCAGGCCGGCATCCTCGAGCGCAGCCATTTCGAAAGCGGCAAGGCGGTCTACGAGCTGAACGAAGGCACGCACCACGACCACCTGATCTGCACCTCGTGCGGCAAGGTCGAGGAGTTCTACGACGCCGAAATCGAGCGCCGCCAGCAGATGATCTCCAAGGACAAGGGCTGGATCCTGCAGGACCACGCGATGTCGCTCTACGGCCTGTGCGGCGACTGCGTAAACAAAAGATAGCCGGTCAGTCCCCGTCGCGCCCGCTTTCCATCGCCTTGTGGTGGCGCGCCACGAAATCGGCATAGGTGTCGATGCCGCGCAGCTGCAGGATCGAGTTGCGCACGGCGGCTTCGACCAGCACGGCGATGTTGCGCCCGGCCACCACCTGGATGATGACCTTGCGCACCGGAATGCCCAGCACATCCTGCGTGAGCGGCGCCGAGGGCATGCGCTCGTAGTCGCGCTCGAAGCTGTCGCGCCGCACCAGGTGCACGATGAGCTTGAGCCGCATCTTCCGCCGCACCGCCGTCTCGCCGAAGATCGCGCGGATGTCCAGAAGGCCGATGCCGCGCACCTCCAGCAGGTTGAGCAGCAGGTCGGGGCAGCGGCCCTCGATGGTGTTCTGGTTGATGCGGAACAGGTCGACCGCGTCGTCGGCCACCAGGCCGTTGCCGCGCGAGATCAGCTCCAGCCCGAGCTCGCTCTTTCCGAGCCCCGATTCGCCGGTGATCATGACCCCCATGCCCAGGATGTCCATGAACACCCCGTGCATCGAGGTGCGTTCCGCGAAATGCTTGGACAGGTAGGCCCGCAGCAGGTCGATCACGAAGGCCGACGACTCGCGCGTGGCGAACAGCGGCAGCTGGGCGCGCTCGCAAATCGATAGCAGCTCGTCCGGCGCGGCCTGGCCGTCGGCCAGCACCAGCATGGGTGGCTCCAGCGTGACGATGCGGGCGATGCGCCGGGCGCAGTCTTCCTGGCTGCCGCGCGTCAGGTAGGCCACTTCGCGCGCGCCCAGGATCTGCACGCGGTACGGATGGATGTAATTGAGGTAACCGACCAGATCGGCCGCCGACTGGGCCCGGCTGATGACTTCAGGGTCGAACTGGCGCTCTGACGCCCCAAGCCCGGCGAGCCATTCCCAGCGGAGCGACCCGCGGAATTCCTCGAACATGGCGTCGGCACTGATGACGGTCGGCTTCATGCGTAGGGAAATGGCGCTGCGCGCCTAGTTGGAGGCCGGCCAGAATACCGCGGAACCGGCCCGGCAGGGCCGCGGGAGCCTCTGGGCGGGCACTTCAGGCGACTTGCGTCGACTGCCAGCCGGCAATGAGTCCGTGCAGTTCGGCCGCGTCGGTGCTCGACTTGATCTGCTCGCGCAGGTTGGCGTCGCTCAGCAGCTCGGCGATCTCGGAGAGGATCTCAAGGTGCTTCTGGGTGGCCGCCTCGGGCACCAGCAGGAAGATCAGGAGCCCGACGGGCTGCTCGTCCGGCGCGTCGAAGCCGATCGGGTTGGCCAGCTGGAAGACCGCGGCCATGGGGGCCTTGAGGCCCTTGATGCGGCCGTGCGGAATGGCCACCCCGTGCCCGAGCCCGGTGGAGCCGAGGCGCTCGCGTGCGAACAGGCTGTCGGTGATGAGCGCGCGGCCGAGGCCGTGAAGGCTCTCGAACAGCAAGCCGGCTTCTTCGAAAGCACGTTTCTTGCTGGTAGCGTCAACGCTCACAAGCACTTGAGCGGGCGGCAGGATGGACGCGAGGCGATTCATGGTGGGGGAAGGGCGGGGGCGATTATGCACCCGCTTGGTAAAAACCCCCACTCCCGTTACTTACTTTTTGGCTACATGTTGCCCGGAGGCCTCGCAGCCTTGTCAGCGCCGGTAACAGCAACAGGCAGCAAAAAGCCGCCCGCAGGCGGCTTGTCGGCAGGGGCTGCAGCCCTCTGGCCCGTGGTCTACATCACGCGCTTGGGGGCGGCGTGGTGGTGGTCCTGCAGGCGGTCCTTGTGGCGCACTACCTGGCGGTCGAGCTTGTCGACCAGTTCATCGACCGCAGCATAGAGATCAGCGTGGCTCGACTCCGCGAACATGTCGTTACCCTTGACGTGAATGTTGCACTCCGCCCTTTGGCGGCGTTCCTTTTCCTTCTGCTTTTCCACCGTGAGGAGCACCTTCACATCGACCACTTGGTCGAAGTGCCGTGTGATCCGGTCCAGCTTGCTCGTGACGTAGGTGCGCAAGGCAGGTGTGACGTCGAGGTGATGACCGCTGATCGTCAAATTCATGAATGACCTCCTGAGAATTGACGGTTGGGAAAATGGCCCCGCTCCGGGATGGGGCGTGGCCGGCGAAACAGATATGGGGGTTGGGGGAGAAAAGGGGAAGAAGAGAAAAGAGGGAACGGTCGATTCACTATGCCCAAGCTGTCACGGTATTGCAATAGCAGACTTCTCCGGGTGGCGGACGCCAGCGGGCCATGCGCTGCTCACGCTAGCGATTCCATAGCGGCCCGCGCATGCAGGCCCGCCGATGCGGCACTTTGGCAGCAAGTGTTTCAGTGCGTCACCAGCGGTGACCCTGCCGGGCGAAGGGCCGGCCGGCTCAGCTCCAGGCCGCGCGCATGCGGTTGCGCAGGTCGATCACCGCGGCCGGCGGCGGCACTGCGGGCGGGCGCGCCGGCGGCGGCGGCCAGGTCTGCTGCTCGAAGCCGGCAAGATCCGATTCGGAAATGAAGCGCGTGCGGTTGGCATACAGGTGCCGGTCGCCGCGCACGGCCTGCTGCGTCACGTAGAAGCGCTGCGGCACCAGAAGATGCAGGTGGTCGCGCGCCCGCGTCATCGCCACGTAGAGCAGCCGCCGCTCCTCCTCGAGTTCGTGCGCGCTCTGCGCCACGTCGGCCGGCAGGCAGCCGTCGACCACGTTGAGCACGTGCACCGAATTCCACTCCTGCCCCTTGGCCGAGTGGATGGTCGAAAGAATGAGGTAGTCCTCGTCGAGCGAGGGCGGACCCGGCTTGTCGCTGGTGGCTTCGGGCGGATCGAGCGTGAGTTCGGTCAGGAAGCGCTCGCGCGAGCCGTAGCCCGAGGCCAGCCGCGCCAGCTGCTCGACGTCGCCGCGCCGCACGCCGGAGGGGTCGTCGTAGAGCCGGTCCAGGTGCGGCAAATACCAGCGCACCGCCAGTTCCACATCGGCCGGCCACGGCAGCGAGGGCGCGCACAGCGCGGCATAGGCTTCGGCAAAGACCGCCCATTCCTCGCGGGCGGCCGAGGGCGGCACGAATTCGCGCACCGCCGCCGCCGGATCGGCGGCCTGGTCCATGGCATCGAGCAGCCGCGCGCCCGTGGCCGGCCCGATGCCCGGGATGAGCTGCGTGACGCGGAAACCCGCCATGCGGCCGCGCGGGTTCTCGGCGAAGCGCAGCACCGCGAGCAGATCCTTCACATGCGAGGCCTCGAGAAACTTGAGGCCGCCGTACTTCACGAACGGGATGTTGCGGCGCGCCAGTTCGAGCTCGAGCGGCGCGCTGTGCGTGGCGGCACGGAACAGCACCGCCTGCGACTTGAGCGCGAGGCCGCCCTCGCGGTGCGCGAGCACCTTGTCGGCCACCCAGACGGCCTGCTGCGCCTCGTCGGGCACCAGCACCAGCTGCGGCCGGCCGGCGGAGGGCTTGTCGGTCCAGAGCGTCTTGGCATGCCGCTCGGCCGCCTGTGCAATGACCCGGTTCGAGACATCGAGAATCGGCTGGGTCGAGCGATAGTTGCGCTCCAGCGTGACCACGCGCGCAGCCTGCGAGAACTGCGACGGAAAGTCGAGGATGTTACGCACCGTTGCGCCTCGAAACGAGTAGATCGACTGCGCATCGTCGCCCACCACCGTCACGCCGCGACCATCGGGCTTGAGCGCCCGCAGGATCGAGGCCTGCAGCAGGTTGGTGTCCTGGTATTCGTCGACCAGCACGTGGTCGAAGCGCTCGCCGACCAGCGCCGCCAGCGCGGGCTCGGCCACCATGCCGGCCCAGTAGAGCAGCAGGTCGTCGTAGTCGAGCACGTTCTGCTGCTGCTTGGCCTCCACATAGGCGCCGAACAGGCGCTTGAGTTCGGCTTCCCATTCGGCGCACCACGGAAAGGCCTCGGCCAGCACCTCGGCCAGCGGGGCACGCGTGTTGACGCAGCGCGAATAGATCGAAAGGCAGGTGCCCTTGCGCGGAAAGCGGTTCACGCTCGACGACAGGCCGAGCTCGTGGCGCACCAGGCCCATCAGGTCCTCGGCGTCGCCGCGGTCGTGGATCGTGAAGTGGTCGTTCAGGCCGATGTGCGCGGCGTACTCGCGCAGCAGCCGCGCGCCGATGCCGTGGAAAGTGCCGGCCCAGGGCAGCGCGGGCGGCTTGTCGGACTTGAGCCCCAGCACGCGCGCCAGCACCTGGCCCGCGCGGCGCTCCATTTCCTGCGCCGCGCGGCGCGAGAAGGTCAGAAGCAGCAGGCGCTGCGGATCGACGCCGCCGGCGATGAGGTGCGCCACCCGGTGCGCCAGCGTGCTGGTCTTGCCCGAGCCCGCGCCGGCGATCACCAGCAGTGGCCGCTCGTCGCGCCCGGCCGTCAGCGTGCCGACGCCGTGCTCGACGGCGGCGCGCTGCTCGTCGTTGAGCGCCGAGAGCGCCGCGGCCAGGCGCTCGGCCTGGGTGGCACCGGCGGCGGAAAAAGCGGGGAGCGCAGCGGTCTGCATGCCCGCGACTTTACTGTATGTCCATCCAGATCGGAGGGCCTGCCGTCACATGGCCGATGACATAATCGCCGCTCGCTGCAACTGGAGACCGCATCATGGAAACCGCACCGTCTCGGCAGCTTTCAACTCCCGCGTCCTGACGCCCGGGCCCGGGGATTGAAAGCACCCCTCCCCTCGCCCCATCGCCTCAGCCATTTCACGGGAGTGAGCCCATGCTCAATATCTTTACGCTTGCCAACGGCCGCCTTGTCCAGGAAGAGATCGAGGCGCTCGAGGAGCTTTCCAAGTTCCAGCCGATCTGGGTCGACCTCGAATCGCCCACGCTCGAGGAAAAGCGCTGGATCAAGCAGTACTACGGCCTCTCGATTCCCGAAGACGCGATGGACGAGGACATCGAGGAGTCGGCCCGCTTCTACGAGGAAGACAACGGTGAGCTGCACATCCGCTCCGACTTCCTAATCGACGACGACGAAGACCCGCGGTCGGTGCGCGTGGCCTTCATCCTGAACCAGCACAACACCGAGCTTCGCAGCCGCGGCGTGCTGTTCTCGATCCACGACGAGGACGTGCCGGTGTTCCGGCTGCTGCGCATGCGTGCGCGCCGCGCGCCGGGCCTCATCGAAGACGCCAAGGAAGTGCTGCTCAAGCTGTTCGACGCCGACGCCGAATACTCGGCCGACACGCTCGAGAACATCTACGACGAGCTCGAGATCGCGGGCAAGAAGGTGCTCGAAGGCAACGTCAGCGACGAGCTGGCCGGCGAGGTGCTGGGCGCCATCGCGCGCCAGGAAGACTTGAACGGCCGCATCCGCCGCAACGTGATGGACACGCGCCGCGCCGTGAGCTTCATGATGCGCAGCCGCATGCTCAATGCCGAGCAGTTCGAGGAGGCGCGGCAGATCCTGCGCGACATCGAATCGCTGGACAACCACACGGCCTTCCTGTTCGACAAGATCAACTTCCTGATGGATGCGACCGTCGGTTTCATCAACATCAACCAGAACAAGACCATCAAGATCTTCTCGGTGGCCAGCGTGGCGCTGCTGCCGCCCACGCTGATCGCGAGCATCTACGGCATGAACTTCAAGCTGATGCCCGAGCTCGACTGGTCGCTGGGCTATCCGTATGCGCTGGCCTTGATGGCGGCAAGCGCGCTGGTGCCGATGTGGTACTTCCGCCGGCGCGGCTGGCTCAAGTAGCGGCCGGCATTCCGCAAGAAGGCAGCGTGGCCAGCCACGCATCGACCAAGGCCAGGCTGTAGCGGCTCGCCACCTCGGCGACGAAGCGCGCGAAGTCGCCATGCGCGGCGTCGTCGGCTCGGTCCGAGATGGTGCGCATGGCCGCGAACGGCACGCCGTAGTCGTGGCACACCTGCGCGACCGCCGCGCCTTCCATCTCGACTGCGAGCGCATCGGGCAGGCTGCGCCGCAAGGCAGCGCTCTCGGCGGCCGTCGAGACGAAGCGATCGCCGCTCACCAGCAGGCCGCGGTGCACCTTCGGCGACCGGAGGCCGAATTCATCGGCGGCCGCCTGCCCCACCAGCGCCACCGGATCGCGCAGCGCGGCTTCGGCCACGGCCGCCAGCGCATCGCCCATCGAGGCATCGGCCGCAAAGCGCGAAAGGCCCATGAGCGGCACTTCGTACTTCGGGAAGATCGGCGAGGCGTCGAGGTCGTGCTGCAGCAGCTGCGTGGCGACCACCACGTCGCCAACCTCCACGCCCGGCGCGAGCCCGCCTGCCACGCCCGTGAACACGATCGCGCGCACGCCGAAGCGCTCGAGCAGCACCGTGGCCGTGACCGCCGCCGCGACCTTGCCGATGCGCGACAGCACGGCCACCACCGGCTGGCCGTGCAGGTGCCCGACCCAGAAGTCGCGGCCCGCGGCGCGCACGCGCTGCTCGTCCGGCATCTGTGCGAGCAGCGCGCCCAGCTCCTCGTGCATCGCCGCGACGATGGCAACGGGTGCGTTCATCGGCTACTTGATGTCCACGCCGTAGAAGGTGTGGCGGCCGAAGGGGCTGAGCTTGAAGTCGACCACCTCCTTGCGCACCGGCTTCAGCTGCACCGCGTGCGCGATGGTGAACCACGGCGCCTGCTCCTTGAAGATGACTTGCGCCTTCTTGTAGAGCGCATCGCGCTCAGCCTGCTTGGTCGCGCTCTTGGCCTTGAGCACGAGGTCTTCGTAGGGTTGGTAGCAGAATTTGGAGATGTTGCTGCCGCTGGCCGACTTGGCCGAGGCGCAGCCCAGCAGCGTGTAGAGGAAGTTGTCGGGGTCGCCGTTGTCGCCGGTCCAGCCGAGCATGCCCATCTGGTGCTCGCCGGCCTGCAGGCGCTTGCGGTACTCGCCCCACTCGAAGCTCTTGATCTCGGCCTTGACGTTGATCTTGGCAAGGTCGGCCTGCATCAGCTCGGCGATGCGCTTGGCATTCGGGTTGTAGGGCCGCTGCACCGGCATGGCCCACAGGTCGGTCGAGAAGCCATCGGGAAAGCCGGCCTGCGCCAGCAGCTTCTTGGCGGCTTCGGGGTCGTAGGGATCGTCCTTGACCGCGTCGTTGTAGGACCACATGGTTGGCGGGATCGGGTTCTTCGCGGCCACGCCGGTCGACAGGTACACGCCGTCGATGATCGCCTTCTTGTTGATCGCCATGTTGATGGCCTTGCGCACGCGCACATCGTCGAAGGGCTTCTTGGTGGTGTTGTACGAAAGGTAGCCCACGTTGAGGCCGGGCTGCTCGAGCACCTGCACGTTCGGATCCTTGCGGATCGCGTCGAGATCGGCCGGATTCGGATACGGCATGACGTGGCATTCGCCCTTCTGCAGCTTGGCCCAGCGCACCGAGGCATCGGGCGTGATCGCGAACACCAGGTCGTCGATCTTCGCCTTGCCGCCCCAGTACTGCGGGAAGGCCTTGAAGCGGATGACCGCGTCCTTCTGGTATTGCACGAGGTAGAACGGGCCGGTGCCGATCGGGTCCTGGTCGACCTTCTCGGGCGTGCCGGCCTTCAGCATCGCAATGGCGTATTCCTTCGACTGGATGCCCGCGTACTGCATGGCCAGGTTGGCAAGGAACGGCGCCTCGGCCTGGTTGAGCGTGATCTTCACGGTCAGGTCGTCGATGCGGTCCACCGACTTCAGGAGCTTGGGCATGCCCATGTCGTTGAAGTAGGAGTGGTTCTGGCTCGTGACCTTGAAGAAGGGATCGCTCTCCTTCCACTGCCGCTCGAGCATGAAGATGAAGTCGTCGGCGTTGAAGTCGCGCGTGGGCTTGAAGCTCTTGCTGGTGCTGTGCCACTTGACGCCCTTGCGCAGGTGGAAGGTGTAGACCGTGCCGTCGGCCGAGATGTCCCATTTTTCGGCGAGGCCCGGCACGACCTTGGTGCCGCCGCGCTCGAACTCGACGATGGTGTTGTAGACCTGCGTGGTCACGTCGAACGAGGTGCCGGTGGTGTTGACGCCCGGATAGAAGTTCTCGGGACTGCCCTCCGAGCAATAGACCAGCGTCTTGGCGGACACGGCGCCCGTGCCCAGTGCGAGCACGGCGAGTGCCGCCGGCGCGAGCAGCGCGCCAAGCCTGGGCGAGCGGCGCGAAACGGATGGCTGGGTGGTCTTCTTCATGGCAACTCCTTGGGACACGGTGGAAGTGAACTAGGGGTTCGCCGCCAGAGGCGCGGCGAACGGCGGGGACAAAGGCACATCGGCGCTGACCGGCGGCGTGCCATCGAGGAATTTCTCCGCGTAGTGGCAGGCCACCAGGCGCTCGTCGAGTGCGCGCAGCAGGGGCCGCTCCTCGCGGCAGCGCTGCGTCGCGTGCGGGCAGCGCGTGTTGAAGACGCAGCCCGTGGGCGGATCGAGCGGCGACGGCAGCTCGCCCTTGAGCACGATGCGCTGGCTGCTGAGGCCGGGCGTGGATGCCAGCAGCGCCTGCGTGTAGGGATGCAGCGGCCGCGCGAAGATGCGCGCCTTGGGGCCCTGCTCCACCGCATGGCCGAGGTACATCACGAGCACCTCGTGCGCGATGTGCCGCACCACGCCCAGGTCGTGCGAGATGAAGAGATAGGCCAGGCCCAGCTCGGCCTGCAGGTCGGCCAGCAGGTTCAGCACCTGCGCCTGGATCGACACGTCGAGCGCCGACACCGGCTCGTCGGCCACCAGCAGGCGCGGCTCCAGCATGAGCGCGCGCGCAATGGCGATGCGCTGGCGCTGGCCGCCCGAGAACATGTGCGGATAGCGGTTCGCATGCTCGGGCCGCAGGCCCACGCGCGCCAGCATCTCGCGCGCCTTGGCAACCCGCTCGGGCTTGCCGAGCGCGGTGTTGATGGCCAGCGGATCCTCGAGCACCGCAGAGATCTTCTTGCGCGGATTGAGCGAGCCATAGGGGTTCTGGAACACCAGCTGCACGGCCTGGCGCAGTTCGCGCCGGTATGCGGGCGGCGGGTCCACCGCATCGTGGCCGGCCAGCACGAGCTGCCCGGCCGTGGGCTTTTCGATCAACGCGACCATGCGCGCGAGCGTCGACTTGCCGCAGCCCGATTCGCCGACCACCGCGAGCGTGCGGCCGCGCTCGATGCGAAAAGAAATGTCGCCGACCGCGCGCAACTGCGCAGGCGCGCGGAACATGCCGCGCCGCACGGCATAGGTGCGCTGCAGGTTGCGCGCCTCCACGACGACGTCGCCGATGGCATCGCCACTCATGGCAGCGCCTCCGCGGCCTGCGGCCGCGGCCGGTCGGCCTCGATGGCCGCCATGCGCCCGGGCTCGCCGAGCGGGAAATGGCAGCGCACCTCGGCGCCGGGCGGCGACTCGACCTCGCGCAGCGCCGGCCGCACGTTGCAGGCCTTCGTCGTCACGTAGCTGCAGCGCGGCGCGAACAGGCAGCCGGCCGGCCGGTCGTGCACGCCCGGCACCACGCCCGCGATGGTGGCCAGCCGCCCCTCGGGCGCGGCGCGTTCGGGCAGCGCGGCCAGCAGGGCCTCGGTGTAGGGATGCTGCGGATCCGCGAAGAGCCGGTCGACGCGCTGCTGCTCCATCACCTGGCCCGCATACATCACGGCGATGCGCTGCGCCATCTCGCTGACCACGCCCATGTTGTGCGTGATGAGCACCAGCGCCATGCCGCGCTCCTTCTGCAGCTCGCGCAGCAGGTCGAGGATCTGCGCCTGGATCGTCACGTCGAGCGCGGTGGTCGGCTCGTCGGCGATCAGGAGGCGCGGGTTGCAGGCAATGGCCATCGCGATCATCACGCGCTGGTTCATGCCGCCCGAGAGCTGGTGCGGATAGCTGCCCAGGCGCGACGACGCGGCCGGTATGCCGACCTGCTCGAGCAGCTCGGTCGCGCGCTTCTTCGCCGTGCGCCGGTCCAGATGAAGGTGCAGCCGCAGCGTTTCCATCAGCTGGAAGCCGATGGTGAAGCAGGGATTGAGGCTGGTGGTCGGCTCCTGGAAGATCATGGCCACCTCCTTGCCGACCAGCGCGCGGCGCGCCTTGTCGGAGATGCCGAGCAGCTCCTTGCCCGCAAAGCGCATGTGCTGCGCGCGCACGCGGCCCGGAAAGCCCACGAGGCCCATCAGCGCCATCATCGTCACGCTCTTGCCCGAGCCCGATTCGCCGACGATGCCGAGCACCTCGCCCTCCTCGAGCCTGAGGCTCACGCCGTCGACCGCATGCAGCACGCCGCCTTGCGTCGGAAACTCGACGTGCAGATCCTTGATGTCGAGCAGCATGTTCATCGTTTCAGTTTGGGATCGAGCGCATCGCGCAGACCGTCACCGAGCAGGTTGAAGGCCAGCACGGCCGCGAGGATCGCGAGCCCCGGAAAAGTCACGACCCACCAGGCGCGCAGCACGAACTCGCGCGCATCGGCCAGCATCGTTCCCCATTCGGGCGACGGCGGCTGCGCGCCCAGGCCGATGAAGCCCAGCGCCGCCGCATCGAGGATGGCCGTGGAGATGCCGAGCGAGGCCTGCACGATCAGCGGCGCCGCGCAGTTGGGCAGCACCTCGCGGAACATCAGGCGCAGCGTGCCGGCGCCGCTCACGCGCGCGGCGGTCACGTAGTCGCGCGAGATCTCGGCAATGACCGCGGCGCGCGTGATGCGCACGTAGTGCGGCAGCACGACGATGGCCACCGCCACCATGGCGTTGACCAGCCCCGGCCCGAGGATCGCGACGATCACGATGGCCATCAGCAGGCTCGGCATCGTGAGCACGATGTCCATCAGCCGCATGATCGCGATCTCCAGCACGCCGCGAAAGAAGCCCGCGACAAGGCCGAGCACCACGCCGACGACCACCGACAGCGCCACCACCGCCACGCCGATGGACAGCGAGAGCCGCGCGCCGTGCATCAGCCGCGAAAGAATGTCGCGCCCGATGGCGTCGGTGCCCAGCAGGTAGCTTGCGGAGCCGCCCTGCTGCCATGCCGGCGGCAGCAGGAAGACGGCGCTGTTGGTCTCGTTGGGCGCATGCGGCGCGATCCACGGCGCGAACAGCGCCACCAGCAGCAGCAGCGCGACGGTGGCAAGCCCGATCACCGCGCCGCGATTGGCCGAGAAGGCGGTCCAGAACTCGCGCCAGGGGCCGGGAGGCGCTGCGCCGCCGGCGCTGCCCGAAATTGCGTGGGGTGTTGTCGTTGCCATGGGATCGGTCAGTGCCGGATGCGTGGATTGATGACGCCGTAGGCCACGTCGACCAGCAGGTTGACCAGCATCACGATGCCGCCCAGCAGCAGCATGCCGCCCTGCAGCACCGGATAGTCGCGCCGGCCGATGGCCTCGATCAGCCACTTGCCGACACCGGGCCACGAGAAGATGGTCTCGGTGAGGATCGCGCCCGTGAAGAGCACGCCCACCTGCAGCCCGATCACCGTGACCACCGGAATCAGCGCATTGCGCAGCGCATGCAGTCCCACCACGCGAAGGCGCGAGAGGCCCTTGGCGCGCGCGGTGCGGATGTAGTCCTCGCCCAGCACCTCGAGCATGGCCGAGCGCGTCATGCGCGCGATGACCGCAAGCGGCACGGTGCCGAGCACGATGGCCGGCAGGACGAGGTGATGCAGCGCCGACCAGAAGGCGCCGGTGTCGCCGGCGCGCAGCGCATCGATCAAGAGGAAGCCCGTTTCAGGCTCGACGAAGTACTGCACCGCAATGCGGCCTGACACGGGCGTCCAGCCCAGCTGCACCGAGAAGAACAGGATCAGCAGCAGCCCCCACCAGAAGATCGGCATCGAATAGCCGGTGAGCGAGGTGGCCATCACGCCATGGTCGAAGATGGAATTGCGCCGCACCGCCGCCAGGATGCCCGCCGGCAGCCCCAGCAGCAGCGCGAAGGCAATGGCGCACACGGCCAGCTCGACCGTGGCGGGGAACAGCGCAAGGAACTCGTTGGCGACCGACTCCTGGGTGACCAGCGACTTGCCGAGATCGCCATGCAGCACGCGGCCGATGTAGATGCCGTACTGCACGATCACCGGCTTGTCGAAGCCGTAGGCCGCGCGCAGCTGGGCATGGCGCTCGGGATCGATCCCGCGCTCGCCCGCCATGGTTTCGATGGGGTCGCCCGGCACCAGCCGGATCAGGAAAAAGGCAAGCAGCGTCATGCCGATGAAGGTCGGCACCAGCAGGCTCACGCGCGTGAGGAGGAAGCGAAGCATCGACCCGCAATATGCAAGATCGATGCCGCGGCCCTACCCGGGCCGAACCCTTACTTCTTGACGTCGCGCAGTTCGCGTCGCAGGATCTTTCCGACTGGCGTCTTCGGGAGTTCGCCACGGAACTCCACGATCCGCGGCTGCTTGTAACCCGTAAGGTTTGCTCTGCAGTATTCGCGCACCTGCGCTTCGGTCAGCGACTCGTCCTTCTTGACGATCACCAGCTTGACGGCCTCGCCGGTCTTCTCGTCGGCCACGCCGACCGCGGCGCATTCGAGCACGCCCGGAATCTGCGCCACCACGTCCTCGATCTCGTTGGGGTACACGTTGAAGCCCGAGACCAGGATCATGTCCTTCTTGCGGTCGACCACCTTGAAGTAGCCGCGCTCGTCGACCACGCCGATGTCGCCGCTCTTGAAGTAGCCGTCGGGCGTCATGACCTTGGCGGTTTCGTCGGGGCGCTGCCAGTAGCCGGCCATCACCTGCGGGCCCTTGATCGCGATCTCGCCGGGCTGGCCCGGCGGCACTTCGCGGCCTTCGTCGTCGAGCAGCTTGAGCCAGGTGCTCGGCAGCGGCAGGCCGATGGTGCCGGTGTAGGCCTTGCTGTTGGTGGGGTTGCAGGTGGCCGAGGGCGAGGTTTCGGACAGGCCGTAGCCCTCGCAGATCGGGCAGCCGGTCTTCTCGAGCCAGAGCTTCGCGACCGCCGCCTGCACCGCCATGCCGCCACCCACCGACACCTTGAGGTTCTTCCAGTTGACGGTGTTGAAGTCGGGGTGGTTGGCCAGCCCGTTGAACAGGGTGTTGACCGCGGGAAAGCTGTGGATCGTGTGCTTGGACAGTTCCTTGAGCACGCCCGCGAGGTCGCGCGGATTCGGAATGAGGATCAGCTTGCCGCCCGTGCGCATGTTCAGCATCATGCCCACGGTGAAGGCGAAGATGTGATAGAGCGGCAGCGCGCACACGCTCGTGGGCTGCTCGCCCGCCGGCACCTGGGCCATCACGGGTTCGTTCCAGGCTTCGGACTGCAGCACGTTCGCAATGACGTTGCGGTGCAGCAGCACCGCGCCCTTGGAGACGCCGGTGGTGCCGCCGGTGTACTGCAGGACGGCCACGTCGTCGGGGCCGAGGGC
This sequence comes from Variovorax sp. 05T418, assembly GCF_056396385.1. Lineage (NCBI taxonomy): Bacteria > Pseudomonadati > Pseudomonadota > Betaproteobacteria > Burkholderiales > Comamonadaceae > Variovorax > Variovorax sp. 05T418. The sequence goes on along the minus strand of NZ_JBFTLJ010000011.1, from coordinate 1,868 downwards.
CGGCGCCTTCAGCGTGCGGCCCGCGCCCTGGTCGAGCGCATCGTTGAAGCGCACCGCGCCCGGCAGGCTGTAGTGCGGCACCAGCTTCTTCACGTTGCGCACCACGTAGTTGACGAGCGCCCCCTTGAGGAAGCCGAGCCGGTCGCCCATGGCCGCCAGCACGATGTGCTTGATGGGCGTGGCCGCGATGCACTGCTGCAGCGTGGTGCCGAAGTTCTCCATGATGACGATGGCCTTGGCGCCCGAGTCCTTGAGCTGGTGCTCGAGTTCGCGCGGCGTGTACAGCGGATTCACGTTCACCAGGATCAGGCCGGCGCGCAGGATGGCCGCGACCGCGATCGGGTACTGCGGGCAGTTGGGCATCATGACCGCGACGCGGTCGCCCTTGGCGAGGCCAAGCCCCTGCAGGTAGGCGCCGAAGGCCTTGCTGAGCTTGTCGGTCTCCGCATAGCTCACGTCCTTGCCCATGAAGCTGTAGGCCGTGCGGTCGGCGTACCTGGCAAAGCTCTCCTCCATGAGACCGACCAGCGAGGAATACTGCGAGGCGTCGATGTCGGCGGGCACGCCTTGCGGATAGCTGCTGAGCCAGGGGCGGTCGGTCATGGGTGTGTCTCCTCGGAATCGCGTGTTTTTGAAACGACAGCGGCGCACAAGTGGCGCCGCGGTGATGATCTGCCCGCACTGCGCGGGTGCGGACCTTGGGCCTATTCGATGGCCTTGCCCATATCTTCCACTACTTTCTTCGCATCCCCAAAGACCATCATGGTCTTGTCCATGTAGAAGAGCTCGTTGTCCAGGCCCGCATAGCCCGCCGCCATGGAGCGCTTGTTCACGATCACTGTCTTGGCCTTGTAGGCCTCCAGGATGGGCATGCCGTAGATCGGGCTGCCCTTCTGCAGCGCCGCCGGGTTCACCACGTCGTTGGCGCCCAGGATGATCGCCACGTCGGCCTGGCCGAACTCGCCGTTGATGTCTTCCATCTCGAACACCTGGTCGTAGGGCACCTCGGCTTCGGCCAGCAGCACGTTCATGTGGCCCGGCATGCGGCCGGCCACCGGGTGGATCGCGTACTTCACGGTGATGCCCTTGTGCGTGAGCTTCTCGGCGAGTTCCTTCACCGCATGCTGGGCGCGCGCCACCGCCAGGCCGTAGCCCGGCACGATCACCACCGTCTCGGCATTGCCCAGCACGAAGGCCGCGTCGTCGGCGCTGCCGCTCTTGACCGGCCGCTGCTCCTTGGCGCCGCCGGCCGCGCTGACCGCCTCGCCGCCGAAGCCGCCCAGGATCACGTTGAAGAACGAGCGGTTCATGGCCTTGCACATGATGTAGCTCAGGATCGCACCCGAAGAGCCCACCAGCGAACCGGCCACGATCAGCATCGCGTTGTTCAGGCTGAAGCCGATGCCCGCGGCCGCCCAGCCCGAGTAGCTGTTGAGCATCGACACCACCACCGGCATGTCGGCGCCGCCGATCGGGATGATGATGAGCACCCCCATCACGAAGGCCAGCGCCAGCATCGCGAAGAAGGCCGGCCAGCTTTCGGTGGCCATGAACACCAGCCCCAGGCCGATCATCGCCAGGCCGAGCACGAGGTTGAGCATGTGCTGGCCCTTGAACTGCACCGGCGCACCCTGGAACAGCCGGAACTTGTAGGTGCCCGAGAGCTTGCCGAAGGCGATCACCGAGCCGCTGAAGGTGATGGCGCCGATGGCCGCCCCGAGGAACAGCTCGAGCCGGTTGCCGGCGGGAATGGGCGCGCCCTTGGCGATGCCTTCGAGCATGGCCGCGGGTTCGACCACCGCCGCCACCGCGATGAACACCGCCGCCAGGCCGATCATGCTGTGGAAGAAGGCCACCAGCTCGGGCAT
>NZ_JBFTLJ010000010.1:0-284900 GCF_056396385.1 Variovorax sp. 05T418 | reverse complement strand
CGCCGGCTCGCCTTCTCTGGGTCTTGCTCGCTCTTCATGGTGTGCACCATCTCCTCTTAGCGCACACCTCCAAGCGGGTCTGCGATTCGGGTCAGATGCTTCCCGCAGCTTGCACATCAGGCAAGGACGGCCTTCGTCGGACTATTACGAACCAGATCCGCCCGATCGCTATCGGACGATCGAATTGGCTGTTCGCGGGATCGCTACGGGCGGGCCAGCGCGCCGCGGCCATCATGAGCCTGATCCAGTCGGCCAAGCTCAATGGACACGAGCCGCATGCGTACCTCAGCGACATTCTTGAGCGGCTGCCCACGCAGCCGGCCAGTCGCGTCGGAGAGTTGTTGCCGCATCTCTGGCAGCCAACCGCAGTGCGCTGATCGAAGGACCGTCGTCAAGACGGGATCACCGCGCGCTTACCGCTATCGTAGGTGGAGCGGGCATCCACACCGTCCTGCTGCTGCCGGTGCGCAGGCCCTACAGAGGCGTTGGAACTGCAGCGTGGCCCGGTCCATGCCCGCGTGCCGATGAGAGGGCAAGGCCTGCGCTGTCCGACTTCGCAAAACACTTATGCTCATCTCACGGCTTTACGCAGCATCAGAACCTGGGGATGGCCACCTGTCCTTGGCCTATGGGGAGTCCTCGTTTCAAACCGCAAGCTGCACCTAAACCAGGACGTCGCTTGGAAGCACTGCCTGTGCAGAACGCGCCGTCAACCAAATCTCTGCAAGCACCGCTGAGGCACGCTCCACTGTGATGTACGGGGCCCCAGTTCCCCGATAAGCAGACGCAAAAATCGGCCAGGAAGCAAGCACCATTCGCCTCAATGTCTCGACCTCCGCCTCCGACTCGCAGACCACGCCAAGCACGCAGTCCGACAGCGTCACTCGTCGACCCGCTCCGAGCACACACAGCTTCCCGGGCGTGACGAGCCCAACCCGAGGGAACAGCAACGCAGGCCCTGTCAGGACGCCGCCCTGCACATGCTCACCCGAGTGCTTCACCGTGCCGTTCAGCAGGTTGTTTGTATGCACCAGCGGCCTGCCCTGCCTGACCGGAACCACCGTGCGGGAATGCATCTGGACGCGGCCTCGCGAAATCGTTAGGGCGAAGGGGGCGGCGACGTGCTCGGCGACCGAGACGCGGACGTTTACCTTCGTCATCCGAACCAGGCAGGTTCGCGCCCTCACGCCCTGGAACGCAGACCTCGCGTTGTCGCGGATGACCTCGACGTTGAACTGCTCGCGCAGCGCACGCCAAACGGGCTCGTCATGTTTGCTAACCAGGCATCCGTCCGGCAGGACCGCCAAGATGGTTCCATCTGGCCTCAAGAACGGAATGCTGTTGACGACAAACGCCATCGCGATGCTGGCGTGAAACACCTCATTTCCAACCGCAACTTCGAACGTCTGCCGGTTCCTGCGCGAGAACGGAGGGTTCAGCAGGACCAGATCAACGCCTGCGAGGTGGTTCCGCAGCGACGATGACCGCACAGAGCGCGGGCTCAGGAAGTCCGAACAAGCAGCCCGCCAATTTGGTCGGCTCTTTCGAAGGCTGGCCACCGAGGCGGCAGACACGTCGTTGGCAATCATCGAAGCCGCCGGCCAGCGACGCTCGGCCGCGAGCAGGAGGCTTCCCTCGCCACATGCAAAGTCGGCAATCGAGAGCGTGCGGCGACGCGGTGTAGCGAGGCCCACCAGCGCGTCGGCAAGCTCGGGCGATGTGTAGAAGCGGTCCATCAGCGCCGCCCCGCTCCGGTCGTCATCGAGCTGCCGCCTGCACCTGCGGTGATGGCGCCAACGTGATAGACCAAGAGCCTATCCAGGCCGTCGGTGCGGCCCTCCTTGCGAATCGGGTTGTCATAGATGAGCTCAATGCGGCTCGGCGACGTCAATGCGAACATCACCGCGCCCAGTGCGTGCGGCTTCGTGCCAATCATGGCGACCTTCAATGTGGAGTTGGGATGGCGCCGAGCCAATTCCTGCAGAAGGTAGAAGCAGCTGAAGGGGCAGTTTGCCGGCACGAACTCGATGTGGTGCCAAGCGCTCGTCTCCTCCAGCGCGGCCCTGTTCCCCATGTAAGTCTCGAAGACGTACCAGGGCTTGAAGCCCGGGATGCCCACCACCGGCACTATCCGCTCGTGGCTTGGCTGCACCTGCTCGATGACATGGCGAAACCTTGCCCCCTCGAACCCCAGCAGCGGCACGAAGACTGATTCTTCCGTCGTGGAAATCGTTGCGAAGCCGGGCATTGGCGCGATGCCAGCGATGCGTGCACTGAGGTCGTAGATTTGGCCTTCAAGCGGTGCCGCGCTTCGCTTGTACCGATACGGTTCCACGTAGACAGCACGCACCTCCATCCTCGCGGCGATGGCCGCCCGGATGAGCGCAGCCCAGGTCGGATGGCTTAGGCCGGTGATGTCGACGTACAGGACTCGGCCTGTTCCCAATGGAGCAAGCAGCCTCGAAAGCGATGCGGCGCTCCGCAGGAAGAATTCCTCCTCGACGCCGGACACCTGGAAACCAGAGACGGATTCAGTAGTGACCTCGATGAGCTGAACCTCCGTGCAACTCTGTCCCCACTGGCCGGTGTGACCGCTGCGGTCTTCATTGCTGACGCGATAGATATACGCACTCCCAGGCACGGGCGTAAAGAGACTGACCGACTCGAAGGTGTCAGTCAGAATCGGCTCGCGCTTCAACTCACGCATAGAAGTCGCCGAACAGCTGCATCTGGTCAGGAAGGTCTGCTTCGGACTCCCTGTGGTTGAGCTTCAAGACGGCTTCGATGCCCTCTCTCGGCTTTTCCACCAAGCTCAGCAGGTTCGCCGTCGACAGCAGAATCTTTCGCTTCTTCCGGTGGCTAAAGACAAAGAAGGGCGCAAAGATCGGGTGAATCATGTAGTCGTAGGCCTTGGTATCCCGCTCATCCAGCGGCTTGCTGCCGGCATACCTGACCAACGCCAAATGCATCACCGAGTGCTTGAGCAGGTCCATGGCCTTCCCATCACTGTCGGACTCCTGCTCTTCGCGAAGGTGGAATTGATTCGCCTCCGGCGTGTGTCCAGCAGGCGATTCAGCCAGAACGCCAAAGACTCGGCCGAGGCTCAACAGAAGCTTCGTCAACCGTGCGCCGTCGACGCTGAGGCCCTCCAGCTCGGATAGGTTCTTTCGCCCGACCGCCTGCGCAGCTCGGGTCTGAACCTCGGCGCTGATGGGCGAGAGCGGCTCACCGCCTTCTTCGTCATGAAGGAGAAGTGCCGAGTGCACCAGCTCAAGAAGATAGCGGATGTTGCCTTCGCAGAGCGATAGGTAGACGTCCCAGCCGCTGTAGTACTTCCGGATGCCCCGCTTGCCGTTGCGGATGGCGAACAGCGATGCATGGAAGTGGTTGTTGAAGCGGTCCTTGCTGGAAGAACTGTCCGTAAGCCACGCATTAATCTCCTGGGAGAGCGTAGTCGTCCCCTTATGGGAACTCGCCCAATAGTCCAAGAAGTACTGAACGCCAATCGGAAGTGCCTTTGCAGCTTCGAGCTGCGCTGGCGAGCTCGCCGCTTCAATCGCCTTGCGGACGCGAGCTTCTTGACCCTTGTCAATCAGGCGCGCGGCCTCATCGAGGTCGTCCAGCTTGGGGAACAGTGAAGGGAAATCTGCGACAACGGCAGTACCCTCAACCGCCCCTTGGTATCGAGCCGACAGAACGCCCTCGGCGAACGACTTGAAGCGAGATTCCGTCAGCATCTCAGCGATGGAAATGCGTGCGTAGTCCGCCGGAGAGGTCAGCTGCTCGTTTCCATTCAGCGTTGAACGCTCTCGCCATCCGAGCTCTCGTACACCGACCTTAAATGTGTAGGCGCCCTGCGAGTGCTTGATGATGGTGTTGAGGATGCGCTGCTGATAGTCCTCAAAGTTCTCGAACTCGTCGATGAGGAAGAAGAACTGCTTGCCGGCCAGCTCCTTCGTGCGGAGCAACGCTGAGGCAAGCGCATCCACCGGCGCGCCCTGCATCGACAGAAAGGTCGGCGGCGCGTCCACGATGCTATTGATAGACGCTTCGAACACCAACATCTGAAGTCTGACTTCCTGAGCCAGGTCAGCCAAGCGGCCGTCAGACTTGAGGCCGAGGGTCGCGCGGAACGCTGCAAGGTCATTCGGGTCCAGAGACAGGTCTCGGTCCGTCTGAAGCTCGTACCAGCAGGCGAACTCCAGGAGCTGCGTGCAGAACACCAAATTCAGATAGTGGCCAAAGCAGGCACGCCACCTTTCCTCAGACAGCTCCGGTCCCCGGAAAGCCGTCACGCGGTTGGTGTTTACGCGGTGGTATAGGCCAAAGAACTGCCAAGTGTCGATGACACTCTTGTCAGATTTGGCGAAGGCGAACTGACCTTGGTACGAGAGGCCCTGCAGGACAGTAGTCTTCCCAGTGCCCCGCCCTCCAATGAGTACACACGGCCGATTCGTCTTCAGCAAATCGAAGTAGCCCGGTACGGTGAACAAGTCGAATAGCTGCTCGCGAAGCCATTCCGCCTTGTAGAGGCCAAGCACCGTGCTCAGCTTTTCGATAGACCCGTTCTGGCTCGTCATGGTTATTTCTTCAGGAGCGGCTTCCAGCCGTTCTCTTGGTGCGTGAAGATAGGCAGCACAGCATCTGGCCACCCATGTTCGAAAGCAAGCGCCAAGCCGAGTTTTCGGTAGCCCATCCAGCACCCCTCCTGTCCATCGCGAAATGGAATGCCGGCCTTTACGCTCGCGCGCTCGACAAAGAGGGGGCCTTCGACCTTCATGTCGTCCCGCCAAATCACCGAGCTGCTGGACAGGGCGCCGTACGTCTCCGGAAGGGCGTGCGCAGGCACAAGCTTCACCAACGGGCACTTTCGTGCAATGTAGTCACGACCGACATCGGTGCAAATCAAGGGGCAGTAATAGAAGCCCACCGCGCCTGACCCGATAGTGGCTACGAGCGACTTGAACGACGCCGCTCCCAGGTCAGACAGCTGGTGAATCTTTGTCCACGTGTTCTCGAACTGTTCGCCGGAACCGACAAAGTCGTCGACAAAGATGACGTTGCCGCGAGGGGTTGCCTTCAGCTGGTCGAGTGCCTTCGCTGGCGAGAGCAGCTGTTCCTCCTGCACTCCAAGCTTGTTGCGAGCCAGCCGGGTGAAGATAAAGCCGCTGTCCGCATCACTGCTGTAGTTGCCCTCGGCGCGGACGACGATGGCCGACTCCAGGAACTGGGTCCACTGCGAGCTGGCCGAGAAGTAGTTGTCCTTGTTCTGGACCACCAACTGCGACAGGTTCTGGAAGGCACCCTGGAACAGCGCGCCCACCAGCTCGTCCGCGAAGTAGGTGAAGCCCTCCAGCAAGCGGACGGCGTACTTTTGGTCGGCGGCATCGAAGTTCTCGAGCCAGCCTTTGGGGTCAAAACGTGTCGCCCGTGGCCACAGCTGCGCGCTGACAAAAAACTTCCAGTTCTCGGCAACGGTTGGTGGCAGCTCAACGGCCACGTGCTACCTCGTCGTACTTTTTCGACAGCCGGCCGTAGAGCTCGGACGCGAAGGTGGCCGGGTTCTTGTCCAGGCCCGCAGCGAACTCCACCAACCATACGTTGTCCTCGCGGCCGTCCCAGGTCTTTATGTACGTGCCCGCCTTGTAGCCATGGTCCTGCCGGAACCCGTTGAGCACGTTCTTCCCGACGTACATCTCGTAGAGCGTTTGCTCTTCCAGGCCGACGGCACTGGCGAGCTCGCAAAACCCAGCCAGGTCGAAGCGCCTTGTCGTCAGGACGGACGTCGCGAAAGCTTCCACCAGGGCGATGCGCGCCGCGGAGTTGTCAACGCCAGCGCCGCTGCGCTTTCCGTAGACGACGTAGGCACCGAGGAGCTGCGTTGCAGCGTCGTCCGCCGTCCCGTGCTGCTGCAGAAGCTCGCTCAACCCGAAGTGGAAGATGTCGACCAGCTCCAAGTGGACCTGGGGAATGTCTGGCGATTGATGCTTCCACCACTTCCAACCGATGTGGTCCACGAGCTCAGCGCACTCCGTCCAAATCGCCCGGAACCAGGCGTTGCTCGCATCGCGCCAATCGGGGCGAATCCTGCAGTTGATGCCGTCCTGAAGCTCGAGCATGGACTGCAGCCGGCTCCTCAGCGTGACCTCGCCTGCAGTACTCATATTGTTTCCTCAAGTGTTTTGCATTGATATCTTAAGTGAACCCGGGTCATGCAAGCCCCCGCCGCAACGCCGGATTCGCGGGGCATCGACCGCTCTGTCGTCCGGGGTGTAGAGCAACGGTGCCTTGGTGATTGTTCGACGGAAGCCAGTGCGGGCATCGCGTACCTACGTTCCCGGTTCAGCTTCAAAGCTGAGCGCCTGCGCTTTGCCAGCCTGCCCAAGGCCGTCGATTTCCGCTTCGGGTCGGGAGGAGTTCCAAGGCGCGCGGGCCATGACGGGTCATTGGCAGCCTGCTCGCAGGCTCCCGCGGGCAAATTCCGATCTCGAAGATAGAGCAGTCGTTGAGGGCGACGCGCATCGAATGACAGGTGACTGCCACCCCTGACCTTCAGGTGGCGACCGGCGAACGGCTCTGACCAGTCTGAAGCAACCATACGGTGGCTGCGCATGCCCTTATGCTGCCAGCCTGTGCTCGTAATACGGCCGCTCGCGGTCATCGAGGACGGCGTACGAGGCCTCCAGGTTCGCGCGATCGGGCCGCAGCCACGCATCGATGTTCTCCGGTTTGATGGGGATGATGCAGCGGTCGTGGCCCACCGCCGCAATCTCTGCCGGAGGTTCATCGGAAATGGCGGCGAACGAGAGCAGGTCGGGCTCGCCGGGCGCCGACCACGCGGACCAGAGGCATGCGACCAGCATGTCCTGCTGCGGCCGCGGTCTGAACTCGAGCACCACATCCTCGCCATCCCGCTTGACGTGCTCATAGAAGGCATTGACGACCATGATGCCGTGCGACCGGCCGAAGACGTCCTTCCAGAACCCTTCCAGGTTGTCGCGCCGGGCGTTGTAGGTGCCGGGATAGAGCGCATCGAACTTCGCGGGCTTGCCGGCGGGCCGGCACTGGTAGCGCATGGGCTTGACCACCCGCTGCCCGTCCTCCCAGATCATCACGGGGACATACACGCCCGGAAAGATCCGCGCATCGCGCGGTTCGAGTTCGACACGGTTCAGGTCCGCCAGCTTGCCCAGACCCCACTCGATCTTCGCCGTGGCGATCCGCACATCCTCCGCCGCCTTCTTGGTTTCTTTGACCTGGAGCTTGCGTTCGGCGTCGGCGAGACGCTTGCGCTGCTTGAAGAGATCCTGCTCGAGCGCCATGGCCTGTTCGGCATTGAAGGCGTCGATCAGGCCCTTGATCTCCCGCTCCTCGTCGGACTCCGGGCTCATGAACGCGGCGTCGACGGCCTTCGGAATCTTGATCCTGGGATTGCCCTGGCGCTCGTAGTACAGCTTGGCGAACGCGCGCAGCGACAGGACACCGCCGAACTGGCGGAAGAACCGCTTGTAGTCGGCGCGGATCTGGGCTGAGTAGCACATGCGTCCCATTGTGGCGGTGGTCCCGGCTTCGCCGGGCGGGGATTTTCCTTGGGAGTGGGGGGCAGTGGATTTCACAAAGCGGCATGGCCGGGACAAATTTGTAAACCTTCTTGCTCACTCGCTGTGCCGGATGGATACTGTTTATCCATACAGTATCTGGAGTCCTTGTGGCCATCCCCCTGTCATGGGCCGATGGCGATGAAGCGTCGTCGGCCCGCGAAAGTTCACCGCCGTCGGAGCGGCCGCGGCGCCCGGCCGTCGTGCTGCCGCACGCGGTCGAAGCGGCCGTCTGGCGCGGCGATGCGCTCGGCACCCCGGTCACTTCGGCCGTGAGCACAGGGTTCGAGCGCCTGGATGCCGAACTGCCGGGCGGCGGCTGGCCCTGCCAGTCCCTGACCGAAGTGCTGCAGGTCCAGCCCTCGGTGCTCGAATGGCGGCTGCTCGCGCCCGCCATGCGCACGCTGGTCGGGCAGGGCCGGCAGATCGTCGTCATCGGCCCGCCGAAGGCTCCGCACCTGCCGGGGCTGCGCCACCTCGGCCTCGACGAGCGCCACCTGGTCTGGATCGCCGCCGACAAGCCCGTCGAGCGCCTGTGGGCGACCGAGCAGCTCATCAAGGCCAATGCCGCCGGCATGCTCGTGAGCTGGCTGCCGCAGGCCCGCCAGGAGCAGATCCGTCGGCTGCAGGTCTGCGCCCAGGGCTGCGACGGACCCGTCATCCTGTGTCGGCCGGCCGCGGCCGAGCACGAGTCGTCGGCCGCCCCGCTGCGTCTGCAGGCGCGCTTCGGCGTCGACTGGGAGCTGCGCATCCACCTGCTCAAGCGCAAGGGGCCGCCGCACGAGGGGGAACTGACGCTCTCCTCGGTGCCCGGTGGCCTGGAGGCCATCCTCACGCCGCGCCTTCGCCACCCGAGCCGCCTGATCGCGGCGCGCCAATCCCGGGAGCTTTCCCATGCTGTGGGCAGCCCTTCTTCCCGACAGCCTGCCGGCCGACCCGCAGCCGCGCACTGAGGCGCTCGATGCCCTCGCGACGTGGTGCCTGCAATTCACGCCCCGCGTCGCGGTCCTCGAAGCGCTTCTGCCGTGCCCAGCGGTTGTCATGGAACTCGAACAGAGCGTGCGCCTGTTCGGCGGCAAGCGCCGGCTGGTCGAGCGCGTGCGCGAGGAATGCCCCGACCTCGGCGTGCGGCAGCTGAGCTGGGCGCCGACCAGCCTGGCCGCGCTCGCGGTGGCCCGGGCCGGCCTGTCGAACGGCTTCGCCAAGCCGCTTGTTCAGCTCCTCGACGCGCTGCCGATCGAAACCCTGACGCAGGTCGCCGCCCACCAGGCGACGCTCGCCCGTCTCGGCTGCCGGACCTTGGGCCAGGTGCGGGCCCTGCCGCGCGGCGGCCTGAGCCGCCGCTTCGATGCCCAGCTGCTCGCCACCCTCGACCAGGCCTACGGGCTGCGCCCGGAGACCTATCCCTGGGCGCAGCTGCCGGAGACCTTCCGCGCCAGGCTCGAGCTGATGGCGCGGGTCGAGCACGCGCCCGCCATGATGTTCGGTGCCCGCCGCCTGATGCTGCAGATGGCCGGCTGGCTCATGGCCCGGCGATCCGGCGTGACCGCGTTCACCTTGCGCTGGTGCCATGACGCGATGCGCGCCAGGACCGCCGGTGACGGCGGCGAGCTCACCGTGCGTACCGCGCAGGCCACGCGCGACACCGAACACCTGATGCGGCTGCTGGCCGAGCACCTGGGCAAAGTTGAGCTGCTGGCGCCCGTGGGCGACCTGGAGCTGCTGGCGACCGAAGTGCAGTCGCTGGAGGAGAAGAGCCTCTCGATGCTGCCCGAGGCCCGGCAGTCGGGCGAGAGCCTGGCGCTGGTGCTCGAGCGCATCGCAGCGCGGTTCGGGCCCGACCGCGTGCTGCGTCCGGTCATCCTCGAAGACCACCGGCTGGAGTGGATGTGCCGCTGGCGTCCGGCGCCCGAACCGGCGCCACGGGCGCGGTGCCGCACGGTCGACGTGCCGCAGCCGACCTTCATCCTGCCCAAGCCCTTGCGCCTCGCGACCCAGGCCAACCGTCCGATCTACCAGGGCGTGCTGCAGTTGCTCGCGGGTCCCCATCGCGTCGAGGGCGGATGGTGGGACCGCACGACGCAGGAAGGTGAAGAAGGTGAGGGCGGACAGGAGACCACGCGCCAGGCGAGCCGCGACTACTGGGTGGCCGTGAGCGAGCACGCCGGCGTGCTGTGGATCTTCCAGATGCGCCTGGCCCAGGACGAGACGGCGTGGTTCCTGCACGGCACCTTCGCCTGAGAGGCCTCCCGTGGACCTGCCCGATTACGCCGAGCTGCGGTGCGTGAGCAATTTCAGCTTCCTGCGCGGCGCGAGCCAGCCGGAGGAGCTTGTCGAGCGCGCGAAGCAGCTGGGCTACACGGCACTGGCCCTCACCGACGAATGCAGCCTGGCCGGTGTCGTGCGCGCGCATGTGGCGGCGAAGGACCATGGCCTGAAGCTGCTGATCGGTAGCCAGTTCCTCGTCGAGCCCGACGCAGAGTTCGACCCGGAGGCCGCGCCGTTCACGCTCACCGTGCTGGCCTGCGATCTGGAGGGCTACGGCAACCTCTCGGCGTTCATCACCAAGCTGCGGCGCAGCGCCGAGAAGGGGACCTACAAGCTGACGCTCGCGCAGATCCGCGGCGCCGAACTCGCCGGTTGCGTGGTGCTGGCTTCGCCCAGGCGCATGGCCACGCCGGCGCAGCTGGGCTGGCTCGGGACCTGGCTGCTGCGCGAGTTCCTCGGGCGCTGCTGGTTCGCCGTGGAGAAGCTGCGCCTGCTCGACGACGAGATGTGGCTGCACCGCCTCGGCGAGATCAGCGCGGCCACCGAGATTCCGCTGGTGGCCGCGGGCGATGTGCATTTCCATGTGCGCTCGCGCAAGCCGCTGCAGGACGTGATGACCGCGACACGCCTGGGCAAGCCGCTGACCGACTGCGGCCTCGAACTGCAGCCCAACGCAGAGCGGCATCTGCGCACCCGGCTGCGGCTCGCGCAGACCTATGCGCCCGAACTGCTGGCGGAAACGCTCAAGGTGGCGGCGCGCTGCAGCTTCAGTCTCGACGAGCTTCGCTACCAGTACCCCGACGAGGTGGTGCCCGCGGGCGAGACGCCGGCCGGCTATCTGCGCCGCCTCACCTACGAGGGGGCCGGGCGCCGCTGGCCCGATGGCATCCCCGCCAAGGTCCAGGCGCAGATCGCGCACGAGCTCGCGCTCATCGCCGAGCTGAAGTACGAGCACTACTTCCTCACGGTCGCCGACATCGTGATGTTCGCGCGCTCGCGCCACATCCTCTGCCAGGGGCGCGGCAGCGCCGCGAACAGCGTGGTCTGCTACTGCACGGGCGTCACCGAGGTCGACCCGGGCCGCATGAGCGTCCTGTTCGAGCGCTTCATCTCCAAGGAGCGCAACGAGCCGCCGGACATCGACATCGACTTCGAGCACGAGCGGCGCGAGGAGGTGCTGCAGTACCTCTATGCGAAGTACGGGCGCGACCGCGCCGCGATCACCGGGGTCGTGATCAGCTACCGGCCGAAGAGCGCGATCCGGGACGTCGGCAAGGCGCTGGGGATGTCGCTGGAGACGGTGGACGCCCTCGCCAAGGGGCACCAGTGGTGGGACGGGGGGGCGGTGCGGCCGGAGCGGCTGCAGGAGCTCGGCCTGTCTGCGGATTCACTGCAGGTGCAGCAGCTGCTGCACCTGACCGAGCAGCTGATCGGCTTTCCGCGGCACCTGAGCCAGCACACGGGCGGCTTCGTGCTCACGAAGGGGCCGCTGTGCCGCATGGTGCCGATCGAGAACGCCTCGATGCCCGACCGCACGGTGATCGAATGGGACAAGGACGACCTCGATGCGCTCGGATTGCTAAAGGTGGACTGTCTCGCGCTCGGCATGCTGACCGCGATCCGCAAGGCGCTGGACTTCATCGGCCTGCGCAAGGGCTGCGTGTTCGGCATGCAGGACATCCCGGCCGAGGACGGCACCACCTACGACATGATCTGCAAGGCCGACACCATCGGCGTGTTCCAGATCGAGAGCCGTGCGCAGATGAGCATGCTGCCGCGGCTGAAGCCGCGCTGCTTCTACGATCTGGTGATCGAGGTCGCGATCGTGCGGCCGGGGCCGATCCAGGGCGGCATGGTGCACCCGTACCTGAACCGGCGCCAGGGCCGGGAGCCGGTGGTCTACCCGAGCGAGGCACTGAAGGAAGCACTGGGCCGGACCCTGGGCGTGCCGGTGTTCCAGGAGCAGGTGATGCAGATCTCCATCCTGGCGGCGGGCTTCACGCCGGGCGAGGCCGACGGCTTGCGGCGGGCGATGGCGGCGTGGAAGCGCAAGGGCGGGCTGGAGCACTACTACGCGAAGATCGTGGACGGCATGACCGCGCGCGGCTACGAGGAGAGCTTCGCGAAGGCCATCTTCGAGCAGATCAAGGGGTTCAGCGAGTACGGCTTCCCGGAAAGCCATGCCGCGTCGTTCGCGCTGCTGGTCTACGCGAGCTGCTGGATCAAGTGCCACCATCCGGCGGAGTTCCTGGCGGCCATGCTGAACGCGCAGCCGCTCGGGTTCTATTCGCCGTCGCAGCTGGTGCAGGATGCGCGGCGGCACGGCGTCGAGGTGCGGCCGGTCGACGTGATGTACAGCGACGTGGACTGCACCCTGGAAGACCTGGCGCACGAACCGGCCGTGCGGCTCGGGCTGCGCATGATCGGCGGGCTCGCGTCGGCCTCGGCCGGGCGCATCGTCGAGGCCCGCGCGCAGCAGGTGTTCGACAGCACGGAGGACCTGGCGCTGCGCGCGAGGCTGGAACTGCACGAGATGAAGTTGCTGGCTGCGGCCGATGCGCTCGCGAGCCTGTCGGGTCACCGGCGGCAGCAGGTCTGGGAAGCGTCGGGGCTGCGCGCAGCGCCTGGGTTGCTGCGCGAGGTGCCGGTGGATGAGGATTTTCTGGAACTCGACGCGGCGCCCGAGGGCGAGGAGATCGTGTTCGACTATGCCTCGACGGGTTTGACCTTGCGCCGGCATCCGCTCGCGTTGCTGCGCGAGCGCCTCGCGCGGCGCGGGCTCATGACGGCGCGGGATCTCGACGGGGTCGAAAACGGCGAGCAGGTGAGCCACTGCGGCATCGTGACGTTGCGCCAGCAGCCGGAGACCGCGAAGGGCACGATCTTCGTGACGCTGGAAGACGAGACGGGCGTGGTGCAGGTGATCGTCTGGAAGAGCCTCAGGGACGTGCAGCGCGAGGAACTGCTGGGCGCTCGGCTCATGGCCGTTCACGGCAGGTGGCAGCGCGAGGGGGCGGTGAAGAACCTGGTCGCGACGCGGCTGGAAGATCTGACGCCGCTGCTGGGGCGGTTGGCGGGGGCGACGGTGAGCCGGGATTTCCGGTAGCCATCGATGTATTGATGGCCTACCTGCAGCGGCCGCTGACATGGTGACTGCCCTTGCCGCTGCGGGCCGCTTCCATCGACACGCCGGCTAACCGCCAAGGCGGCCAACTTCACGGCGGAGGACTGACGCATGGCCCTGCAGATCAACGGCGCGCAGGCGCGGTGCGCTTGCTTCCCGCGGCGCAGGTGCGCGAAGTCTTCGGCATTGTTGGCGGCAAGCTGGGGCCGCTGCTGCACGCCGTCGCGCAGCAGGTGCAATTGCGCTTCGTCGAGGTGCGGCAACGAGGGCGCGGGGCCATGATGGCGGCCGCAACCCATGCCGCGCCGGGGCGGATCGCGGTGGCGCTGGGCGAGATGGGGCCGGGCGGCCTCAACATGGCCTCCGGTCTTGGCGTGGCCTTGAACAACAACCTGCCGCTTCAATGCACGTCGGTATGTCTCGCTTTTGAGACGAGGACTTCCGAATCAGCGGTAGCTAGGCTCCGGCTCCAGTCAAAGTCGCTATAGCGCACCTCAGGTGCTGTTCGCAGGCGCGGCACCAGTCCAAATAGAACGGCCGGCGCACTCAAGAGAGGTCTGTATGGGGGCGCAGAAGGGCGCGAGACGCTTCGGATCGTTGATCCGGCGGCGACTATTCCTCGAGAAGCTGATATGGCCTGAGATTCAGTGCCAATGCGAGGCGCTCGAGATTGTCGAGTGAAATGTTGCGAGCCTGACGCTCAACGTGGGCGACGAACGTCCGATGCAGTCCTGCTTCGAACGCCAAAGCCTCCTGGGACCACCCCTTTGCTCCGCGCTGGCGGATCAAATTCAAAGCAAGCACCTCCCTCGCCGAGGCTTGGGGTTGCTTCGAAGAATTCCTGGGACTAGTCACAGGGGAAGTCTTCGAGAAAGCTGCTTTTACGTCAGCCGCGTTTGAGTCACAATCGAAAGGCCTGATGGCTCTACAAGAGGTCTGTGGTCATGCGAAACATTTGGGTGCCGTCGCCATTTCCCACTGCGCATTTGCCGAAACTGCCGGCGTCGGTCACACGCGTTCGGCCGAGGCAGCCAGTGCCCGTCGTGCGCAGTTTGTCCGCGGCGCGCATTGGCGCGCAGGTGAGGGCGCTGCGCATGGCGGCCGATGTGTCTGGCGGCGCGCTGGCCAAGACTTCGGGGATTTCTGCCTCGATGCTTTCTCGCATCGAGCGCGGGCTGGTCTCGCCTTCGGTGGAGACCCTGGAGCGCCTCGCGCAGGGCCTGCATGTGCCGACCTCGCGCTTCTTCAGTGATCAGGCGCGGCGAACGGACTTCTGCCATGTGCGCGCAGGACATGGTGTCCTGGTCGATCGCATCGGCGCGGTGGCGGACTACCGCTACGAGCTGCTGGGCCATCTGCTGTCGGGCAACCTGTTCGTGGAGCCCTACCTGGTCACGCTGCTGCCCGGGGCCGATCCCTATGTGACCTTCCAGCATCCGGGTCTCAAGTTCCTGTACTTCCTGTCCGGGGAGGTCCGCTACCGCTATGGCGGCAGGACTGCGGAGGTGAGGGCAGGGGACTCGCTGCTGTTCGATGCGACCGCACTGCATGGGATCGAGGCCATTCAGACCCAGCCGGTCTCATACCTTTCAGTGGTGTTTACGCTGCGAGAGTAGGCCTGTTCCTGGCGGCACTGCCGCGCAGCGGGGCGACGCGGATGTCCGTTCGATGGTCTCCCCGAATTCGCTATGTGCCGAATTCACCTCTCTGTCCGGCTCCATTTCTCGGTGTTCGGCATGCCGAACACCGAGAAAGTCTCGAACGGTCGCAACAGCGGAGGTCTTCTGCTTGATGGCGCCGTGAGGAAACTTATGCAACGGCCGCGTGGAGTTGCTCCGCGAGCGGAATGAATTTTCGGGTTCGGTAGCCTGGAGCGGCGGTCGCAGGACGACGTCGAAACTTCGAGGGAAAAGTGCTCGTGCGGCTACGAGGGCGGGATCGTTCCGTCTACCTCCGTCATGTTCGGCATGCCGAACATTGACGGCGGTCTTCGAGCTGTCGATCGACGGCAACGCTCCGGAGCCGCGAAACGGCAAGGGGAGTTCGACGCTGGAATTCCAAGGGCAGAGTCCTTGTGCGGCTATGAGGGCTGGCTATGCCGACGGTGGCAGCTTGCGTTTGGCTTTGGCGACCTCGGATGAGAATGCAGCTTCGTTGAACGGCCATGGTTCTGGTGGCAGGTTCGCCGTGAACGAAGACGGGGGCGACACAGTGAACTCATGGGCGATGGCATCAATCAGTTCATCGGGTGCCCCCTCCAGATTGTCGAAGAGCGCATAGTCATTGACCAGATCAGCAAACTTCTCGCCTTCCGGTGTGAGGCAGTTGTAGAGAATAAAAACCAACTCGATCCAGGAAAGTTGCGCGCGCACAAGCGCGACGTAGTGCCACTTTTGAACATCGTCGAGTTCAGAGGTGTCGATCCACCGCAGCAGACGGTACAGGGTGCGAAAGACGGCATCCAACTCCGATCGATGCATACGGATGACTTCTTTGTAGCCCCAGAGCGCGATCATGAAAACGTTGGAGAGGTTGCCCTTTTCTTCGGCGTCCCCGGTTGCGGACGCCCTGCGTATTTCCCCAAGATAGATCTTCGCTTCCTCTTCATCGAGGGCCCCAAGGCCTTCGGCACGTTGATGCCTCTGCATCGCAACCACGCTCGAGAAGCGCTGCTCGTACATGGTTGTCAAGGCTTGACGTCCCTCGCCGCMGAGTTTGCTTTTCGTGGCCGAGAGAAGGGAGTGATAGTTGGCTAGCCATGAGAACAGCGACTGCTCGAATCCCTGGAGCACCGCACTTCGATGGGCACTGCGTATTTCTTCAAGCGAGGCCTGCAGTTCCTTCCGCTGCAGCATGAGCGTCAGGAAGATCAACGTGACTGTGGCGATTCCGACGAGGGGGTTGATAAGCCCGCCGACGTAGTCTCCAAACGCTCCCCAATCGCCGGGATCGCGGGACATTTTTTGCCCGCCAAAAGCATGGAAGTACACCAACAGGACGACGAGTGCGGCGAGGATGACGATGGCAACGATCCAATACGCAGCCATGAGCAAATGCTCGCTCATGGACGTCTTGGGGACAGGCGCATTGGTGGAGGTCATTCAAAGAACGGAGTAGTAAATCGCCAGCTGCGACGATTCAGCAATTCAATCATGGTCATAACCGGTATCGGTCGTGAGCATCACGGCGTTTGCTTCCACCCCATGGTGCGATTCATCGGCGCGGCGCCTCAGTTTGGGCTTCGGCGCGGACCGGGGGGTGCGTTAAAAAAAAGGCCAGTGTGTCGATCCGTGTCGCACGCACGTGGCCGGCCGAAATCCCATCGTGACGAGCGTAACGGACTGTATCAAAGTCGGCTGCTTTTGGGCAAAATCCGCCAGAAGGAGGAATTCATCGATGGCCCGCCGCAAAAGAACCAGCCCCGCCGAAGACGTGGTCGACCTGATTGCCTTGTTGCCTTGGTATGTGGGGGTCATCCTGGCTCTTGCCGGGTACCTGCTGCTCCACCGCATCGCGATAGCGCCCCTTCCCAGTGCCCTTGGCCCCGGTGAGGTGGGCAATGCGATGGTCGGAGCCGTGGGGCGCGGCCTGGCGACTGGCGGGCAGTACATCGTGCCGATCCTCTGCCTCGCCGGCGCAGCCATCTCTGCTTGGCGCCGTCACGCGAGGCGTTCGTTGATGGACAACGTCACCCGCTCAGACGCTCCCGACATCCTTGACGACATGAGCTGGCGGGAGTTCGAGATGCTGGTGGGCGAGGGTTTCCGCCTGCAGGGCTACCAGGTCGCGGAGAACTTCGAGCCGGGTCCGGACGACGGCATCGATCTCACCCTTCGCAAGAACGGAGAGAAGTACCTGGTGCAATGCAAGCAATGGCGGGCCCTCAAGGTCGGCGTGCCCGTGGTGCGCGAGCTCTATGGCGTCATGGCGGCCAAAGGGGCCGCCGGTGGATTCGTTGTCACTTCCGGTCGATTTACGCCGGAGGCCGAAGCGTTCGCCAGTGGTCGCAACCTTCGCCTGCTCGACGGCCCGCAGTTGCACCGGTTGTTGAAGCAGGCCCGAGGCGGCTCTTCGGCCAAGCCCGCCGCCGACATCAGGGCGACGGAGCAGGCCAGCAACGCAGCGCCCCAAGCGGCGAAGACAGCCGCCCCGAGCTGCCCCAGGTGCACGCAGCCCATGGTGCGACGTACGGCCAGAAAGGGAGCCAACGCAGGCCAAGAATTCTGGGGGTGCTCGGACTATCCGCGGTGCCGCGGCACCGCTTGAGCATGGGCACAGGCGTCCACTTTGCTCGTCGATCTGGAGAACGTCCAACCTTCGCCGCAGGAGGGGGAGGCTTGGCTCGGCAAAGCCGCCAGTGAGCTTGCCAAGGCGGCGCCGACGAGCTCACCGCCGACCGACAGGCTCGCGGCCTGAGCACATCGCCGCTGGCAAAATCGCCAGCATGCGTGTCAAGCAGATCGAAGATCTCCCCATGGCCACAAGCGCCGAGCTGTACCAGCTCAGCTGGGTCATCGAGCAGCTCATGGCCGACCCCAGGCGCATCGTGCAGGCGCGCTCGCAGCTGCACATGGGCCAACTGGTGAAGTACTGGGACTGGGGGACCGGCAAGCTGCGCGAGGCTCGCATCGCGGCGATGAAGGACCGGCAGGTCACGCTGATCGACGAGCAAAGCAAACAGCGCTTCAGCGTGCTGTACGCGGCCGTCGTGCCTGTCGGTGATCAGCAGGCAGGCGCGTCACCCTCACCCACGACTGCCGCGCCGCTGAGGCCGCCGCCGGAGATCCATCACAAGCAGGACTTCCGCGTCGGCCAACGTGTGAGCTTCACCGATCAAAGCCTGAAGCGCCACGTCGGAGAAATCGTTCGGCTCAACCAGCGCACGGCCACCGTTCACTGCGACGGGCGCGCATGGCGCGTGGCGTTCGCTCTGCTTCAACACGTCGCAGATGTCACGCCCTAAACAGTCGAGCCGTCAACAACGGCCTCGAGCGGACTATTACCAAAGGCCCGCCCGAGGAAACCAGAAACCGAACTGTTGAGGTCGCGGTTTCTGCGCGTTATCGGTGACCACGCGACTTCTCCGACGACGCGACAAGAACTGCTTGGTTTGAGCGTCGCAACTCGCCGCCTTTCCATGAGGGCGCCAGCGTCTCTTTCATGCCTTCGAACAGAGTGGGGAGTGTGATCTTCAAGCAATAGCACAGCGTGGCCAGCGTCAACAGCGAAGGGTTGATGTGTCCTCGTTCTATCTTGGAGATGCGCGAGCGCTCCACCTCCGCATCGAAGGCCAGTTCGACCTGCGTGAGTCCTGCCTGCTCGCGGAAATACCTCAGGTTTCGCCCGAGAGCCAGGGTCACTGCGTTGGGCAACCTGCCCCGCGCAATGCCAGATGGCGTCTTGGATCGTGTGCCTGCATTCATGTCCGAGCAGGCTCGTTGAATGTGCTTGTGGAGGAAACGTCTTAAACGACACATAATCCCGCTGTGCATGTTTTTAAGAACACGATGCAGCAACGATGCGGAACCAGAGCAGCTACCTTCAGATTGAACGCCACCGGCGATTTCTTGGCGGTGGCCTGCGCGTGATCAGCGGGGGCGTATGACGCGCAAAGAAGCCGCCTCGCCTTTGCCAACGGTCCGCCCCTTGCGGCTGCCGGTCTCGGTGACGCGTGTCCGATCGAGGAAACCCGCACCTGTCGTGCGCAGCCTGTCCGCGGCGCGCATCGGGGCGCAGGTGAGGGCGCTGCGCATGGCGGCCGAGGTGTCTGGCGGCGAACTGGCCAAGACCTCGGGGATTTCTGCCTCGATGCTCTCGCGCATCGAGCGCGGGCTGGTCTCGCCGTCGGTGGAGACCTTGGAGCGTCTCGCGCAGGGCCTGCAGGTGCCGACCTCACGCTTCTTCAGTGATCAGGCGCGGCGCACTGACTTTTGCCATGTGCGTGCAGGACATGGTGTCTTGGTCGATCGCATCGGCGCGGTGGTGGACTACCGCTATGAGCTGCTGGGCCATCTGCTGTCGGGCAACCTGTTCGTGGAGCCCTACCTGGTCACATTGCTGCCCGGCGCCGGTCCCTATGTGACCTTCCAGCATCCGGGCCTCAAGTTCCTGTACTTTCTGTCCGGGGAAGTCACCTACCGCTATGGCGGCAGGATGGTGGAGGTGAGGGCCGGGGACTCGCTGCTGTTCGATGCGACCGCACTGCATGGGATCGAGACCATTCAGACCCAGCCGGTCTCTTACCTGTCGGTGGTGTTCACGCTGCGAGAGTAGGCTGTTCTTGGCGGCCCTGCCGCGCTGCGGGGCGACGCGGATGCCCATCGATGGTTCCCCCGCGAATTCGCTGCGTGCCGAATTCACCTCTCTGTCCGGCTCTATTTCTAGGTGTTCGGCATGCCGAACACCTAGAAGGTCTCGAACGGCAGCATCAGCGGAGTCTTCTGCTTGATGGGGCCGTGAGGAAGCCATGCAGCGGTCGTGGGGGCTTGCTTCGCGAGCGGAATGAATTTTCGGTTTCTGTAGCCTGGAGGTGGCGGTCGCAGGACGACGTCGAAACTTCGAGGGCAATGTCCTCTCGCGGCCATGAGGGCGGGATCGTTCCGTCTACCTCCGTAATGTTCGGCACGCCGAACATTGATGGTGGTCTTCGAGCTGTCGATCGACGGCAAGGCTCCGGAGCCGCGAAACGGCGAGGTGAACTCGACGCTGGAATCCGAGGGCAAAGTCCATGTGCGGCTACGAGGACGGGATCGTTCGGTCTACCTCCGTAATGTTCGGCATGCCGAACATCGATCGAGGGCTCCGAACTGCCGATCGACCGCAACGCTCCGGGAGCGGCGAAACGGCGAGGGGAGGTCGACGCTGGAATTCCGAGGGCAACGTCCTTGTGCGGCCATGAGGGCGGGATCGTTCCGTCTACCTCCGTAATGTTCGGCACGCCGAACATTGATGGTGGTCTTCGAGCTGTCGATCGACGGCAACGCTCCGGGGCTCCGAAACGGCGAGGTGAACTCGACGCTGGAATCCGAGGGCAACGTCCTTGTGCGGCCATGAGGGCGGGATCGTTCCGTCTACCTCCATCAATGTTCGGCATGCCGAACATTGATGGAGGGCTCCGAACTGCCGATCGACTGCAAGGCTCCGGAGCGGCGAAACGGCGAGGTGAGTTCGACGCTGGAATTCCGAGGGCAAAGTCCTTGTGCGGCTATGAGGGCAGGATAGACTGCCGTCAGACATTGTTAACAGCGATGGCTTTGCGATGACTAAGACCTCTCTGTCCAGCGTGATCGGGACCCGGGTGCCGCCCGAAACGAAGGCTCGGTTTGCCGCGCTGGCCGCGCGGCATCAGCTCAGCGAGTCGGGGCTGCTCGCCAAAATGGTCAACGAAGTGCTGAGGTCCAACAGCCCGGAGACGCATGATTCGAATGCCGACGGTGTCGCCACGGATCGCATCACGCTGCGGCTTCGCCAAGGCGATCGCGCGCTCGCGGCCGGACGAGCCCGGGTCCGTGGGATGAAGACAGCCAGCTACCTCACTCTGCTGGTCCACAACCATGTGCGTGACGCGGCCGTGCTGCCGCCGAACGAGCTGGATCACATCAAAGCGACCGGCGCCCGACTGGCTGCGCTGCAACGACAGCTTCGAATGTTCGGCATGCCGAACACACTGCCCGGGCCGGTGGCGTCGGACCTGGGCGAGGCGATCGCGTCGGTCCGGCGGGACGTCGAGGCGGCACGCGAAGCCACGGCCGCCCTCGTGCGCCGCAACCTGATCAGCTGGGAGACCGGCGGCGGGAGTGCCCATGCCTGAACAGAGGATGCGCGTGGGCCGAAGCAGCCGCGGCGCGGCCGACGCGCCGCGCGACCTGACCCTGGACATCGTGAGCTACGGTCGGCGAGGACCGGGCGGCCAGCTCCGCCTCGGCGCCGACCAGATCGCGCAGATCCAGCGCACCGTGGGGCGCACGCCCGAGGTGATGGTGAAGGTCTCCGGCGGCGGACGGGACATCGGCGGCGTCGAGGCCCATCTGCGCTACATCGGCCGGCACGGCAAGCTGCCGATCGAAACCGACGAGGGGCTGATGCCGCAGGGCCGGGGCGCTCCCAAGGAGATCACGGCCGACTGGCAGCTCGAGCTTTGCAGAAGCCAGTACAAGCCGAGACCCGCTCCGGGGCAGAAGGACACGCGTGCGAAGCTGGTGCACAACATCGTTCTGTCCATGCCCGCCGGCACGCCGCCGGACAAGGTACGGGCTGCCGCCCGCGTCTTTGCGCGCGAGAACTTCGCGCTGCAATATCGCTACGCCATGGTGCTGCACACCGATCAGCCGCACCCTCATGTGCACCTGGTGGTCAAGTGCGAGCACGAGTTTGAGCCTGGCCGGCGCCTCCACATCCGCAAGGACACGCTGCGCCAGTGGCGCGAGCAGTTCGCCGCACTGATGCGAGAGCAGGGCGTGGCGGCCAATGCCACACCGCGACAGGTGCGAGGGCAGACCCGCAAGCCGTACAGGGATGCGATCCATCATCGGCTGCGCGCGCTTCGGGCATTCGGGCAACTGCCGCCCGACGACCGAGCCAGGCATCGGCCGCCGAAGACCTCGACCTTCATGCGCGCCAAGCTGGAGAACCTGCTCCAGGCGCTGGGTTCGGGGCGGGGCGCCGTGGATGACGGACAAGAGCAGATGCGAAACACCCGGCGGGCAGTGGTCGCAGATTGGCGCGCCACAGCGGATGCGCTTCGAAGACACGGCGAGGCCAATCTGGCAGCCGAGGTGGATCGCCTTGTCGACCGCATGCCTCCTGTACAGACGGATGGACAGCGCATGGCCGAGCGCTGGAGGGAGACCGAGAGAATTCGAGCGCTGGAGCGTTCGGATGCCAAGTCACCTGGGCCACCTGTTCGGTGAGCCTAGGACTCTCGGGCCGACGAAATCTAACGCAGGGCGGTGGCTCTGCGCTTCCAATGAGCGCTGTCGACTTCACTGGAGGGTTGCAGTGGCAGTCTCGCCGCCTGAGCGTGGTGGCTGCTGTGCCCCGGTCAGCACTTTGCCCCTGCCAAAGTTGCTAGTTGTCTGAACTCGCGAGTCGTTGCACGCTCCGCGCATCCATGCGGGAGACAGGTTTCGGGGGCGCTGGATTGGACTGCAACTGGCGAACGGAGTCCGAAGGTCAATGCCGATCTGGTTTCGGTGCCGGTTGTGCTCTCGTCCGGGTTCTTCAGGCCAGCAGTTCACCGTTGGTACGCACCGCCACTTGAAGGCCGAATCTAGTTCAAGGAGTTGTCATGCAATTCGAACCCCATGCCGATCACCGCCATGTTGATCTGTCGAGCGCGACAGGCCCCGCGTTTTTTCGCATGGCCGACGTGATACGCATCACCGCACTGAGCCGCGCCACCGTGTATCGAAGAATTGCCGAAGGCAAGTTCCCGCCTCCCGTGCACTTGGGAGGACACGCCTGTGGATGGCCTCGTGCAGCGCTCCAGCGCTGGATCGAAGATCCGGAGGGGTACTCGGAAGCTTCCGGGACCAGCTGATTTCAAAATTGGAGCCTGGCCACGTCTTGGCGAGTTGGCGTCCATCGGGCAGGATCAGGCCGATGGGCGCTTCTTCACCCGTCAGCCGTTCATGCTTGTCCAGCCACTTCAGTTACAGCTCCATCTGGCCCTTGTGCTCAGCCTTGAAGCGGCCGAATTTGAGTTCGATGGCCGCGAGGCGACGCAGCCGTCCGGGTGGCGTACATACTCACGGTTCGATGGTTCTAGCTACGCTAGCCCGCAATCGGCCGGAAATAGCCTCACGGAAATCACGATTCGCGCGCAGCAGACCTTCGCTTGGGCTGGCCGAAAATGTGATTTCGGACCGGTTCAAAATGTGCGTCACGGCCCTGATTCATTGATCACTCGCGCGGGCCCCACCGCCATTCATGGATGGAGATGCTGAAATGCCCAAAGATCACAAGACAATCCTCGCGACCGCCAACGCCGTCATCATGGACGGCGACTTCGAAGGGTTCTTGAAGTTCTGCACCGAAGACACCGTCTGGAACTTCGTGGGTGACACGATCCTGCGAGGCAAGCATGCCGTTCGCGAGTGGATGGCCGTCGCGTACAAAGAGCCGCCCCGTTTCCAGGTTCACCACATGATCGGCGAGGGCGACTTCGTTGCCGCACTCGGCGAGATCACGTTGACGGACGAGGAGGGGAACACACAGCCTCATGCGTACTGCGATGTCTGGCGATTCCGTGATGGCAAGATGGCCGAACTGCAGGCTTTCGTCGTCCTTGCCTCGTAAAGACGGCGGGAATTGGAGGAGGCGTTTGTCGGCGTAGGTCCATTCACGATGGCAGCGAAGGCGCTGCTCATAACGCGGGCCTGGCCGGCTACAGTCGGCGAGAACGGGAGGTTCGCTGCGGTCGCCGAATAAACTCTTGCCATCCATGAACATCCAGGAAGCGCGCCCCTCCGATGCGCCAATGATTGCCTCCATCCTGCAAGAGGCGGCCGAGTGGCTCGCCAGCGACGGTAGGCCGCTTTGGTCGGCAGTCGAGATTGGCCGCGAAAGCGTCCTGCAGGACGTGAGCAAGGGTGTCTTTCACATTGCCCGTCAAGACGAGCAACTGGCTGGCGTCATGAAGTTCGAGTTGGAGGACGCCTATTTTTGGCCCGAGGTCCTGCCGGGCACCTCGGCTTTTGTTCACAAGCTCGCCGTACGCCGAGCGTGGGCGAAGAAGGGCGCCTCGACCGCACTGCTGTCATATGCCCGAACTCGGGCTCAGCAGCTTGGACGTGCTCACCTTCGCCTGGACTGCGTCGCAGACCGCCAAGGGTTGCGGAATCTTTATGAAGGCTTCGGCTTTACGCTGCATAGCGTCGTTCGGATCGGGGCCTCTTCGTATGCGCGGTACGAACTCTCGACGGCAACCCTGTAGGGACTTAGAAAGGCGTCGACCGACTACAGTCGGCCGAGTTGCGGACCTTCGAGGGGTGGCGCCGAAGGACAGTGAACATGTACAGAGGAGTGACGTGAACACGGCTGACGACGGCCAACTCGGGGCGGCGCGCAGAGCGGTCGTGGACGCCGCTCGGGGCCTCGCGGATGACACGGTACCCTTTATTGAGGGCGTCAGGCAATTGGCAGCGCTGAGCTTTGAAGTGTCACGGCTTGACCATGACCCGGACTTCACGTTGTTCGTCGCCGTTGCGAGTGAAGCGGACCACCTTCCGCCGCACGAGCTCCGCAGTCAATGTGCGCCGGCCTGGCTAGAACAGTGCGACCGCGAGGCGCGCGAGATCGAGGCTCTTCACCGGCAGCAGGTTCGCGCCGCATGTGCGCGCCTCGTCGGCCGGTTTTCCTCATGAGCGTGGAGCCAGCCGGTGGGCAGAATGCGACCAGAGCCAGTCATTGTTCCCGCAAGCGAAGATCAGCGGATGGCGGACATTCAAGCCCTACGACTTCGGTGAATCAAATGAGCTCCGACAGCAAACGCAATGTTGCCAACATACTGATTCTTTTGGGTGTAGCCCCGACTGTGCTTTGGCTTGGCCTCCTGGCGATCAGCGGTGTGCTGACACCGTGGGCCGCCGTCGGCGTCATCTGGATCGGCATTCCTCTATGTTTTCTGAGCCTGCTGATTTCCGGAAGCGCGTGGGTATGGGCGCATGATCTTGCAAAAGCTAATCCTGAAAAATGGCGCGGTGCTCACCGCGTTCCTGGATGGGTCGCGACCGCTGTCGCTGGTCTCGCAGTGGTCGCAGTGATTGCCATCAACGCTCAGGGCTCAAGGCCGCCCACCGAACTCCCATCTCGATCAGTGCAGCTGTCGGCAGAGGAAAATGCAGCGATCGAACGGCAGGCGAGATCAAAGATCGAAGAGTTGACCGGCAAGCCCGTTGCGACAACGCCGCCCGCTCGCTAGTGGCGGATCCGGCCATGAGCAGACCTTGAACATCGTCGTCAATCGTAGATGTCGTATTCGACAAGCAGGTCCTTCATGGCATCCTCGACGCCGTAGCCGATGTTCTGACTGATGCGACATACGGCTTCCAGTCGTTCCATGAGCAAGGGTCGCTGCTCATCCGGCAGTTTCGAAATGGCCTTCAACGCCTGCTCGAACATTCGCACCAACGCGTTGAAGAAGTCTTCGTCCTGCAGGCCAACTTCAACGCTGAAGCCTGATCCGCGCTCGCAGTAGAAGACCATCAACTCTGCGAGGCCCTCCGGTTGGCCAATTGCCTTCCTGTAATTCGCGATGGCCTTCTTGGCCTCGGCGACGGACACGGTCTGGTTCCGAAACATGTCGGGCCAAAGGCAGCGGCTGATGGTGATCTTGTACGTCTCCAGGATATCTTCGCCCAGCCCGAAACGGGCGTGAAGGAAAATCTGGATGCTCTTGTCGGCCGTGTACAGGTCATGCACCAGGCCGACCAGTCCATCGTGGTCGAAATGGACCAGTCTGGCCTTGACGTCGCTCCAGGACGTGGATCTCTTGGTCTTGCTTGCTTTCATCTCTGTGCGTGTCGGAATTGAAGCCTGTACGACGCCTGGCGGGTGAGACCATGTTGCTGGCGAATGCCAAATTGCCAAAGTACCATCGTAAAGTCGAACTGCCGCCTCGCGGTCGCCGAGGCTAATCAGAGGCGGCGCCGTGCAAACGGTCCATCGCCGAACGGAAAGGGGCGATGCTATGGGATATGACATGGTCAAGGTCGAAGAGGCGGTTCTGCCGTTGCTCGGCGTCTTTGAGTTCGACAACGGACGCGTATGGAAGCGATATGACTTCGCAACCATGGACGGGCTCCACGAAAAAGGGCTCATCACGGAGGCCCACGGCAGGCGGGAGTCGGTCTACCTGACGGACGAAGGGATGCGCCGTGCCAAGGAGCTCGCGGCCCAAATACTCCGGAACCAACGGGGCGGCGTCGGTGCGCCAATAGCTGCGGCAGAATCCGGCAGAACCAGACATTCCCAACTGCCTCTCAATCGGCCTGAAATGATGTGACCATGACCGGAAACAAGGAATATCCGTGAAAACGCTGTTGGGTTTGCTGTGCGTCGCGCTGCTTACATGCGCCTGTGTCACTCCTCCAAAGGAAAACGAGCACCTTCGCCCTGTTCGACGCAGCGAAGTCATCACGTTGCCCGACCGAATCGCGCGAGTGACACAAGCTAGCTGGCGCGGACAGAAGTTTGAGCACGGGATCTTTCCGGGGCGGTACATCTCTGTGAAGGAGAACGCCCACGGTACATTTTTCCTTGGTTCAGGGAGACCACTCTATGAGCGGTCGCTCCCCGATGGGAAGTACATCATTCGAAAAGGTGGCATCTGGCTGCCCAAGGGGGGCGATGGCAAGCCACGGCTCTTTATAGCTTTCGAACCTGAGACTGTCACAGTGGATGCCGGGACCCTGACGGCGATCTCCACGTCGTCCAATAATGCTGCACGCGTGAGCGGCAGCACCATCGTCTCTCAGTCCTTGGGAGGAGCAATAGGAGGCGCTATCACGGACGCCTTCGCTGAAAAGGACAGAGGTAAATTCATGGTGCTGGTGCCCTACGGCGATCCGGATTTCGACGACAAGTTGCTGGTTCACATAGCCAAGAAATCGGTCGCCGAGTAACTACTCAGTTCGGCAAGGTGAGACATTCGCTTGCACGAGGTCCCAATGACTGTTTTCGAGCGCACCGAAGGCCGGCTTTGGATCTCTCTTGTTCCGTCTGCGACAGGCTACAGTCGGCCAACCCCAGACGTTCGATCCAATGCTCCTATTCATCTGATATGAGCCAACTCTTCGCATTCGCAGACGTCCGCATCTCGCTGCTCGAAGGCTGGGCGGACGTCACCGACGACTTGCCCGAAGGAACGCCGCCCACGCTGGCGAAACCAGACGGGGTGGGCGCGCTTCAGTTCTCGGTGGCGAAATACCAGGCTGGTGCCAGCCCGAACGTCAGTCAAGATGACCTCGAGGCGCTCCTCGTTGAGTTCGCCGAAAGCAGAGCGCTGGGTCCAGCCTCGGACCTCGAAAGGGATCAAGCCGCCAGCCAACGTGTCGGTGCAACTTTTTTCAAAGACGATGACCTCGTACGCGTCTGGTACCTGACCAATGGACAGGACGTGGCCCTTGTGACTTACGTAGTAGCGGCGACCGCGAGTCCCATTTCCTCGTCCGAGCTCGCAGAGGCGAGCGCAATCGTCGGGTCCATCGACTTTGACTAAACGGCGCCGGCCGGGGACGATCGCCGAAGACAGAATCCGGCCAACCGGACGTTCCATCGTCAGTCAGAATCAAGTCCAGCCATACGAAGCCAAGGAAGTGCATGAGCGACTTGATTCATTTGCAGCCTGCGGTGAGGGTCTTGGCAGGTCCGTTTCAGCCGGATATTAGTTGTGAGGTCGTGTCCATCTCGTACACGGCCGGCTGCCTGACGATACGAGTGGAAGGGTCGAAGCTCGCTAGCACAGTGGTGTTTTCCTCGGTCTGGGGATTCCGAGTGCTCGACGAACTCGACCTGACGGAATTCTGGTCTCGGTGCTCACTGAAGACTGGCTGGCTTTTCGAGGTCACAACTGGGGGATGGAAAACGTTCGAGCTTCACCGTGCGCATTATGTGAGCGGCCGGATGTACGAAGACCTGCGCGAATTCCTCATAGTCGGAAATGATTGCGTTAGTGTTCTGAGCAAGGATGAGCCTCAGCTTCAGACCTCTGCAATTTGAGCGCGGTCGCCTCGTTCGCTGAGACTGCCATCGCGCGCAACCTCGTCGCTTGCTTGCCCTCTGTCTACTTGCGCATCGACACCATCGAGCATGCGCTCCTGAAAGCGACAGCGCTCGAAAGCATTGGCCCCGCTGGTTGCCTGCGCGGCCGCCTTGCTGCTGCACGCTGCCTTGCATGCTGACAGGCAAGGCAGTGCTTGGACTGTGAGCTGACCGAATCACTCGTGCGATATACCGCAAGCGAGCCAGAAACCCACGTGCAGCGCCGTGGTCTCAACGTGGGCTCGTTTAAGCTATCTCACCCGCTTTGCAAATGCCTTTGTTCATGAATGAGGTCACCGTCACGTTCGACCGAGTGTTCGACATCGTCCGCAGGTCACCGTATAACCGTGTGCCCTTCACGGGGTTCGGATTTCAAGCGGGGGACGTGAAAAAGTACGCAATCGAGGTCCCTGGTTCACCTCGGATTGAGGCCGGGATGACCGTCACGGCAGTTCTTCTGCGACCTGGCGACTGGCGGACCCTGCTTGGGTGGGTCAACCATGAGACAGGTGAAATTGTTTGCAGGAGCGCCACGTCTGAAATGGGTGGCATCGGAGCACTCATACTCGGCGGTGCCTTAGCCTGCTCCCTCGTAGAGAGGCATCCTATTGCGGCCATCGCCGTGTCCGTCGTTGCGATTTGCCTCTGCACCGGCAGCGTCACTGGAATGCAACGGGCCATCGCAGCGAAAAGGCTCCTGAATAAGGTACGGGCTGCGCTCGCGCCGCGAGATGCCAGTTCCCAGGTCTGAGGTCGGCAGGAGCGGTCGCTTGGAGTCGGGCAGAATCTGTTCATAGACAGACATTCGTCCGCAGATCTCGTCCTAGATGGAAGAGAAAGTCACTCGGCAATGAGCTATTACATGCGGCTTGAATTGCAGTGGGACGACCCCGACTACAAGGGCCTAAGCCGTCCCGGCGAGCAGGGCTCGGACCTCAGACGGCTGGATGCGGCCGAGGCTGCGTGGAAACTCGCGATCGGCGTGTTTTCAGGGGTACTCAAACCCTTCCTTCCCCTTCGATCGTCGATCCTGGCTCGGTCCGGTTTTGGCCGAGGCTGTGTGAAAACGTGCTGTGCTGCTGGTCATCTCGGAAGTTGCCCTCTCAGATCGGGCAGTCCATCGCTTGCTGATGTGCAACGGGTGGGCACATCGCGTCATTAACGTCGAGGAACTCGGCCGGCTGATCTCGGCTTCGCGGCGAGCGTTGGTTGCGGTGGCGGACGACCAAGTCGTCGGTTTCGCTCGCGCGATCACCGATGGGATTTCAAACGGGTACTTGTCCATGGTAGTGGTTGCTGAGTCGCACCGGAGGCGAGGCATCGGGCAGGCACTTGTCGAGCGCCTTGTCGGGTCCGAATCGATCATCACCTGGGTGCTTCGAGCCGGAAGAGAAGGCGCTGCCGGGTTCTTCGCAAAGCTTGGCTTCATCGCCTCAACGACCGCTATGGAGCGCCCGCGAAGTTAATGTGGATGAACTGTTCGGCCAACGCAGAAGACAGAATGCGGCCAATAGCGGAAGTTCGTCGCGGACGCCCAGCTCTCCGGACGAGTGCTACTTGTTCACCACAGGACCGGAAAATGACCGCTGAAGAGTGCCGAATCAATCAAGGGCTTCTAGACCACGTCGAGGCGCTTGGTGGTGGCTACGTGTGGGACGCCGAGGTGTTTTCAGTCACGCTGATGGATGTACCCCTAGAGGACGACAAGGCCATCGCGCTTTGCGGGTTGCGCGGAGTGCAGCAAATTGCGCTCGACGCCTCTCGACTCTCGGTTGCGACGCTCGCGGCATTGGCAGGCATTCAGGGGTTGCAGTCGCTGGTGCTGGCGAAAAGGACGTTCACTGACAATCAGCGCACCGAGCTCGGTCGATTTGGCCCAGAGATTATTGAGGCCGGCGGCTAGGGCTAGTTGCGGCCAATACCGGTCATTCGGTGCGAGTACTCAATTTCATGGAAATGTTCATTCGCTAGCATCGACGAACCTTCCTATTTCTTGGAACAGAAAGCATGTCTGGAAAAGATAGCTGGCCGCGGGAAAAGCGGTGGAAAGACCTCTACACGCGATCCGACAAGGTGGCTCGGGCCGATCAACTCGGATTCGACTATCCGCGGGTCTCGGAAAATCAGCTCCTGCGCGAAGCTGCGAGCGAGTTCGTCGGCGAGGGGCGAAACGTCTTGTTCGTCTGCAGCAGGAATCAGTGGCGCAGTCCCACCGCCGAGCAGGTCTGGCGCAAGCACCCCAAGTTGTCCGTTCGCTCGGCCGGAACGAGTCCGAATGCCCGACGCAAGGTCTCGGTAGAGGACATTCGCTGGGCCGACGTGATCTTGGTGATGGAGGAGAAGCACAAGTCACGACTGCTCGCCGAGTTCACCCGGGTGATCGCTGAAAAACCGGTTCACGTCATGGACATCCCCGACAACTACAAGTTTATGGATCCAGAACTGGTTGAGGAACTGCAGTCATCGGTCGCGGCAATCCTTGGGCTGGAATGTGATTTCGCAATGGGCAGGCCCCTCGACTGACGTCAGCCGGCCAGAACCCGTCATTCGTAGCCGGCCTCAAATTCGCCGCATAGCGGACGTTCTCAGCGTCCGAGCAACACCTTCCGACCAGGTTGAGCTTGCACTCATCGAAGCGCGTGCACAAAAACCTGACCTGCGCAAACAATCTCCAAGGATCGCTTGTCTCCTTCGCAACGGGTCAAATGCAAACACCGAAGCTCATGAAGAAAATTTGTATCGCCGCGCTCGCTGCATTTGCTCTGCAAGTGAATGCTGCCGAGAACTGCTCGAAAGTCGCTTGCTCAAGCGGCTCGCGTGTTGTAACCAAGGGCGGGCCGGTCGATATCTACTATGGGTGCGAATCCCCTGCGCAGGCGGAGTACGTGAATTTCGTTGTGTTGATGATTGGCATCTTGGTTGCCACCAAAGGCACCTCTAACATTTCGCCAGCGACCGGTGAACCTGACCTCGCAGGGGACAACAAGGTGTTGCTCGACCGCCTGCGAGCAAAGGCCAATGTAGCGACTGTCGGGGAGGCGATTGCTCACTGCACGAGAGTGCAGAAGAACACGCTAGCCACTGTGTTTGACGCTGGTTCCGGCAGCAGCGTGATGAGGATTGGGGACCCGTCGCCGAAGCGCGCCTATTGGTTGCCGAAGGACGCGGTCCAACCCGCCAACTAGGCATCAAGAAGAGCCAGCAACCGGCCGAGGCTGTGTGAAAACTCCGCAGAGTCATCTTTTCAGGGGTCCTTGACCCCTTGGCACATCCAAAAAACGCAGCCTGGGCCCATCTGAGAGGTCGACTTTCGGAGTGATGGCGACCGGATTGAGTTTTCACACAGCCTCGGCCAGGACCGGTCGCTCGGCGATACGCCACAATTCGCCGGTTAGCAGTCATTCGCACCTCTTCCCAAAGGTACCGATGCCACTTCAATTCTTCGATGCATCTCTGGTCGGCCCCTTCTCGAAGCGCGAGCTCGACGAAATGAAGGACATGGTCCGCGCCGATTTCCCTTCGTTCGAGTTCGACCCGAGCTACGTGCACGTCGTCGAGGAATTCAACGGTGGCAGGCCCTCAACGAGATACTTTCGCACGCGCGATGGTCAGCTGGCTCCGCCGATAGATCGCTTCCTCCACTACACGGCCGGGCATGACCTAAAAGACCATCAGCTCGGTTTCTTAAACGCCAATGTCTTCTGGTCCGCCCTGGAAAGTCGTCTCGGGGCTCTTCTGCCGTTTGCAGTGCTGGCAAACAACGATGCGCTTTGCTTCGACTGCGCCTCAAGCGATTCGCATGTCGTCCTCTGGAGCAACGAGCAGTCCGTGGAGGACGAGCCGTCATATGAACATGTAGCAGAATCGTTCGACGAGTTCTGCGTGGCGCTCTCATCGGTGTCTACCCAGTGATCGCGAAACGCCGGGCTCGGCGGGCGTGGAGCGCGGCCGAAGAAGCCTCCGCCCAACCGGCTGCAGTCGGCCAGAACCAGACGTTCAAACGCGGCCTCCAATGTTGAGTCTCTGACGCATCCCAAGCCATGAACCTAGTCAGCTTGTCAGCACTTTCCCCCGTGGATGTTCGCGCGATCTGGCGCCTAGTTGCATCACCTGCCGTGCATCTTCAAGGCACCGTAGCCTGGTCGTTCGAAGGAAATGGCATTCGCACGCGCACGACGTTTCTGAAGGCATTCCACGAGCTGAACCTATGCGTCATCGAGTTGCCGAATCTTTTGAAAACAGGTGAACGAGTTTGCGATCTTGCAGGCTACCTCGACCCCTTCTATGACATCTACGTCATCCGAGAATCGAACCATGAACGCCTCACGGAGTTCGCTGCTTCATCCCGGAGGCCAGTTGTCAATGCGATGTCGAACGCCGGCCATCCATGCGAGGTTCTTACCGACGCCTATTTCATCGAGACAACCATCGGTTCGATCCGAAAGGTGCGCATCTGCCTTTGGGGGCCGCCGACAAACGTATTTCGTTCTTGGCACGAGCTGGCCGGTGTGATGGACTTTTCGCTTGTGCATGTATGCCATGAGAGTTTCCACGAGACCGTACCAAACGTATCCTTTTCATCGTCGGCCCACGAAACAGTAGACGTGGTAATCACCGATGGCTGGCCTCGGGGCACGGAGCAGTTGAGCAGTCCGCTGTCGATCGAAGATTTGGCTCGGATGGGCCAGCCGGTGCTGTTGCCAACTCCACCGTTCGCTGTCGGTGGTGAACTTTCGGTGGATCCCCGTTGCTATTCGCGCTTTGCGGGCTACGAGCAGAAGAAGCTCCTCTTACCGGTGCAAAGAGCGGTGCTTCGACATCTGCTCGCGACCTGAGTCGGCGAGGAGCGCATGTTCGTGGCACCGCAACAACGTCGTTAGACATGGAAGATTTTTGCGCATGACTATTCAGCTTCGAATTGTTCGCCCAGTCAGTTCCGTGAAGCGCTCGTCCGCCATGTATTGCGACGGCCTCGGTCTGCGTGAACTCGACCGGTTCGTAGACCACCAAGGGTTCGATGCGGCAATCCTCGGGTTTCCTGGCTTGCCGTACCACTTCGCGTTCACACACTGCCGTGACTACCCGGTAATCCCGGCTCCCACAGTGGAGGACCTCGCCGTCTTCTATATTCCGGAGCCTACGGAATGGCAGCGCTCATCCGAAGCCATGCTCACCGCTGGATTCACCGAGGTCTCCTCCTTCAATCCGTATTGGCAACGCCGCGGTCGCACGTTTGCAGACCCCGATGGCCACCGCGTTGTGCTTCAGCAGGCGGCGTGGGGAGCGCAATGAAGTGCTAAAGCGCCTCCGGACGTGTGGGAGGTGTCAAACTTCTCGGGAGCTTCGAAGGCGGCTTGGCATGGACCGCAGCCGGCCACGACCAGCTGTTCGCAGCGGCCAGCAAAATTCGGCCAGGATCAGTCATCCCTTTCGCTTCCCAACGAAGATGAGCCGCGTGATCATTTCTACAGAGCCATGCGACCCGCCCGTGTCGTTGGTGAGCGAAGTTCGGCGCATTACAAACCTCGGAGTTCTCGATGTGCGAGACCGCCTTCTCGCCGGGAAGCCCGTGTTCGACCAGGAGCTTTTCTTCAATCGAACAGAAGACGTCTGTGCAAAAGCGCTTGCGCTGCTTTCGGCTCTGGAGTGTGCGGGACATCAGCCTCTTGTCAGTGAGGCTGGTCGGCCAATCACTCCGCAGATTCTGCGAAACATCTTCCAGGCGTCCGAGGAGGGGGCCGAGGAGCTTCGCCGGCTCGATGACTTGGGACATGTGTAGGCGAAGGCAGAATTCGGCCAGAAGTGGAAACTGAAAATCACATGTCCAGTCAGCGAGGGTTCCCAGTTCACATCCTGCTGTGCGTCGCTCCATGGCTCGTGCCGCTCTGCCTTTGGATCATTCCCCATCCCCTTGCCGGCCACCTTGAGCCAGACGACCTCCGCAGGATCAAATTGGCGGCGATATGGTCGCTGTGTGTTGTATTTCCTGGCCTCGCGTGGTCCCTGATCGACTGGGCAACGACTCGACGTCTAATCTCCGCTGCGGCGGCCGCTGTCGCGACAGGCTACCTTGTCTGGTATCCCTGGGACGGTCTCGCGTTCGTTTTGAAGCTGTAAGTTTGGGATTTCCGGCGGCTCGATGCGGACGTGTATGAACAGCCGCTTCGGGCCCACAAGAGACATAGCAGCATCTCTGAAGAAGTCATTCAAACTGCGGAGACTGTCGCGCGCCTCTCAGCCAGATCGTCGCGCCACACCACAGCGACTTACGGCCGCATTGGGCTCAGTGGTAGTCCTCTTCGCGCTGATGACGAATCGCCAACACCCTGACTTCCCGCCCCGGAAGGATTTCGTAGAGGGCCACATAGCCTGTGGAACCAAGGCCCACGATCAACTCTCGGCGCGTTGTACGCCTGCCGTCCCCCGCTTTCCGATACGCCCAAGGATTCTCGGCCAGCCGCTTCTTGATACTGGTGCGAAGCTGGCGCAGTACATGCTGAGCATGGTCCAGTTCCTCCAAGGTCTCTGACCGTGCGACGAGGAACTCAAACAACCGCTCAAGGTCATCCTCGGCTTGCGGGGTCATCTCAACCCCGAACAACGCAGTCACGTGCCGGGGCCTTGCAATTCGCGACGTCGTGCATCAATGCGGGCCTGGACGCGGTCAAACACTTCGTCCACGGGGCGTGAAACACCGGTTCGCAGGTAGTCCTGCCAAGCGGCCTCGCCGCGCGCATGGAAGTCCGTCTGGACGCGACGGAAGTCAACTGCTCGGCGCACGGCATCGGCCACAAAGGTGCTGATGGTTTCCTCTTCACCGAGGACCGCTTCGAGCTCGGCACGCAGTTCCGGCTCAACGCGAACGGCAGGTAAGGTGCACGATTTCATGGCCGTAAGCGTAGCACATTTGTAATGCGTTTGCCACTTTGTCCCGACGCTGACATTGGAAGATGACTTCGAGTGTCTGGTCCTGGCTGAGCCGACTGTAGTCAACGCGCGGCGTCGGAACGGGCGCGCGGCGCACTGCGAGCAGCACAGTAGTTCGCGGCAGGCGTCCGAAGCGGTCTGCCCCAGATTGCGGCGCACCTGCGCGCGCGATGTCGAGGCACTCATCCAGCTGGCTTGGAAGGAGCGCGCGGACTTGGCGCTATGTCATCTGGTGCGGCTTCAAGGGAATCACGTCGGCACCGATGCGCAGCTTGTCCAGGTAGTCCGCCCAGCGCTGCATCATTTCCCGGCGCGCGGGGAGATGCGCGGTGCGGTTGTACGCACGACCGTTGGTATCCCGGACCATGTGGGAGAGCTGGTGCTCGATGAAGTCCACACGCTCGCCAAGCACCTCGTCCATGATCGTCCGCGCGGTTGCCCTGAAGCCGTGGGCCGTGTGGACTTCGGCGCTGTAGCCCATCCCGCGCAGGGCGGCATTGATCGTGTTCTCGCTCATGGGGCGTTCGCCCGTCCGTATGCTGGGAAACACAAACCGTCCATGTCCCGTGATCGGGTGGAGGTTCCGCAGGATCTCTACCGCCTGGCTTGCCAGCGGCACGACGTGATCGACCTTCATTTTCATCTTCGGGCCGGCGATGCGCCACTCGGCCGCGTCCAGGTCGATCTCGGCCCATTCCGCGGTGCGCAACTCGCCAGGGCGGACAAACAGCAGAGGGGAAAGCTTCAGCGCGGCCACGGTCGTGGGGTGCCCGCTGTAGGCATGGATCGAGCGCATCAGGTCTCCGACTCGCTTGGGCTCGGTAATGGCAGCGAAGTGCCTGGTCGCTTTCGAGGCCAGAGCTTCGCTCAGATCGGCGGTGACGTCCCGCTCTGCCAGCCCTGACACCACTGCGAAGCGAAACACCTGCCCGCAAAGCTGCTTGACGCGATGGGCGGTATCGATGGCGCCGCGTGCTTCCAGCTTGCGGACAACCCGCTCCAGAATGTCGCGCGGACCGATGGAGGACATGGGCATCTTGCCGATGAAGGGGAACACGTCCTTCTCGAGCCACGTCTTGACCTTGCGCTGCGTTCCGCTCGCTCGTTTGGCGGCAGTCTTTCCCAGCCACTCGCGCGCAACCGCCTCGAACGTATTCGCCGCCGCGTCGGCTCGGGCTCTCTTTTCTTCGCGCTTGGCCGCGCTCGGGTCGGTCCCGTCTGCCAGCAGCTCGCGGGCGGCGGCGCGGCGATCCCGGGCTTTGGCCAGCGAGACCTCGGGGTAGGTTCCCAGCGCCAGCGTTTTCCGCTTGCCGGCGAAGGTGTAATCCATTCGCCAGTATTTCCCGGCAGTCTTCACCAGCAGGTACATGCCGGCGCCGTCGGCATATTTGTCGCCGTTGGCCTTCCCGGTGGGCTTCACCTGCCTAACAAACGTGTCTGTCAGTGCCATCTCCACTCCTTAACGGTATCTCGTCACGGGGATTTCCGAGGTACCGGCAAAAATGACGGTATTTCTGTGGGAAGGGATGCTACGCCGCGTGTCGTCGCGAGGCAAAGAAAAACCCGCTACGCCTAGGGAGCGTGCGGGTTTCTGATGTGGGGTGAGACGCCGTGATTCGGGTCTTTGGTGCCTTCGACAGGAATCGAACCTGTATCTGAGTCTTAGGAGGACCCCGTTCTATCCATTGAACTACGAAGACGGAGGGCGGCCCGGACTTTACCAGTTTGGCGCCGTGCCGCCGCGCAGAGGCCGGTTCAGCGCAGGCCGATGCGCGAGGCGTGCCAGCGCAGCACGTCGGCGCGCAGCGGGTCGGAGGCCTCGATGCGGTTGGCGCGCACCTGCAGCGCGCGCATCTGCTCGACTTCCTCGATCACCTTGCCCGGGCTGAGCAAGGCCTGAACGAGCACGCTGGCCTCTTCGGCGAGCGCCTTGAGCGCGCCAGCCAAGCCACCAGATGCGCTCGTGCCGGACGATCGGTCAAGGGTAGACATACGGGAACTCCTGGGATTCGTTGGTCGGGAAATGATCGCCATTTTAGGGTTTACCCGAATCCCCCCGGGATCCCCCCGGATCCGAGGAAAAAGCACCCGCCATCGGTGCTGCCGCATGCGTTCGGCGTGCGTGCCGTTCCCCTCGATGGCCCGAGCGCCAGGACCTGCTTGCCCGCCGTTTGGCGCGGGCTAACCCCAAGACAAAATCTTTGAAAAGTTGACCATGGTCAAGCAGGCCGAGTTATTCCTGCGCGCACCATCGCCCCTGTTCGCATCGGCTCAGATCCCATAAAAAAAAGAGCGCACTTACACCGGAGAACAGGAGACAACATGATGAAGAACTTCTTTTCGCGCACCCGCGCTTGCCGGGCCTCAGTCTTCACTGCGGCCATGCTGGCGCTGGCGGTTGCCACGCCAGCTTCCGCATGGGAGCCCACCAAGCCGGTGGAGTTCGTGATCCCGGCGGGCACCGGCGGCGGCGCCGACCAGATGGGCCGGCTGCTGCAGGGCATCGTCATCAAGTACAAGCTGATGAAGGAGCCGCTGATCGTCGTCAACAAGTCGGGCGGCGCGGGGGCCGAGGGCTTTCTTGCGGTGAAGGAAGCCAAGGGCGATCCGCACAAGATCATCATCTCGCTGTCCAACCTGTTCACCACGCCCATGGCCACCGGCGTGCCCTTCAACTGGAAGGACATGACGCCCGTCGCGATGATGGCGCTCGACCAGTTCGTGCTGTGGACCAACGCCGAGCAGCCGTACAAGAACGCTTCCGAGTTCATTGCGGCGGCCAAGGCGGCGGGCCCGAGCAAGTTCAAGATGGCCGGCACCGGCTCCAAGCAGGAAGACCAGATCATCACGGTGGCGCTGGAGAAGGCCACCGGCACCAAGTTCATCTACGTGCCGTTCAAGGGCGGCGGCGAGGTGGCGGTGCAGCTGGTGGGCGGGCACGTGCAATCGACGGTCAACAACCCGATCGAGGCGGTGGCCCAGTGGCGTGCGGGCAAGCTGCGCGCGCTGTGCGTGTTCGACGACCAGCGCATGCCGTTCAAGGCCAAGGTGACGGAGACGCAGTCGTGGAACGATGTCCCCACCTGCAAGGAAGCGGGCGTTCCCACCAAGTACACGATGCTGCGCGGCATCTTCATGCCCGCCGGCGTGACGCCCGAGCAGCTCGCCTTCTATGTGGACCTGCTGACCAAGATCGCCGCCACGCCGGACTGGAAGGAGTACATGGAGAAGGGTGCCTTCAACCCGACCTTCATGACCGGCGACGCGTTCACCAAATGGCTCACGGAAGCGGAAGCAACGCACCGCACGCTGATGACGGAAGCCGGCTTCCTGGCCAGCAGCAAGTAGCAATCACCGAGCGTCGCGCGGCGCTCCTTGCCCTGATGAGACGGCCGCCGGCAGGGCGGCGGGCGGAGCGCTGCACTTCGGGTTTCACGGCATACACATGAACGATGGGGACTCCATGGAGCACGACGAGAATTCAGCAGACGGGCCGGTGCGCACCGGCGTAGCGACCCACGTGGTCGAGGCCGTGGTCGCACTGGTCCTGGTGGCCATCGGCCTGGTGGTGATCTACGAGAGCCAGAGGCTGGGCTCGGGCTGGACCAGCGACGGTCCGGGCGCGGGGTACTTCCCCTTCTACATCGGCGTGATCATCACGATCTCCGGCGCCGGCATCCTGTACCAGGCATTGCTGGGCAAGAACAGGAAGACCGAGGTCTTCGTCGATTCGGTGCAGCTCAAGCGCGTGCTGTCGGTGCTGCTGCCGGCCACGGTGTACGTGGGGGCGATCTCGCTGCTCGGCATCTACGTGGCGTCGGCGATCTACATCGCGCTGTTCATGGTGTTCCTGGGCAAGTACTCGTGGGTGAAGAGCGCCATTGCGGCGCTGGTCGTCAATACGGTGTTCTTCTGCATGTTCGAGGTGTGGTTCAAGGTGCCGCTGTTCAAGGGCGCACTCGATCCTCTCCGGTTTCTCGGCTACTGAATCTCACGGAGCAAATGCGAAATGGATGAAATCAGTGCCCTGATGCAGGGCTTCTCGGTAATCCTCACGCCGATGAACATCGGCCTGATGTTCGTCGGCATCATCCTGGGCGTGCTGATCGGCGTGCTCCCGGGCCTGGGCGGCGCCAACGGGGTGGCGATCCTGCTGCCCCTCACGTTCACGATGTCGCCGACCTCGGCAATCATCATGCTGTCGTGCATCTACTGGGGTGCGCTGTTCGGCGGGGCCATCACCTCCATCCTGTTCAACATCCCGGGCGAGCCGTGGTCGGTGGCCACCACCTTCGACGGCTATCCGATGGCGCAGCAGGGCAATGCGGGCGCCGCGCTGACCACCGCCTTCACCTCGTCGTTCGTGGGTGCGCTGCTGGCGGTGGTCATGATCACCTTCCTGGCGCCGCTGGTGGCCAAGTTCGCGCTCAAGTTCGGCTCGCCCGAATTCTTTGCGGTGTACCTGCTGACCTTCTGCAGCTTCGTGGGCATGGGCAAGGGCTCGCCGTTCAAGATCCTGGCGTCGATGGCGCTCGGCTTCGCGCTGGCCAGCGTGGGCATGGACACGGTCACGGGCCAGCTGCGGCTCACCTTCGGCCAGCCCGAGCTGATGCGCGGCTTCGACTTCCTGATTGCGGTGATCGGTCTGTTCGGCATCGGCGAGATCCTGCTGTCGATGGAAGAGGGCCTGAAGTTCTCGGGCAAGAGCGCGAAGATCGATCCCAAGGTGGTGCTGCAGACCTGGAAGCAGCTGCCGCAGTACTGGGTGACTTCGCTGCGCAGCTCGCTGATCGGCATCTGGATGGGCATCACGCCCGGCGGTGCGACACCGGCTTCGTTCATGGCCTACGGCCTGGCCAAGAAGATGTCCAAGCGCGGCTCCAAGTTCGGCACCGGCCAGATGGAAGGCGTGGTGGCCCCGGAGACCGCCGCGCACGCCGCGGGCACCAGCGCGCTGCTGCCGATGCTGGCGCTGGGCATTCCGGGTTCGCCCACCGCCGCGGTGCTGCTGGGCGGCCTGCTGATCTGGGGCCTGCAGCCCGGGCCGCTGCTGTTCGTCGAGCAGAAGGACTTCGTCTGGGGCCTGATCGCCAGCATGTACCTGGGCAACATCGTGGGCCTGATCGTGGTGCTGAGCACGGTGCCGCTGTTCGCCTCTATTCTGCGCATTCCGTTCTCGATCATTGCGCCGGTGATCATCGTGATCTGCGCCATCGGCGCCTACACGGTGCACAACGCGATGCTCGACATCTGGTTCATGCTCGGCTTCGGCGTGGTGGGCTACCTGTTCAAGAAGCTCGACTTCCCGCTGGCGCCGCTGGTGCTGGCGCTGGTGCTCGGCGACAAGGCGGAAGACTCGTTCCGCCAGGCCATGCTGGTCTCGCAGGGCGACGTGACGATCATGTTCTCGAACCCGCTGGTCGGCGGCATCACCACCCTGGCGCTCGTGCTGCTGTTCTGGCCGCTCATTTCCAAGGTGCTGGCTTTCGTCAAGCCCAAGAAGCCCGACGAGTTCGCCGTCGAGCGCCCGGTGGACTGAACGGAGAACAACGACATGCCAGTGATCGCACTCACCCAGGAGATGGGTTCCCTTGCCAAGGACGTGTCGCTTCGGCTTGCCGAGACGCTCGGCCTCGAGGTCATGCGCCACGAGACGATCGAGCGCGTGGCCGACCGCATGCAGGTGCCGACCAGCTTCATCGGCCGCCTGCGCGACGGCAAGGCCGGCTTTGTCGAGCGGCTCACGGCCGACCGGCGCAGCCTTGCGCTCTACACGGCCGAGGAGCTCTTCGCGCTGGCCGACCGCGGCAACGTGGTGCTGCGCGGCTGGGGCGCCACCTGCCTGCTGCGGCCGGTGCCGCACGTGGTGTGCGTGCGCATCACGCGCTCGATGAAGAAGCGGGTCGAATGGCTGATGGCGCATCTCGAAACCGACGACGCCGAGTTTGCCGAAGCCGAGATCCGGCGCAGCGACGACGCGCACGCGGCGCGCAT
Organism: Variovorax sp. 05T418; assembly: GCF_056396385.1. Classification (NCBI taxonomy): domain Bacteria; kingdom Pseudomonadati; phylum Pseudomonadota; class Betaproteobacteria; order Burkholderiales; family Comamonadaceae; genus Variovorax; species Variovorax sp. 05T418. Next base: position 244,229 of record NZ_JBFTLJ010000010.1, on the reverse strand, counting down.
GCACGCGCAGTTCGGCGTGACCTGGGGCGACCCGGTGCTCTACGACCTGGTGCTCAACACGGACCGCCTTTCGGTGGACAGCTGCGTGGCGCAGATCCGCGCGCTGGTGGAGCGCCCGGAGTTCGCCGAGACACTGGCCTCGCGCGCATTGCTGGCCAACATGGTGCTCGCGGCGCGGGTGAAGTCGGCCCTCAAGGACGAGGAGGCGACCGCCGACATCCGCGTGACCGTCGAGGCCGACCAGGGAAGGGTGAAGCTGAGCGGCATCGTGCTCGATGCGCAGGAGCGCTTGCTCACGGAGGATGTGGCGTCCAGGGTCGACGGCGTGAGCGGCGTCGACAACGCGCTGCGCCTGATGACCGTTCCGCGCCGCTTCGCGTCGGCCAAGCAGACCTGAAAAAGGGCGCGCGAGCTAAATTTTTCCGCGCTTTCGGAGCCGGCTCAGGGTTTCTGCGGAGAGATTGAGATACGACGCCAGCTCCTTGCTGGGAATGCGGTCTTCCAGCTCGGGGTGCTTGCGCATGAAGCGGTGCACGCGGCCGGGGGCGTCGAGCAGATGCAGCGTGATGGTGTGCGCCATGATCTCGCTCATGCCGCGCATCACGCAGTATTCGAACAGTTCCTTGGTCTCGGGGTGGCGGTCCAGGAACGCGATCCACTCCTTCAGCGGCAGGCTGGCCACCCGGGCCTTGGTGACGCAGACGATGCCGTAGGGCGTGGGCGTGCCCAGCCGCAGCGCCGCGTAGCTGGTTTCCATGTCGTGCGCATCGGCAAAGCGCAGGATCATTTCCTTGCCCTCGGGGTTGCTCACCACCCGCTTGAGGATGCCATCGAGGATGAAGTACTGCTCCATCTCGCGCACGCCCTGGTGCAGCAGGAAATCGCCCTTGTTGCCGTCCACGATGACGAGATGGGTTTCCAGCTCGGCGCGCTCGCTCTCGCTCAGGTCCTTGAGAAGGATGTTCTGCCGGAGCTGCGCACGAATGATGTTCTTCTCCGGGTGGTTTTCCAACAGCGTCATGGGTCCCGTCTTGCTCGAATGCGCAACAACAACTTCTGGTTCATCTGGCCGGTGCCGTTTTCCGGAAAGTTGACCGAGGTCAACGCCCGAAAGCATGCCCCCGAATCATAGTCCCGGCTCGGGCCTCGGCCATTCAACCAAGCAAGAAGGAGAGACATGTCTTCAGTAAGAACGGACAAAGAGGCATCCACCACCCTGGACGACGCCCTCAAGCCCAAGAACAGGGCCAACGACGGCGATGCGGTCGTGGTGGCCCTCAAGCACCCTGCCGACGAGGCATCGGCGGCGCACGAAACGACCATCGACGGCTTCCACCTGGTCATCGATGCGCTCAAGCTGAACGACATCGACACCATCTTCGGCCTGCCGGGCATTCCCATCACCGATCTCACGCGCATGGCGCAGGCCGAGGGCCTGCGGGTCATCTCGTTCCGCCACGAGCAGCATGCGGGCAACGCCGCCGCAGCGGCCGGCTTCCTCACGCAGAAGCCCGGCATCTGCCTGACGGTGTCGGCCCCCGGCTTCCTGAACGGCCTCACGGCGCTGGCCAATGCCACCACCAACTGCTTCCCGATGATTCTCATCAGCGGTTCGAGCGAGCGCGAGATCGTCGACCTGCAGCAGGGCGACTATGAGGAGATGGACCAGCTCGCGATCGCCAAGCCGCTGTGCAAGGCGGCCTTCCGCGTGCTGCATGCGCAGGATATCGGCGTGGGCATCGCACGCGCCATTCGCGCGGCGCTGTCGGGCCGCCCGGGCGGCGTGTACCTGGACCTGCCGGCCAAGCTGTTCGCGCAGACCATGGAGGCCGAAGCCGGCCGCCGCTCGCTGATCAAGGTGGTCGATCCCGCGCCGCGCCAGATTCCGGCACCCGACGCGGTCCAGCGTGCGCTCGACCTGCTCAAGGGCGCCAAGAAGCCGCTGATCCTGCTGGGCAAGGGCGCGGCCTACGCGCAGGCCGATGCCGACATCCGCGCGCTGGTCGAGAAGACCGGCATTCCCTACCTGCCGATGTCGATGGCCAAGGGCCTTTTGCCCGACACGCATGCGCAGTCGGCCGCGGCCGCGCGCTCCTACGTGCTGCAGGAAGCCGACGTCGTGATGCTGGTGGGCGCGCGCCTGAACTGGCTGCTGTCGCACGGCAAGGGCAAGACCTGGGGCCAGGACAAGGGCGCCAAGCAGTTCATCCAGATCGACATTGCGCCGACCGAGATCGACAGCAACGTGGCCATTGCCGCGCCGGTGATCGGCGACATCGGCTCCTGCGTGGCGGCGCTGCTCGCGGGCGTGGATGCCAAGTGGGCCAAGCCGCCGGCCGAATGGACCGGCGCCATCGCCGAGCGCAAGGACAAGAACCTCTCGAAGATGGCCGTCACGCTGGCTGCACGGCCTTCGCCGATGAACTTCCACAGCGCGCTCAGCGTGATCCGCGACCAGGTGAAGGCGCGGCCCGATGCCATCGTGGTGAACGAAGGCGCCAACACGCTGGACTTCGCGCGCAGCATCGTCGACATGTACGAGCCGCGCAAACGCCTGGACGTGGGCACCTGGGGAATCATGGGCATCGGAATGGGCTTTGCCGTGGCCGCCGCGGTGGTCACCGACAAGCCGGTGATCGCCATCGAAGGCGACAGCGCCTTCGGCTTCAGCGGCATGGAGGTGGAGACCATCTGCCGCTACAACCTGCCCATTTGCATCGTCGTGTTCAACAACAACGGCGTCTACCGCGGCACCGACGTGAACGCGAGCGGCACGCCCGACGTGGCGCCCACCGTGTTCGTGAAGAACGCGCGCTACGACAAGCTGATGGAAGCCTTTGGCGGCGTGGGCATCAATGCCACCACCGCGGACGAATTGCAGAAGGCGCTGGCCGAAGCCGTGGCTTCGCGCCGTCCGACCCTGATCAATGCCGTGATCGACGAGACCGCCGGCACCGAAAGCGGCCGCATCACCAGTCTGAACCCCAGCACGGCGAAGAAGAAGTAACCCAGCACCCTCAAGGAGAACCTCAAATGAGCAACAAACCCCTCAACGGCATCAAGATCATCGACTTCACGCACGTGCAAGCCGGTCCGGCCTGTACCCAGATGCTGGCCTGGTTCGGCGCCGACGTGATCAAGGTCGAGCGCCCGGGCGCCGGCGACGTCACCCGCAGCCAGCTGCGCGACATCCCGAACGTCGACGCGCTGTACTTCACCATGCTCAACAGCAACAAGCGCTCGATCACGCTGGACACGAAGAAGCCCGAGGGCAAGGCCGTGCTGGAAAAGCTGATCCGCGAATCCGACGTGCTGGTCGAGAACTTCGGCCCCGGCGCGCTCGACCGCATGGGCTTCACCTGGGCGCGCATCCAGGAACTGAACCCCAAGATGATCGTCGCCTCGGTCAAGGGCTTCAGCGACGGCCACCACTACGAGGACCTGAAGGTCTACGAGAACGTGGCGCAGTGCGCCGGCGGCGCCGCCTCCACCACCGGCTGGTGGAAGGGCGAGAACTCGGTGCCGACGATCTCGGCCGCCGCGCTGGGCGACTCCAACACCGGCATGCACCTGGCCATCGGCATCCTGACGGCCATCATCGGCCGCCAGCAGACCGGCAAGGGCCAGAAGGTGGCCTGCTCGATGCAGGACGCCGTGCTCAACCTGTGCCGCGTGAAGATGCGCGACCAGCAGCGCCTGGACAGCGTGGGCTACCTGGAGGAATACCCGCAGTACCCGCACGAGATGGACGCCTTCAAGGACAAGGTGGTGCCGCGCGGCGGCAACGCCGGCGGCGGCGGCCAGCCGGGCTGGATCCTGAAGTGCAAGGGCTGGCAGACCGACCCCAACGCCTACATCTACTTCACGGTGCAGGGCCACGCCTGGGACCCGATCTGCGACGCGCTCGGCAAGCCCGAGTGGAAGACCGATCCCGACTACATGACCCCCAAGGCCCGCCAGCCGCACATCGACCAGATCTTCGCCACCATCGAGGACTTCATCAAGGACAAGACCAAGTTCGAAGCGGTGGACATCTTCCGCAAGCACGACATTCCCTGCGCCCCGGTGCTGTCGATGAAGGAACTGCTGCACGACGAGTCGCTGCGCAAGAGCGGCTCCATCGTCGAAGTGCCGCACAAGGAGCGCGGCAGCTACTGGACCATCGGCAGCCCGATCAAGTTCTCGGACCTCAAGCCCGAGGTCACCGCCTCGCCGCTGCTGGGCGAGCACACCGACGAGGTGCTGGCGGAACTGGGCTACACCAAGCAGCAGATCGACAATCTCAAGGAAGCAAAAGCCGTGTAGCGGCTCCCCCGGCGCCGCCCGTTCGAAGACGCGGGCGCGGCGCCGGGAAATCGACATGAAGCGCCAGAGGAAAACATGCAAGCGAACGTTGATTTCAAGCAGCTCGTCGAAGGCGCCGGCGACGCGATCATGGTGTGCGATTCGCAAGGGGCGATCACGCTCTGGAACCGCGCCGCCGAGCGCATCTTCGGCTTCACCGAAGCCGAGGCGCTGGGCCAGTCGCTCGACATGATCATTCCCCAGCGGCAGCGCCAGCGGCACTGGGACGGCTACCACAAGACCATGGAAACCGGCATCACCAAGTACGGTGCCGACCTGCTGCGCGTGCCGGCGCTGCACAAGGACGGGCACACGCTGTCGATCGCCTTCACGGTGTCGATGCTGTTCTCGCAGAGTCGTGAAGTCACGGGCATCGTCGCCATCGTGCGCGACGAAACCACCCGCTTCGCCGAAGAGCGTAAATTGCGCGCTCGTCTGCAAGAAGCAGAGGCCACGATCAAAGGAGACAGCTGATGAGCAGCAAGGCACTTGAGGGCGTTCGCATCCTCGATTTCACCCATGTGCAATCCGGTCCCACCTGCACCCAGCTGCTGGCGTGGTTCGGCGCCGACGTGATCAAGGTGGAGCGCGCCGGCGAAGGCGACGCCACGCGCGGCCAGCTGCGCGACATTCCCGGCGTGGACAGCCTCTACTTCACGATGCTCAACCACAACAAGCGCTCGATCACGCTCGACACCAAGAAGCCCAAGGGCAAGAAGGTGCTCGATTCGCTGATCAAGACCTGCGACGTGCTGGTGGAGAACTTCGCGCCTGGCGCGCTCGACCGCATGGGCATCACCTGGGCCCACATCCAGGAGCTCAACCCGCGCATGATCGTGGCGTCGGTCAAGGGCTTCGGCCCCGGCAAGTACGAGCACTGCAAGGTGTACGAGAACGTGGCCCAGTGCGCCGGCGGCGCGGCCTCGACCACCGGCTTCGAGGACGGCCCGCCGGTCGTCACCGGTGCGCAGATCGGCGACAGCGGCACCGGCCTGCACCTGGCGCTGGGCATCGTGGCGGCGCTCTACCAGCGCAACAGCACGGGCCGCGGCCAGCAGGTGCTCGCGCCCATGCAGGATGCGGTGCTCAACCTGTGCCGCGTGAAGATGCGCGACCAGCAGCGGCTGGAGCGCACCGGCACCATGCACGAGTACCCGCAGTACCCCGACGGCAAGTTCGGCGACGCGGTGCCGCGCGCGGGCAATGCCTCGGGCGGCGGACAGCCGGGCTCGATCCTCAAGTGCAAGGGCTGGGAGACCGACCCCAACGCCTACATCTACTTCATCACGCAAGGGGCGGTGTGGCCCGCGGTGTGCAAGGTCATCGGCGAGGAAGGCTGGATCACCGACGAGGCCTACGCCACGCCGGCCGCACGCCTGCTGCACCTGAAGCCGATCTTCGCGCGCATCGAGCAATGGACCATGACCAAGGACAAGTTCGAGGCCATGGACATCCTCAACCAGTACGACATTCCGTGCGGGCCGATTCTTTCGATGAAGGAAATCGCCGCCGATCCGTCGCTGCGCGAGACCGGCACCATCGTCGAGGTCGACCATCCGACGCGCGGCAAGTACCTGACGGTGGGCAACCCCATCAAGATGTCCGACAGCCCGACCGAGGTCACGCGCTCGCCGCTGCTCGGCGAGCACACCGACGAGGTGCTGATGCAGCTCGGTTACACGGCCAGCGACGTGGCCGCGCTGCGCGCTGACGGCGTCATCTGAACTGAGCGCCGGTTTTTAGAAGGCTGAGGAAAACGCGGGTGGCAATGCCATCCGCGGCGGGAATTCACGGCCAATTATGTATAACTTATCGTGAATGCATTCAATAAAATAGTTTAACTATTATTTATCGATCATCGAATCTACATTTTGATCATGCCGATCCGCAAACCATTTGACGCCCGGCATTCAATTTCTAGGAGAAATTTCATGATCGATGATTTGCCGATTCAATACTGGAGCAGCGAAACCGAGCGCAACGCCTACAACGCGGCGTTCTACGAATTGGGATTCCGCTGGCACTGGGACCGCGAAGTCTATTGCCAGCTGCTGCGCGAGAGCCAGGACGGCGCCGAGCGGATCTGCCATTACCTGCGCACCCACCAGCCGCATCTTCTGCGTGCCTACGACGCCAAATTCCTGGCCGAGGTGATCGAACAGAAAAAGGAAGAGCATCAAAAGCGCGAGCTCGATGCCGGCGCCATGAAAAAAAGGCGCTATTTCAACTGGGCCGAAACCCGCGGCGCCGAACTCGGCGCCTGAAAGTCGCCATGAATATCCACGAATACCAGGGCAAGGACGTATTGCGCAAATACGGCGTCCCCACGCCGCGTGGATATGCGTGCTTTTCGCCTGACGAGGCGGCCGATGCCGCCGCGCGGCTCGGCGGCAGGGCCTGGGTGGTCAAGGCGCAGATCCATGCGGGCGGCCGCGGCAAGGGCGGCGGCGTGCGGCTGGCCTGGTCGGCGGCCGAAGTGCGGCGCCATGCCGATGAGCTGCTCGGCATGACGCTGCGAACCCACCAGACGGGCCCGCAAGGCCGGCTGGTGCAGCGGCTGCTGGTGGAGGAGAGCGTCGAGATCGAAAAGGAGTTCTACCTCGGCATGGCGGTCGACCGCGAATCGCGCCGCGTGGCCCTGATGGCCTCGAGCGAAGGCGGCATGGACATCGAGGACGTGGCGTCGCGCACGCCGGAAAAGATCCGCAAGCTCTTCGTCGATCCGTCCACCGGCGTGAAGGCGGCCGAGGCCGACGGCCTGGCGCGCGACATCGGCTTTTCGGGAAAGCTGCTGCCGCAGGTGCGCACGCTGGTGCAGAACCTCTACCAGGCCTTCGACGCCTGCGACGCATCGCTGGCCGAGATCAATCCGCTGGCGCTCACGCGCGACGGCCGCGTGCTGGCGCTGGATGCCAAGTTCAACTTCGATCCGAATGCGCTGTTCCGCCAGCCCGAGATCGCCGCGATGCGCGATCTCGACGAGGAGGACCCGGCCGAGGTCGAGGCCTCGAAGTTCGATCTTTCCTACATTGCGCTGGAAGGCGACATCGGCTGCCTGGTGAACGGCGCGGGCCTGGCGATGGCCACGATGGACGCGATCAAGCTCTATGGCGGATCGCCGGCCAATTTCCTGGACGTGGGCGGCGGCGCGACGGCGGAGAAGGTGACCGAAGCCTTCAAGCTGATGCTGCGCAACCCGAACCTGCGCGCGATCCTGGTCAACATCTTCGGCGGCATCATGAAATGCGACGTGATCGCGCGCGGCGTGGTGGCCGCGGCGCGCGAGGTCCAGCTGGCGGTGCCGCTGGTGGTGCGCATGAAGGGCACCAACGAGAGCCTGGGCAAGACCATCCTCGGGCAGTCGGGCCTTCGGATCATCAGTGCGGACGACATGGCGGAGGCGGCGGGGCTGGTGGTGGCTGCTGCGCGGCGGGGAGGCTAGGACCATGAAGCACCGCTTTGTGTTTGACCTACCTTGTCCGGGGCGCGCCCCCGCCGACGGGGTACCTTGCTCCGCGAATGTCCTCCGGCCTTCGGCCTCCCCCTTGATTTCGCTGCGCAAGGCACCCCATCGACGTGATCGTTATGCGCAGCGGTCGTTGATCAGCGGTACGCGACGAGCGTGCCCTCGTGCACAGGGCATCGGGTGCTCCCCGCAGCGAAATAAAGGAGGAGGCGAAGCCGGGGGACATTCGCGGAGGGGAGTACCCGGTGGCCTGTGCACGCGTCCCGAACAAGAACAACGGCGCCAAGAAAAGCGAGGCTGAAATGTCGATCCTCATCAACAAGAACACCCGCGTCATCACCCAGGGCATCACGGGAAAGACCGGCCAGTTCCACACCGCCATGTGCCGCGACTACGCCAACGGCCAGAAGTGCTTCGTCGCCGGCGTGAACCCCAACAAGGCGGGCAAGTCCTTCGACGGCATTCCGGTGTTCGGCACCGTCAAGGAAGCCAAGGCCGAGACCGGCGCCACGGTATCGGTGATCTACGTGCCGCCGCCCTTCGCGGCCGCGGCCATCGACGAAGCAGTGGATGCGGGGCTCGACCTTGTCGTGTGCATCACCGAAGGCATTCCGGTGCGCGACATGATCCGCACGCGGCACCGCATGGAAGGCAGCAAGACCCTGCTGCTCGGCCCCAACTGCCCGGGCCTCATCACGCCCGAGGAAATCAAGATCGGGATCATGCCCGGCCACATCCACCAGAAGGGCCGCATCGGCGTGGTGTCGCGCTCGGGTACCCTGACCTACGAGGCCGCGAGCCAACTCGCGAGCTTCGGCATCGGGCAGTCGACCGTGGTGGGCATCGGCGGCGATCCTGTGGGCGGGCTGCGGCACATCGACGTGATGAAGATGTTCAACGACGACCCGCGCACCGACGCTGTGATCATGGTCGGCGAGATCGGCGGCAACGACGAGGAAGTCTGCGCGCGCTGGATCAGCGAGCACATGCGAAAGCCCGTGGTCGGCTTCATCGCCGGTGCCAGCGCGCCGCCGGGCAAGCGCATGGGCCACGCGGGCGCCATCGTCTCCGGCGGCAAGGGAACCGCGCAGGAAAAGCTGGCGGTTATGAAGGAGTGCGGCATCCACGTGACCGACAACCCGGCCGAGATGGGAAAGCTGCTCGCCTCGCTGGTGATCCCCGACTACCTGCCCTTCGACTGAACACAGAACCACTCCAACAGAAACCAAAGGAAGGCGCGACATGCAGCAGCAACAGCAACAACAGCAACGATGGGTCCGTTTCGAACACGGCGGCGAAGCGGGCTTCGGCACGCTCGAAGGCGATGCCGTGCACGAGCACCGCGGCAACATGTTCGAGCGCCCGGAGCCGACCGGCCGCGTGTTCCTGCTCTCGGGCGTGCGGCTGCTCACGCCCACCGAGCCGAGCAAGGTCATCGCGCTGTGGAACAACTTCCACGCGCTCGGCGAGAAGCTCAAGCTGGCGGTACCGGCCGAGCCGCTCTACCTGCTGAAGGCACCCAACTCCTACCTTGCGCCCGGCGCGGCCATCCGCAAGCCCCTGTGCGACGGCAAGGTGGTGTTCGAGGGCGAGCTCGGCATCGTCATCGGCAAGGCCTGCACGGCCGTCGCCGAGGCGGATGCGCTCGGCCATGTGTTCGGCTACACCTGCGCCAACGACGTGACGGTGGCCGACATACTGAACCGCGACGCCTCGTTCGCCCAATGGGTGCGGGCCAAGGGCTTCGACACCTTCTGCCCGATGGGGCCGGTGGTGGCCACAGGCCTCGATCCCGCCACGCTCACCGTCACCACGCTGCTCGACGGCGAGGTGCGCCAGAACTACCCGATCAGCGACATGCGCTTTTCGGTCCAGCAACTCGTGAGCCTGATCTCCCAGGACATGACCCTGTACCCCGGTGACGTGATCCTGTGCGGCACCTCCATCGGCGTCGGCTCGATGAAGCCCGGCAGCCTGGTCGAAGTGGAGATCGGCGGCATCGGCAGGCTCGGCAACCGCTTCGGCTGAGGCCGACTTGCGCCGGAAGAATCAACAACCTTGGGGATCGACATGAAGATAGCAGTCATCGGAGCGGGTGCCATCGGCGGCCTGGTGGGCGCAAAGCTCGCCCTGGCCGGCGAGGACGTGACGTTCATCGTGCGCGGGAAGAATCTCGACGCCATCGCCACCAACGGCTTCAAGCTCATCGGCGCCGATGGCGTGGAACAGGTGGCGCGCAACGTCAAGGCCACCGACCGCTACGACCGGGCAGGACCGCAGGACATCGTGATCCTCGCGATGAAGGCGCACCAGGTCGAGGCCGTGGCCAGCGACGTGCCCAAGCTGTTCGGGCCCAAGACGGTGGTGGTGACGATGCAGAACGGCATCCCGTTCTGGTACTTCCACAACCACGGCGGCGCGCTCGCGGGCACGCCGGTGCGCAGCGTCGACCCGAGCGGCCTGGTGGCCGCGAAGATCCCGGCCGAGCGCGTCATCGGCTGCGTGGTGTATCCCGCCTCCGAGCTCACGGCGCCGGGCGTGGTGAAGCACATCGAAGGCGACCGCTTCCCGGTGGGGGAACTCGACGGCTCCTCGAGCGAGCGCGTGAACCGCGTCGCGGCCTGCCTGGGCGCGGCCGGCTTCAAGGCGCCGGTGCTCGACAACATCCGCGCCGAGATCTGGCTCAAGCTCTGGGGCAACCTGACCTTCAATCCGATCAGCAGCCTTTCGCATTCGACGCTGGTCGACATCTGCCAATACCCGCCATCGCGCGAGCTGGCCGCCGCGATGATGCGCGAAGCGCAGGCGGTGGCGCACAAGCTGGGCATCGAGTTCCGCGTGACGCTCGACAAGCGCATTGCGGGTGCCGAGAAAGTCGGCAAGCACAAGACCTCGATGCTGCAGGACGTGGAAGCCGGGCGCGCGCCCGAGATCGATGCGCTGGTGGGCGCCGTGGTCGAGTTGGCCCGGCTCACCGACACGCCAACGCCGCACATCGACACCGTGTATTCGCTCGTCAAGCTGCTGGCGCGTACGATGGAAGAACAGCGCGGCCGGGTTTGCCTTCACGAGATGGCGGGCTAGCTCCACTCAGGCTGCGCAATCTTGGCGGCGAGGGTGCACTGGTCGTGCGCTGTGACCAATCAATGAAATGGAACGAATGATGCGACGTACACGCAGCGCGAAGATCGTGGCCACGCTGGGGCCAGCCACCAGCGACGAACCGGCCATTCGTGCCCTGTTCGAGCGCGGCGTGGACGTGTTCCGGCTCAACTTCAGCCATGGCACGCAGCAAGACCATGCGCGCCGCCTCGACACCATCCGGCGGCTCGAGAAAGAGTTCGGCCGGCCGATCGGCGTGCTGCTCGACCTGCAGGGGCCGAAGCTGCGGCTGGGCACCTTCGAAGGCGGCCGCGCGCAGCTCGACGCGGGTTCGCGCTTTCGGCTCGACATGGACGCCGCGAGCGGCAATGCGCGCCGCGCGCCGCTGCTGCATCCGGAGATCTTCGCGGCGCTGCAGGTGGGCACCGATCTGCTGCTCGACGACGGCAAGCTGCGGCTGCGCGTGGACAGCTTCGGCCCCGACTTTGCCGAGACCACGGTGCTGGTCGGCGGCCCGATCTCCGACCGCAAGGGCGTCAACGTGCCGAGCGTGGTGCTGCCGATCTCGCCGCTCACGCCCAAGGACCTGGACGACCTGGCCTGCGGCCTTGCCATGGGCGTGGACTGGGTGGCGCTGTCCTTCGTGCAGCGTCCCGAGGACATCGAGGAGGCGCGCGCCATCATCGGCAAGCGCGCCTGGATCATGGCCAAGCTCGAGAAGCCCGCGGCCATCGACCACCTGGACGCGATCGTCGACCTGTGCGACGGCGTCATGGTGGCGCGCGGCGACCTCGGCGTGGAGCTGCCGCCCGAGCGCGTGCCCGAGCTGCAGCGCCTGATCGTGCGCGCCTGCCGCAAGCGCGGCAAGCCGGTGGTGGTGGCCACGCAGATGCTCGAATCGATGATTGCCGCGCCGGTGCCCACGCGCGCCGAGGTGTCCGACGTGGCCACCGCCGTGTACGACGGCGTGGACGCGGTGATGCTGTCGGCCGAATCGGCCTCCGGAAAATATCCGCTGGAGGCCGTGGCCATGATGGACCGCATCATCTCGCGCGTGGAGGCCGATGCGTCCTACCGCATCGGCATCGACGCCACGCACGAGGCCTCGCTCTCGACCACGGCTGATGCGGTGTGCGCGTCGATGCGCCAGGTGGCCGCGCTGCTGGCGCCCGCCGCCACCGTCACCTACACCTCGTCGGGCTTCACCAGCCTGCGCGCCGCGCGCGAGCGGCCGGCCGTGCCCATCATCAGCCTCACGCCCGACGTGGCCACGGCGCGCCGCATGGCGATGGTGTGGGGCGTGCACGCGGTGCTGGTCGACGACGTGCACGACGTGGCCGAGATGATCGAGTGCGCCTGCCGCAACGCCTGCACCGAGGGCTTCGCGAGCAGCGGCCGCGACGTGGTGGTGGTTGCGGGCCTGCCGTTCGGGCTTTCGGGAACCACCAACCTGCTGCACGTCGCGCGCATACCCTAGGCGGTTCACGCGAGCGGACTCAGGCGCAGTACGATGCCCGCTCGATTGCAGCAGCCACCTTTTTCCGAATGAAGCACGCGACCCTGCGCCAGTTGAAAGTCTTCGAGGCGGTGGCGCGGCTGCTGAGCTTTTCGCGCGCGGCGGAGGAGCTTCACCTGACGCAGCCGGCCGTTTCCACGCAGGTGCGCAAGCTCGAGGAACACGCGGGCAATGCACTGTTCGAGCAGTTCGGCAAGAAGATCTACCTGACGCCGGCCGGCACCGAGCTGCTGCAGATCAGCCGCGCGATCATCCAGCAGTTCGAGGCGGCCGAGAACGCGATGCTCCAGTTCAACGGCGTCTCGGGCGGCAAGCTCAACGTGGGCGTGATCAGCGCGGGCGACTACTTCTTTCCGCGCCTCCTGGTGGAGTTTGCGAGCCGGCACCGCGGCGTCACGCTGAACTTCACGGTGCACAACCGCGAAGGGCTCATGACCCACATCGCCGAGAACCTCACCGACCTGGCGATCATGGTGCGCCCGCCGACCGACCTGGACACCGTCAACCAGCCGTTCGCGCCGCATCCCTACGTGATCGTCGCGGCACCCAGCCATCCGCTGGTGGGCGTGCCGCGCATCCCGCTCGCGCGGCTCATGCGCGAGCCCTTCGTGGTGCGCGAGAAGGCCTCCGACACCTGGCATTCGATGGAGGAGGGCTTCGGCGGCGACCTGCGCGGCATCAACATCGCGATGGAGATCCGCAGCACCGAGACCATCAAGCAGGCCGTGATCGCGGGCATGGGCGTGAGCTTCGTGTCGGCCCACACCATCAGCCAGGAGCTGCGCGCCGGCAGCCTGCGCGTGCTCGACGTCGAGGGCTTTCCGCTGATGCTCAACTGGTACGTGGTGCACCGGCGCAGCAAGCGGCTGCCGCCGGTGGCGCAGGCCTTCAAGGACTTCCTGCTGGCCGACGGACCCGCGCTCATTTCGCAGATCGTGCCGTTCGGAAGCCCCAACGAAAAAGAGCGCGGCGAATAACTCGCGCGCGCTCTTCGATGAGAGTGAATGGGCTGCTGCGGCTCAACGCTGCACGGCCGCCGAACGGCGCTGCATCAGCGCGGCGCGTGCGGCCTTGTAGAAGATCACGATGGGCATGGCGGCGAACAGCTCGCGCATCGCATTGTTGGCGGTCGACGACGAGGCGGGTGTGCGGAAGGCGCTGGAATTCAGGGTGGTGTGGCTCATGAGAGGCTCCAGGAAGATTGAATCGAAAAGACTGAAGGGATTACCCTTGATTTTAGGGTTTACCCTAGACGAGCGCAAACGCGATTTTCGCGTTTCTTGACCTAGGTCAATTTTTTCGAACGCAAACGGGTCTTGCATGCGCGGGCTCCTGCAGCGCCTCGCGGGGCCTTCCGGCAGGCGCGCAACGCGCATCGGCACGCACCCAACACCCCTTCGCGAACCATCGAAACTTCGAACCCGCTAGGGATACCACGGGGGTCTCGCGAGAGCGCGATTCGTATGAACTTGACTGCGGTCAAGAGTTTTTGGGTCGCTCGGTCCGACAGTCATTCACGCGCAGAAACTGGCGATCCCACTGCCGTGTAGCGATGTCAAAAAAAGCCTCGTCGCCTGTCGATGCGCATCGATCGCTCGACTGATTGCTCCGTATTCGCAGCCTGTCGGAATTCAACGAAAACACTTAGGACAACTCCATGACCCGGCCCACCTCCACGATCGCAGGTTCCAATCCTGCGATGTATTCCCCATCCGAAACCTACGGCACCGGCGCGACCCGTTCCGAGGCCTACCGATGGGGCCAGCTGCTGATCGGCATCGTCTGCATGGCGATGATCGCCAACCTGCAATACGGCTGGACGCTGTTCGTCAATCCGATCGCGGAGAAGCACGGCTGGAGCCGCGCCGCCATCCAGGTGGCCTTCACCATCTTCGTGCTCACGGAAACATGGCTCGTGCCGATCGAAGGCTACCTCGTCGACCGCTTCGGCCCGCGGCCGGTGGTGCTGGTGGGCGGCATCCTGTGCGGCCTTGGCTGGGTGATCAACTCGGTGGCTTCCACGCTGCCGCTGCTCTACATTGCGGCGGCCATCGGAGGCATCGGCGCGGGCGCGGTGTACGGCACCTGCGTGGGCAATGCGCTCAAGTGGTTTCCCGACCGGCGCGGCCTTGCGGCCGGCATGACGGCCGCGGGCTTCGGCGCGGGCTCGGCGCTCACCATCATCCCTATCTCCGCGATGATCCGCACCAGCGGCTACGAGGCGGCGTTCCTGTATTTTGGGATCGGGCAGGGACTCATCGTGTTCCTGCTCGCATGGATGCTGACCCGCGCGCCCCACCACGCGAAGGCATCGAACAGCCGCAACGTGCAGCAGGCGGGCCGCGACTACGCGCCCTCCGAGGTGCTGCGTTCGCCCGTCTTCTGGGTGATGTACGCGATGTTCGTGATGGTGGCCGCGGGCGGCCTCATGGCCACCGCCCAGCTCGCGCCGATCGCGCAGGACTTCAAGATCATGGACGTGCCCGTCAACATCATGGGCCTGGTGCTGCCCGCGCTGACCTTCGCGCTGGCGATCGACCGCGTGCTCAACGGACTCACGCGGCCCTTCTTCGGCTGGGTGTCCGACAAGATCGGGCGCGAGCAGACGATGTTCATTGCGTTCGCGCTCGAGTCGGTGGGCATCCTGATGCTCTATCACTACGGCCACAACCCGATCCTCTTCGTGGTGCTCACCGGCATCGTGTTCTTTGCCTGGGGCGAGATCTACAGCCTCTTTCCTTCGACCTGCGCCGACACCTTCGGCTCCAGGTACGCGGCGTCCAACGCCGGCATGCTCTACACCGCCAAGGGCACGGCCTCGCTGCTGGTGCCGCTGTCCAGCGTGCTTGCGGCAGCCACCGGCAGCTGGCAGGCCGTCTTCATTGCCGCGAGCGCGGTCAATGCGGCTGCGGCGCTGCTGGCCTGGTTCGTGTTGCGGCCGATGCGGCGCAAGCACATCGAACAGAGCCGGCTTTCTTCGTAGTCTGTTCATGGTTCGCGCGGCAGGCCGGCAGGCGCGCCGCACGCCGCCTCAGCGCAAGCCGATGCGCGAGGCGCGCGAGCGCAGCAGCTCGGCCTGCGCCGGATCCGTCGGCTCGATGTCGTCCGCCGCAACCTGCAGCGCGCGCATCTGCTCCACCTCGCCGATGATCTTGTTCGGGCTCAGCAGGGCCTCGACCAGCATCAGGGTTTCGTCGAGCAGCCCCTTGAAGGCGTCGGCAAGGCTTTCGGCGGCACCGGCATGGAATGGTTCGCGAACGGTGGACATCGATCAACTCCTGGTTGCTTGGGATGCCTTCATCTTGGGCCCGCGTTCACATCAAGTAAAACGATATTAATTGCCAGTTGAGTGCAAAATTTATGCACTCAAACCGGATGCGGCATGGACATCAACCTGGCCCGGACTTTCCTCGAGATCGTGGACACGCGCAGCTTCCAGCGCGCCGCCGAGCGGCTGCACGTCACGCAGACTTCGGTGAGCGCGCGCGTGCGAACGCTCGAGGAGCTGCTGGGCCGACCGCTCTTCGTGCGCAACAAGGCGGGCGCGGTGCTCACCGCGGCCGGCGAGCAGTTCCTGCCGCACGCCACCATGCTGGTGCAGGTGTGGGAGCGCGCGCGCCACCAGGTGGCGGTGCCCGTCGGCAGCCGCGCGGTGCTTGCCATCGGATGCGAGATCAGCCTGTGGGATCCGCTGCTGCTGCAATGGCTGCTGTGGATGCGCACGGCCGCGCCGCAGCTGGCCATCCGCACCGAGGTCGGCTTTCCGCACGACCTGCTCGACAAGGTGGCCGCGGGCGTGCTCGACATGGCCATTGCCTACGCACCGCAGCAGCGGCCCGGCCTGCGCGTGGAACTGCTCATCGAGGAGAAGCTGGTCATGGTCACGACCGCGCAGCATCCGCGCGTGCCGCGGCCCGCGGACTATGTGTATGTGGACTGGGGCCCGGAGTTCGCGGCGCAGCACGGCCTCGCGTTTCCCGAGCTCTCCAACGCCGCGGTGAGCGCGGGGCTCGGGCCGCTCGGGCGCGAGTATCTGTTGGCCGCGGGCGGCACCGGCTACTTCCGGCACGACGTGGTGCGCAGCCACCTTGAGTCGGGCCGGCTGCGCCGCGTGCCAGGCACGCCGGAGTTTCTTTATCCGGCCTATGCGGTGTATGCGGTGGGAGCGGACGCGGCCATCGTCGATCCCGCGCTTGCGGGCCTCAGGCAGGTGGTCAAGGCGAAGCCGGAGGTCCAGGCGGAGGCCTAGCCGGCCAGCATGTGCCGCGCGCGCTCCACGCGCTCTTCATGCGACTGCAGCAGCGACTCGTAGTACAGGCACAGCGGCATGGCAACGAACACCATGCCCGCCACGTAGACGATCAGGCCCATCAGCGGAAAGTCGTCGCCTCCCCAGTAGGGAAGGGACGCCACCGCGGCGCCAGCTGCAATGACTGCAATCACGCACTGCAGCGCGTGGCGCAAGAACGTGGTTCGCGAGTAGCCCGGCGGGTCGTACTTCTGACGGTCCAGCATGGAACACTCGCCCTTGTCTCCTTCACCGTGCATCGTCGTTCCTTGTTAGAAGGGCGTTAACGATTTTTAACCCTGCGAATTACCGCGGTCAAGGCGGCAGACCCGCAGCTCAGTCGTACTTGAGCGTGTAGATCAGGTCGAGCCCGCTGGTCTGGCCGGCCTGTCCGCGCAGCGTGAGGCGCTGCGTCAGGTCGTAGAAGATGAAGATGGTGCCGAAGGTGCCGCCCAGGCTGCGTTCGTAGGTGAGATAGAAATCCTTCGACAGCCGCTTGCCGAGCGTGACCGCCGATTCGCGCAGGTCGCCGCCGCTGCCCGGGCCCTTGAAGCCGAGTTCGTCCAGGCCGAAGCGGCTGGCCAGGCTGCCGCCGCTCGTGCCCTTGCTGACGTGGCCGATCAGTGCCAGCGCCGCCTGCTGCAGCAGCGCCGATTCGCCGCCGCTGGTGGCCGAGGCGCGGCCGAGCACCACCCACGAGAGCGTCTCCGCATCGGACAGCGCGGGCTCCGAATAGAGCTTGACGCGCGGCGACTGCGCGGTGCCCGTGATCTGCACGCCGGCGCGCTGCGAGATGTTGGGCCGGATCGCCAGGATGTCGAGCGCGGGATTGTCGAAGGGCCCGTTGAAGCGGGCCACGCCGGTTTCCACGTCGAGCTGCTGGCCGTAGGCGCGGTACTGGCCCTTCACGGTCTTCACCTCGCCGGTGATGCGCGGCGGCGCATCGAGGCGGGTGCTGCGGATCTCCAGGTCGCCCTCGAGCCGCGTGGTGATGCCGCGTCCCTGCACCGCGAAGTCGTCGCCCAGGTCGAAGTTCACCACGATGTCGGGCGGCTTCGCGGTCTGCGGCCTGGCGGCCTGCGCCTCGTTGCGCGCGGCGTCGCGCTGGGCCTGCTCGGCCAGCTCGCGGTCCTTGGCGGCGGAGCGCACCACCACGTCGGTGCCCAGGCTCGGCGCGGTCTCGTCGGGCAGGATGATCACCGCGCGGTCGGTCCTGAGCTTGCCGCGCACGCTGAACTGGCCGCTGTCGAGCCGTGCCTGCAGGTTGCCCGAGAGCGTGAGCTGCCGGTCGGTGCGCACCAGCACGCGCAGCGCGCGCAGGTCGGCCTGCAGCGCCATGCGGATACCCGTGCCCGAGGCGCCGGCCGCGCCCCAGGCCATGTCGCCGCGCGCCGAGAGCGAGCCGCCGTCGCTCGTGGCCTGGCTGGCCGCGGTGCTGCGGTTGCCGCTCTGGCCGCTGATGCGCACCGTGCTGCCGGCGCCGCCCTTGAGCGTGAATTCGGTGATCTCGATGCGCTCTCCGGTGAGCGTGGCGCGCAGCCGGCCGTCGCGCAGGTCGAGCCCTTCGACCGGCGCGCGCAGCGCGAGCTTGTCGGCGCCCAGCGTGCCGTTCCAGCGCGGCGCTGCGCGGTTGCCCGAGAGCGCGGCATCGGCGTCCAGCGTGCCCGCCACGCGCCAGCCGGGCGGCGCGAGCATCGACCACACGCCAAGGTTGGGCAGCGTGGCCTTGATGTTGCCGGCCAGCGGCGCATCGGGCGCCCATTGCCAGCCGCCCGCGCGCTGCTGCATGCGCGTGTTGAGCTCTGCACCGATCTTGCCCGCGCGTTCGCTGTCCCAGGCCAGCGTGGCGCGCACGGCCTCGCCCTGCGCATCGAGCCGCAGTTCGGCCTGGCGCAGGCCGGCCGGCGTGCTGGGCGCGGTGCCCTGCGCGGTGGCGGAATTCATCGTGCGCTCGCTGGCCGTGCCGGTGCCGCGGCTCGTGATGCGCGTGACCAGCGCGGCCTCGCCCGCCTGCACGCGGATGTCGCCGCTCTGGCGTGCGATCCGCGCATGGGCGCGCAGGGTGTCGCCGGCATCGATGTCCCAGTCGCCGTCGAACACGAGGTCGCCGCTCACGCCGATCTCGTTGAAGGTGGCGCTGGCGCCGAAGGCCTCGGCCCAGGCCATCGGAAGGCCCTGCAGCTTGCCCTTGGACTGCAGGCGGAAGGCCTGGTCGGGCGCCGCGCCGCTCCGGGTGAAGCGCAGCGGCTGCCACTCGATGCGCACGGTGCCGGGTGCGGGGCCGCGCAAGGTGGCGGCAGCGGCCGAGGCTTCGAGATCGAGCCGGCTGCTGCTGCCGCTTCCGCTGGTCTTGAGGGTGGCGGTGAGCTCGCGGCCGAGCTCCAGCGTCCAGGGCGCGCTGGCGGTGGCGGGCTTCGCGCTGTCCTGGGCCTGCAGGCGCAGGCTGGCGAGCGCTGCGCGCCATTGGTTGGGCCCTGCAAGGCCGCCGCTCGCGCGCGCATCGAGCGTGAGCTTCTGCGTGCCGGTGCTGGCTTCGCTCTGCAGCGCGAGCGTGGCCTGCGCCAGGCTGCCGGCAAGCTCCGCTTGCAGGCCCTTGAGCTGGACGGTGGAGGCCGCTGCGTTGCCATTGCCCTCGGCAGCCGGCATGCGCAGCTCCAGGCGCGGCACGCCGAGCACGGCCTTGAGGCTGGGCTCCGCAATGCCGCGCTGGGCCGGCGCATTGGGGTTCTCGAGCCGGCGCTGGATCGTCTGCCAGCCGCCCTGCCAGCTGGCGTCGAGCTGCGCGGAGCCCTTGGCGGACTTGCCCGCGAACAGCTTCGACATCTGGGGCAGGCCTTCGATCCAGCGCTGCACGGCCTCGGCGTCGTCGATGCGCGCCTTGATCTCGCCGGCCCCCTGCGCCGGCGCGATGCGGCCTTCGAGCTGCGCGCCACCGCCCGGCAGCGTGAGGTCGAGCTTGCCGCTCGCGGCCTGCTCGGCCACGCGCACCTGCAACCGGCCTCCGATGCTGGCGCGCTCGGCTTCGACGCGCAGCGTGCGCAGGTCCAGCACCTGGTTCTTCCACTGCCCTTGGGCGAGCACGCGGTCGAGGCCCAAGCCCGGCATGGCCGCGCTGCCGGCACCGCCCTGGGCCCGCAGCGCAAGGTCGAAGCCGATGGTGTCCTCGCGCTGCTGCGCCGTGGCCGTGCCGTTGATCGGCGCGCCCGACAGCTCGCTGTGCAGCAGGCTGGGCCGCACGCCGCGCACGGTGGCGCGCGCCTGCCACGGCGCGGGCGCGGGGCTCCAGCGGCCTTCGGCGTCGATGCGGCCGCCGCCGGCGCGCAGCGTGGCTTCGGGAATCGTCCAGCTGGTGCCGTCGAAGCCCACGCGCGCCTCGACCTGTTCGAGCGGCAGCGCGCCCTTGTCCCAGGGCCCGGGCAGCGCATTGCGGATGCTGGCCGAGGCCTGCCAGGCAGCGGGGCCGGTGGCCGCGTCGGGCCGCAGTTCGACCGTGCCGGTCAGGCGGGTGCGCGGTGCGCCGGGCCAGAGGCTGGCCGCATCGACGTTGCGCAGGTCGGCCTTGGCATCGATGACGGGCTGCGGCAGCCAGGGCGCGACGTTTGCTTGCAGCTTCGCTTCCATGGGGGCTTCGGCATCGGGCTCTGCCGGCTTCAGTTCGGCACCCACCTGCAGCCGCGCGCCGGTGCCGGCGAGCGTGCCCTTGATGGCGGCTTGGGCCAGCACCTCGATGCTGCGGTCTTCGGCCAGCGGTGCCTTCACGCGGCCGTCCAGCGTGGCGTCGAGCGCCATCGGCGCGGGCCCTTGCAGCTTGACGCGCGCGCTGTAGTGGCCGTCGGCAATGTCGACGCCCTTGACCTCCAGCCGATGCTCCGCGCCGGTGTAGCGGTAGCTGCCCGCGAGCCCATTGGCCTGGAGCGCGGGCGGGCCGGTCCAGCGCAGCTCGTCGATGCGGAACGGCAGCTCGACCTCGATCGGCAGCGCGAGCTGTTCGAGCGGCTCGGTGGGCGTGTCGCTCGGCGGACCGCGGCGTTCGATGAGCAGGCGCGCCGCATGCACTTCGCCGAGCTGCAGCTTGCGCTGGAACAGCGGCGCGAGCTGCCAGCCGACGCTTGCCTCCTGCACCTCGACTGCCAGCTTGTCGCTTTGCCAGCGCAGCCAGCCGATGCGCCCGCCGGTGCGCAGCGAGCCCGTGACCTCGCGGCTTTCGAGCGTCTGGCCGGCGGGCAAATAGCGCGCGGCCTTGGCGAGCGCGAAGGCCAGCGACTGGTTGGAGCCGATCCACCACCACGCGGCCGCGCCGACCACGAGCACCAGCGCAAGCAGGCCCGCGAACATCCAGCCCAGCGCACGCAGCGCGCGCCGCGTGCGCGAGCGCCGTGCGCGTGCCGGTAGCGTGGACTGGGGTTCGGCGTCGGTCTGCATCGATGCGTGCGCGTTCAGAAAGTGAAGCCCAGGCGAAAGTGCAGGCGGAACTTGCGCGTGTCCACGCCGTAGGCAAGGTCGGCCTGTACCGGCCCGACCGGGCTGCGCCAGCGCGCGCCCACGCCCACGCCGACCTTCGGCTTGAGCTCGCCGGGCTTGTCGGCCACGGCGCCGGCGTCGGCGAACACCACGCTCTCCCATTCGGTGAGCTTGTCCTTGTAGACGAAGGGCCGCTGCCATTCGACGCTCACCACGCCCAGGTAGCGGCCTGCCACGATCTGGCCGTCGCTGCGCACGGTGCCGATCTGGCGGTAGCTGTAGCCGCGCACGGTGGTGTCGCCGCCGGTGAGGAACATCAGCGTGGAGGGAATCTGCGCGCTGTCCTTGGCGGACACCGCACCGGCCTCGGCGCGCAGCTGCAGCCGGCTGCGGCGCGCCAGCGTGGCGGCGTCGCGGTCTTCGGCGAAGCCCAGCGGCAGCACGCCGAGCCAGCGCGCATAGGTGCGCGTGAAGGGCAGGCGCTCGCCGGTCAGCGTGTAGCCGGCGCCCAGCTCGAGCGCCAGGCCGAAGCCGCGCGTGGGCGCGGCGTTGTCGTCGAAATAGCGGCCGGTCCAGCCCCAGTTGGCGGTCACGGCCGAGGCCGAGGGCGGGGCGTTGGTGCCGCGGTTCTGCGCATAGTCGTACTGCAGGAAGTAGCTGCGGTCGATGTGGCCGCTGGACTTGCTGCGCCCGCTGCGCAGCCGGCCGCTGTCGACCACGTAGCTGCCGGAGGTTTCGCTCTTGAGCCCGGCGCCCGCGAACCAGCGCCATCCGCGGTCATCGGGAATGGCGTTCCACTCGGTGCCCAGCGACTTGATGTCGCGGTCCACCGACAGCCGCGACACGGCACGCCAGCCGAGCAGCGGCAGCCGGTTGTGGATGTGGTCCACCGACAGCCGCGGGCCGTTGTCGGTGGTGAAGCCGGCGCCCAGCACCACCTTCTGCATCGGCGCTTCGCGCAGCTGCGCAATCACGGGGGCGGCCAGCGGCGTGCCGCTTTCGGTGTCGAGCGTGAGGAACACCGAGTCGTAGTAACCGCTGCTGGCCAGGCGCTGCTGCGCGTCGAGCAGCTTCTGCTGGTCGTAGTCGGTGCCGGTGGGAAGCTGCGCGATGCGGCGCGCGCCGTCGGCGTCGTAGCGCTCGGTGCCGCGCAGCACGAGCGGGCCGAAGCGGTAGGCCGGGCCCGACTGGTAGGTGACGCTGAGGCGGGCCTCGTGCCGGTCGGCATCGACCTCGGCGCGGCTCACTTCGACGCTGCCGGTGGGAAAGCGCCTGGCCGTGAGGCTGCGCAATGCAATGGTCTTGGCGTTGTCCCAGCCCTGCTGCGTGAAGGGCTGGCCCGGGCGCAGCGTCCAGCCGGTGCGGATCGAATCGCGCTGGGCCTCGGCCGTGGGGTCGTTTGCAATGGCGCCGCCGTAGCTGATCTGCACGTTGCTCACGCGCGTGAGTTCGCCCGGCTCCACCGTGATGACGATCTCGCGCGGCGCCTTGTCGCTGGCCGGCGTCTCGTTGAGCTCCAGCGTCAGCGTGGGCGTGAAATAGCCCAGCGTGCCGAGCAGCTCGCGCGCATTGCCTTCGGCCGCCACCATGAGCCGCGAGATCTCGGTGGCGCCCAGGTCGTCGAGCGTGCGGTAGCGCTGGATGTCCAGGTGCAGCGTGAGGTACTCGCGCACCGTGTCGGGCCCGCGCACCTCGACGGTGAAAGCGTCGCGCCGCGGCCCGCTTCGCTCGCCGTCCTTGCGGTCCGCATCGGCGGCCGCGCCGTCGCTGCGCACCAGCGCGGGGGTGGCCGTGTCCTGCGCGCTGTCCTTCTTCGGCAGCAGGCTGCATCCCTGCAAGAGCAGGACGCCGCAAAAAAGCAAGGCCGGCAACCACGCCGGCGCAATGACTGGAACCACCCTGAGCATGGGCGGATTTTGACAGCAAGGCGGGCCGGTTCCGTAAGCATCCGGAAACAGTTCCGGGCTTCGCACCGGCCTTACTTAGAAAGCATTCGCATTGCTTCTTCGAGGCCGCGCAGCGTGAGCGGGTACATGCGGTTGGACATGAGCTGCTGCATCACCGCGATGCTCTGGCGGTACTGCCACACGCCCTGCGGCTCGGGGTTGATCCAGGCGAACTTGGGGAAGGTGTGCGTGAGGCGCTGGATCCATTCGGCGCCGGCTTCCTCGTTGTTGTATTCGACGCTGCCGCCGGGCTGCAGGATCTCGTAGGGGCTCATGGTCGCGTCGCCGACGAAGATGAGCTTGTAGTCCTTGTTGTACTTGCGCAGGATGTCCCAGGTCGCGAATTTCTCGGAGAAGCGGCGCTTGTTGTTCTTCCACATGAAGTCGTAGACGCAGTTGTGGAAGTAGAAGAACTCCAGGTGCTTGAATTCGGTCTTCACGGCCGAGAACAGCTCTTCCACGCGCTGGATGTGCTCGTCCATGGTGCCGCCCACGTCCATCAGCAGCAGCACCTTGACGTTGTTGTGGCGCTCGGGCCGCATCTTGATGTCGAGGTAGCCCGCATTGGCCGCGGTCGAGTGGATGGTGTCGTCCAGGTCCAGCTCTTCCTCGTGGCCCTCGCGCGCGAACTTGCGCAGCCGCCGCAGCGCCACCTTGATGTTGCGCGTGCCGAGCTCCTGGCTGTCGTCGTAGTCTTTATAGGCGCGCTGGTCCCACACCTTCACGGCGCTCTTGTTCTTGCCCGCGCCGCCGATGCGCACGCCCTGCGGGTTGTAGCCGCCGTGGCCGAAGGGCGAGGTGCCGCCGGTGCCGATCCACTTGTTGCCGCCCTCGTGGCGCTCCTTCTGCTCCTCGAAGCGCTTCTTGAGCGTTTCCATGAGCTCGTCCCAGCCCATCTTCTCGATCTTGGCCTTTTCCTCGGCCGTGAACTCGCGCTCCAGCGTCTTGCGCAGCCAGTCGAGCGGCACTTCCTTGGTGAAGTCGGCCAGCATCTCCACGCCCTTGAAGTAGGCGGCAAAGGCGCGGTCGAACTTGTCGTAGTGCTTCTCGTCCTTGACCAGCGCGGTGCGCGAGAGATAGTAGAAGTCGTCCAGGCCGAAGGCGCCGTCGGAGTTGGGGCCCACCACGTCGGCCTGCAGCGCCTCGAGCAGCGTGAGGTATTCCTTGACCGAGACCGGCAGCTTGGCCGAGCGCAGCGTGTAGAAGAAATCGATCAGCATGGTCGGGCTTTCCTTGGGCTTCTCTTCAGCTTCGCGGCTTGTCGAGCAGGTAGAGCAGCTGGGCCTTCACCTCGGGCCACTCGCCCGCGGCAAGGCTGTACATCACGGTGTCGCGGATGGTGCCGTCGCGGCGCATCGCGTGGCCGCGGATCACGCCGTCCTTCTTGGCGCCGAGCCGCTCGATGGCGCGCTGCGAAGCAAAGTTGAAATTGTCGGTGCGCCAGCCCACCACGTTGCAGCCGAGGGTATCGAAGGCATGCGTGAGCATGAGCAGCTTGCAGGTGGTGTTGACGTGGGTGCGCTGGCAGCGCCTGGCGTACCAGGTGTAGCCGATCTCCACGCGCTTCACGGCCGGCAGGATGTCATGGAAGCTGGTGCTGCCGAGCACGGTGCCGGTTTCGGCCTCGGTGACGGCAAATGCGAAGCGGTGGCCGGCTTCGCGCCCCTGCAGCGCGGTTTCGATGTAGGCGCGGGTTTCGTGCGGCTCGGGCACCGAGGTGACGCGCAGCTTCCAGAGCTCGCCATCGGCCGCGGCGGCGCGCAAGCCCTCTTCATGATCGAGCGAGAGCGGCACCAGCGCGAGGTCGCGGGCCTTCAGCGTGACAGGTTCGACGAACGCCATTTCGCGGGCCCCGGAGCAGTTACCGGTTATTGCGCTGCATGAAGACGAGCTTCTCGAACAGGGTCACGTCCTGCTCGTTCTTGAGCAGCGCGCCCACCAGCGGCGGCACGGCGACCTTGTCGTCCTTGCTCTGCAGGGCCTCGAGCGGAATGTCCTCGGCCACCAGCAGCTTGAGCCAGTCGAGCAGCTCGGAGGTGGAGGGCTTCTTCTTGAGGCCGGGCAGGTTGCGCACGTCGTAGAAGGTCTTCATCGCGGAGGTGAGCAGCTCCTGCTTGAGGCCGGGGAAGTGCACCGCCACGATGCTCTTCATCGTTTCCGCGTCGGGGAACTTGATGTAGTGGAAGAAGCAGCGGCGCAGGAAGGCGTCGGGCAGCTCCTTCTCGTTGTTGGAGGTGATGAACACCACCGGCCGGTGCTTGGCGCGGATGAGCTCGCGCGTCTCGTAGCAGTAGAACTCCATGCGGTCGATCTCGCGCAGCAGGTCGTTCGGGAATTCGATGTCGGCCTTGTCGATCTCGTCGATGAGCAGCGCCACCGGCTGGTCGGCCGTGAAGGCCTGCCAGAGCACGCCCTTGACGATGTAGTTCTGGATGTCCTTGACGCGCTCGCCGCCGTCCACGTCCGCCAGCTGCGAGTCGCGCAGGCGGCTCACGGCGTCGTATTCATAGAGGCCCTGCTGCGCCTTGGTGGTCGACTTGATGTGCCACTGCAAAAGCGGCAGCCCGAGCGATTGCGCCACTTCCTCGGCCAGCATGGTCTTGCCGGTGCCGGGCTCGCCCTTGACGAGCAGCGGGCGCGTGAGCGTGATGGCGGCATTGACGGCCAGCATCAGGTCCTGAGTGGCGACGTAGTTGTCTGAGCCCTTGAATTTCATGAGTGAACGCGAGCAGGGTGGAGGAGGCGGGGTGGAGAAAAGAACACACTCGATTCGCTTCGTGCAGCCACTTGGACGGCTTGAAGGGGTTCCCGGAGGACCCTTGCATATAATCGAATGTTGATTCGAAAAACTGTATCTCCACGAGATTGTGCGCGCAAAATGAACAAGTTGTTGACCACGATGTTTGCCTTCGCTGTCGCTTGCGTGACGGTCTCGGCGCAAGCCCAGCAAGTCACGGGCAATGCCCAGGAGGGTGCCAAGAAGGTTGCCATGTGCGTGGGCTGCCACGGCATCATCGGCTACCAGGCCAGCTTTCCGGAGATCCACAAGGTCCCGATGATCGCAGGCCAGAGCGCCAGCTACATCACCTCGGCCCTTACCGCCTACAAGGGCGGCGACCGCAAGCACCCCACCATGCGCGCGATTGCCGACACCCTGAAGGAACAGGACATCGCCGACCTGGCCGCCTACTACAGCCAGCTGGGCCTGAAGGAAGGCGACGCGCCCCCGGCCGCGCTGGCCAAGCCCATGCCCGAGAACGTGCAGGCCCTGGTGTCGCGCGACAAGGACAACAGCTGCACCAAGTGCCAC
This sequence comes from Variovorax sp. 05T418, assembly GCF_056396385.1. NCBI lineage: Bacteria > Pseudomonadati > Pseudomonadota > Betaproteobacteria > Burkholderiales > Comamonadaceae > Variovorax > Variovorax sp. 05T418. Next base: position 217,796 of record NZ_JBFTLJ010000010.1, on the reverse strand, counting down.
GGCGCCAACTTCAGCACGCCCAATGACGGCACGGTGCCCAAGCTGGCCGGCCAGCATGCCGACTACCTCTTCGTGGCGCTCAAGTCGTACCGCGTGAAGAACAACCTGCACCTGGGCCGCTCGAATGCGGTGATGGCGCAACAGGTCGAACCCAAGAAGTTCACCAACGCCGAACTCAAGACGCTCGCGAGCTACATCAGTTCGCTGCCCGGCGACCTCAAGACGGTGCCGGAATCGCGCATCCACCGCGCCGCCGAGTAAGCGCCCTCCCGTCCCATCAAGAAGAAAGCCCGCATCGCGCGGGCTTTCTTGTTTGCGGGGCCGGCTGCTGGTGTCAGACGTCGAAGAACACCGTCTCCTGGGGGCCCTGCATGCGGATGTCGAAGCGGTAGCTCACCGCGCCGCCTTGCTCCACGCGCTCGGCAATCAGCGTGTGGCGGCGCTCGGCCGGCACGCTGGCCAGCACGGCGTCCTTGGCGTTGGCTTCGGCCTCGTCGCTGAAATACACGCGCGTGAACGCATGCAGCAGCAGGCCGCGCATCAGCACGATCACGTTGATATGCGGGGCTTCACCCGGCGATTCGGCGCCCGGCTTCACGGTGTGGAACACGAAGCGGTTCTGCGCATCGGTGCCCGTGCCGGCGCGGCCGAAGGCGCGAAAGCCGATTTCGCGCGCCTCTTCGGGCGTCTGCGGATAGCGGCCTTCGCCGTCGGGCTGGCTGATCTCGACCAGCGCATCGCCGATGGGGTTGCCGTCGCCGTCGATCACGCGGCCTTCGAGGCGGATGCGCTCGCCGCTGGCGTTGTCCAGGGCCACCACGGCGTCGAAGGGCTGGTCGAAGTCGTAGCCGTACTGCGCGGCGGTGAGGCCGTAGGCGAAGTAGGGGCCCACGGTCTGGGAGGGGGTCTGGCCGAAGTCGGCTTCCTGTGCGGTCATCAACATGGTGTGTGTCTCCTTCTTGCTCAGCGGTTTTCGAACGGCGTTTCGTCGGCGCCGCGCAGCACGATGTCGAACTGGTAGCCCAGCGCGTAGCCTTCCTCGGTGATGTCGAGGCTGAAGTCGGCGATCAGCCGGTTGCGGTAGCGCTCGGGCGTGCCGGTGACCATGGGGTCGTACTGCAGCAGCGGATCGCCGGGGAAGTACATCTGCGTGACCAGGCGGCTCGCAAAGCTCTGGCCGAACAGCGACATATGGATGTGCTGCGGGCGCCAGGCGTTGGGGTGGTTGCCCCAGGGATAGGCGCCGGGCTTGATGGTGAGGAAGCGGTAGCGGCCCTCGCTGTCGGTCAGGCAGCGGCCCGCGCCCAGGAAGTTGGGGTCGAGCGGCGCGTCGTGCTGGTCGACCTTGTGCACGTAGCGGCCGGAGGCGTTGGCCTGCCAGAGCTCGACCAGCGTGTTGGCCACGGGGCGGCGGCGCTCGTCGAGCACCTGGCCGGTGAGGATCATGCGTTCGCCCAGCGGCTCGCCGTTCTTGCGCGCATTGCGCGTCAGGTCGTGGTCGAGCTCGCCGATGCTGTCGTGGCCGTACACCGGCTGCTGCAGCTCGCCGAGCGAGGCCTTCAGCGGCACCAGGGGCTTCTGCGGGCCGCGCTTCGCGGTCGACTTGTAGCCGGGGTAGATGTACGAGGGGTGGGCTTCCCAATCGCGGGGGGTGAGGGTGGCCGGGGTTTTCGTCAACATGCCGTTGTCTCCTGTCGTGGGACGAATCGAATTTGGAAGCTGAACTTTAGAAGCCGCGTTCGATGATGTAAATTGAAGATTGGTCTGTTTTACATAACCATAAGTAATTGAAAACTCCCGCCGATCTTCGCCAGGACTTTGTGCGCAACGTGCAGCTGCGCCACCTGCGCTGCCTTGTCGCGGTGGCGCAGGAGCGCCATCTCGCGCGCGCCGCCGAGCGGCTGTCGCTGAGCCAGCCGGCGGTGTCCAAGACGCTGTCCGAGCTGGAGGCCATCGTCGGGGCGCGCCTGGTCGAGCGCGGCAATGCCGGGCGGCGCGGGGTGCAGGGGCTCGCGCCGGCCGGCGAGCAGCTGCTGGCCCATGCGCTGCGCGTGCTCGAGGCCATCGACGCCAGCGCGCAGGCGGTGGCGCCGGCCTCGGGCGAGCGCGTGGAGCGGCTGCGCATCGGCGCGCTGCCGAGCGTGGCGCCGGCGCTGCTGCCGGCGGCGCTCGCGCGCTTTCGCGAGCGCTGGCCGTCGGTGCAGGTGGTGGTGAAGAGCGCGGCCAACCCGGTGCTGCTCGACGAGCTGCGCGCCGGCGAGCTCGACCTGGTGGCCGGCCGCATGAGCGATCCGCGTCTGATGGGCGGGCTCAGCTTCGAGCTGCTCTACACCGAGCCGCTGGTGTTTGCCGTGCGCCCCGGCCATCCGCTGGCGGGCCGGTCGACCCGGGCGGTGTCGGTGCAGGCGGTGCTCGGCTTTCCGCTCGTGGTGTATGGCGAGGGCACCATCCCGCGCCACAACACCGAAAGCTTCCTGTCGGCGCGCGGCCTGGCGCTTCCGCCCCACGCGCTGCAGACGCTCGACGTTGCGGTGGCGCGCGGCCTGGTGGCGGTGTCCGACGCGGTCTGGATCACCCCGCTGGGCGCCGCGCGCGGCGAGCTGGCCGACCAGCGGCTGGTGCGCCTGCGCATCGAAACCGCCGGCACCGATGAGCCCGTGGGCCTGCTGCTGCGCAGCGACGCCGAGCCCTCGGCGCTGCGCAGCGCCATGGCCGCGCTGCTGCGCGAGGGAGCGAAGCAGCAGGGCGCGCTGCCTTCCCGGAAGGCCGGCTAGTCCTTGGTTGCGCGGCGCTGCACGCAGGCGACGTAGCCATCGCCGTCGGGCGGCCGGCCGGCGCGCTGGCTCTCCCACATCATCTGGCCGAGGCATTCCATGGCCTCGTGATGCGCATCGAGCAGCGAGCCGCGGCGGGCGGCCAGCAGTTCGACGGCCTGGCGGATGCCGCGCGGCTGGTCGATGGAGCATTGCTCGCTGATCGAAAGGTGCATCGACAGGTGCAGGAACGGGTTCTCGCGGCCGTTCGAGCCGTCGTACACGCGCGCCACGGCCGCATCGGCGTCGGCCAGGTCCTCGTGGTATTCGGGGTGGGCGTCGATCCATCCCGCGGCAATCGTCTCGAGCGCTTCCATCGGCAAGCCTTGGCGGTGCTTGGCGTACACGTCGCAAAAGAAGCGGCGCACGTCTTCCTGGGAGGGATTGAACATATCTGTATGGAGAAGCTGGAAAGGAAAAAGAGGGAAGGGGAAAACCGCGCGCCGGCAGCCCGGAATGCGCCCGATGTTCCGGTAGCGGGACGTTACGCCGTAACGTAACGAATGGTCAAAACAGCGTCAAAAGCGCTGTTCCGGCCGACAGCGCGGGCACCCGTTTTCAGAAAAATATCCATAAGAATCAATAACTTGCGTTCTTGGTGAACCGGTGGCTCAAAAGAGTTGGCAGCACGGCACGCTAGTTGCCCCTGTAGATGCATCTTTTGTCACAGAGGCTGTCATGAACGCACCACAAGCACCGACCCATTCGACCGAAGGACTTGCCGCCAGTGGCGTTGCTCCTGTGGTCATCGCCCAAGCCACCAGCACACCGCTCGGCGCTCCCGCCGCGATGAGCTCGTCGGCACCTGCCGCTGCCGCGGCGCCCTCGAGCATTGGCACATTGTCCAATGCTACGCCGGGCGTCGCGGTGATGCGCGAGGGTGTCCGCATTCCGGTGGACGGCAACCAGACCCTGATCGCGGGTGACCGCGTGATCGTTCCCGAAGGCGGGCAGGCCAACGTCCTGTTCCCCGGCTCGGCCACCAACAAGGCGCCGCTGGCCGGCGTCTTCACCGGCGGCACCGACGCCACCATCGGCTCGACCAAGCTGCCCGGCGGCCTCGAACAAGTGAATGTGGACGTCGCCTCGGGCGACCTGCAGGTGACCCCGCCCGACAGCGACGCCGACGCGGCCGCACTGGCCGTCACCAAGAAGGTCGCGGCCGGCAGCGGCCTGGGCCTCGGCGAATTCGCGCTCGGCGCGCTGGGCGCCGTTGCGCTCGGTGCCGCGCTGGGCGGCGGTGGCGGTGACGACGGTGGAACGATCCCGTTCTTCGCCGGCAGCGGCGGTGGTGGTGGCGGTGAGAGCGATGCGGATGCTGATTCCGATGCGGATGCTGACGCGGATGCCGACGGCGATGCGGATGCCGACGCGGATGCTGATGCTGATGCTGATGCCGATGCCGATGCCGATGCCGATGCCGATGCCGATGCGGACGCTGACGCTGACGCTGACGCTGACGCGGATGCCGACGCCGACGCCGACGCCGACGCCGATGCAGACGCTGACGCTGACGCTGATGCCGATGCCGATGCCGATGCCGATGCCGACGCGGATGCCGACGCCGACGCCGACGCCGATGCAGACGCAGACGGCGACAGCCTGCTCGATCCGGGCGACGGCGCAGCCGGCGGCCTGGTCGGTTCGATCGGCGACACCGCGGGTCTCGGCGACTCGCTCGACCCGGTGCTGGGCGTGGTCGACGGCGTGAGCGACGTGGTCGACGACGTGCTGGCCCCGGTGCTCGGTTCCGAGTTCTCCCAGAACGATCCCAACCAGCTCGATCCGGCGGACGATTTCGTCGAGACCGTGGCCGATGGCGTGGGCGGCGTGGCCAGCCCGATCGTCGACGGCCTGCTCGGCGAAGGCGCCACGGGTGCGCTGGTCGACCAGCTGGTCAAGCAGGTCGACTACGTCACCGACGCGCTGCAGAACGGCCTGGACAACCTGGTGGGCGATGAAGGCATCCTGAGCGGCCTCACCGGCAGCCTCGGCCTGGACGGCGCGCTCGACGGCCTCGTGGGCGAGGATGGCGTGGTCGGCAACGTGGTGGACGGCCTGCTCGGCCAGGACAGCCTCCTCGGCGAGCTCGTCGGCGAAGACGGCCTGGTGGGCGGCCTGCTCGGCGAGAACGGCACGCTTGGCGGCCTGATCGGAGAAGGCAGTGCCGTCGGCAGCCTGCTGGACAACGTGATCGGCGACGACGGCATCGTCGGCGGCCTGCTGGGCGAGGACGGCGCCCTTGGCGGCGTGGTCGGCGGCGTACTGGGCGAAGAGGGCCTGCTGGGCGGCCTGATCGGCGCGGGCAGCCCCGTGGGCAGCCTGCTCGGCGGCGACGGCGTGGTGGGCGGCCTGCTTGGCGGTGACGGCGCGCTGTCCAGCCTGCTGGGCAGCGAAGGCCTCACCGGCGGCCTGCTGGGCCAGGACGGCGTGGTCGACAACCTCCTGGGCGACGGCGGCGCCGTGAGCGGCCTGCTCGAAGACAGCCCGCTGGGTGGCTTGCTCGGCGGCGAAGACGGCCTGCTCGGCGGCGTGACCGATGGCGTGCTGGGTGAGGGCGGCCTGCTGGGCGGCGTGCTCGGCGATGACGGCGTGGTCGGCGGCCTGCTCGGCGAAGACGGCTTGCTCGGCAGCGGCGGCGCCATCGGCAGCCTCCTCGCAGAAGACGGCCTGCTCGGCGGCGTGCTCGGCGAGGACGGCCTGGTCGACAACCTGCTGGGCGACGGCGGCCTGCTGGGCGGTGTGCTCGGCGAAGACGGCCTGGTCGGCAACCTCCTCGGTGGTGATCTCCTGGGTGGTGACTTGCTCGGCGGCGACCTGCTCGGCGGCGTGCTGGGCGAGGACGGCCTTGTCGGCAACCTGCTCGGCGGCGATCTCCTGGGCGGTGACTTGCTCGGCGGCGACCTGCTCGGCGGCGTTCTCGGTGAAGACGGCCTTGTCGGCAATCTGCTCGGTGGCGACCTCTTGGGTGGCGATCTGCTCGGTGGTGACCTGCTGGGCGGCGTGCTGGGCGAGGACGGCCTCGTCGGCAACCTGCTCGGCGGTGACCTCCTGGGCGGTGATCTGCTCGGCGGCGACCTGCTCGGTGGCGTGCTGGGTGAAGACGGCCTCGTCGGCAACCTGCTCGGTGGTGACCTCCTGGGCGGCGATCTGCTCGGCGGTGACCTGCTCAGCGGCGTCCTCGGCGACAACGGCCTTGTCGACAACCTGCTCGGCGGTGACCTCTTGGGTGGTGACTTGCTCGGTGGCGACCTGCTCGGCGGTGTGCTCGGCGAAGACGGCCTGGTCGGCAACCTGCTTGGTGGTGACCTCCTGGGTGGCGACTTGCTCGGCGGTGACCTGCTGGGCGGCGTGCTCGGCCAGGACGGCGTTGTCGGCAGCGTGCTCGGCGGCGACCTCCTGGGCGGCGTGCTCGGCCAGGACGGTGTTGTCGGCAGCGTGCTCGGCGGCGACCTCCTGGGTGGCGACTTGCTTGGTGGTGACCTGCTGGGCGGCGTGCTCGGCGAAGACGGCATCGTCGGCGGCCTGCTCGGCGGCGATCTGCTTGGCAACGACGGCCTGGTCGGCAGCGTGCTCGGCAGCGATGGCCTGCTGGGCGGCGTGCTGGGCGGCGGCAACAGCCCGGTGGCCAACATCCTGGAGCCGGTGCTCGAGACGGCAAGCACGGCCGGTGCGGCGCTCGAACCGGTGGTTGCCACGGCATCCACGGTGGCAGCGCCGGTGACCGACATCCTGGCCGGCGCAGCCCCGACGGTCGCTCCGGTGGTCGATACCGTCGCCAGCGTGGTCGACACGGTGGAGCATGCCGCGCCGATCGTGACCGACGTGGTCACCCCGATCACCAGCCTGGTGGACCAGGCCGCCGGCACCGGCAGCGTTCTGACCCCGGTGGCGAACATCCTGCACGGCCTGCTGGGTTAAGGAACAAGAGCAGTAGAGGAGAAGGAAGAAAAACAACGCACCAGGGCCAGGCCGCCGCGGCCTGGCCCGCGAAAGGAATCGATATGAAGAACAGCAGCAGCAGCAGCTACCGGATACTGGCCATCGTCGCCCTCGCAGCAAGCCTTGCCGCTTGCGGAACCGCCGCCACGAGCGGACGCGAGGACGCCACCTACTACTACTCGAACAAGGCAGCCCCGGTGGCGAAGGTGGAACCACCCCCGCCCGCGCCGGTGCAGAACGGCCCCGCACTGAAGATCGTGTACTTCGACTTCGACAAATACGACGTCAAGCCGCAATACCGCAACGTGGTGGAAGCGCATGCGAGCTACCTGCGCAATCGTCCCGCCAGCAAGGTGGTGATCGAGGGCCACACCGACTTGCGCGGCGGCCGCGAATACAACCTTGCGCTGGGCCAGCGCCGGGCCGAATCCGTGCAGCGCGCGCTCACGCAGCTTGGCGTGCCGGGCGAACGCATCGAGGCCGTCAGCTGGGGTATTGAAAAACCCGCGTCGCTCGAAACCACCGAGGAGGGCCATCAGCTCAATCGCCGAGCCGAATTCAGCTACCGCTGAAACACGGAGAAACGCGATGCCTTCGATGGGAGTTCCCGGTCCGGGTGCGACCGGCCTCCCGCATTCGACTGGGGCCGAATGATGTCCTTCTCCGACCAGCTCCATGCCTGCCACGAGCGCCTGGCCTCGGTGTGCGCGGCGCTGCCGGCGCCTTATCCGGCCTTCACGCTTTTCTTCTCGGTGAGCGACGGGTCGCAGCGCGCGCACGTGGTGCACGCGCGCGCGGCCGATTTCGAAACCGCGTGGCACGAAGGCGCCGCCGCCGTGGAGCGCTGGGTGCGCGACTGCGGCATCGTCTCGCCATGGCTGCGCATCGACTGGGTCGAGGGCGCAAGCCCGATCGACTGGGCGCAGTTCAAGGCCCAGCTCGCCGGCGTCAAGCGCAACTACTTCCGCCTGGGCCTGGCCTTCGACCAGGACTTCGAGACCGCGTTCACCGAGCAGGAGCTCAACGCCAACGCCATGCTGAGCGGCGATTCGACCATTGCGCATGCAGTGGTGAATGCGCGCAACTTCGAGGCCTATGCCCAGGCGCGCTTCGCACGCGCGCTGCCGCTCGAGCTGCCGGCCGACCAGCGCGTCTACCTGCTCGCGACCGTGGGCGTGTTCTGCCAGGCCGACTGCGTGGTGCACAAGCTCGTGGGCACGGGGCTCGATGCCGGACGGCGCCAGGCACCGGCGCTCGCGCCGCAATCGGCGCTCGACCTGGTGCGCAGCGGCGCCTCGTACCTTGCGCGCCAGGTGCAGGACGACGGGCTCTTCGTGTACGGCTACTTTCCGTGCTTCGACCGCCGCATTCCAACCTACGACGCGATGCGCCATGCGAGCGTGCTCAGCGCCATGATCGAGGCGTGGGAGCTCGTGCGCGACGACAAGCTGCGCCTGGCCATCGACCGCGCGCTCGACCATCTCGCGAACACGCTCATCCGCAGCTACACGCTTGCCGACGGCACCGAGGTCGCCTTCCTCGTCGACACCGGCGAAGAGATCCGGCTGGGCGGCAATGCCGCCTGCGTGCTGGCCCTGGTGAAGTACTGCGAGGCGATGGACACGCGCGACTGGCTGCCGCTTTTGGAAAAGCTGGCGCTGGGCATCGCGTCGCTGCAGGATGGCGCCACCGGCAGCTTCAGCCACGTGCTGCATGCCGGCGACCTGCGCGTGAAGCAGGCCTCGCGCGTCATCTACTACGACGGCGAGGCGGCCTATGGCCTCATGCGCCTGTACGGCCTCACGCGCGACGCAAGGTGGCTCGCCGTGGTCGAGAAGGCCTTCGACCACTTCATTGCAAGCCAGCACTGGCAGGCGCACGACCACTGGCTGAGCTGCTGCGTCAACGAGCTCACGCGCTGGAGCCCGCAGGAAAAGTACTTTCGCTTCGGCCTGCAGAACGTGGCCGGCTACCTGGACTTCGTGCTCGACCGAAAGACCACCTTTCCGACGCTGCTCGAACTCATGCTTGCGGCCCAGCAGATGCTGCAGCGGCTCGAGGCCACGCCCGCCATGCGGCACCTGCTCGACGAGCTCGACACCGAAAAGTTCTACCGCGCGCTGGAGTACCGCGCCCACTACCTGCAGAACGGCTTCTTCTGGCCCGAGATGGCGATGTACTTTCGCCGGCCCTCCACCATCGTCGGCTCCTTCTTCATCCGGCACCACGCGTTCCGGGTGCGCATCGACGACGTGGCGCAATACGTGTCGGGCTTCGTGGCCTATCGCCGCTACCTGCTGGAGCGCCCCGCCGTGCCCGGCGCCGGCAGCGCGAGGGACGACGGTGCCGCCGCCTGGACCGCAGGCGAAATGGCGCGCGTGACCGGCGGCGAATGGGTGGTGCGCCCGGAAGACGGCTGGCGCGCCAGCGGCGTGACGCAGCGCTCCTTCCTGCGCAAGGGCCGCGTGGTGTTCGAGCACCAGGCGCGGCCCTCGAAGACGCCGCTGGCCGCGGTGGCGCTCAAGGGCGTGCTGCAGCCGGCCGCCGCCGTGCTGTGCACCGATCCCGCACCGCACCTCGACAAGCGGGTGCCGGTGCTCCAGGTGGACGACGTGCCGCAGGCCGTGCTTGCGCTGGGCGCGCATGCGCGCACCGAGTTCACGGGGCGCGTCTGCGGCGTGCTGGGCAGCGGCACCGCCGGCAGCACCGTGGCCGCGATGCTGGCCGACGCCCTGGCCGTGTGGGGCGAGGTCGGCCGGCCCGAAGGCAACGTCAGCCTGCCCTCGGGCATGGCCTGGAACCTGACCTGCATGCCGCGGCATGCGGCCTACTGGGTGCTGGAGATGGGCTCGCCGCACATGCTGGCCACGGCCCAGCTGGTGCGCCCGATGCTGGCCGTGGTGGCGGGGCTGTCGGCCGCGTCGCAAAAGCATCGCGGGCCTTCGGAAGCCGCCGCGCACATGGACAGCCGCATCTTCGAGGGCATGGCGCCCGGCGACAGCGCGGTGCTGAACCGCGACCTCCCCGAGTTCGCGACCTTTGCCGAAGCCGCCATGGCGCACCAGCTGCAGATCGTGACCTATGGCGAGCACAAGGACGCCGACGTGCGGCTGCTCTCGTTCGACCATGGCGAGGTGCAGGCCCAGGTGCTCGGCGAGCCGTTCCAGCTTCGCCTCAATGCGCCGGGGCGCCACATGGGCGTGAGCGCCGTGGCCGCGCTGGCGGCCCTGCAGGCGATGCGCCTGAAACTGGCCGCCGCGGTCGAGCCCTTCGCGCAGTTCGAGCCGCCGGGCGGACGCGGCGCGCTGCACACCATCCACATCGGCGGCGGCAGCTTCAAGCTGATCGACGAGACCTACGACGCCAACCCGAGCTCGATGCGCGCCGCGCTCGAGCTGCTGTCGCAGGCGCCCTGCGAGCCGGCCCGCCGCGTGGCGATCCTCGGCGACATGCAGGAGCTCGGCCCCGCCGCGCAGCGGCACCACCTGGACCTGGAGCCCGAGCTGCTCGCATCGCAGCCCGACCGCGTGCTGCTGTGCGGCCCGCTGATGCGGGCGCTGCATGCGCGCATCCGCACCAAGGTCCGCTCGCACTGGTTCGTCGATGTGTCCGACCTGTCGACCGCGCTGGGCGGCCTGCTGCAGCCGGGCGACTGGGTGCTGGCCAAGAGTTCTGCCGGTGTCGGCCTGTCCCGGCTGGCCCGGGTTCTGAAAGCATTGCCATGATCAAACTGAACGCTCAGGCGTCCTTGCCCTATCAACGCCAAGCCGCGCCGCAGCGCCGGTGGTGGCTGGGCTGGCTGCAGCTGCTTTGCGCCTGGCTGCTTTGCATGTTGCTGTGCGCCAACGTTGCGCTGGTGCTGGCGCAGGGCCTGCCGAAAGACGAGGCGGCGCCGGTCGTGGCTAGAAAAGCGGCGGACTGCAGCCTGTCTGTCGAGGCCGCCAAGGACGCCGCGGCTGCGAATGCGGAAACGGTGTCGCACACGCTGAGACGTATGTCACGCTGCAGCGCTTCGTAAGTATTGATTTTGTCTTGTAACAACTGGGTAACAGTCGATAATGGCGCAGGCGTCATTGCCTGACGGATCGGCCCTTCCCATGATCAAGTTTCTCTTGCCCAGCCAACTGGTGGCCGAGGTGCCCGAAAAAGCAGGTGCGAGCCCGTACGCGGGTGCCCTGCATACGGCGTTCCGCGCCGCCTACCCACTGGTCAAGAGCGCGGCCTGGCGCTCGCTGCCCATCAGCCTGTTCGGCCTGCTGCCATCGATCTTCCTGCTCCAGGTGTATGACCGCGTGCTGTCGCGCAGCGGCGTCTCCACGCTGGCCGCGCTGGTGTGCGGCATCCTGTTCTTTCTTTGCATCGAGTTCTGGCTGCGCTCGGGGCGTTCGCGCCTGTTGCGCAATGCGGGCGCCATCATCGACCACGGCGTGTCGGGCGCGCTGCTGCATTCGATGCTGAACCGTCCGCTGCGAGCGCTCGAAGCGCGGCCGGCCTCGATCTGGCACCAGTTCTTCCGCGACGTGGCCTCGGTGCGCGGCACCGTCACCGGCGGCCTGGCGCAATCGATCTTCGATCTGCCGATGGCGGTCTTCGCACTGGCCGTGATCGGCATCGTGGCCTTGCCGGTATTGCCGGTGGTGGTGCTGTTCCTTGCCATCATGGTCTTCCTGGCCTGGTGGTGGGCCGACGAGGTGCGCAGCGGGCGGGTCGAGGAAGTGCAGCGCGGCCGCGGCCTCGAGCGCATGACCTCGGAGATCTGCAACGCGCGCGAAACGCTCAAGACGCAGGCCAACGACGGTCCCACCATCGAGATGTGGCGCCAGTCGTACAACTCCTGGCTGAGCGAAAGCTTCAGCAAGAACGGGCAGATCGAAACCGCGCGCGACGGCACCACCGTGCTGATGACGGTGTTCTCGGTCATCGTGGTCACGGTGGGCGCCATCTCGGTGATGGAGCAATGGATGACGGTGGGCGGCCTGGTCGCCTCCAACATGCTGGCCCTCAAGGCGCTGCAGCCGGTGGCGGGCCTGGTGTCGAGCTGGCGCTCGCTGGCCGCGGCCAAGGAAGCGGCCAAGCGGCTCGAGACGGTGCTTGGCGAGCCGGTGGAAAAAGCGCCCACCGGCATGGCGCTGCCGCAGCCGCTGGGCCGCGTCACCTTGAAGGACGTGAGCTTCAGCTTCACGGAAGACGCGCACCGGCCGGTGCTGGAGAACGTCGACCTGGACATCGGGCCGGGCGGGCTGCACGTGATCGTCGGGCGCAACGGCGCCGGCAAGTCGACGCTGGTCAAGCTGCTCTCGGGCCTGTACACGCCCACGCGCGGCGTCATCAGCATCGGCGAGTACGACCTTTCGCAATTCGGCCGCGAAGAGCTTTCGCGCTGGATCAGCTACCTCTCGCAGGAGGTGTACTGGTTCGGCGGACCGCTGATCGACACCATGCGCCGCACGGCCCCGGGCCAGAGCGACGAGCAGGTGGTGGCGGCCTGCAAGCTCTCGGGCGCGCACGAGTTCATTTCGCGCATGCCCGACGGCTACCGCACCGTGGTGGGCGAGGGCGGCACGGGCCTGTCGGTGGGCGAGCGGCGCAAGCTCGCGCTGGCCATGAGCTTCCTGCGCAAGCCCTCGGTGCTGGTGCTCGACGAGCCCAGCAACGACCTGGACTTCCAGAGCGAGCGCACCCTGCTGGCCACGCTGCTCGCGGTGGCCAAGGTGCGCACGGTGGTGGTGGTCACGCATTCGCTTCGCATCGTGTCCGCAGCCAGCGTGGTCTACCACGTGACGGGGCAGGGCAACGTCGAACAGGGCACGGCCGCCGTCATGGTGCCCAAGCTCTTCGGCGTGAAGAAGGCGCTGGTGGCGCTCCCCGATTCCACCGCAGGCGAGGACGATGCCGACGTGCACTCGCAGCAAGCCGCCGCCAACCGTTCCATGGCCTGAGCGGCCGATCGATCGAAGAGTAATTGGGGACCGCGACTTGAAATCAGATTTGCCGCAGATACTGCAGGACGAGGATCACAAGCGCGCGGCGCAGACATCGCCCAAGGGCCGGCGCCGCAAGTGGGTCATTGGCGGTGCGGTCGCGCTGCTGGCCGCTGTCGGGCTGGGCTTTCCCATGGAAACCGTGGTGGTGGCACCGGGCCGCGTGATCCCGTCGGACCGCGTCAAGTCGATCCAGCATCTGGAAGGCGGCATCGTCAGCAGCGTGCTGGTCAAGGAAGGCGACAAGGTCACGCAGGGCCAGCCGCTGGTGGAGATCGACCTGGGCGGCAGCGGGCTCAATTTCGAGGAACTCACCGCGCGCTACGCCGCCACGCAGGCCACCCGCATCCGGCTCATGGCCGAGAGCCGCGGCCAGCCGCTCAGGCGCGAGAGCTTTGCCGCCGACATCGACGAGAGCGTGCTCGACGGCGAGACCGGCGCCTACGAGGCGCGCGCGCTCGAGCAGCGCGGCGTGATGGCCGGTGCGGTGTCGGGCCTGGAGGGCGCGCGCAGCCGGCTGCTCGAGCAGCAGGCCAAGGTCAAGGGCCTGAACGACCGCCTCGCACTGATGCAGAAGGAACTCGAGATCTCCGAGCAGCTGCTCAATGAAAAGCTGGTCGGCCAGGTCGAAGTGCTCGAGAAGCGGCGGCAGGTCGAAAGCGTGCGAAGCGAGCTGGCCGTGGCGCGCCAGGGCGCCATCTCCGCGAGCGCTGCCATCACCGAGGCGCAGGCCAAGATGGCCGAGGCCGAAGGGCGCTTCCGGCGCCGCGCGTCCGACGAGCTGGCCACCGTGGAGCGCCAGTTCGCCAGCCTCAACGAAGACCTGGCGCGCGCGCGCACGCAGCGCTCCCGCACCATGGTGAAGGCGCCCGCCGACGGCATCGTCAAGGGGCTGCGCAGCGCCAGCCCGGGCTGGGTCATCAAGCCCGGCGAGGCCATCATGGAAGTGGTGCCCGACAAGGACGAGATCATGATCGAGGCGCGCCTCAATCCCAACGACCGCGGCTTCGTCGAGGTCGGCCAGGCGGCGCGCGTCAAGATCACCGCCTACGACTACCTGCGCTATGGCGCGGTCGAAGGCAAGGTCACCCTGGTGGCCGCCGATGCCGACCGCGACCCGGCCATTGCCAACGCGGCGCCGTACTACCGCATCCTCGTGAGCACCGAGCAGGCCCACGTGGGCCGCGAGGAGAACCGCATCACCGCCGGCATGGAGTCCGAGGTCGACCTGAAGGTGGGCACCGATCCGTTCATCTGGTACATCCTTCGGCCCGTGCTCAAGCTGCGGCGCGAAGCCTTCCGCGAACCATGATGGGCAGCAACGTGGCCGGCCGGCGCCCAGCGGGCACCGGTGTTCTTTGTGCAGTGCTGTGCGCGAGCTTTGCGCTTCCTCCGGGCGCCCTGGCGCAGGAGGCGCCCGCGCAGCTGATGCCGGCGCGCCGCCTTTCCGCGCCATCGATCGGCGCCGCCAGCTATGCGCAGCGCGTGAAGCAGGCGCTCATTGCGCTGTCGCAGGACTACCCTGAAGTGCAGACCGCGCAAGCCGCCGCCAACACCAGCAGCTTTGGCGTGGACGCCGCCAAGAAGGCCCGCTACCCGCGCTTCAAGATGGGCACCGCCTCCGGCACCTACAACAGCGGCGCGGACAACGCGAAGACCGAGAACTACACCGTGCTCACCGCCGAGGCGCGCCTGAGCCTGATCGACGGCGGCGCCATGAACGCCGCGATTCGCGCCGCCGAGGCCGGCAACCAGGCCGACGACGAGGCCGTCGTCACCACTTCGCAGAAGGTGGTGCTCGATGCGCTGACCGCCTACCTGCAGGTGCAGCGCTTCGACCTCAAGAAGCAGATCGCGCGCAAGTCCACCGAGGTGGTGGCCGAGCTCTCCAAGGCCGAGGCCCGCCGCGTGGCGCTCGGCGCCGCCGGCGAGAACGACCTGAACATGGCGGCCGCGCGCCGCGCCAGCGTGGCCGCGCGCGAGTCCGACTTCCAGGCGCAGCGCGACGAGGCGCTGGCCAAGTTCAATACCTACTTCAAGTTCACGCCCAACACCGATTCGCTGCCCGTGCTGGCCGCGCCCGCGTACTGGCGCATCGCTTCGCACGAAGAGGCCCTGCGCCGCGCCGAGGAGCGCAGCACCGAAATCTCCGAAGCCAAGGGCCGCGTGGCGCGCGCCCAGGCCCTGGTCGACCAGCAGGAGGCCAGCATCTGGCCGACCGTGGATGCGGTGGTCGTCAAGAGCAAGGACCCGCGCGGCGTGTCGCCGCAAGACCCGACGCGCGCGGCCTTCGAGCTCAACTGGAACTTCGGCAACGGCTTCGACCGCCAGCTGCGCCTGAAGTCGGCCCTGGCCGAAGTCGCCAACCAGGAAGCCAAGCTCGAAGGCGTGAAGCTCAACCTGCTGGAGCTCACCTCGGCCTCATGGTCGCGCACCGTCTCCGGACGCGAGCGCGAGCGGCAGCTGGCGGAGGCCGTCAGCACATCGGGCCAGGCCTTTCGCGGGCGCCGCCGGCTGATGGAGTTCGGCCGCGAAACACTGCCCGCCGTGCTCGACGCGCAGCTCGACTACTACAACCTGCTGTTCGACTACGTCGACGCCGTGTTCGACCTGCGCATCACCGAGCTGCGCCTGGCGCGCACCACCGGCGAACTGCGCATCGACGCCGACGCGAGCAATTCCTGGATCGACCGCATCTTCGGCCCGCCGAACCGCCCCGCGCTGAGCGAAGACGGCCTGCTCACCGCGCTGTGCATCTCGAGCAACGCAAGCTGCGCCAGCGAGCCTGTTGTGGCCGAGCGCGGTGCCACCGCAACCGCGGCGAACCCGCCGCTGCGCCGGGCCGCGCGGCTGGCGAGCCGCTAAGCGAACCGCAGCGGGCTCAGGCGTCTTCGGGGATGCCGGGCTCGCCGTCGAGGATCTGGTACTTGCGCATCTTTTCCCACAGCACCTTGCGGCTGATGCCCAGGTGCTGCGCGGTGTCCTGGCGCTTCCAGTCGTTGATCTCCAGCGCCGCGATGATGCGGTTGCGCTCGCTGCTGTTCCATCCCTTGCGATCGCCATTGCTGTCGAGCGCCACGCCGTTCATCGCGCCGCCGCCGTGGCCGTTGCGCTCTGCAGCAGCGCCCGCTGCCAGCGTCGGCGTGCCGCGTGTGAGCGCAATGGCGCGCTGGATCAGGTTCTGGTCCCAGCTGTGCAGCTGCCGCGCGATCACGCCCACCCGCTCGGCCAAGTTGCGCAGCTGCCGCACATTGCCGGGAAAGTAGGTCTCGGCCACCGCATCGCTGAGCCAGTGCGGCGTTTCTCCGAGCGTCTCGAGCTCGTCGCCCAGCACATTGGCCAAGAGCGCCTTGAAGATCGCAATCTTGTCGATCTCCCCGCGCTCCTCCAGGCTGGGCACATGCAGCTCGATCACCGCGAGCCGGTAGAACAGGTCGGCGCGGAACTCGCCGCTCGCCACCATCTCGCGCAGGTTGCGGTTGGTGGCCGCCACCAGCCGGAAGTCGACCCGGATCGGCGCCGTGGCACCCAGCCGCGTGACCGCGTTGTCTTCCAGCACGCGCAGCAGTTTTACCTGCTGGTAGCGCGGCAGATCGCCGATCTCGTCGAGGAACAGCGTGCCGCCCGTGGCCTGCTCGAAATAGCCGCGGTGCGCATGCACGGCGCCCGTGAACGAGCCCTTGGTGTGGCCGAAGAAGAGCGATTCGAAGAGCCCGTCAGGAATCGCACCGCAGTTCACCGCCACAAACGCGCCCTTGCTGTAGTGCTGGTGCCCCAGGTGCAGCTGCTGCGCGATGCGCTCCTTGCCCACGCCCGTTTCGCCGCGCACCAGCACGCTGTGGTTGCAATCGGCAAAGGCACCCACTTCGGCCAGCAGCGACTTCATCGCATCCGAATGCGCCACCAGCACATCGGGCGCCTGCGGCGCCACATCGCGCGCGCGCAGCTGCCGCACCAGCTTGGCCACCATCGTGCGCAGCTCGGCGCAGGTGAAGTCGTAGGGCAGCACGTGCAGGTACTCGGGCGGATAGGTGCGCGAGTCCCGCTCCCGCGAGGCGGCAGCCACCCAGATCACCGGCATGCCCTGCAGCAGCTCGGTGGCATGCGCCAGGCCGCCGCTGTCGATGACCGTGACGCTGAGGATGGCCACCGAAGGCCGAAGCGCAGTGCCGCGATCCTGCTGCGGAGGCGGCAAGCCATCGGCCCGGATCACCTCCACGTCGAAGCTCGCCATGCACCGCGCGATGCGGTCGAGGATGTCGGCCTTGCCTTCCCAGACAAAGAGGTCGAGTTCGTCGAAGTTGGGGGCGGTCATAAGAATCGATTCAATAAACCAGCTGCGCGCCGCCTTGGCATGAAAGTCTTGCGCCGACCTCGGTCTTCGCGAGGTCGATGCCAAGCGCCGTGACCAATGTATTCACCAGCGGATCCAAAAGAGGTGAAAGTGCGCCGGAGATCGCTCCGCGTAGCAATCCGACTACTGTATCGATAGTGGTGCCGACGCCCGTAAGGAGGTCGCCCAGGGCGCTGTCTACTGAAGGCTTGTACATGTGAATGTCTAGGTGCGCCAAGGTTTGGCTCAAGCCACCAATGAGGTTGCTGGCGACAACGGTTTGGTAAGGCGTGGGTATCTGAGTTGCGGAGATGTCCGGTAGGTTGGCATCCACCGGCGCTGCGAAGTCCAACGTGTCGGTCGAACCGAGGACCGGGGCATTGGTCATCAGACCGATGCCACCTCCCGCGAAGGCTTCACGGTCCGCAGTGCTCTTTTGGCTGTCGGGGACCCAGGAGCTTCCTTTTTTCCAGGAGTAGTCGCAGATCAGAAGAACGCAAGTCTTCCTGACAGTCATGGCGCCAATGTCGACGAGTGGAATAGGCCCTACGTTCGGCGGATCCTTGCTGGCAAAGGCTTGTGTGGCCGCCTCTGCGGCGCTGTTGCCGATCTTCCCCACGCGCAGAGTGGCGGCCGAGGTGTCGGCTATGACGGAAAGCGTCTTGCTGCCATCCGCAGGGCAACTGTATTTGTCGACGCGAGCGCTGCCCGCAGCGACGTCGAGGTTGACATCGATGCGAAACGGCGACGACACCAGACGCAGGTCCGTCACCTTGTTCTCGCATCCGATGCACAGCACATTGCTCAACACACCGACTAGGTCGAGGTGGAGCAGGCTGTTGAGCAGATCAGTCACGGGCTGCGTCAGCGCGAGGACCTCATTGAGCAGGTTGGTGACGCCGGTCAGCGCGGTCGTGAAATCCACGGATACCAACGCCCGCACCTGGGCCGTCCGGACGCGAATCCCATTTGGCCCCAACGGATCCAGAACGGCCAACTCAGGATTTCCGATGGCCGAAGTCTGCGGCGGCTCGATGACCTTGATCGTGGTGACAACATTGGCTAAGCCCAGCAGATTGGAAGGTGCGCTGATGGTGGCTGCATGTTGGCTGTTCGCAAGCTGTACGAATGCCTGGGTGAGCTGGAAGGCCTGCAGATTGAGGTCCAATGCGCTACTGGGGGTGCCTGTGGCAATACCAAGGATTTCGGCAACGCTGAGTTGGACATTGGAGGCTTGAGTGGTCAAGCTCGCCATATCGTTGAAACCGGTGAGCGCCAAACCTGCCAAGGATCCATTTTTCTGAAGAACCGTTGCCAGCGCCTGCAGGAGCTTGCCCGCCGTGACTTTCGAGTTGAGCACCTGTTCATATTGACCGGCCCCAACCCCGACCTGAAGCGCAATTGCATCCAGGAACGAAAGCAGATTGATTTGCGCGTTGATCAAACCCTCCCAGCCCACTGCAGTGAGTGCGACATTGCCACCAAGAAGTTTTCCAAAGGCGGCATCCAACAGCGGAGACTTCGTCGAGTCGAAAACGACCAATGTGCTCCGAATGCTGAGTTGAGCTTGAGGAGCGGATTGGTAGGCGAGAGCTGTAACGGCAATGGAACGTTCCGTGATGCCGGTGAACGAGAACGGAAGGATCGCGGGATTGCGCGTAATGGAGATGCGTACTGCATTCAACTTCTCACCCGAAGTTGCTGAATTGAAATGAAGCGGTGGTGCATTTGAGACAGGATCCCAATTGCCGCATTCCACCTCAGCATCGGTTAGTGAATCGATACCAGCCGGAAAGTTCTTCGCCGCATTGCCCCGTGCGGCCTGCTGCGCGGCGGGGCATCCGAAAGGCTTTAGTGCCTGAGTGCCTGCCAATGCAGCGAGATCCACTGTCTTTTGAAGTTCGCGCTTCAGAAAGAACAAGTAGCCGAGTTCGGTGCCTGCGAGAACGATGACTAAAAGGCTTAGAGCGATCACCGCATTGATGACCACCGAGCCGCGTTGCCCTCGAGGAATTATTCGATTGGTTGGGTGCATCGATGCCCCTAGGAAGAGGGTCTGGCAGCCGTGGCTTTGCCGAACAAGAGGTCAGGCATCCAGCTCCCGGTAAGAGGGAGGGGCGGCAATAGCGGATGCGCGCGGTATGGGTAAGTCACCTTCACGACGATCTCGCCAGGTGGGAGGTTCACTTCAGGAGGCGTGGCCACCATCTTTGCCCGAAGCCATGTCTCTTTTGAGGAGGGAGCACTTCCTTCGGATGCCGGCGTGATCATCGAGAGCGCCAGCGAGCGATAGATCGCCGTTCGAACGTTCGCTTGCAGCTCCGCTGTAGGCGTGTCGCTACGGAAAAACTGGGCGGCTCTCACACCATCTTCCGCTGCTCGAGAGACTACTTGCTGAACGTAGAGAACACCGCAGAACGTGACGAGGCCATAGATGCCCAGGAACAAAACGCTGAAGACCAGTGCAAACTCGATTGCAGCAACGCCTCGCTGTTGGCGAAGGATATTCTGCTTCAGTCTCAAATGGTCGGATCTCACAACGCCCTTCCATCAAGCAACATGCTGGCCTTGCCTGCAATACGATCGGGTATGGCGAAACTGGGAATTGCAGGAAATACTGTTTCTATTCCCCCGACGGTAACCGTCACAACCATCTGGCATCGGTTGTTCCATTCCGCACCACAAGGCGGCGTCCCTGGTGGGCAGGTGTCCGCTCCTGCTACGCAGATGACTGCCTCAACATTTCGGTTCACTCTAAGACCAGCGGGCAACCAGTCGGTGCGTTGCACCGCAACGTCATGTGCTTTCGTTGTCCTATCAACCAGAATCTTCTGATACCGCAGGCCAGCGCGGGCACCGTCTTCCGCTGCGTTCTGCAGGCTCATGCGCATCGTCAACAAGAAGCCATAGCAGATGACGGCATAAAGCATCGCAAAGATGATCAGGAACACAAATGCAAACTCGATCGCATACACGCCGCGCTGCGCGCGCCAGGGCTTTGCGTGTTTGCATATTTCCATCGTGCTTCTCATTGCGCGGCGAGGACCAACCAGACGCTTACCGAGACCCGGAAGAAGAACCGCCACCATTGGACTTCGTCACCGTTGAGCTAAGGTGCTCGGGAATCGAGTGCTCGAAGCTCTTGATGTAGCGCTCGTAGCTTCGGCTTGCGACACTTCCGGCAATGGGGCGAGGTGTAGGTGATGCAATCTCTCCGCTGCGTTGCCAGGCAAGCAGGTTTTGCGTTGCATCGCCAAGCAATAGTGGCGGCGGGTCGAACTCTTCGGACTCGGCCACCTGCGGCTGCTGAGGCTCCGGCGCTGTCTGATTCGGTGCGGGCTGACCAGCGGGTGCGGCTGTGGCTGCGACCTTGTCTGTCGACGCGGTCACTGGCGTCGCGACAGCCTTTGCATCTGATTTGGTTGCGTTCGTTTGTGCGATCGCGCACGTTGCCATGAAGAGAAGTGCGGCTGCCAAGGCCGCACGAGCGGGCAGAGAGGGAGTCCGCTCGGTGGATTCGTTGTTCATGGTGTACCTCGTGAGGTCGAGTTCGGAGAAAAGGGCGCTTCGGCGTTCGATGCCGGCGGATTCGTCTGGATCGCAGTTCTCATTCCCCCAACGCCTGACCAGCGTGATGGTTTGAGGGCGAGCGGCGCAACAGTGAGCTCTCCGCGAGTTGATGCTGTCGCCGTAGCGGCGACAGGTGCGGCGAGTCCGCCTGGTGCGCGTAACTGCAGCGCCGCTTCGCGCACGGCCCGGCGTGTTGGTTCGGACATGCGGTTTGCATCCATCAGCGCTGTTGCTTGATCCCGCTGATTGGTTACTTCCAGATAGAGCGCGAGGTTGGCTTGTGCCTGCGTGCTGTCGGGGCGCAGTTGCAGGGCCTGCATCAGCGGCAGTCGCGCCTCTTCGATCTGGCCAGCGCGCAACTGCGCGTAGCCCAGGTCGCTCAGCAAAATCGCATCGGTTGGTGTTCGGCGTTGCGCCTGCGTGAGCAGTTGCACCGCCTCGCTGTAGTTGCCACGCGTACCTGCCAGCAGTCCGAGTCCGCGGTAGCCGGCGCTTGCCAGTGGTGTACCCAGAAGGCGCTTGTATGCAGTTTCGGCGGGTGCAGCCTGGCCGGTCTGGCGAAGCGCTTCGGCACGCATGCGCGTGGATTCGGGCGAAACGCCCCAACGCTGTTCAAGTGCGTCGATGTGCGCGAGCGATGCAAACCACAGGTCCTCCTTTTGCATCTGCTCGACCAGCTTGAGGTAGGTAGCCTGGGAATCCACCGACGCTCCCGCCTTGGTCTCTGCGGCTGCTTCAGCGGCCATGCGCTGTTGCGCATCGGCACTGGCGGCGTACTGGTCCTTGAGGCTGGCGCAGCCAGTGACGGCAAAGACCGCGACCGTCGCGGAGACCAAAGCCAGCATGTATCGAGCACGGCACGAGCTCGTCAAGGATTCAGATGATTTCATTTGGCGGCGGCTCCCAGTGAACGGAAGATCGCCAGGAAGGCCGGTCCCGCCGTGACGATGACTAGCGCTGGCAGCAGCGTGGTCACCATGACAGCAGTCATCTTCACAGTGATTTTTCCGATTTTTTCTTTCATCTCGGAGCGCCGGTGTTCACGAAGTCGGTCGCTGAAGATGCGCAAGGGTTCCTGTACCGCGCCGCCATGTTTGTCGACCTGCACCAGCAAGGACACGAGCCCGCGGAGGTTTTCGTTCTTGTGCAGGGTCGCGAGGCGCTGCAACGAATGCTCGCGGCTGCGGCCACGGCTGTACTGGTTGTTGGCAAAGGTCAGTTCGTAGCCGAGCACGCGCAGCACATGCGAGAAGTCGCTGGCCATGATCTGCAGACTCTGGTCCAGGCTCAGCCCAACGCCTTGGAGAAGGCGCAGCAAATCGATGAACAGCGGAAGCTCCTGATTCACTCGCTCGCGCCGTTTGGCCGCAAAGCGGCCGAGTGTCCATTTCGGCGCCATGAAGCCAATGACGAATGCGGCCGCCAAAACCGTGATCACGGTGCGCTGTGGATGGCCCGCGCTCCACAGAACATAGGCGAGAAATGGAAGAAGGAATGCAAGAAAGACACGCGCCACCAAGAAGATCAACTGCGCCCGTTTCGAGGGAAGGCCGCACTGGTCGATGAGGTTGCGATCTTCGTCTGCCACGAGTGCGCGACCGATCCGTGAATCGAGCCAATGGAGCGGCAGCTCGATGTCCGGCTTTGCCGCGGTGTCCAACTCTTCGGCCGAGTCGACAGAGGTTCTGGATTCGTGCGGAGCCGTCACCACCTGCTGGATGGCGCGGTCAATGGCCTTTCCGCTGCGCGCGCGTCGCAACTCGGTCGCAATGAGTGCGCCGGCGCCGGCCATCAAGCCCAGGGCCAGCAATGCCAGGCTGAAGATCGCCAGTTGATTGGAGGTGACGGTCATGCCAGTTTCGCCAACCGATAAAGGAGTGCCGCACCGAACAACTGAAAACCTGCGGCAGAAAGGACCATCATGCGGCCGGTCCCGTCATTCCACATTCCCAGGAAATAGCTGGGATTGGTCAGAATGAAGAAGGCGCCTACGCTTACAGGCAACAGTCCGAGGATCCAAGCGGAAAGCCGGGTTTCCGAAGACATGGCAAGCAGTTCGTGCTCCGCCTGCTCCCGGTCACGCATGAAGTTGCCGACGCGCTCCAGCAGCAGGTCGGAGCGTCCGCCATAGCGCACGCCCAGACCGAGGATGGAGGCCAATAGGAACATCTCTTCGACGCGGACACTGCTGGCTGTTTGATGCAGCGCGCGATCCAGGTCCATGCCCGCGCGCACCAGCGAGGCCGAGCGTTCCAGGTGACCACGCAACGGAGCTTCCGTGGTGGCAATCGCCAGCTGGAAAGCCGCTTGCGTGGAATTACCGATGGTGATCAGCCGCACCATCGCGTCAATGTAGCCAGGCAACTGGCTGACCAGCTTGCGTCGGGATTTCTGAAGCCGCAGCCAGATCGCGAAAACGGCGAGCAGTGCCAACAGAGTGAGCGCACTCAATGCAGCAATCCAACCGCCGAAGAGACCCGCAAGAGCCGCCAGCACCACGATGGCGACGAAGCCCAACACGACCATGCGCGGCTCGATCACGCCAATCAGCCAATCGGGCATGGCTTTCTCAAGAAGCCCCGCAGGTTCAGAAGCCGCGGCACTTGCCTCGGTTTCGAGCCACGGGTCGGTCATGAGCGCATCGCTCGGCAGATCCCGCAAGGGCATCGGCGTTTGCACTGCTGCCGCCGTGCTGGCCAGGATCTGTTGGTCCAAGTGGCGTGCCGCCGCCTGCCGTGCCTGGCGCCCCTTTGCCCATTGCCACAGCAGCAGCCCTGCGGCTGCAAGCAGCAGCGCGATGCAAGCCACGGTCAGCAGGACCTTAGCCACGGTTGTCTCCCTGCTGGCCTCGCGCCAGCGACTGGCGGAAGCGCGTGATCTTGGGTGAATGCGGTGCAATGCCCAGCGACACCCAGCGATCGCGCTCCTCGCCGTCGGGCGACGTGATCGGCTCGAAGCGGTAGAGCTCCTGCATCGCGACCACGTTGTCGTTGACGCCAGTGACTTCGCTCAAGGAAAGGATGCGGCGCTGCCCATTGGAAAGGCGCCCGATCTGCACGATGAAATCGATGGCATTGGCAATCTGCCGGCGCAGACTCACTTCGCTGCCCTGGTAGCCCGCAAAACCCGCGAGCATTTCAAGGCGGTAAAGGCATTCGCGCGGCGAGCTTGCGTGGATGGTGCCCATCGAACCTTCATGGCCCGTGTTCATCGCCTGCATCATCTCGATCACTTCGGCGCCGCGCACTTCGCCCACGATGATCCGGTCGGGCCGCATGCGCAGGCTGTTGCGCAGCAGGTCGCGGATCGACACCACGCCCGTGCCATCGAAGCCGCCAGGGCGGCTTTCGAGGCGGACGACGTGGCTCGTGCCCAGCGACAGTTCCGCCGTGTCCTCGATGGTGATGACGCGCTCGCGCGCAGGAATGAAGGTGGCAAGCGCATTGAGCAGCGATGTCTTGCCCGAACTGGTGCCGCCGCTCACAAGGATGTTGCAGCGCGCACGCACGGCAATCTCCAGCAACTGCGCCATGCCCGCGTCGAAGGTGCCGAGCTTCACCAGGTCGGCCGGCGTGAGCGGCTCCTTGCGGAATTTGCGGATCGAAACGGAGAGCCCGTCGATGGCCAGCGGCTCGATGATCACGTTGATGCGTCCGCCATCGGGCAGGCGCGCATCGACCATCGGGTTGGATTCGTCGAGCCGGCGGCCGAGCGGCGCGAGGATGCGGCGCACGATGCGCATCACGTGCTCCGCATCCGCAAAGCGCACGGTCTCGCGCTCCAGCATGCCATGGCGTGACACGTACACGTTCTGGTAGCCGTTGATCAAAATATCTTCGACGGCCGGGTCGTTGAGCAAGTCTTCCAGCGGTCCGAAGCCTGCAAGCTCCTTGGTCAATGCGTCGGAGATGAGCTGCATCTCGCGGTTGTTGATCGGTACGCGGCGCAGCCGAACGAAGCTGTCGACTTCCAGTTCGACAAATTGCTGGATCGAGGCGCGCGACCAGCGGCCGAACTCCGCCCCCAGCTCTTCGATGCGGCTCAAGAGATGGTCATGCGTCCAGCTCTTGATGTCCTGGAACTGCTGGGAATTGACGAACGCCTGGTCGTCGTCGGCGAATTCGAGATCGTTGGACATAGAGGCGTTTCAACCTTGACTAGAGCTTTTCCAGAAGCCGGCAATTTGCGACATTCGAGCCACCCAACTGGATTCCTTGGCCGGCGGCTCGCCTGCGTCGGACGTGTATTGCTGGTTCAGCCCGCGTGCGAGGCCGGCCACGGCTTGTGAATACGCGTCGCTGCGCGCGGTGCGCACCAGCATTTCGCCGCGGCTTGCGGCCGCCAACAGTTGCGTGCTGCGTGCCGGCAGCACATGGTGCAGCGGCAGTTCCAGACGATCGGCAATGTCCTTGGCCGGCAGGCCGACGTGGCTGTCGAATTTGTTGACCACGAGCGACAGCCGATCGGTGTCGATGCCGCGGGTGCGCAGTTCCTTGAGCATGTTCGCGGTGGAGACGATCGCGCCGATGCTTTGGTCGCACACCACCCAGCTGTGCTGGGCAACCTTCACGGTCTGTGCGACGAAATCAAGCGTGGAAAAACCGCCAAGGTCGGCAATCTGGAAATCGAAGAAATCGCCAAGCCGCTTGATCAGCGCCATCGAATCGGCATGCGAGATCTCGCGTACTTGCGCAAGGCTCGTGGGCAGCGGCAGCACGGCCACGCCGCTCGTGTGATGGGCCAATGCGGTGTGCAGCAGCGTCTGGTCGAGGCGGCGCAGGCTGCGCACGCCATCGACAAAGCTGAAGCCGCTCTGGGTGTCCAGATACAGAAGACCGTCGCGGGCCGGCAGCCCGAGGTCGAGCAACGCCACGCCGCGACGCGTGTTGCGGCTCTGCGAAGGTGCGGCCGTTTGGGACGGCTGGTCGTTGAGCATCAGCGCCAGGCTCGCTGCGAGCGTGGTCACGCCAATGCCGGGCCTCGCGCCAAGCAGCGCAAGCGTGCATCCGCGGGCATGGCTTTGCAGGCTGACTTGACGATCGACCAGCTTGCGCAGCGTGTTGATTGCATCGGTCGGCGGTGCGCTCATGTCGACGAAATCGTCCACGCCGGCACGCAGTGCAGCAAGCATGGACGCCGGCTCGGCCGAAATGCCCGTCGCCAGCACCGGCAGCGTCGGCCATTCACGCTTGAGGCGCTGGTGGAGTTCGCCTGCTGCAGCGGCGTGGTCACCCGAGAAATCGAGAAAGACCGCCGCCGGACTGAGCATGGCGATCCGCTCGTCGATCGACTTGGCCTCGGAGGGAAGGATCACCACGGCACCCAACTGGTTGAGCGCGTCGCTCAGCCATGTGATGTGGCTGCTGTTTGGCGATGCGAAGAGATAGGTCTCCGCACCAATTTCAGGAAGGCTGTCGCGTGGGGCGTTCATGGCGTCGGCCAAAGGCTTTGCGTGGTTCGGTTCTGTCAACGCGAGAAGCCCGGCACCGTCGTGCCCGAAGCTGGCCCCAGCAGATGCGCGCGCCACACGGGGCCATCGCGCTGTTCGGCGCCACCCGGCAGGTACGGACTCAGATCCGTGCCACGCGCAATGGGCTTCACCAGGTGTGGCGTGACAAGGATCACCAGCTCCTTCTCGCTCATCTGGTACTTGTTCTGCTTGAAGAAGGCTCCGAGCACCGGAATGTCGCCGAGCAGCGGAACCTTGTCGGCGTTGGAGGTCGTGGTGCGGCTCACGAGGCCGCCGATGATGAAGCTCTCGCCGTCGCCGAGTTCCACCGTGGTGTCGGCGCGGCGCGTGCTGATCGCGGGCACCGCGACACCGCCTATGCTGAGCGAATTGGTGTAGTCCAGGTCGCTAGCCTCGGGCGCCACCTTGAGCACGATGCGCTCGTTCGACAGCACCGTGGGCGTGAGCGTGAGGCCGATGCCGAAGGGCTTGTATTCGATGCTCGTGGTGCCCAGGCCCTGGGGCGCGGGCACGGGCAGTTCGCCGCCGGCCAGGAAGCTTGCGCTCTGTCCCGAGAGCGCCACCAGTGTGGGCTCGGCAAGCACGCGGGCCATGCCGTTGCCTTCGAGGAAACCGACGTTCAGGCCGAGGCCGGCCTTGCCGAAATTGAAGAGCAGGCTGAAGGCTTGTGCAAGCGGGTTGTTGTATTCGCCGGTGATCGAGCCGTCACTATTGAACGTTGTGGAACGCAGCGATGACGGCGTGAAAACGCCGAAACTGAAGCCATTGGAATTGGCGCGCGTGCTGAAGATGTTCAGGCCGGCCTGCTTGAGCACGCTGCGGTTGAACTCGACAATCTTGACTTCGACCTGCACCGTGCTGCTTCGCACATTGACAACGGAGCGGTCGACCAAGGCCGTCTTTTCTCCGCCGGCGGCCATGGCTGCGTCACGGGCTTCCTGGTGCGCGTCCATGCTGTTGAGCGAGCCGGAGAGCGTGGAGGCGCGGCGCCGCACTTCGAGCGCGTAGACCGTGGCGGCCGACTGGCCTTTTTCCCAGATCATCAGCGTGGTCCGGCCCGCGGCCTTGCCGGTGACGATAAGGCGTGCAGCTGGCGAGTTGGGCGATTGGCGCGTGAGCGCGACACCGGCGACCGTCTCGTCGGCAATGGCCATGCGCTCGATACCCTTGCTGATTAGCAGTTCCTTTTGCGTGCCCGCGTCGATCCGCAGTTGCAGTGCGGGGCGGGCAGATGCTGCCTCTGCCGCATCCGCGGCGGCGGATACCCCAGGCCAGACGCCCAATGCCAGCAAGCACAGCACAGCGACTGTGGGATGCAGAGGACGTGCCGGACCGGCTGTTTTCGCGCGAAGGGCGATCGTCATGGTGTTCGATTCCTGCGTGGCGTGCATGGGCGTGCCACTTGTTGCTGATCAGTAATTGATGGTTTCGCTGCGGTCGCCGCGAATGACTTCGACCTTGAGTCCGCCGCGGGACTCGCCGGTGCCAGTCGCTGGAGCCCGTGCAGAAGCGACGGCTGGGGCGCGCACGGTGCCCGGCTTGCCGCCGGTCACGAAGTCGGCCGTGGTGACGCCGGCCTGCGCGCGATCCAGCCCTTCGAGCGGTGGGCGGCGCGGTTCGCCGGCTTTCAGCGGAGGCGGCTGCAGGGCGGTGGGCAGTTCGGCAAAAAGCTTTGGATCGGGTTCCGACATGTCGGTCGGGTTGCGTAGCGCCAGCAGCAAACGGCCACTGTTTTCGGCGAGCGTGAGCCGGTTGATCTCGTCCACCGGCACCGCGAGCACCGCGGTACGAGCAGCCTCGACGCGCTGCTGCTGCGCGGCACCGTTCTTGTCCATTTTCGAAGACAGGCCATCGACGGAAGCAGTGCCGTAGGCCAGCACGCGCTTGCGCGACAGGAGCAGGCGCGCCTGGCTGCGGTCGATGTCCTTGCCGTCGGACTTGAGCATCAGGAATACGTCGACAAAGTCGCCGGGCTGGACCTTGTTGCCCACACCCATGGTCTCGTCGGCCTTGATGGCAATCGCACGCTCGCCTTCGGCAACGCGCAGGGCCAGACCCGAAACGAGCTGGCTTTGGAGAAGCGGCGAACCTTCGCCCAGGTCGATCACGGGCACACGTCCTGCGAGCGGCGCAGTCTCCTGGAACGCGCCCACGGGATTGATCGTCAGGCGCTCGATGCGAAGTGCGTCGGCCGGAATCGCTTGGCCCGCAGGCAGCGGCTTGGCAGCGACCACCACGGCGAAGGTCTGGGCTTGGACCGTCTTGCCCGGAGCGGCTGCAGAGGGACCGACGGCGACCGGCGGTGGGGGCTGGCGGCTGAGCATCCATGCATAGCCGCCCAGCGCGAACGCCAGGAGCACGAGGATGGCGGCGATGACTTTGGTGAGATTGATCATGGGCGGCGTGACTAGGAGGGAGGCAATTCGGGAGCTATCGATGAACAGCTCGTGGCGGCGGAGCGACTAGCTACCCTGTCGACCCCAAACCATCCACACCGCGGCAGCCAATGCGAGATAGGCCGCATAAGGAATAAAACGAACTCGGGTCGGCGATGGGCGGCCACTTGCCGACGACGATGGTCCGAAAAGTACGAGGGACAGCCGAGGAAAAACTGGCCAACGCTGAAGAATCAGCCAGAGTGCGGCATGCAGGCTGGCGAGAAGGCTGCCGATGATCCAGACTGGGGGCAATGCTGAAAGGCCTAGCCAGAGTCCGAGTGCTCCGGCGAACTTCACGTCACCGGCCCCCATAAGCCCGAGGGCGTAGAAAAGCAACAGAAAGCCAAAGCCCGCTCCTGCGCCGAGCAGCGCGGCAAGCCAGTCGTGTTCGACCGGCTTCATTCCGAATGCCAGTGCTGCGAGGGCCAAAAAAGCCCCTGCGAGCACCAGCCAATTGGGAACGCGACGTTGCCTGAAGTCATAGACGGCAATCGAAAGCAACCACATCAAATACGCCGATGTCATTGCTTGCACTTGCACTTGCCCATTAGGGAGTAGCGGCCGTTTTAAGGGACGTTTTAACGTTGCCCCAAATGGTTTCCAGGCTATCGCCGATTCCGCCCGTGCTTGTGATCGCTGTAATCATCACAACCGAAATCAACCCCGCAATAATTCCGTATTCAATTGCAGTAGCACCTTCTTCATCGCGCAGAAAACGAGTAATAGAGCGAAGCATGATTTCCCCTTAAAAAAGTGTTAACAAGTGAGGCTGGCCAGGTGGATGTTATACAGCGTAACTCCGTGTATCAACAACAGTAACCCGTGGGTTCAAGGCCTTCCTGTGCTAGGCCTTACGGTCTAAGCAGGAAGGCGGCCAGCCCTTTGCCGCCCCAGGAAGCACTCCGCTCGGGAGCAGGAGTAACAATCCTGAGACACATTTTTCCCTCTGACACGGTGTGTGCGCATCCCATGAATGGGTGAACAACGTTACGTTCCTTGGGAACATTCAAACGGCGTTTGTTACGGGAACAAAGTCGTTACGTGTTACGTAGCACGGGGGATGTAACGGTAGTTGTAACGCCCAAGATAGGTGCGTTGGGCGTGCAAAAAGTCACACCTTTGGGGTACCTACCCCTCTACCGGGAGGGTCTCAGCCCAGGATTTCTTCGTGGAAAAGCTTCCACTCGCTGCCTTGGCGCAGCCAGTACTGGCGCCGGGTGCGCCCGCTTTTCTCGCCTTCGAAGACTTCGCCGAAGGTGGCGACCATGGTGTCGTCGCCGTCGCGCCAATGCAGGAAAGACATGTCCTTGAACTGCACGCGTTTGCCCTGGGCATATTCCACTTCGTCGTGGAGCACCGAAAAGCCGTCGGTGTTTTTCTTGTTGTTGCTGCTGCGCTGGAAATCGGGCAAATAGAATTTCTTCAATTGCGCTTCATTGCCATTGGCCCTGGCATCTTTCCAGGCAGAAATTGCGCTGGTGAAGGTCTGGGCTTCCTTTTCGGCCTGCGGGCGCGGAATCCATTGCAGGCTGGGCGCGGTGACCACGGGAGTGGCGCCGATCTGCACCTTGCGCAACAGCTGCTTGAGGTCGGGGTTGGCCATGACGACGCAGCCGTCGCTCGCGAGCGGCGCGCGCGAGAACTGCTGGGGCGGGGTGCCGTGCAGCCAGATGCCGCTGCCGGTCTTGCCGCGCCGCACGTCGTAGGGGTTGGGGTAGTTGATGGGCAGTGCGCCGGCGCCGTAGAAATCGCGCAGCGACTTGGGGTCGAGGCTGCTGGTGACGTAGTAAACGCCCAGCGGCGTGCGCGCGTCGCCCTCGGTGGCCTTGCCGATGCCCGACTTGCCGACGGACACGTAGTAGTCGGCCACCAGCTGCAGGCCCTTGTCGGAGTTCTCGAGCAGGTAGAGCCGTGAGCGCGAGGCGTCGACCGCAATCGCATAGCGGCTGCGCGTGGACAGCGCCAAAAACTGCGAAGGCACGGTCCCGGCCGGCGGCCTGTCGCGCAGGGCCTGCAGGCGCCGGCGGGACTCTTCGCGCAGGTCGGCCATGGCCGGATCGCTGCGCAGCCGCCCGATGCCGGTGGCGTCTGAAAAGGCGTGCGCGGGCGGCACCTGCGTGGCGAGCAGGTCGGCATAGACGAGCTGCGCGAGCTGGAAGTTGGGATAGTCCCGCACCAGGTCGCGGGCCTTGGCCAGCGCGGGGCGCGGCTGGCCGCGTCCGAACAGTTCATAGACGGCGATCAGGCGGGCTTCGGCGCTGCTGGCCTGCTGCAAGGCTGCAGAAGAAGAAGCAGAAGCGGCTGCCGCCTTGCTGCGCGGGGCGCCTTTGGCTGCGGCGGCGGCAGCGGTTCTTGCCTCTGCGGCGGAAGCTTTTCGTGCCGTCCTGGCCTTGGCTTCCCTGGCGGCCGGGCGGCTGGCGGAAGCCTTGTTGGTCTTGGTGCCGCTGGTCTTGGCGCTCGCGGACTTGGTCGATGCGGCCGCTGCCGTGCCGTGCGCTGCCAGCAGCAGGGCCGATGCCGCCATGAGCGCGGCAAGCATGTTCGCGCCGCGCCGCAGCGCAGGCTTCCGAAGCCGGCCGCGCCGGACGATGTCTGCCACTAGCCGCCGACGCTTTCCTTGCGGATGTGCCACTGGTTGCCGGCGCGTTGCAGCTCGAGCGTCTTGCGGCTCGAGATGTTGAGGTTGTCGGCGCGGTAGATCTGGCGGAACTTGGCGGTAGCGGCCTGCCCGTTGACGCTGATCACGAGGTTCTCGATGTTCACGCTGATGCTCGACTTGCCGACGATGCGCGCGCGGCGTTCTTCTTCCCAGCTCTTGCGGCTTTGTCCGCCGCCGGGGTTGAAGTCGGGGCCGTAGGCGGCAAGGTAGCGGTCCATGTCCTGGCCGGCCCATGCGGCAGCCCATCCGCGCACGGCCGATTCGACTTCGGCGGTGGAGGTGGAAGAGGGCGCCGCAGCCGGTGCTGGCGCGGGCGCCGCCGGCACCGGCGCAGCCTCGGGTGCCTTGGCCACCACGGTGGGCGGCGGCGGCGGTGCTGCGGGCGCAGGTGCGGGGGGCGCTGCTGCCTTGACGGGAGCCGGCGTCGGCACCGGCGCGGGCGCCGGAGCGGCGGGCGCCTTGGCGA
Source organism: Variovorax sp. 05T418 (assembly GCF_056396385.1). Lineage (NCBI taxonomy): Bacteria > Pseudomonadati > Pseudomonadota > Betaproteobacteria > Burkholderiales > Comamonadaceae > Variovorax > Variovorax sp. 05T418. The sequence goes on along the minus strand of NZ_JBFTLJ010000010.1, from coordinate 186,124 downwards.
CGGGCGCGGGTGCCGCAGCAGGTGCCGCAGCCTTCGCAGCCGGCGCCGCGCGGAGCGTGGCCTCGGGCGCTGCCGCCGCGACAACGGCGGATGGCTTGCCGCCGACCGGCGCAGGCGTGAACAGGGTGCGGATCACCGCGAGCTTGGGCTGCACGGCGGTGTTGTTCTGGTCGAGCTGCAGCGCCTTGCTGTAGGCCTGGCTGGCCAGCCGCGCATACACGTCGCCGAGGTTCTCTTGCGCGGTGGCATAGCTCGGGTTGGTGCGAATCGCGCTCTCGAGCGCGCTGCGCGCCTTGTCAAACTGGTTCTGGCTCGCGTAGATGACGGCGAGGTTGTTGTAGGGCTCGGGCAGTTCGGGCGCGTCCTGCGTGAGCTGGGTGAAGGCGGCAATGGCTTCGGCGCGCTTGCCGGTGTCGAGCTGGATCACGCCCTTGAGGAAGCGCATCTGCGGGTCCTTGGGCTTGTCCTTCAGGAAGGCATCGGCGCGCGTCATGGCCTCGTCGAGCTTGCCGGCCTGCATGAGCCGGTCGACCTCGTCGTGCTCAATGGCGGCGAGCACCGGCAATGCCATGCCACAGGCGGTGGCCAGGAGCAAGGCACGCACGGTGGGAGAAAAGCGAAAGCGCGTGCGCGGCAGGGGGCTCTTGGGCATTGCGGACGAGACCTGGTAGGGGGAAGGAATGATGCGGCAGGGATTGTAAGTGGGGGAGTAACCTTCGGACACAGTGCGGACACTCGAATTGACCGCTTCCAACCTGTGTGGCCGAGGGGTGTGTTACGTAACAGGCACTGTGGCAAATACGTAACGCAGGGCCCCAAAACGACCGTTCCAGCCGCCCTTTTCAAGCCTCTGAAAAGCGGGTCCGCAGCCGCTTCGCCAATGAAGATCGGAGTGCCTGCATGCGTCGAAGCGCCGGGCGCCACGCCGGCCTCCTTGGCCGGGCATCGTTCATGCAATGTTCAAGCCAAAGATCAATCTCGGCACGCCTTGTGCGGCCGAAAGGAAGTGCGCGTGGCCAATCAGATATCCGCCGGCAGCCCTGCTGCCGGCATGCGTGGTGGCGCCCTCGTTGTCGAGGGCAGCCGGGGCGTGTCGGAGCGCATGCGGCGCATCCTTGCCACGGTGGCGCCCGGCCTGGAGCTGGCGGCCGCGTCGACGCAGGCCGAGGCCCGCTTCATGCTGGCCACGCAGGCCTTCAGCCTCGTGCTCGTGGGCATGGACGGGCCGGATGGCGATGGCGCGGCATTGATCCGCCACGTGCGCATGGCCTATCCGCACATCGACGCCATCGCCATGTCGGAAACCGACGATGACGGCCTGGTGGGCGCCGCCATTGCCGCGGGTGCGGTGGGCTACGTGCTGACCGAGGCCGACGACGCCGAACTCGCGTTCCTGCTGCGCTCCATCGAACGCGGCGGCGCGCCGGTGGATTCACGCATTGCGCGCCGCATCCTCGGCCTGTTCGCTGCTTCCGCCCAGCCCAAGCCGATTGCCATCCACCCCGTGCCCGCGAGCCTGGCGGAAGGCAAGCCGCTGCTGTCTCCGCGCGAGCTGAAGGTGCTGCGCCTCATCGCCCAGGGCTGGAGCAACCAGCAGATCGCCGAGGCCGTGTCGCTTTCGGTCAACACCATCGAGTTTCACGCGAAGAACATCTACCGCAAGCTGTCCGTCAAGTCGCGGACCCAGGCGGTGCACCAGGCCACGCAGCAGGGCCTCTTCAACTGACGCGAACGGAGGCGCGGAGGCGGGGCGCGGGGCGTGCCCGCAACAGGGTCAACGGTTGCGCAATGCAGCACGATCCTGTAACGTTCTGTAAGTGCGACGTCAGCAACGTTGCCGGACTCTCTCCCACTCTTTCTGGAGCCATCTTGAAGATCACCAAACGCCGCTTGCTCGAAAGCGGCGCAGCAGCAGTTGCCGCATCGCTTTTTGCACCCGGATCGTGGGCCCAGCGCGCCGGTACCGCCGCTGCCGGCGGCGACGCCGCCTGGCCGACCAAGCCCGTTCGCATCCTCGTGGGGTTTCCCGCGGGCGCATCGCCCGACCTGGCGGCGCGCGCCATTGCCGAGCCGCTGTCGAAGATCCTGCGCCAGCCGGTCACGGTCGAGAACAAGCCCGGCGCCAGCGGCAACCTGGTGGCCGACCAGGTGGCCAAGGCGACCGACGACCACACCATCGGCGCGCTGATCAACGGCAATCTCACCATTGCCAGGCTGCTCAATCCCAAGCTGAGCTTCGATCCCGAGAAAGACTTTGCGCCGGTCGGCATGATCGGCACCGCGCCGCTGGTGCTGGCGGTGTCGGGCAACGCCACCGGCAAGACGGCGGCCGAGCAACTGCTGTGGGTGCGCAACCTCGGCAGCGGCGGCAAGTACGGCACCCCGGGCGTGGGCACCGTGGGCCACCTGGGCATGGAACTGCTCAAGAGCCGCGCCGCCATCACCGCGCAGCACAAGCCCTACACCGGCAATCCGCAGGTCATTGCCGGCTTGCTGGCGGGCGAGATCCAGCTGGCGCTGCTGCCGCCGGGCCTGGCCCTGCCGCATCTGAAGTCGGGCAAGCTCAAGGCCATTGGCGTGACCTCGCCCGAGCGCAGCCCGCTGGCCAGCGAACTGCCCACGATCCGCGACGCCGACGTGCGCGGCGCCGACCTCGAGATCTGGACCGCCCTGGCCGCGCCCGCGGGCATGAAGCCCGCCGCCATCGCCAAGCTGAATGCCGCGCTGGCCGAGGTGCTCGGCTCGCCCGAGGTGAGCCAGGCGCTCTTGAAGACCGGCTGGCAGGCGCAGCCCGGTTCGCCCGACGCGCTGGCCAAGCGCATGCGCGCCGACACCACGCGCCTGGGCGGGGTCATCATCATGAAGGGCATCCACTCCGAAGCTTAGGACGCCCCCCGAAGCGCCTTCTCGTTACAGCAGCCGCGAAACCTTCTTCGCGGCATCCATCAGCGCCGGCAATATCGTCTCCTGCATCACCTTGGCGCTGGTGCGGTTGGCCTGCCCGCTGATGTTCAGCGCGGCCACCATGCGGCCCTGGCGGTTGACGATGGGCGCGGCCACGGAGATCAGGCCTTCTTCCAGCTCCTGGTTCACCAGGCACCACTGCTGCCTGCGCGCCTGCGCCACCTTGGCCATGAGCGCGTCCACGTCGGTCACCGTGTGCTTGGTGAGCGCCTGGCGATCGGAGGCCTCGAGCCGCGCGCGCACCTCTTCGTCGTCCAGGTCGGCCAGCAGCAGCCGGCCAAGCGAGGTGCAGTAGGCCGGCAGGCGCGAGCCCACGCCCAGGCTGATGTGCATGATCTTCTTGGTGGGCACGCGCATCACGTAGACGATGTCGGTGGCGTCCAGCACCGCGGCCGAGCAGGACTCCTGCACCTGCTGCACCAGCGCTTCCATCACGGGCTCGGCGCGGTTCCAGATCGGCATCGAAGAAAGATACGCAAAGCCCAGGTCGAGGATGCGCGGCGTGAGCGTGAAGAGCTTGCCGTCGCTCACCACATAGCCCAGCGTCTGCAGCGTGAGCAGGATGCGCCGCGCGCCCGCCCGCGTGAGGCCGCTGGCGGCCGCCACCTCGCTGAGCGTCTGGCGCGGCGCGCTTTCTCTGAACGAGCGGATCACCTGGAGCCCGCGCGCGAACGACTGCACGTAGCTGTCGCCGGGGGCGGGCGTCTCTGCTTGCGGGGTATGGGTTGCCATGTGGAACGATCCTCTTTAGAATTCATTATACGAACAAATGTTCTTTATACGAACAAATCGGCGATTCGCAAGACACGGAATCGGCCCGGTCTGGTCGGATGGCTGGGGCAGGTCGTTCGCACGGTTCGATTTCTCTTTCTTTCCTCACTCCCGGAGACAGGCTTCATGATCAACAAGATCGCGCGCTCGGTCGCCGATGCCCTGGCAGGCATCCCAGACGGCGCCACGGTTCTCATCGGCGGTTTCGGCACCGCCGGCATTCCCGGCGAACTCATCGACGGCCTCGTCGAGCAGGGCGCCAAGGACCTCACCGTCGTCAACAACAATGCCGGCAACGGCGAAACCGGCCTGGCCGCGCTGCTCAAGGCCGGCCGCGTGCGCAAGATCATCTGCAGCTTTCCGCGCCAGGCCGACAGCCAAGTGTTCGACGGGCTCTACCGCAGCGGCAAGATCGAACTCGAACTGGTGCCCCAGGGCAACCTGGCCGAGCGCATCCGCGCCGCGGGCGCCGGCATTGGCGCCTTCTTCTGCCCCACGGGCTACGGCACGCAGCTCGCGGGCAACCGCGAAACCCGCGAGATCGACGGCAAGCAGTACGTGCTCGAATACCCGATCCACGGCGACGTGGCCCTCATCAAGGCCGAGCGCGGCGACCGCTGGGGCAACCTGGTCTACCGCAAGGCCGCGCGCAACTTCGGCCCGGTGATGGCCATGGCCGCGAAGAAGACCATTGCCACCGTGCACGACATCGCCGAGCTCGGCACCCTCGACCCCGAGACCGTCGTGACCCCGGGCATCTTCGTGCACCAGGTGGTGCGCATCGAACGCGTGGCCACCCAGGCCGGCGGTTTCAAGAAGGCAGCATGACCATGAGCACCACTTACACACGTCGCACCAAGGACCAGCTCGCCGCCCGCGTGGCGCAGGACATCTTCGACGGCGCCGTCGTCAACCTGGGCATCGGCCAGCCCACGCTGGTGGCCAACCACCTGCCCAAGGGCCGCGAGGTCATCCTGCAGAGCGAGAACGGCATCCTCGGCATGGGCCCCGCGCCCGAGGCCGGCGAAGAGGACTACGACCTCATCAACGCCGGCAAGCAGCCCGTCACGCTGCTGCCGGGCGGCTCGTTCTTCCACCATGCCGACAGCTTCGCGATGATGCGCGGCGGCCACCTCGACATCTGCGTGCTCGGCGCATTCCAGGTGTCGGCCACGGGCGACCTGGCCAACTGGCACACGGGAGAGAAAGACGCGATTCCCGCAGTCGGCGGTGCCATGGACCTGGCCATCGGCGCCAAGCAGACCTGGGTCATGATGGACCTGCTGACCAAGCAGGGCGCGAGCAAGCTGGTGCAGGAATGCAGCTATCCGCTGACCGGCATCGCCTGCGTCAAGCGCGTGTACTCCGACCTCGCCACGCTCGAATGCACGCCCGAGGGCCTGAAGCTCGTCGACCTGGTCGAGGGCCTCAGCCGCGAAGAGCTCGAAAAGCTGGTCGGCCTGCCGATCGCTGCCTGACCCGTTCACTTCCATTACGGAGACAACTCACATGACCAACCAAGCCTTCATCTGCGACGCCGTTCGCACCCCCTTCGGCCGCTACGGCGGTTCGCTCAGCAGCGTGCGCACCGACGACCTGGGCGCCGTGCCGCTCAAGGCGCTGATGGAACGCAACAAGAACGTCGACTGGCAGGCCGTGAGCGACGTGCTCTACGGCTGCGCCAACCAGGCCGGCGAAGACAACCGCAACGTCGCGCGCATGTCGGCGCTGCTCGCGGGCCTGCCGCTCGAAATCGGCGGCGGCACCATCAACCGCCTGTGCGGTTCGGGCCTCGATGCGCTGGGCACCGCAGCGCGCGCCATCCGCGCCGGTGAAGCCGGCCTCATGATTGCCGGCGGCGTCGAAAGCATGAGCCGCGCCCCCTTTGTCATGCCCAAGGCCGAGAGCGCCTTCAGCCGCAACAACGCGGTGTACGACACCACCATCGGCTGGCGCTTCGTCAACAAGCTCATGAAGGCGCAGTACGGCGTCGACTCCATGCCCGAGACGGCCGAGAACGTGGCCACCGACTACAAGATCGAGCGCGAGGCGCAGGACCTGATGGCGCTCAACTCGCAGCTGCGCGCCGTGGCCTCGCAGAAGTCCGGCTTCTTCGACGCCGAAATCGTGCCCGTGACCGTGCCGCAGAAAAAGGGCGACGCCATCATCGTCAACAAGGACGAGCATCCGCGCGAAACCAGCCTCGAATCGCTCGCCAAGCTCAAGGGCGTGGTGCGCCCCGACGGCACCGTGACGGCCGGCAATGCCAGTGGCGTGAACGACGGCGCCTGCGCGCTGCTGCTGGCCGACGAAGCCAGCGCCGCCAAGCATGGCCTCACGCCGCGCGCCCGCGTGGTCGGCATGGCCACCGCCGGTGTCGCGCCGCGCGTGATGGGCATCGGCCCCGCGCCCGCCACGCAGAAGGTGCTGGCGCTCACCGGCCTCACGCTCGACCAGCTCGACGTGATCGAGCTCAACGAAGCCTTCGCGGCGCAAGGCCTTGCCGTGCTGCGCCTGCTGGGCCTGCAGGACAACGACCCGCGCGTCAACATCAACGGCGGCGCCATTGCGCTCGGCCACCCGCTGGGTGCCAGCGGCGCGCGCCTGGCCACCACCGCGGTCAACCAGCTGCACAAGGGCGGCGGCCGCTACGCGCTGTGCACCATGTGCATCGGCGTGGGCCAGGGCATTGCCGTGATCCTGGAACGCGTCTGATGGACCGCGCCCGTCGCGGCCTGCTGCTGGGGCTGCTGGCGGCGGCGGGGCTGCCTGCGCACGCGCAGAGCGAGGCCCGGCCGATCCGCATCGTCGTGCCCTTTGCGGCCGGCGGCGGCAACGACGTGTTCGCGCGCCAGATGGCCAAGGGCCTGGGCGAGCTGCGCAAGCAGGGCGTCATCGTCGACAACAAGCCCGGCGCGGGCGGCAACCTCGGCACTGAGCAGGTGGTGCGCAGCGCGCCCGACGGCAGCACGCTGCTGCTGGGCCACACCGGCACCGTGTCGATCAACCCGGCGCTCTACAAGGACCTGAAGTTCGACGCGCGCAAGGACCTGCTGCCGGTGGCCATGTTCGCTTCGTCCGCGCTGGTGCTGGTGGTGCCCGCGGCATCGAAGATCCGCACCGTGGCCGATCTGGTCGCCGAGGCCAAGGCCCGGCCGGGCCTGCTCGACTACGCCTCGAGCGGCAGCGGCACCGGCGGCCACCTGACCGGCGAGCTCTTCGCAGAGCGCACCGGCACGCGGATCAATCACATTCCCTACAAGGGCACCAACCCCGGCCTCACCGACCTGGCGGGCGGGCAGGTGCAGATGATGTTCAGCGTCGTTCCGCCCGCGCTCGCGCTGGTCAAGGGCGGGCGGCTGCGCGCCGTTGCGGTCACGGGCGCCAAGCGCCTGCCTTCGCTGCCCGAGGTGCCCACCGTGGCCGAGTCGGGCCTGCGCGAACTCGCGGGCTTCGAGAGCACGCTGACCTACGGCGTCCTCGCGCCGCGCGGCACGCCCGACGCTTTCGTGAAGGAGCTTTCGGCGCAGATGCTCCAGGTGGCGGGCAGCGCCGAGTTCCAGTCGCGCCTGGGCGTGGAAGGCGCCGTGCCGCTGCTCGGCGGCCCGGCCGAATACGCCGCCCTCATCGCGAAGGAAAGCGCGCTCTGGGCCGGCATCGTCAAGGCTTCGGGCGCTACTGTGGAGTGAGCACGCGGCCTCTGGAACCTCAACTAAAGTCGAGGTCCAGAGGTCTCGATGAAATCCAAGCCAGCAGAACCACCGCACGATTTTCCCGCCACGCTGTCTGTGGGCGAGGTCGCGCACCGCAGCGGGGTGCCGGTGTCCACCCTTCATTTCTACGAATCCAAGGGGCTCATCGCGAGCCACCGGGCGCCCAGCAACCATCGCCGCTATGGGCGAGACGTGCTCCGGCGCGTGGCGTTCATCCGCGTCGCGCAGCGCGTGGGCATTGCGCTGGCCGACATCGCCGATGCGCTGGCCACGCTGCCCACCTCGGCCGCGCCCAGCCGCGCAGACTGGGCGCGGCTTTCGGCCGGCTGGCGCGCCGAGCTGGACGAACGCATGGCCCAGCTCAAGAAGCTGCGCGACACGCTGGACGACTGCATCGGCTGCGGCTGCCTGTCGATCGACCGCTGCCGCCTGCGCAACCCGGCCGACAAGCTGTCGTCGGAAGGGCCCGGCGCCCGCCGGCTCGTGATCAGGCGCGCGGAAGACTGAGGGATTGCCGCTCCTCGCCGATGGGAAGCCGCGACATCAGTTCGTTCGTCTCGGCGGCAGACATCGCGAGCACCAGCCGCTCGAACTCGGCGCGGTAGCAGGGCAGCATCAGCGTGGCCGTCAGCGCGTGGGCATCGTCACTGCGCGCAAGGTACGCATGGCATGCGGCAATGCTTCGATGGATCTGGAGCGCCTCTGCGACGCGGGCGGAGGTTTGCGGGTCATGGTTCATGCTGCGCAATGTGCAGCCTCAACCTAACTTGAGGTCAAGCGGAATGAATACCGAGCCGGTCAGTTCATGGCTTCGACGGCCGAAGCGAGCACATAGCCTTCGCTGCGCACGGTCTTGATGTAGCGGGGCTCGCGCGCATCGTCGCGCAGCCGCTGGCGCAGCCGGCTCACGAGCAGGTCGATGGAGCGCTCGAAGAGCTCGGCCTCGCGGCCCTGGGTGAGGCTGAGCAATTGGTCGCGGCTCAGCACCTTCTGCGGATGGTCCAGGAACACGCGCAGCAGCCGGTATTCGGCGCCGCTCAGCGCCACCATGACGCCGCTGTCGTCGATCAGGTGGCGCGCCACCGTGTCGACCTGCCATTCGCCGAAGGCCAGTTTCTGGGAGGGTTCGACCGCACCCATGTTCGGCGGCAGCATGCGCGTGCGCCGCATCACGGCGCGCAGGCGCGCGAGCAGCTCGCGTGCGGAAAAAGGTTTGGCCAGGTAGTCGTCGGCGCCCATCTCCAGGCCCAGGATGCGGTCGGCCTCCTCGCTGCGCGCGGTCAGCATCAGGATGGGCGTGGCCTTGTACTTGCCGGTGCGCAGGTCGCGGCACAGCGTGAGCCCGTCTTCGCCGGGCAGCATCAGGTCGAGGATGATCAGGTCGAACGGACCCGACTCTTCGAGCGCGGCGCGCATGTGGCGGCCGGTGGGCACCGCGACCACGCGCAAGCCGTTCTTCACCAGGTAGGTGGTGAGCAGTTCGCGGATTTCCCGGTCGTCGTCGACGATGAGGATGTGGTCGGAGGTCTTTGGCGTCATGGCGGTGAGCAAAAAAGGGTGGGTGCGGAAAGCGCCCCGCAGCCGCAATGTAGCCGCCCGCCCGCTCTGGGCCGGCGGTTTTGTATTCGCAAGTATCTGGCGCGGCGGGCGCCGTACACAGGCATACGCAATCCGCGCGGGCAGGGGGAAGGCGGCTCAACAATCCGTGCGTTCCCGAACCAACCCACCCAAGGAAACCACCATGACCCGCATCGAAAAAGTTCTCTACACCGGCAAGACCCACACCTCATCGGGTGGCCGCGACGGCGAGGCACGCAGCTCCGACGGCCGCCTGGACATCAAGCTCTCGTCGCCCGGCAGCGCCGGCAGCGGCACCAACCCGGAGCAGCTGTTCGCGGCCGGCTGGTCGGCCTGCTTCATCGGCGCCATGGGCAAGGCGGCGGGCAGGATGAAGGTCGCATTGCCGCCCGACCTGGCCGTCGATGCCGAGGTCGACCTGGGCACGGCGGGCGGCGAGTACTTCCTGCAGGCACGCCTGAACGTGAGCCTGCCGGGCCTGGACCGCGAAGTGGCGCAGGCCCTGACGGACGCGGCGCACCAGACCTGCCCCTATTCGAAGGCCACCCGGGGCAATATCGACGTTTCCATCCACCTGGTGTGAGCCAGCGGCGGCGTGCAGAGCCGCGCCGCATGAACGAAGAAGAAGGTGTCCATGTCCACTCCCGCGAATCCTCCCGCGAACCCGGCCGGCACTGTGCGCGGCTGGCGCCGGCTGCTGCCCGGCTCGCTGTTCTCCCGCGTGACGCTGATCATCGTGGTGGGCCTGGCGATTGCGCAGCTGCTCACCTTCGCGGCGATCCGCTACGAGCGGAACATGGCGCTGCGCGAGCTGATGATGATCGGCATCGAGCGCGACATCGCGAGCTCGGTCGCCATCCTCGACCGCCTGCCCGCCGCCGAGCGCGCCGGCTGGCTCGACCGGCTGGAGCGGCGCAACTACCGCTTCGTGCTGGGCGGCAGTGCAGAGGGCACCGAGCCCGGCTCGCTGCAGTCGCGGCAGTTTGCCGCGGCCATCGTCGATGCAATGCGCCCGTTCCAGGTCGTCAAGGTCGGCGAGGTGGCCTGGCCGCCGGAGGGCCTGCAGATCCAGGTGCGCCTGGGCGACGGGTCTTCCGTGGTCGTCCATGCAGTGCGCGTGGGCATGCCGGTGTCGGGCTGGGTGATGTGGCTGCTTGCGGCCCAACTGGTGGTGCTGGCCGTGTGCGCCTGGTATGCGGTGCGGCTGGTGACGCGGCCGCTCGCGCAGCTTTCCGAGGCGGCCGACCGGCTCGGGCCCGACCTCAAGGGCCGCACGCTCGCGGAAGAGGGCCCCACCGAAGTGGCGCATGCGGCGCGCGCCTTCAACGCCATGCAGCAGCGCATTGCGGGCTACATGTCCGAGCGCGTCGAGATCCTCGCGGCCATCTCGCACGACCTGCAGACGCCCATCACGCGGATGCGGCTGCGCACCGACCTGATGGACGACGAGCACGACCGCGAGAAATTCCGCCAGGACCTCGACGCCATGCACTCGCTGGTGCGCGAAGGCGTGACCTACGCGCGCACGCTCCATGGCGCCGCGGAGCCGCCGCTGCGCATCGATGCCGACGCGCTGCTCGAGAGCATGGTGGCCGACTACGAAGACGTGGGCCAGCAGGTGCGGCTCGAAGGCAAGGCCGGCGCGCCGATCGTGAGCCGCCCGCATGCGCTGCGCCGCATCCTGATGAACCTGATCGACAACGCGCTCAAGTTCGGCAGCGAGGTGCGCCTGCGCGTGCATGCCGAAGAAGACGGCCGGCTGGTGCTGAGCGTGCTCGACAACGGCCCCGGCATTCCGCCGGACGAGCTCGACGCCGTGCTCAAGCCTTTCTACCGCGTCGAGAGCTCGCGCAACCGCAGCACCGGCGGCACCGGGCTGGGCCTGGCCATTGCGCACCAGCTGGCCATGGCCATGGGCGCCGAGCTCACGCTGAAGAACCGCACCGAAGGCGGGCTCGAGGCCCGGCTCGCGCTGGCCGCTCCGGCGCGCACCAATCTCCAGGACTGAATCATGCTCATCCTCTTCATTGCCTACCTGGGCGGGGTGCTCACCATCCTGAGCCCCTGCATCCTGCCGGTGCTGCCCTTCGTGTTTGCGCGCGCCGACCGACCGTTCCGCTCGCACGGCCTGCCGATGCTGCTGGGCATGGCGCTGGCCTTTGCCGCCGTGGCCACGCTGGCGGCGGTGGGCGGCGGGTGGATCGTCACGCTCAACGAATACGGCCGCCATGCCGCCATCGCGCTGCTCGCGCTGTTCGGCCTGACTTTGCTGTTCCCCGGCGTGGCCGAGCGCCTCGGCCGGCCGCTGGTGGCGCTGGGCGTCCGCATGTCCGAGCCGCGCGGCGGCGATGGCGCGGCACCTGCATCCGGGTTCTCGCCGCTGCTGCTGGGCGTGGGCACGGGCCTGCTCTGGGCGCCGTGCGCGGGGCCGATCCTCGGCCTGATCCTGACGGGCGCGGCGCTCAATGGCGCGAGCGTCGGCACCTCGCTGCTGCTGCTGGCCTATGCGGCCGGCGCCTGCACCTCGCTCGCGGCCGCGCTGCTGTTCGGCGGGCGGCTTCTCTCTGTCATGAAGCGTTCGCTGCATACCGGCGAATGGGTGCGGCGCGCCGCCGGCGCGGCCGTGCTGGTGGGCGTGGGCGCCATTGCGCTCGGGCTGGACACCGGCTTGCTCGCCCGCCTGTCGGTGGGCACCACGTCGGCGCTGGAGCAGGCGCTGGTGGACAGGATCAAGCCAGGCAAGCCGCAGCCGGAACCGGTCGCGCTGCGCGAAGACGCGGGCCTCGTGCGCGTGTCGGACGATCGCACGGCCCCGCCGCCCGCGCGCGAGCTCAGGGTCGAAGGCCGCTTTCCCTCCTTGGCCGGCGCCACCGAATGGATCAACTCCGCGCCGCTCGCGCCCGAGGCCCTGCGCGGCAAGGTGGTGCTGGTCGACTTCTGGACCTACTCGTGCATCAATTGCCTGCGCACGCTGCCCTACCTTCGTGCATGGGCCGAGAAGTACAAGGACGCGGGGCTGGTGGTCATCGGCGTGCATTCGCCGGAGTTCGCGTTCGAGAAGCAGCCGGCCAACGTGCGCAAGGCCGTCAAGGACCTGGGCATCGGCTTTCCGGTGGCGCTGGACAACGACTTCGCGATCTGGCGCGGCTTCGACAACCAGGCCTGGCCCGCGTTCTATTTCATCGATGCCGAGGGCCGCATCCGCCACCACCAGTTCGGCGAGAACCGCTACGACAAGGCCGAGCAGGTGATCCAGCAGCTGCTGGCCGAGGCGGGCCAGACCCGCATCGCCGCCGGGCTGGTGGCGCCGCTCGGGCAGGGTACCCAGGCCGCGCCCGGCGCCGAGCCGGCGCTCTCCGGCGAAACCTACCTGGGCCACGAGCGTGCGCACGGCTTTGCCTCGCCCGGGGGCATCGTGCGGGACCATGCGAAGGTCTACCAGGCCGCAGGCCCGGCGCTGCGCACCAACCAGTGGTCGCTGGCCGGCGACTGGACGGTGGAGGCCGAGCGCGCCATGCTGAACAGCGCCAACGGCCGGATCGCCTATCGCTTCCAGGCGCGCGACCTGCACCTGGTGCTGGGCCCGGCGGCCAATGGCAAGCCGGTGCGCTTCAGGGTGCTGGTGGATGGAAAGCCGCCGCTCGCGGACCACGGCTTTGACACCGACGCACAGGGCTACGGCGTGATCGATGCACAGAAGCTGTACCAGCTGGTGCGGCAGGCGGAGGGCAGCCGGGAGCGGCTGTTCGAGATCGAGTTTTTCGACGCCGGCGCGCAGGCCTACGCGTTCACTTTCGGTTGAGCGCTGACGCGGCTCGGGCGTGGACCGGGCGGCCGAGCCTGCGTGTCAGGCGGCCCAGGCGCTCAGCGAGAGCCGCCGCAGCATGTCGGTCTGGCGCGATTCCTCGGCATCCCGCAGGCTCTTGGCCGCGCGGGCCGCCACGTAGCTGACGTACAGCGTCTCGATGGCCTTGGCCCAGTCGTGCATCTTCTGGGACACCGCACCGGCCGAGGCATCCTCGGCCGGACAGGCGGGCACCTCGAAACCGGCTTTGCTGAGGATGGTGGCTTTCTGGAAGATGGTGAGCATGGGGCGGGCCTCCTGGCCTTTGGGTATGGGCATCAGGTTAGCGTTGGCGCAAGAGGCGTGCCATCCGCTGCATGACGTATGTGACTGTCGGTAAGCGAGCTTCCCGCTGCGCCGCGGCCGCGGTTTTCTAGGCCTTAAGCCTTAGGCCGGCTTCGATTCGGCGTGCTGCCAGACCAGCGTGGCGGCCGCCAGGTCTTCGAGCGCGCTGCCCACGGCCTTGAAGACCGTGCGCTCTTCGCGGCCCGTGCGGCCCGCGCATTCGCCCCGGCAGAGTGCGGCCAGCGTGCCTTGCACCTCATCGGCGCGCAGCGTGCCGGCCGCGATCGCGTCGAGCAGCTCGCCGGCCTTCTGCAGCGCCTCGGTGGTGTCGACGAAGGTGCGCGCACCCTCGAAGCAGCGCACGTCGGCCTCGCGCATGGCGGGCGTGAAGCTGCCGATCAGGTCGAGGTGCGAACCCGGCGCCAGCCATTCGCCGCGCACCAGCGGCGCGGTGGCCAGCGTGGCGCAGCTCACGATGTCGGCCTGGCGCACGGCCGCTTCGAGCCCGGTGGCGGCCCGGGCGTTGAACCCTTCGGCGCGCCATTGCGCGGCCAGGGCCTGGGCGCCTTCGGGCCGGTGGTTCCACACGAGCACCCCGTCGATGGGCCGCACGCTCGCATGCGCGGCGGGCAGCAGCCGCGCGACGCGGCCGGTGCCCAGCACCAGCAGGCGGCGTGCATCGGTGCGCGCCAGGAACGAGGCGCCCAGCGCCGACGCCGCGGCCGTGCGGCGCGCGGTGAGCTCGTTGCCGTCCATCATGGCCAGCGGCACGCCGGTGCGCGCGTCGTACAGCACATAGGTCGCATGCAGGCCGGGCAGGCCGCGCGCGCTGTTGCCCGGAAAGATGTTGATGGTCTTGATGCCCAGAAAGCCCGCGTCGCTCCACGCCGGCATGATGAGCACGGTGCCCTTGTCGGCGCCGGCGGTCTCGATGGCGTGCACATGGCGCGGCGGCACCTGCGCCTCGGCCGCGAAGGCTGCGCGCAGCGCAGGCACGAGCCGCGCAAAGTCCAGCGGCTCGCGGGTGGCGGTGGGGTCGAAATGTTTCATGTCGGCGTGGAGGCTGCGGGGCGCCGGGAGGATAGCTCAGCCCGCCGCGATGCGGCTCCATTCGAGCCCGTGCTTGGCCAGGTACTTGCGCAGCCGGTCGGCATCGTTCACCACGCTGCGCTGCGCGCGCGAGGCCTGGAAGAGCTGCCGCCCCGCATCCGACAGGCTGCGCGAGTCGCGGCACACACGCACCACCGCTTCGAGCTGCAGCCGGTCGAACAGGTCGAGCGCGGCCGCGCGGTCATCGCCGAGCAGGCTGCCGAGGTCGATGTCGGCAGCGCCTGCATTTCGCCTGGCCGGGCCCTCGCGGTTCCAGAGCCAGCGCAGCCGCTCGATCTCCGCTTCGACCAGCGCCACCGGAATGCGCCCGCCGTCCGCCAGCGTGGCCAGCCGCGTCACGCTGGCCGAGAGGTCGCGGAAGTTGCCGCACCACAGCGCCTCGCCGCTCTGCGCGAAGCGCAGGTAGGCCGCGCGCGCCTCGGCGTTGAAGCGCACCACGCGGTGGTTCTCGGCCGCGTGGATGGCCAGCAGGTGGTCGATGTTGGGCTCGATGTCCTCGGGCCGCTGCGCGAGGCCGGGCAGGTCGTAGGTCCAGAGGTTGATGCGCGCGAACAGGTCTTCGCGGAAACGCCCCTCGGCCACGTCGCTGCGCAGGTCGCGGTTGGTGCCGGCGATCAGCTGGAAATCGCTCTCCACTTCCTTGTCGGCGCCCACCGGGAAGAAGCGCTTCTCCTCGATGGCCTTGAGCAGCATCGCCTGCTCATCGAGCCCGAGTTCGCCGATCTCGTCGAGGAACAGCGCGCCCTGGTTCGCCGTGCGCAGCAGCCCGGCCCGGTCGCTTGCCGCGCCGGTGAAGGAGCCCTTCCTGTGGCCGAACAGCGTGGAGGCCGCGCCGTCGCCGCGCAGCGTGGCGCAGTTCACTTCGACGAACGGCCCGCTCATCTGGTGGCGCGCCTGCTTCAGCTCGAACATGCGCCGCGCGAGGAAGGACTTGCCCGCACCCGTCGGCCCCACCAGCAGGATCGGCGCGCGCGAACGCACGGCCACGCGCTCGATCTCGTCGATCAGCGCGTTGAAGCGCGCATTGCGCGTGGCAATGCCGCTCTTGAGGAACGCGACCGCGTCGCGCTGCTCCGCGTCGAAGCGCCGCGCGATCACGTCGTAGCGCGACAGGTCGAGGTCGATCAGCGTGCACTTGCCGGCCTCGCCTTCGCGCTGCTTCCGGGGCGGCGAAGTCTGCGCGAGCACGCCCGGCACCACGCGCGATTCCGACAGCAGGAACATGCAGATCTGCGCCACATGCGTGCCGGTGGTGATGTGCGTCCAGTACTGCTCGCGCTCGGTGTCGAAGGTGTAGGCGCGCGCCCAGTCGTACAGCCGCGTGTAGACCTCGCCGAAGTCCCAGGGGTCCGCGAGGTCGAAGGGCACGAGGTTGACCGCGGTCTCGGGCGACACGGCCTCGATGTCAGCCTTCACCACCTCGGCCAGCGCCTTGTGCTTGAGCGTGTAGAGCAGCTCCATGCGCGAGACGACCATGTCCTCGTGCTGCGCGAGCGAGACCGTCGGGCGCCACTTGTTCCAGCGGCCCGCGCCCTGGCCGGCGTCGAGCTGGGTGCCGAGGAAGCCGATGACGACGATGGGTTTCATTCGATGAAGCTAAATTACTAGCCAATATTCTAGTTTCATGAAGAGACAGCAGAATCATTTTTCACGCGAAATATCGAAAAAATCCAATGACATCAACGACTTGAAGAAAGTCGCGGCACGCGGACCATATTGGCACGCTCTTCGCAAGGAGAGGTCCCAAGCGCCGTTGTGGCGTGAGTCGGGGGAGGGTGCATCGGCATCCTCCCCGCCGGACAATTTGATGATCAGAGGGCAAAAAGATGGCAAACAACTACAAACAGCACGAAGTAGCCAACGGCGTCCCCGTAAAGATGTGGACGAACGGCGTGCCCGTGGAAGACGAGGCGCAGAAGCAGCTCGAGAACGCGGCGCGCCTGCCCATCGTGTTCAAGCACATCGCGGCCATGCCCGACGTGCACTACGGCATCGGCGCCACCGTGGGTTCGGTGATCCCGACCTTCAAGGCCATCATCCCGGCCGCGGTGGGCGTGGACATCGGCTGCGGAATGATGGCGTGCAAGACCACGCTCAACGCGCGCGACCTGCCCGACAACCTGGGTCCGCTGCGCTCGGCCATCGAAAAGGCCGTGCCGCACGGAAGCAACCCCAAGCGCATGGGCCGCGACAAGGGGTCGTGGGAAACGCCGCCCGACGAAACCGACGCCGCCTGGGCCCAGCTGGTGGATGAGTTCGACCTGATCTGCGAGGACTACCCGCGCATCAGGAACACCAACAACCACAAGCACCTGGGAACGCTGGGTACCGGCAACCACTTCATCGAGGTCTGCCTCGACGAGGCGGGCGCCGTGTGGTTCATGCTGCACTCGGGTTCGCGCGGCGTGGGCAATGCCATCGGTACGCACTTCATCGAGCTTGCGAAGAAGGACGCCGAACTGCACCAGCGCAACCTGCCCGACCAGGACCTGGCGTACTTCGAGGAAGGCGCCAAGTACTTCGGCGACTATGTGCGCGCGGTGGGCTGGGCCCAGAAGTTCGCGCGCGCCAACCGCGAGGTGATGATGCAGCGCGTGGTCGCGGCCGCGCGCAAGGTGATTGCCAAGCCTTTCGAGGCGCACGTGGAAGCGGTGAACTGCCACCACAACTACGTGAGCCGCGAGACGCACTTCGGCGAAGAGGTGCTCGTCACGCGCAAGGGCGCGGTGAGCGCCAAGGCCGGCGAGCTCGGGATCATTCCCGGCAGCATGGGCGCCAAGAGCTACATCGTGCGCGGCAAGGGCAACCCCGAGAGCTTCATGAGCTGCAGCCACGGCGCCGGTCGAAAGATGAGCCGCACCAAGGCGAAGAAGCTCTTCACCATCGCCGACCAGATCGCCGCGACCGAAGGCGTGGAATGCCGCAAGGACGCCGACGTGATCGACGAGATCCCGATGGCCTACAAGGACATCGACGCGGTGATGGAGGCGCAGAAGGACCTGGTGGAGGTGGTCTACACGCTCAAGCAGGTGGTGTGCGTGAAGGGATAACCCATGAAAAGCAACAAGCAACGCCGCTCCGAAATCAAGGCACATCGGCTCGAACGCGCCGCGCGCAGGTTGGCCGAGCAGCGGCTGCCCGCCGGCGCGCGGCCCGTGAGCGGTGCCGGCCTGGTGGTCGCCGATACGGCGCTGCTGGCCGCGCACAACAATACCTACGGACCCTTGCCCACGTTCTACGTGGACAAGGCCTTCACCTGCCGCGACTGCGGCGCCGACGAAGTGTGGACGGCCAAGCAGCAGAAGTGGTGGTACGAGGTGGCGCTGGGCAACATCAACAGCACGGCGGTGCGCTGCCGTGCCTGCCGGCTCGCAAGGCGCGCGCTTTCGCGCTCCGGCGCGGCCGTGGTCGCCGCGCAGCAAGGAGGCCGCCCATGATCGAACTCGACGGTTCGCAAGGCGAGGGCGGCGGGCAGATCCTGCGCACCAGCCTGGCGCTTTCGGTGGCCACGGGCCAGCCAGTGGCCATCGAGAAGATTCGCGCAGGCCGCGCCAAGCCGGGCCTGATGCGCCAGCACCTGGCCTGCGTGAATGCAGCGGCACAGATCAGTGGCGCGCAGGTCGAAGGGGCCGAGCTCGGATCGCAGTCGCTGCGCTTCGTGCCGGGGCCGGTGCGCGCGGGCGACTACCGCTTCGCGATTGCCAGCGCGGGCAGCTGCATGCTGGTGTTGCAGACGGTGCTGCCGCCGCTGCTGCTGGCCGGTGCGCCGAGCCATCTGCATCTGAGCGGCGGCACGCACAACCCGATGGCGCCGCCTTTCCACTTCCTGGAGCGCGCATTCGCACCGCTGGTGCGCCGCCTGGGCGCGGACCTGCAGCTGGTGCTGCGCCGCTGCGGCTTCTATCCGGCCGGCGGCGGGGAGGTCGAAGCGGCCATCGTGCCGGCGGCCGATGGGCTGCGGCCCTTCGATTTGATGGGCCGCGGCGCGCTGCTGTCGAGCCATGCGGAGTGCCTGGCGCCGGGGCTTGCGCGCCACATTGCCGTGCGCGAACTGGAGACGCTGGGCAAGGCCATGGGCTGGTCCGGCGAGCAGCTGCGCACCGCAGCGGCGCGCCAGAACGAAGGCCCCGGCAACGCGCTGCTTGCCACGCTGGCGCACGAGCATGTCACCGAGGTCTTCACGGCTTTCGGCGAAAAGTCGCTGAGCGCCGAGCAGGTGGCGCACGGCCTGGTGAAGGAGCTGCGCGAATTCCAGAAAAGCCAGGCGGCCGTGGGCCCGCACCTGGCCGATCAGCTGGCCCTGCTGCTGGGCCTGGCGGCATGGCAGAGCGGCCGCGGCGGCGCCTTCACCTGCAGCGAAGTGACCGAGCACACGCGCACCAACTGCGCGGTGATCGAGCGCTTCCTGCCGGTGCGCTATGCCATCGCGCAAGCGCCGGGCGCGGCCACCGTGACGGTGGCGCCGGCCTGAAGCGCACCGCGTTAATCAGCGGCTGCTAGTCGCAGCAGATCACCGCAATCGGCTCGGAGCGGCCGCGCACGGCCAGCATTTCGACCTGCCCTCCCGCATGCGCGAAGCCGGCCTGCTGCGCGGCAAACACCGAGACCACCAGGCGCGATGCGGCCGTCTTGGCGTGGTCCTGCAGCCGGCTCGCGGTGTTGACCACCTCGCCGATCGCGGTGAAGGTGGTGGTGTCGAGGTAGCCCACTTCGCCCACGGCCGCGCGTCCGGCGTGCAGGCCCATGCCAAAGTCCAGCTGGTGGCCGAACTGGGCTTCGAAGCCCTCGCTCCACGCGTCCATGCGTTGGCCGATGAGTTCGGTCGCGCGCAGCGCCTGCCGGCATGCGGTGGGCAGGTCGGTGTCGAGCCCGAAGATCGCCATCACGCTGTCGCCGATGAATTGGTTCGGCACGCCGCCGCATTCGCGCACCGCGGCGCCCACGGTGGCGAAGTAGCGGTCGAGCACATAGGCCAGGTCGAAGGGCCATTGCCCCTCCGCCAACCCCGACCAGCGCCGCAGGTCCACGAACAGGATGGCCACGTCGCGCTCGCGGCCGAAGCTGCTGGCCGGCGCCGGCTGCCTTCCGTGGCTTGCCGGTGCGAACAGCGGGATGACCTCGATGTCGCCTCGCGGGCGCAGCTGGCAGGCCAGCCGCACGCCGCCCGGGGCGCGCACGCGGTCGAGCGTTCGCTGCTCGTCGCGGTCGGGCGGGTCCGTGTGCTGTGCGGGGCCGAGCACGCGCACGCGGCAGGTCGAGCAGCGCGCCCGCCCGCCGCACACCGAGAGATGGGCGATGCCATGCGAGCGGCTCGCTTCCAGCACGCTCCAGCCGCGCGGCACGTGCACCGTGCGGCCGGGATAGCGCAGCGCGATCGACGCCCCCCGCGCGCGGCGCGCAAACCAGTTGCGCGCCGCATAGGCCGCCAGCAGGGCAGCGAGGCCGAGCGCATAGAAGAACTTGATGCGGCCCTCCGCCGTGTCGAGCGCACGGCCCTCGGCCGGAGTTGGCAGCACCGCAGGCGGCACGCCGGTCCACTGGAACTCGCGCCCCATCGAGATGAAGCCCATCATTGCCGTGAGCGGCAGCACCACGGCAATGGCCAGCAGCAGATAGGAAAGACGGCGGTAGGCCGGCCGCGCCCGCAGCGCGAAGTGGATGCCGAGGCAGCCATGGGCCCAGGCCGCAAGCAGCATCGTGAACTGCGCGCCGGCACCCGGCAGGCTCCACAGGCCGGCGACCACGCGCACATAGGAGCCCTCGATGCCGTAGGCCAGGTAGGCGCCGCGCATGGCGGTCAGGTGGGTGGCCAGCAGCAGCGGCAGCGCAAAACCCAACAGCACGCGCAGGCCCTCGAGCGGCGGCATGCGCAGCGTGCGGCGCTCCCACAGCGCGGCCACCGCCAGCGCCAGGTGCGCGCCGGCCGCGCCGTACAGCAGCAGCGTGCCCGGCAGGCTGTGCCAGAAGAGCTGCACATTGCGCAGCACCGCCTCGGCCGCCGCAAAGGACGCGATGCCCAGCGAATGGTTCAGCAGGTGCGCCGTGACATAGGCCATCAGCACCAGTCCGCTCGTCCATCGGAGGTTGCGCCGGGTTGGCGGTTTCGGCAGCCGGGCGATGGGTGGGGAGCGTCTGTCCATGAATGGCTTCGAAGGGCACCCGAGCATAATGCGCGCGCCCCTCTTCACCGGCATGGCCCTCACTCCAGACATTCCCCGTTCCAGCCTCGCGCTGCGCCGCATCGCGCTGTTCGAAGGCTTGCCAGACCAGCGGCTCGACCTGCTTGCGCAGCAATGCCTGTGGCACAGCGTCGAGGCCGGCAAACCCCTGCTGCTGCGGGCCGAACAGCAGCAGGGCGAGGTGTTCCTGCTGGTCTCGGGCCGGGTCCGCGTGACCACCTATGCGGCCAACGGTCGGCAGGTGACTTTCAGGGATTCGGAGGCCGGCGAGCATTTCGGCGACATTGCCGCCATCGACGGCGGGCCGCGTTCGGCCGACGTGGTCACGCTGCTGCCGAGCGTGCTGGCCAGCCTCGACCGCGCCGCCTTCCTGAGCCTGCTGCGCGAGGAGCCGCTGGTGGCCGAGCGCGTGATGCAGCGGCTGGCGTCATTGGTGCGCCAGCTGTCGGAGCGCGTGATCGACCTGAGCACGCTGGGGGTCCAGAACCGGCTGCATGCCGAGCTGCTGCGCCTTGCGCGGGCCGCGGGCGTGGCGCACAACCAGGCCCGGCTGGAGCCGGCGCCCAGGCACGCGGCGCTGGCGAGCCAGATCAGCACCAACCGCGAGCAGGTGACCCGCGAGCTCAACGTGCTGGCGCGCAGCGGCGTGCTTCAGAAGGACGGCAAGGCTTTGCGGGTGGCCGACGTCGCCCGGCTCGAGGCGATGGTTTCGCAGGTCAGGGGCGACGCCGGCTGAGCCGGCCGAGGCTCAGTTCCAGCGGCCGCGCAGCCCGCCCAGGCTGAAGCGGCCCGCGCCCAGCAGCACCACGGCGAGCGCGCCGAACAGGTACAGGCCCTGCAGCTCGAGCGCCCAGCCGCCTTGCTTGGTCAGCGCGAACAGGTCGGCCATGTGCACCAGGCCGAAGGCCGCAAGCATGTTGATGACCACCACGCCGGCGGCGGCGCGGGTCCAGAAGCCGGCGATCATGAGGAGCGGCGCCACGATCTCGCCCACGTACACCAGGTAGGCCAGCCCGCCCGGCAGCCCGGCTTTCATCAGCATCGCGTTCACGAAGCCCACGCCGGCCGAGATCTTGAAGATGCCGTGCAGCAGCACGAGCACGCCGATCGCCAGGCGCAGCAGCAGCTTGCCGGAGTCGTCGCGGGCGGCGGGCGTGGCAAGGAACGACGAGGAAGAAGACGCCGAAGCGGCGGAGGCGATGGAGGCAGCCCGGGTGTTCATGGCGAATCCTTGAGAAAAAATGGGAGGGAGTCGCCGCGCAGTGCGGCGGTTGCGCTTCCAGTGTGCGCAGCTGCCGCACCCCGGTATGTGCGTTTACGCACAATTTCCGAGGGCAACCCATGGCCGGCGCCATCCTGCTACGCTCGGGCGGCCCGCTACCCGGTACTCAGCGGGCTTTTTTCTGCGCCGCTTCCTTCCCCATGGTCTTTCCCCTCATCACCGATCCGCATTTCTATGCGGTGGCCGTTCCCGCCGTGCTGCTGCTGGGCATCAGCAAGAGCGGCTTCGGCGCCGGCTTCGGTTCGCTGGCGGTGCCGCTGATGGCGCTGGCGGTCACCGTGCCGCAGGCCGCGGCCATCCTGATGCCGCTGCTGCTCTTGATGGACCTGCTCGGCCTGGCCGCCTTCCGCAACGACTTCGACCGCGCGCTGCTCAAGTTCCTGATTCCCTTCGGGCTGCTCGGCACGGTGATCGGCACGCTGCTTTTCCGCACGCTCTCGGCCCACACGGTGGCCGGCATCGTCGGCGTGTTCACGCTCTTGTTCCTGGCGCAGCGGCTGGTGTTTCCGCCCAAGCCGGACGATCCGCTGCCCTCGCGCGCGGTGGGTGCAGCGCTCACCGCGGTCTCGGGGTTCACCAGCTTCATCGCGCATGCCGGCGGGCCGCCGATCAATGCCTATGTGATTCCGCTGCGGCTCAAGCCGGTGGTGTTCACCGCCACCATGGCGTACTTCTTCTTCGTGGTGAACTTGAGCAAGTGGATTCCCTACGCATGGCTCGGCCTGATCGACCTGCGCACGCTGGCCACTTCGGCGGCGCTGATGCCGCTGGCGCCGCTCGGCGTGTGGGTGGGCATCCGCATTGCCCGGCGCATCGACGCGGCGTGGTTCTATCGCTTCGTGTATCTGGGCATGCTGCTGACCGGCCTCAAGCTCGTCTACGACGGATTCTTCGCCTGAGGCCGGTCTCGGGGTCTCGGGTCAGAACTCGACGATCGACTTGAACCCGCCGAAGATCATCCGCTTGCCATCGAACGGCAAGGTCTTGGGGTCCATCGCGGCAAGGCGCGGGTCGGCCATCACCTTGGCATTGACCGCGTCGCGGTGCTTGCGCGACTTGTAGACGATCCACGAGAACGCCACGGTCTCGTCGGCCTTCTGCTTCACGCTCTGCGGAAAAGACGTGAACTTGCCGGGCTTCACATCGTCCGCCACGCATTCCACGTATTCGAGCGCGCCGTACTCCATCCAGATCTTGCCGGCCTTGCGCGCCAGCTTGCGGTAGGCCTCGACGTTGTTCGAGGGAATGGGAACGATGAAGCCATCGACATAGCGAGCCATTGGAAGTCTCCTTGAGATAAACGGAAGAAAGGAAAGAAAAAGGGGCCGCCCGGCGGGCGGACCCTCAGGACGCCGCCGCACGGTTGGCCGTGCCTGCGGATGCCGCGGACCCCTTGCTGTTGTTGTCTTCGTTGTTCTGGGTGGACCCTGGCGATGCGGTGCGAAGCAGCACGGCCCCGAGCAGCCCCGCCACGGCCGCGAACACGGCGCCGATCAGGAACGCGAGGTTGTAGCCGCCGGTGAGCGCGAGCGCCAGCTTTGCGCCGGCCGCCTCCATCGACGCGGTGCGCGCGACGGCCGCGCTGGCCAGCACCGCCAGCCCGAGCGCGCCACCCATCATGAAGGCCGTATTGACCACGCCCGAGGCCAGGCCCGACTCGGTCGGGCTCACCTCGCTCATGGCCGCGAGCAGCAGCGGGTTCAGCGCCATGCCCGCCCCCAGGCCGAGCAGCAGCATGCCCGGCAGCACGTCGACCACGAAGCTGCCGTTCACCGGCGCCCGCGCAAACAGCGCCAGCCCGATGGCCGCGAGCCACAGCCCCACGGACAGCGGCCGGCGAATGCCGAAGCGCATCACCAGCCTGGCCGAGATGCCCAGCGAGAACAGCGCCATGATCAGGTTGGCCGGCAGGAACGCCAGGCCGATCTGCATCGGCGTGTAGCCCAGCACCAGCTGCATGTAGAGCGCGGAAATGAAGAACCACGCGAACATGGCCGCCGCCCACAGCACGCCCACCACGTTGGAGACCGACACGCTGCGCAGCCGGAACAGGCCGAGCGGCATCAGCGGATGCTGCACCCGGGCCTCGATGGCGATGAAGAGCGCCATCAGCACCACTGCCGCGCCCAAAAGGCCGAGCGTCTGCGCCGACTGCCAGCCGGCCTCGTTGCCGTTGACGATGGCATACACCGCGAGCATCAGCGACAGCGTCACCGCCACGGCGCCGGCCACGTCGAGCTTCTCGCCATGGGCATGGCCGCGGGCCGAGGGCAGCAGCGCGAGGCACAGCGCATACACGGCCACGCCGATCGGCAGGTTCACCAGGAAGATCCAGTGCCAGCTCAGCGTGCTCGTGAGCAGCCCGCCCAGCAGCACGCCGATGCTGCCGCCGCCCGCGCAGACGAAGCCGTAGACGCCCATCGCCTTGGCGCGGTCGGCCGGCTCGGTGAAGATGTTCATGATCAGCGAGAGCGCCACCGCCGAGACCACCGCGCCGCCCAGCCCCTGCACCGCGCGCGCCGCGACCAGCAGCGCCTGCGAGTTGGCGAGGCCGCAGGCCAGCGAGGCCAGCGTGAACAGCACGAGTCCGATCAGGAAGAGCCTGCGGTGGCCGTACAGGTCGCCCAGCCGCCCGCCCAGCAGCAGGAAGCCGCCGAAGGTCAGCATGTAGGCATTCACCACCCAGACCAGCGAGGTCTCGGTGAAGCCGAGGTCGGTGCGGATCGAGGGCAGCGCCACGTTCACGATCGTGGTGTCGAGAACGATCATCAGCACGCCCAGGCACAGCACCATCAGTGCGAGCCAGCGCTTGCGGTTGTTGTCGAGTGTGTCGGTCATGAAGAACGGTTCCTGCAAATTGCGTGTGAGGTGATTTCAGACCAGCGGCTTGCCGCCGTTGATGAGCCAGGGCGTGCCGAAGCGGTCGGTCACCATGCCGAAGCCCTCGACCCAGAAGGTCTTCTCGAAGGGCATGGAGACGGTGCCGCCCTCGGCAAAGGCGTCGAACACGCGGCGCGCTTCGGCGACGGTCTCGAGGGTCAGCGCAACGCCGAAGCCTTTCATGCCTTCGTAGGCCTGGCCGGGCATGGCGTCGGAGGCCATCAGCATGCCGTCGCCGTAGGCCAGCGACGCATGCATGATGCGATTCTTGGCCTCGGCCGGCATCTGCTCGGTACCGGGCGCTTCGCCGACGGTCATCATCATCTGCATGGTGCCGCCGAGCGTCTTCTCGTAGAAGCGCATGGCCTCGGCCGCGTTGCCGTCGAACGTCAGGTAGGCGTGGATGGGAGACATGGTGTTTCCTTTCGGGGGTTATTTTTCGGAGGCCGTCTTGAGGTTGGCAAGGCCGGTTTCGAAGTCCTTGCCGATCATCTGGTCCATGTTGAAGAAGATGCCCATGAGCTTTGCGACGTAGGGGCTCGGGCCGTGCATGGCCCAGGTCACCTGTGTCGCGCCGTCCTGCGGCTGCAGCGTGAACTCGGCCATGTTGCGGGCTTCGAAGGGCTTGATGAAATCGAGCCGGATCGCGATCCTCGAAGCCGGCGTGGACTCGGCGATTTCCATGCGGCCCGCGCCCGCCTTGTCGTTGCCTTCCCACGCGTAGGTCGTGCCCCGGCCGGCGGGTGCCCCGCCGAAAGCGCGCTTCATGCCCGGGTCCAGCTTCTCGTAGGGCGACCACTCGCCCCAGCGGTGGAAGTCGTTGATCAGCGGAAAGATCTTCTCGGCCGGCGCCGCGATGCGCGCCGTGCGCTCGACGCGAAAGCTGCCGGGGCGGACGGCGGCGTAGATGAGCACGATCGCGATCAGCGCGAGGATGGCGAGGGCGATTTTCTTGAGCATGAAGGTATTCCTGGAGCGGGAGCGGGCGTCGCGGCGACGGGTTACTGGCCGGCGTGCACCACCAGCAGCCAGCCCACGCCGAAACGGTCGGTGAGCATGCCGAAGCTGGAGCTGAAGAAGGTCGGGATCAGCGGCTGCATCACCTGGCCGCCGTCGGCCAGCGCATCGAACCACTGGCGCGCCTGGGCGTCGGTGGCGGCGGTGAGGGCCAGCATGATGCCCTTGAACTCCGGCTGGCCCGAGCACCGGCCGTCGGAGGCCATCAGCTCGGTTTCGCCGATGCACACCACCGCGTGCATCACCTTGTCGGCCGCCGGCGCGCCGCCGCCGCAGCTGGCGTCGGCATCGGACGAGGGCGGCATCTGCGGCGCCTCGCTGTAGCGCATGAGCTGCACGACTTCGGCGCCGAGCGCCTTCTTGTAGAACGCGAGCGCTTCGTCGCAGCGGCCTTCGAACGACAGATAGGACTGGACTTTCATGGCGTTTCCTTTGGACTGAGGATGAAAGGATGCGCAGAGACCTGCGCGCATACGGAATAACTAAGTTTGTGTACACCGTCCACAAAGAATAGCAGACATAATGGACACTGTCCACATGGAGATTCCTGATGAGCCCCCGCATCGTCCCGCCAGCCCCGAGCCCGCCCGCGGCCCGCAGCACCTACCGCCATGGCGACCTGCGCCGCGCGCTGCTCGACGCTGGGATCGAACTGGCGCGCGACGGCGGCCCCGATGCGGTGGCGCTGCGCGAGGTGACGCGCCGCGCGGGCGTGGTGCCCAATGCGGCCTACCGCCATTTCGCGAGCCGGCGGGAGCTGCTGCTGGCGGTGCGCGCGGCCGCGCTGTCGGCGGCGGCCAGTGCGATGGAAAAGGAGCTGGCGGTGCTGCCCTGCGACCAGCCGCCCGTCGACTTCGCGCGGGCGCAGGTGCGGGCCATCGGCACCGGCTACCTGCGCTTTGCCCAGGCCGAGCCGGGCCTGTTCCGCACCGCTTTCGTGGTGTCGTCGGAAGACGCCGAAGGCGAGGTGGGGCCGGGAAAGGAGGGGGCCAGCGGCAAGGATCCGTTCCAGCTGCTGGGCGCGGCGATCGACCGGCTCGTGGAAGCAGGTGCGCTCGACCCTTCGCACCGCCCCAATGCCGAATACCTGGCCTGGTCGGCCGTGCACGGCCTGGCGCTGCTGATCATCGAAGGACCGCTCAAGGGCCTGGACGCGCAATCCAGCCATGCGCTGGGGCAGCGGCTGATCGACATGGTGGAGCGGGGGCTTTAGCCTGGGTGGCCCCGGCTACAGGTAGATCTTCTGCAGCAGCCGGATCAGCGTTTCGCGCTCGCGCACCGTGAGCCGGGCGCTGGCGTCGGCCTCGAGCTGCGTCACGGTCTGCTCGGCCTCGCGAATCAGCTTTTCTCCGGCCTCGGTGAGGTGCAGGCCCACCGCGCGGCCATCGTGCGGATGCGGGCGGCGCTCGATGAGTCCGCGGCTGTCGAGCGTGGCGACCAGGCTCACCAGGTTGGGCGGCAGGATGTCGAGCGTGTTGCACAGCTGGCGCGAGGTGGCGCCCGGGTTGTGCGCCAGCAGCGACAGCACCGAGAAGTCGATCTGCTTGAGGCCGTACGGCGCCATGCGGTCGGCGAACACGCTGCTCACGATGAGCCAGGCGCGGCGTGCGTTGTAGCCGACCAGGGCTTCCAGCATGCGGGCGTCGAGCCGCTCCGATTTGCCGTTTGGCGCTGCGGCCGGCTCTGCCTTGGCGGGACTGTTCTTGGATGGACGGGGCATGGCCCGAGCGTAACTCGTGGCCGGCCCGACCGGGCTTCCGTCAGCGCGCGGCGGCCGGGGTTTTTGCGGCGTGGTGCGTCATGGCGACACCTTCGCAGGCGCGCTTGACGATGGCCAGCCGCATGTCGAATTCGGGCAGCACCCAGCGCCGCAGCGCGGCCGCCGGGCCGGCCCTGGCGGCGCGCTCGGCCTCCGGCGCCTCGGCCGCATCGATGCGCGCCCAGGCCCAGGCCAGCATCGCGAGCATCACGGCGCGCAGGTAATCGTCGGCCACTTCGTAGGGCAGCACGGGGTTGGCCTGCGCGGCCATCGCGATGGTGGTGCCCAGGTAGCGCAGCTGCGCGAGCCGGCGCTGCACGTCGGCATCGGCGTCGCGCGAGGCGTCGAGCGTGTCGCGCAGTTCGAGCAGCACGGCCGACATGGCGGCGCCGCCGTCGGGCAGCACCTTGCGCACCAGCAGGTCGATGGCCTGGATCTCGTTGGTGCCCTCGTAGATCATGGTCACGCGCGCGTCGCGCACGATCTGCTCGATGCCCCATTCGCGCACGTAGCCGTGGCCGCCGAACACCTGCAGGCATTCGCTCGCGCCATGGAAGGCCTGCTGCGTGCACGCGGCCTTGAGCACGGGCGTGACCAGCGAGCACCAGCGCTGCGCGCGTTCGCGCGCCTTGGCATCGGCATCGTGCGCGGCCACGTCGAGCATCAGCGCGCTGCGGTAGGCGAGCGTGCGCGCGCCGTCGATCCAGGCGCGCTGGGTGTCGAGGATGCGGCGGATCGCGGGATGCTCGGCGATCAGGTCCGCGGCCTCGCTGCCGCGGCTGGCGGGCACGGCGCCGGGCGCGCGCATCTGGCGGCGCTCGGCCGCATAGGCGTCGGCCTTCTGCCAGGCGGCGTCGAGCAGGCCGATGCCCTGCAGCGCCACATGCAGGCGCGCCGCATTCATCATCACGAACATCGCGGCCAGGCCGCGGCCCGGCTCGCCGACCAGCCAGCCGGTGGCGTCGTCGAAGCGCATCGTGCAGGTGGGGCTGCCGTGCAGGCCCATCTTCTCCTCGATGCGCTCGCAGTGCACCGCATTGCGCGTGCCGTCCGGCAGCAGCTTGGGCACGAGCACCAGCGACAGGCCCTTGGGGCCGGCGGGCGCCTGTACTTCCGATCCATGCATGCGGCACAGCACCAGGTGCACGATGTTGGGCGTGAGGTCGTGCTCGCCGCCCGAGATGAAGATCTTGCCGCCGTTCACGCGCAGGCTGCCGTCGGCCTGCGCCGTGGCGCGCGTGCGCACCTGGCCCAGGTCGCTGCCCGCATGGGCTTCGGTCAGGCACATGGTGGCGAGCCATTCGCCGGTGGCGATCTTCGAGAGGTAGAGCGCCTTCAGTTCGTCGCTGCCGTGGTGCTTGAGGCAGGCATAGGCGCCGTGCAGCAGGCCCGGTGCCATCGTGAGGCCATGGTTCGCCGCGCTCAGCCATTCGTAGAGGATGGCCTCGAGCACGGTCGGCAGTCCCTGGCCGCCGTCTTCAGGCGCGGCCGACAAGCCGGGCCAGCCGCCATCGACGAAGGCCTGGTAGGCCGCGCGGAAGCCGGGCGGCGTGGCGACCTCGCCGTTGGCGAAGCGGCAGCCGGTCTCGTCGCCGCCGCGGTTGATGGGCGCCACTGCCTCGGCCACGAAGCGCGCCGCTTCCTCGAGCACCTGCTGCTGCAGCGCTTCGTCGACCTCGGCGAAGGGCGCGAGGGCGCGCAGCTTCGAAGGTGCGTCGAGCACCGCGTTCAGGATGAAGCGGCTGTCTTCGGGGCGGGGGCGGTAATCCATGGGTGCGTCAGGACTCGGCGGTGAAGCCGATCTTCTTGACCAGCGGACCCCAGCGCTCGTATTCGGACTGGAGCGATTTCTTCATGTCCTCGGGCGAGGAACCGTGGGCCACCAGGCCGACCGACAGCAGGCCCTCGGCCACGGCCTTGTCCTTGAGCGCGGCCTGGATCGCCGTGCTCGCGGTGGCAATGACGGCGGCGGGCGTCTTGGCCGGCGCGAAGAAGCCGAACCATTCGTCGGCCACGATCTCCGGAAAGCCCTGTTCGGTGAAGGTGGGCACGTCGGGCAGGTAGGCCGCGCGCTGCGCGCCCGAGGTGGCGAGCACGCGCAGCTTGCCGGCCTTGGCGAAGGGCAGGTAGTCGCCGACAGGCGTCATGCTCGAGGCGATCTGCCCGCCCACCACATCGTTGATGGCCGGCAGCGAGCCGCGGTAGGGAACGTGGCGCAGGTCGGTGCCGGTGTTCAGGCCCAGCAGCGCGCCCAGGAAGTGCGGCGTGGAGCCCGCGCCCGGCGAGCCGTAGCTGGCCTGGCCGGGGTTGGCCTTGGCCCAGGCGATGTAGTCCTTCAGCGTCTTCACGCTGGCCGGCACCATCGGGCCGACGGCCAGGCCGTGCGTCATCACGGCGCCGATGGACACCGGCGCGAAATCGGCAAGGCTGTAGCTCAGCTTGGTGTAGATGTGCGGGTAGGTCGAAAGCGCCGAGGCCTGCGCGAGGCACAGCACCGAGCCGTCGGCCGGCGAGCCCTTGAGCGTGTCGAGCGCAATGCGCCCGCCCGCGCCGGGCTTGTTCTCGACCACCGCGTTGATCTTCGAATAGGGCGTGTCGCCCAGCTTCTCGGCCACCCGGCGCGCCACGCTGTCGCCCGCGCTGCCGGCCGGAAAGCCGTAGTAGATCTTGGCCTGCTGCACGGCCTGGGCGAGTGCGGCAAGCGGATGCAGGGCGCCGAGCGCGGCTGCGCCGCCGAGTGCCTGCACGAATTGGCGTCTGTTGGTCATGGTGTTGTCTCCTTGCCTTGCGGGGCTCTCTCTGTTTGCTGGGGCTGAAAATCAGCGCGGCGCCATGCGCAGGGCGCCGTCGAGGCGGATCACTTCGCCGTTGAGGTGGCCATTGGTCACGATGTGGCAGGCCAGCTCGGCAAATTCCGAAGGCTTGCCCAGGCGCGGCGGAAACGGGATCGACGCGGCCAGCGATTGCTGCACGGCTTCGGGCAGTTCCATCAAAAGCGGCGTGGCAAAGAGGCCCGGCGCCACGGTGCAGACGCGGATCGCGTGCTGCGCGAGGTCGCGCGCCATCGGCAGCGTCATGCCCACGAGGCCGCCCTTGGAGGCGCTGTAGGCCTGCTGGCCCACCTGGCCGTCGAAGGCCGCAACGGAGGCGGTGAAGAGCATCACGCCCTTCTCACCGTTGTCCAAAGCATCGAGCTTGGCGCAGCGTGCCGCAAAGAGGCGCGCCATGTTGTAGCCGCCGACCAGGTTGATGTTGACCACGCGCACGAAGTCTTCGAGCGGCGCGGGGTTGCCGTCCTTGCCGACGATGCGCTTGGCGCTGCCGATGCCGGCCACGTTCATCAGGATGCGCGCGGGGCCGTGCGCGGCCGCGGCCTTGTCGAGCGCGGCATTGACGCTCTCGGTGTCGGTGATGTCGCAGACGCACGCGACGCCGCCGATCTCCGCGGCCACCTTCTGGGCGAGCTCCGCATTGCGGTCGAGCACCGCCACCTTGGCGCCCAGGCGCGCGAGTTCGCGCGCGGTGGCTTCGCCCAGGCCCGATGCGCCGCCGGTCACGAGTGCGGCTTGTCCTTCGATCTTCATGGTGTATGTCTCCTCGGGTGGTGGTTCAGCGGGGCTTCAGGGTGAAGGGCAGGGTGTCGGCATGCAGCGCCTCGACGAGCTCGGCGCGGTGCTTGAGCACGGCGCGCTGGTTGATGGAGCCCTTGTCGGTCACTTCGCCCTTGTCGATGGAAGGCGGCTCGGCCATCAGGTGCAGCCGCGCGATGCGATTGGCGCTGCCGGTGCCCATGGCCGCCAGCGCATTGGCCACCTGCTGGAAGTGCGCCTGCACCGGCGCGCTTTCGAGCACCTGCTGCATCGATGCGCCTTCGGGCAGGCCGGCCAGCTCCCGCACCTTCTGCGTCGGAAAGACCAGCGCGCCGACTTCCTTCAGGTTGATGCCGGTCAGCACCGCGTCCTGCACGTAGGGCGCGCCGGCCGCGATGATCTTGGCGCGCAGCGGACCCACGCTCACGAAGGTGCCGGTGGCGAGCTTGAAGTCTTCGGCGATGCGGCCGTCGAAGCGCAGCCCGCGGTGGATGTTCGACTCGTCGATCCACTTCACCGCGTCGCCGGTCGAGAAGAAGCCCTCGTCGTCGAAGGCCTCGGCCGTGGCCTCGGGCGCGCGCCAGTAGCCGGGCGTGATGTTGGGGCCGCGGTAGCGCACCTCGGTCTTGCCGTCGACCTCGATCAGCTTGAGCTCGATGCCGGCCGCGGGCAGGCCCACGTCGCCCGACTTGACCTCGGGCCCCGTGACGTAGAGCGCGAACGGACCCGATTCGGTCATGCCGAGGCCCGTGCCCATCACGATGCGCTCGCCGACTTCGGACTCCTGCGTCTTGTGCAGGCTGTCCCACACAGGCTGCGAGAGCGCGGCGCCCGAGTAGAAGAACATCTTCACGCGCGACAGCAAGTTGCGGCGCAGCACCGCATCGGTTTCCATGGCGTGCGCGATGGCCTCGAAGCCGGTCGGCACGTTGAAGTAGATGGTGGGCGCGATCTCGCGCAGGTTGCGCAGGGTCTCGGCCATGCCGCCGGGCGTGGGCTTGCCGTCGTCGATGTAGAGCGTGCCGCCGTTGTCCAGCACGATGCCCACGTTGTGGTTGCCGCCGAAGGTGTGGTTCCAGGGCAGCCAGTCGACCAGCACCGGCGGCTCCTCGCCCAGGGCGGGAATCGACTGGCGCAGCTGCTGCTGGTTGGCGCACCACATGCGGTGCGTGTTGATCACCGCCTTGGGCATCTTGGTGGAGCCCGAGGTGAAGAGGAACTTGGTGATGGTGTCGGGGCCGGTCGCGCGCATCGCGGCATCGATGGCGGGCGTGGCCGGCGTGGCGGCCAGCGCATCGAACGCGGTGGCGTCGCGGCCTTCGATCGCGCCTTCGGCGATCACGACTTCGGTGCCGGCGGGCACGGCGGCGGCAATGGCGCGGCCGAAGCGCGCGGCATCGGCGGCGAACACCAGGCCGGGCGTGAGCGTGTCCAGCACATGGCGCAGCTTCTCGAAGTCCTGGCTCACGATCGAGTAGGGCGGCGACACCGGGCAGTACGGCACGCCCGCATAGAGGCAGCCGAGTGCCATCAGCGCATGTTCGATGCCGTTCTCGCTGAGGATCGCGACCGGGCGCTCCGCATCCAGCCCACGGTCGAGCAGGGCCTGGCCGATGCTGCGCGCCTTCTGCAGCGCCTCGGCGTAGCTCACGCGCTGCCAGTCGCCGGTGCTGCCGTCGGCCAGCCGTTCGCGGCGGGCGATGAAGGTGCGCTCGGGCGCCTGCTCGGCCCAGTGCGCGAGGCGGTCGGTCATGCGGTCGCGGTAGGGCGCGAGCGGCGTCTCGGCCTTCAGGTACTGCGTGCCCGGCGCGCCTTCGCGCAGCACGGCGCGCGTGACGCCGAAGGCCAGCGGACGGTATCGGATGGTGGTCATTCCTTGCTCACCTTGGCGCCGCGGCCTTCGAGGAAGTCGCGCACGCGCGCCTTGGCCTCGGGCGCGTTCTGCACGATGCCGGACATCAGCGCCTCGGTGAAGAAGCCGTGGTCGGCCGACTGCTCGGCAATGCGCGGCAGCGCATGCATCAGCGCGTAGTTGGTCAGCGGCGCATTGGTGGCCACGCGCTTGGCAAGTTCGAAGGCCTTGTCGAAGGCCGCGCCTTCGTCGACCAGGTACTGCGCGAAGTTGGCGCGCTCGCCGTCCTCGGCGTTGTAGACGCGGCCGGTCATCATCATGTCGGTCATGCGCGCCACGCCGATCAGCTTGGGAATGCGCACCGAGCCGCCGCCGCCCACGAAGATGCCGCGCGAGCCTTCGGGCAGCGCGTAGAAGGTGGAGCGGTCGGCCACGCGGATGTGGCAGGCGCTCGCCAGCTCGAGGCCGCCGCCCACCACCGCGCCGTGCAGCGCCGCGATCACCGGCACCGGGCCGTGCTGGATCAGGTCGAGCGCGCCGTGCCACAGCCGCGAGTGCTGCATGCCCTGGCCCGCGTCGCGCTCCTTCAGCTCGCTCAGGTCGAGGCCGGCGCAGAAGTGCGGGCCTTCGCCATCGAGCACCGCGGCGCGCACCGTGGAAGGCAGCGTCTCGAAGGTGTTGCGCAGCGCGAGGATCAGGCTGTCCGAGAGCGCGTTGCGCTTGGCGCCGCGCGTCAGGCGGACGATGGCCACGTCGTCGCGGATGTCGAGTTGGAGGTCGGGATTGGTCATGATTGCATTCGTGTGTGAGTTGGATTATGGTTATGATAAATAATCAATTCAAGGCACTTGAGACCCCCGATCCCTAGGGACTTACCCGTACTGGAGACAACGACATGGACCACCAGAACCTGATCGCCATCGACATCCACACCCACGCCGAAGTGAGCTGCTGGAACCCCTTCGACAACTACGGCGAGGAATACGACCGCGCCGCCGACAAGTACTTCGGCTCCAGCGGCCGGCCCACCATTGCCGAGAGCGTGGCCTACTACCGCGAACGCAGGATCGGGCTGGTGATGTTCATGGTCGATGCCGAATCGAACATGGGCCGCCGCCGCATCCCGAACGAGGAAATCGCCGAAGCCGCGCAGAAGAACAGCGACATGATGATCGCCTTCGCGAGCATCGATCCGCACAAGGGCAAGATGGGCGCGCGCGAGGCGCGGCGCCTGATTGAAGAGCACGGCGTGAAGGGCTTCAAGTTCCACCCGACGGTGCAGGCCTTCCACCCCTACGACAAGATGGCCTGGCCGCTGTACGAGGTGATTGCCGAGCACAAGCTGCCGGCCATCTTCCACACCGGCCACAGCGGCATCGGCTCGGGCATGCGCTGCGGCGGGGGGCTCAGGCTGGAGTACAGCAACCCGATGCACCTGGACGACGTGGCCATCGACTTTCCCGACATGCAGATCGTGATGGCGCACCCCAGCTTTCCCTGGCAGGACGAGGCGCTGAGCGTGGCCACGCACAAGCCCAACGTCTGGATCGACCTGTCGGGCTGGAGCCCCAAGTACTTTCCGAAGCAGCTGGTGCAGTACGCCAACACGCTGCTGAAGGACCGCATCCTGTTCGGCAGCGACTATCCGCTGATCACGCCCGACCGCTGGATGAAGGACTTCGAGGCGGCCGGCTTCAAGCCCGAGGTGATGCCGGGCATCCTGAAGGGCAATGCGGTCAGGCTGCTGAAGCTGGAGGACTGAGCGCCAGTAGGCGGCGCCCAGCGCGGGCTACGCGTCCGCCTCTTCCTTTTCCTCGATCAGGTCCCAGTCGAGGCCCGAGCGGCGCTGCCGTTCCTCGCGTTCGCGCGCCATCTGTTCCTCGAACTGCTGGCGGCCGGCCTTGCTGGCCGCGATCAGCTGGGCGCGGTCCTTGTAGTGCGGGTACATCTCGTCGCTGAGCTTGAGGTTCCGGCGGCGAAAGCGCATGGCCGATTCGCGCGCCTCGTGCGCCGGCCAGCCCAGCGCCTCGAGCGCGGTGCGCGCGCTGCGCAGCGACGACTCGAACACTTCGCGCTCCGCGTCCGTCACGCCGCGGTCGCGCAGCTGGAACAGGTGGTTCACGTTGCGCGCCCGCGCGATGATGCGGGCCTTCGGAAAGTGCTCCTTCACGAGATCGACGATCTCCAGCGACTGCTCGATGTCGTCCACCGCCACCACGATGGCCTTGGCCGTGCCGGCGCCCGCGGTGCGCAGCAGGTCCAGCCGCGTCGCGTCGCCGTAGAACACGCGAAAGCCGAACTGGCGCAGGCCCTCCACGGTGTCGGCGTCGTGGTCGAGCACCGTCACGCGCAGGCCCTGCGATATCAGCATGCGGCCCACGATCTGGCCGTAGCGCCCGAAGCCGCAGATCAGCACCTTGGCGTCCTGCTGCTCCGAAATTTCTTCCAGCTGCGTGCCGTTGCTGCGGCTGTAGCGCGGCAGCACGAACTTGTCGAGCAGCACCAGCAGGAGCGGCGACAGCAGCATCGACAGCGCCACCGCGCCGATCAGGAGCGAGGTGGTCTCGGGCGGCAGTACGTCGGGGCCCGCGGCCTGGAACACCACGAACGCGAACTCGCCGCCTTGCGCCAGCAGCAGCGTGAACACCGGCCGCTCCTGGTAGGCCAGGCCCATGGCCTTGGCCAGCGCGTAGATCACGGCCAGCTTGATGGCCATGAAGCCGACCACCAGCAGCGCCATCAGCCCCGGGCTCGCGATCAGCACGCCGAAGTTGATCGACATGCCCACGGCAATGAAGAACAGGCCCAGCAGCAGGCCCTTGAAGGGCTCGATGTCGGTCTCGAGCTCGCGCCGGTATTCGCTCTCGGCCAGCAGCACGCCGGCAAGGAAGGCGCCCAGCGCCATCGACAGGCCCACGAACTGCATCAGCGCGGCGATGGCCACCACCAGGAGCAGCGCCGCGGCGGTGAAGATCTCGGGCGTGTTGCTGCGCGCGATCCAGCGCAGCAGCGGACGCAGGGCCAGCCGGCCGCCGAGGATGATGCCGGCGATCACGCCGACGATCTTCAGGCCCTCGAGCGTGCGGTCCAGCCCGCTGAGCGACTGCTCGGCCGCCGTGGCGCCGGCCAAGAGCGGCAGCAGCGCGAGGATCGGAATGGCCGCCACGTCCTGGAACAGCAGGATCGAGAAGCCCGCCTGGCCGCTCGGGGTCTTCAGCAGGTTGCGTTCGCCCAGCACCTGCAGCGCGATGGCGGTGGAAGACAGCGCCAGGCCGAGCGCCGCCACCAGCGCCACCCGCCACGCCACGCCCGCGGCAAAGCCGACGGCAAACAGCACCGCGGCGCAGCTCAGCACCTGCGCGGTGCCCCAGCCGAAGATCGGCCGGCGCAGGTTCCACAGGCGCTTGGGTTCGAGCTCCAGGCCCACGAGGAACAGCATCAGCACCACGCCGAACTCGGCGAAATGCAGCACGTCCTCCACGCTGGAGACGAGCCCGAGCCCCCACGGGCCGATCGCGATGCCGGCCACGAGGTAGCCGATGATGGAGCCCAGGCCCAGCGCCTTGGACAGCGGCACCACCAGCACGGCGGCGCCCAGGTAGATCAGGCTGTTGGTCAGCCAGGCGGGTGCGTGTTCCATGCTCAGGCCATGCCTTTTTCGTCGTTCTGTTCATCGTTGGCGGCAGACGCCGCCTCGTCCAGGCCATCGGCTTCGGCCGGGCGGTCGGTTTCGGGCACCGGGCAGGCCACGCAGGCGTCGAGCTCCTCGAGCTCGGGCCATTGCGGGTAGCTGCCGAGCCGCTGGGCGAACACCTCGACGTGTGCCGCCACCTCGTCCTCCGCGGCGCTGCGCGCGCCGTGCAAGACCAGCGGCGGCAGGAAGCGCATGCCGCACAGCGCCGCGGTCTGCTCGTAGGGCGGCAGGAAGGCGTCGAAGAAATAGCGGTGGTAGCTCTGGGGGTGGTAGCTCGCCTCGGGGCTTCCCGTGGTGGCGACCAGCCAGCAGTCCTTGCCCTGCAGGGCCGTGCCGCCGGGGCCGTAGGCCCATCCGTAGCTGAGCACGTCGTCGAGCCAGAGTTTTTGCAGCGCCGGCATCGAATACCACTGGATCGGGTGCAGCAGCACCACCAGGCGGGCCCTGGCGAGCCGGGCGTGTTCGGCCTCGACGTCGATCGAGAAGTCCGGGTAGCTGCCGTAGATGTCGTTGACATCGACCCCCGGCACGCCGCGCGCGGCGGCCAGCATGCGCCGGTTCACGCGCGAGTCGCGCCAGTGCGGATGGGCCGCGAGCACGTAGATGCCGCCGGTGTCGCCGGCGGCCGATGTTGTTGTCGTCATGCCGCGAACATAGCGCAGGTTTGGCGCTTGCCGGGGCCGAACGCATCCCGTGTCGCTACGATGCGGAGGTTTCCAGCTCTGGAGGAGATGCTATGCCGGTGGTTCTGGTCGCCAATCCCAAGGGTGGCGTGGGCAAATCGACGCTCGCAACCAACATTGCGGGCTACTTTGCGAGCCGCGGCCATGCGGTGATGCTGGGCGACGTGGACCGCCAGCAGTCCTCGCGCCTCTGGCTGGGCCTGCGCCCGCCGCAGGCGCGGGCCATCGCCACCTGGGAAGCCACCGGCGACAGCGCCGTGGTGCGGCCGCCGCGCGGCACCACGCATGCGGTGCTCGACACCCCCGCAGGCCTGCACGGCTGGCGCTTCAAGGAGGTGCTGGCGCTGGCCGACCGGGTGATCGTGCCGCTGCAGCCGAGCATCTTCGACATCTACGCCACGCGCGACTTCCTCGACCGGCTGAAGGAGCAGCGCCGCGCCGAAAAGACGAAGATCAGCCTCGTGGGCATGCGCGTGAACGCCCGCACCCTGGCGGCCGACCGGCTGCACGAGTTCATCGCCAGCCTTGGCGTGCCGGTACTGGGCGAGCTGCGCGACACCCAGAACTACGTGCAGCTCGCGGCGCGCGGGCTCACGCTGTTCGACATCGCGCCGGGCCGGGTGCAGCGCGACCTGGCGCAGTGGCAGCCGATCTGCGACTGGCTCGAAGGCTGAGGATCGCGGCTGTCGCAAGGCCGACAGCCGCGCCGCCGGCCTTCGCGCCAGAATGCCCCGCATGACCAAAAAGACATTCCAGACGCTTCAGGATCTTGCGGCCTGCGTCGGCCAGGAAGTTGCCGTGAGCGACTGGATCACCATCACGCAAGCGCAGGTGAACCAGTTCGCCGAGGCCACGGGCGACCACCAGTGGATCCATGTCGACGTCGAGCGCGCCAAGGCCGGGCCCTTCGGCGGGCCGATCGCCCATGGCTTCCTCACGCTGTCGCTGCTGCCGCGCTTCTTCGAGGCGGCGCTCGATGTGGTCGAGTCGCGCATGGGCGTGAACTACGGGCTGAACCGGGTGCGCTTCATGTCGCCGGTGCCGGTGGGCAAGCGGCTGCGCGCGCGCATGAAGCTGCTCACGGCGGAGCCGATCGCCGACGACGGCATCCAGATGACCTGGGAAGCCACGATCGAGCTCGAAGGCGCGGCCAAGCCGGCCTGCGTGGCCGAATCGGTGGTGCGCCGCTACCGCTGAGGTCTTTGCTCAGCCGAAGCCGTTCTGGCGCCAGGCTTCGAAGACGGTCACCGCCACGGCATTCGAGAGATTCAGGCTGCGCTGTCCTTCGCGCATCGGCAGCCGCAGGCGCTGCGGTTCGGCAAAGCCCTCGCGTACAGCGGGCGGCAGGCCGCTGGTCTCCGAGCCGAACACCAGCCAGTCGCCCGGCTGGAAGCGCACGTCGTGCACGGCCCGCGTGCCGCGCGTGGTGAGCGCGAACATGCGCTCGGCGGCCGGCCGCTCGGCCTCGAGCAGCGCCTGCCAGCCGGCGTGGCGCTTCACTTCGGCGTATTCGTGATAGTCGAGCCCGGCGCGGCGCAGCAGGCGGTCGTCCATCGAGAAACCCAGCGGCTCGACCAGGTGGAGCGTGCAGCCGGTGTTGGCGGCAAGGCGGATCACGTTGCCCGTGTTCGGCGGGATTTCGGGCTGGACCAGGACGATATGGAACATGCGCCGATTGTCGCGGTGCTCAATGCGGCGGATCGGTGCGCGCGAACACCAGGGCCGTAACGTGCGCCGCGCCCGCCAGCCGCAGCGCCGCGGCGGCCGCGAACAGCGAGGCGCCGCTGGTCATCACGTCGTCGACCAGCACCACGCGCCGGCCTTGCAGCTCGTGGGCGCGCAAGGGCTCCACCGCGAAGGCGCCGCGCAGGTTGCCAAGGCGCTCGGCGCGCGCGAGGCCGCTCTGCGCCGGCGTCTCGCGGGTACGCAGCAGCAGCGCCGCGTCGGTCTTGGCGGGCGCGAGCCGGCGCGCCAGTTCGAGCGCCTGGTTGAAGCCGCGCTCGCGCAGCCGGGCCGGCGCCATCGGCATGGGCAGCACCCGGTCGCATTGCTCCAGCGCCGGCTCCACCCACGGCACGCTGCGCATCAGCGTGGCGAGCGGCCCGGCCCAGCCGGCCTCGCCGTGGAACTTGAATTGAGCGATGCAATCGGGCCAGGGCCACGCATAGGCGCAGGCTGCAAAGCAGGCATCGAGCGGCGGCGGATCGCGCATGCATTCGCTGCACCGCGCCACGCCCTCGGGCACCGGCAGGGCGCAGCTGCCGCAGCGCGCGGCCGGCGGCGCGAAGCGCGCCACGCAGCCATCGCAGATGCGGCGCGAGGGCCATGCGCGGCACACCTCGCACTGGCTGGGCAGCCGTGCGAGCAGAGAGGTCAAAGGCCGGTCGGCCCAACGGCTGAACATGGGCTCAATATACTCACGGCCCCATGGCCACCGACCCCGCAAGAAGACCGCCGACCATCGATCCCACGGCGGCCGCGCGCTGGAGCCGGCTCGCGCCCGCCGACGGCTCACCCTGGCTGCACGAGGAAATCGGCCGCCGCATGGAAGACCGGCTGCAATGGATCAAGGCGCAGCCACGCACCTGGGCCGACTGGGCGCCGCTGCGCGGCGGCCTCGAGGCGCACGAGCTGGTGGCCCGGCGCTACCGCGAAGCCGCCTGCTTCGTGATCGAACCCGAAGCGAACCTGGCCGCCGCGGCCGGCGAGGCGCTGGCCGCGCCCTGGTGGAGCGCGCGACGCTGGCAGGGCAGCAAGCTGCGCTTCGACGCACCGCCCGAAGACGGCGTGGACCTGCTCTGGGCCAACATGTCGCTGCACATGGCGGCCGACCCCGAGGCGCTCATCGCGCGCTGGCACCGGCTGGTGGCGACCGACGGCTTCCTGATGTTCTCGTGCCTGGGCCCCGACACGGTGCGCGAGCTGCGGGCGCTGCACGCGCGCCTGGGCTGGCCGGCCGCGGGCCACGAATACACCGACATGCACGACTGGGGCGACATGCTGGTGCATGCCGGCTT
Organism: Variovorax sp. 05T418; assembly: GCF_056396385.1. NCBI lineage: Bacteria > Pseudomonadati > Pseudomonadota > Betaproteobacteria > Burkholderiales > Comamonadaceae > Variovorax > Variovorax sp. 05T418. The sequence goes on along the minus strand of NZ_JBFTLJ010000010.1, from coordinate 145,906 downwards.
CGCCGAGCCGGTGATGGACATGGAACGCATCGTGCTCACCTGGGCCACGCCCGAAGCGGCACTGGCCGAGCTGCGCACGCTCGGGCGCAACCTGCATCCGGCGCGCTTCCAGGCGCTTCGCGGCAAGGCATGGCACCAGGCGCTCAAGCACGCATTGCCCGAACTGGCGCCGGCGCAGGAGGGCGGCGGGCGCATCGCGCTGACCTTCGAGGTCATCTACGGCCATGCCTTCAAGCCCGCGCCGCGCGTGGCACTTTCGGCCGAGAGCGCGGTATCGCTGCGCGAGATGCGCTCGATGCTGCAGCGCGGGCGGCCCGGCGCCTGAGCGGCGCGCCCGGCCAGCCGCGCATCCGCGACCGGGCGCCTGTGTCTACCCGCTACAATCCGCCGTTGCGTGAAACTCGCGGGTAGTGTTCCGCGAACGAGGTCTGTCCGATCCTGTGGAGACAAGGGGTCTGGCAGCGTCGACGCACCGATTTGCTGAACTCGCCCGTGTCGAATTCCGTGTTTCGTTTTGCCACCGTTTCAGGCCAGAACATCCACTGGTTCCTGAAGCGCAATTGCTCGGTGACGCCGAGCCAGCTGGGCTGGCTCTACGCCTCGCTGTGCGTGGTATCGCTCGGTATCGGCGCGGTCTTCTGGATGCTCGGTGCGCCGCTGGTTCTGCCTTTTGCCTGGCTCGAACTGGCCGCGGTGGGTTTCGCGTTCATGCTGTACGCACGGCACGCAACCGATGGAGAACGGATTGCGCTGCAGGGCGGCCGGCTGGTGGTGGAACTCGAGAACGGTGGCGACTACGAGCGCACGGAATTTCTGCCGCACCAGGTGCGGATCGAACCGCAGGCCAGCGATCGTTCGCTGATCGAGGTCTCGGGTCAGGGTCGATCGGTCAGGGTGGGGCGCTATGTACGCCCGGAGTTGCGAGCCGCATTGGCGCGCGAGATTCGCATGGCGTTGCGTGGCGCCTGAGGGCTCGCGCGGCGCTGCACGGTTGGGTTTGTTGAAAAAAATTGAAGAAACGTGAACACGATGAAGAGCATTTGGCGCAATAAGTACAGGCCGGCGAATCTGTTGCTGGCGGCCGGCGCGGCTTTCAGCGGCGCGGCGCACGCAGTCAACGATCTGCCCGGCGGCCCCTCGGTGCGCCAGCTGAATCTTCCGCTGGGCGTCACCAAGATTGCGCAGGAACAGCATTTCCTGCACACGGTGATGATGATCCTGTGCACGGTCATCTTCGTTGCCGTGTTCGCGGTCATGTTCTATTCGATATGGAAGCACCGCAAGTCGGTCGGCCACAAGGCGGCCAACTTCCATGAATCGGTGGTGGTCGAGGTCATCTGGACCATCGTGCCCTTCATCATCGTGATCGTGATGGCGCTGCCCGCCACCAAGGTGCTGGTGGCCCAGAAGGACACCACCAACGCCGACCTCACCATCAAGACCACCGGCTACCAGTGGAAGTGGGGCTACGACTACCTGAACGGCGAAGGCGAGGGCCTGGCCTTCATCTCCACGCTCGACAGCTCGCAGCGCGCCATGTCCGACGCCGGTGCCAAGGGCGCCATGCCCGACGACTACCTCTTCAAGGTCGACAACCCGATGGTGGTGCCGGTCCAGAAGAAGGTGCGCATCATCACCACCGCCAACGACGTGATCCACGCGTTTGCCGTGCCCCAGCTGGGCATCAAGCAGGACGCGGTTCCCGGCTTCGTGCGCGACACCTGGTTCCGCGCCGAGACCGTGGGCGACTACTACGGCCAGTGCCAGGAACTCTGCGGCAAGGAACACGCCTACATGCCGATCCACGTGAAGGTGGTCTCGGCCGCCGACTACACGGCCTGGGTCGATGGCAAGCGCAAGGAAGCCGCGGCCAAGCTCGACGATCCGAGCAAGGTCTGGACCCTGCCCGACATGTTGGCGCGCGGCGAGAAGGTCTATGCCGCCAACTGCGCGGCCTGCCACCAGGCCAACGGCAAGGGCGCCGGCCCGATCAAGCCGCTGGACGCCAGCCCCAAGGTGCTCGACACCGACCACAAGGTGCAGCTCACGGTGCTGCTCAACGGCCAGAACAATGGCGCGATGCCCTCCTGGAAGCAGCTGAGCGACACCGACCTCGCGGCCGTTGCCACCTACACCAAGAACAGCTGGTCGAACAAGACGGGCCAGCTGGTGCAGCCGGCCGAAGTTCTGGCCCTGCGCGGCAAGTGACCGCGTCCAAGCGCCCCGCGACGAAGAAATTGCAAGGAACAACGAAATGAGTGCAGTCCTCGACCCCCACGGTCACGCCCACGACGGCCACGCACACGACGAGCACCACGCAGCGCCCACCGGCTGGCGCCGCTGGGTGTTCGCCACCAACCACAAGGACATCGGCACGCTCTACCTGCTGTTCAGCTTCACCATGCTGATGGTGGGCGGCGTGCTTGCGCTCCTGATCCGCGCCGAGTTGTTCCAGCCCGGCCTGCAGCTGGTGAACCCCGAGCTGTTCAACCAGTTCACCACCATGCACGGCCTGATCATGGTGTTCGGCGCCATCATGCCCGCCTTCGTCGGCTTCGCGAACTGGATGATCCCGCTGCAGATCGGCGCATCCGACATGGCATTCGCGCGCATGAACAACTTCAGCTTCTGGCTGCTGATCCCCGCCGCGCTGATGCTCGTGGGCTCGTTCTTCATGCCCGGCGGCGCGCCCGCCGCGGGCTGGACGCTCTACGCGCCGCTCACGCTGCAGATGGGCCCCTCGATGGACGCCGGCATCTTCGCGATGCACATCATGGGCGCCTCGTCGATCATGGGCTCGATCAACATCATCGTCACCATCCTGAACATGCGCGCCCCCGGCATGACGCTCATGAAGATGCCGATGTTCTGCTGGACCTGGCTCATCACCGCCTACCTGCTGATCGCCGTGATGCCCGTGCTCGCAGGCGCCATCACCATGACGCTGACCGACCGCCACTTCGGCACCAGCTTCTTCAACCCCGCCGGCGGCGGCGACCCGGTGATGTACCAGCACATCTTCTGGTTCTTCGGCCACCCCGAGGTCTACATCATGATCTTGCCGGCCTTCGGCATCATCAGCCAGATCGTGCCGGCGTTCTCGCGCAAGCGGCTGTTCGGCTACGCCTCGATGGTGTACGCCACCTCGTCGATCGCGATCCTGTCGTTCATCGTCTGGGCGCACCACATGTTCACGACCGGCATGCCGGTCACGGGCCAGCTGTTCTTCATGTACGCGACCATGCTGATCGCGGTGCCCACGGCCGTGAAGATCTTCAACTGGATCGCCACCATGTGGCAGGGCTCGATGACCTTCGAGACCCCGATGCTGTTTGCGGTGGGCTTCATCTTCGTGTTCACGATGGGCGGCTTCACCGGCCTCATCCTGGCCATCGCCCCGATCGACATCCAGCTGCAGGACACCTACTACGTGGTGGCCCACTTCCACTACGTGCTGGTGGCCGGTTCGCTCTATGCCATGTTCGCGGGCTACTACTACTGGGCGCCCAAGTGGACCGGCGTGATGTACAACGAAACGCGCGGCAAGATCCACTTCTGGTGGTCGCTGATCTCGTTCAACGTCACCTTCTTCCCGATGCACTTCCTCGGCCTCGCGGGCATGCCGCGCCGCTATGCCGACTACCCGATGCAGTTCGCCGACTTCAACGCGGTGGCTTCGGTGGGTGCGTTCGCCTTCGGTCTGGCCCAGGTCTACTTCTTCTTCTTCATCGTGCTGCCGACCATGCTCGGCAAGGGCGAGAAGGCAGCGCAGAAGCCCTGGGAAGCGGCTGAAGGCCTCGAGTGGGAAGTGCCGTCGCCGGCGCCCTTCCACACCTTCGAGAACCCGCCCAAGCTCGATGCGACCGCCACCAAGGTGATCGGCTGAACCGCACCGGCCGCCGGCTTGCATGACCACGATGACCACGCCCGAACAGAAAAGGAACAACCGCCGCATGGGGCTCACGCTGGCCTCCATCGCCGTGCTGTTCTTTCTCGGATTCCTGGTCCGCATGATCTGGTTCAGCGGACGCTGAAGCACGAGCCAACGGAGCCGCCCGCATCATGAGCCTCGGTCAACGCATCAAGCGCGCCAATGTCCGCATGGTCGGCAAGCTGGCCGTGGTGGCCTGCGGCATGTTCGCGTTCGGCTATGCCCTGGTGCCGCTGTACCGCGCCATCTGCGAAATGACCGGCATCAACATCCTCGCGCTCAGCGAACTCGAGGTGCCGGGGGGCGCAAGCGGCGGCAAGAACGTGCGCGTGCCCGACAACACGCAGGTCGACACCACGCGCACCATCACGGTCGAGTTCGACTCCAACGTGCGCGGTGCCCTCTGGGACTTCAAGCCCGCCGAGCGGACGATTCAGGTGCACCCCGGCCAGCTCAACACCGTGGTCTACGAATTCCAGAACGTGCAGAACCGCCGCATGGCGGCGCAGGCCATCCCGAGCTATGCGCCGCAGCAGGCCGCGCCGTACTTCAACAAGCTGGAGTGCTTCTGCTTCAACCAGTACACGCTCGACCCGGGCGAGAAGAAGCAGTGGCCCGTCGCCTTCGTGATCGACCCGAAGATCTCCAGGGACGTGAAGACCATCACGCTGTCCTACACCTTCTTCGAAGTCGGCGGCAAGACGCCCGCGGCCCCGGTGGCCGCTGTTTCGAATGCTGCCCATGAGCCCCGTTCGTGACCGCACCGAACACGCCGCCCAAGGCCACGCTGTGGGACACGGTGAAGGCCGTGTGCTGGTCGTTCTTCGGGGTGCGCAAGAAAAGCGCCTACCAGGACGACCTGGCCAAGCTGAACCCGCTGCACATCATCGCGGTGGCCTTTGCAGCGGTCATCGTTTTCATCGTCGGCCTGGTGCTGCTGGTGCGCTACGTGGTTGCGCCCTGAGCCCGGTCCGCATGGCCCACGACATCCAGAACCCATCGAATCGAGAGAAGAAAGAAAGCCAGGAGCTGATATGAGTTCAACCACCCACGGCGCCACGCCCTACTACTTCGTGCCGGGGCCATCGGCCTTTCCGGTCATGGCTGCGACCGGCCTGTTCTTCGTGATTCTCGGCGCGGCCCAATGGATCAACGGCCACCAGTGGGGCGCCTGGTCCCTGCTGGCGGGCATGGTCGGGTGGCTCGCCACGCTGTTCGTGTGGTTCCGCACCGCCATCGGCGAAAGCGAAAGCGGCCAGTACGGCCACAAGATCGACCTCTCGTTCCGCTGGAGCATGAGCTGGTTCATCTTCTCCGAAGTGATGTTCTTCGGTGCCTTCTTCACCGCGCTGTGGTGGACCCGCACCCATTCGCTGCCGGCGCTCGGCAGCCTGGACAACGCGCTGCTCTGGCCCGACTTCAAGGCCGTGTGGCCCAGCGTTGCAGCCGGCGCCACCGGTTCGCCGGCCGACATCGTCGAGCCCTTCCAGACCGTCGGCCCGTTCTGGCTGCCCACGATCAACACCGCGCTGCTGCTGAGCTCGGGCGTGACGCTCACCATTGCCCACCACGCGCTGCGTGCCGGCCATCGTGCCCAGACCATCCGCTTCATGTGGCTCACCGTGCTGCTCGGCGTGCTGTTCCTGGGCGTGCAGGGCTACGAGTACCACCACCTGTACACCGAGCTGAACCTCAAGCTCAGCTCCGGCGCCTACGGCTCGACCTTCTTCATGCTGACCGGCTTCCACGGCCTGCACGTGTTCATCGGCATGCTGATGCTGCTGTTCATCACGCTGCGCCTGCAGAAGGGCCACTTCACGCCGGAGCGCCATTTCGGCTTCGAGGGCGCGGCCTGGTACTGGCACTTCGTCGACGTGGTGTGGCTCGGCCTCTACATGCTGGTGTACTGGCTTTGAGCGACCCCCGCGGCATGCAGAAAAAAAGGCGCCGGAAGGCGCCTTTTTCATGGTTCTCGTGGAACGAGCACCATCTACTTGCCGAGCGGGAGCCCGGTGGGCTGGATGTAGCCGAATTTCCAGGCCAGCAGCATGCAGAGGAACAAAAACACCGACAGGCCGATCCGAAAGGTGAGGGCGCGCGCCATGCCGCCGCTCTTGGCGCGCCCGTTGCGCCCGTCTTTCAGCATGTAGAAGAGCGCAAAGGCAAGGCTCGCGAAGATGCCCACGAAAACCAGGGCGACGAAATATTTCATGACCCCGATTATCGGCCGCACGCCTCATCCACTCCAGTGACGCCGGAACCCCTTCATTCCGCCCGCCAGAGGCCCAGGCGGGGCCGCTTCCTGCTGGTCACGCTGGCCGCCGTGCTGGCCCTTTGCGCCACGGTGTCGCTGGGCCGCTGGCAGCTGTCGCGCGCCGCGCAGAAGGAGGCGCTGCAGGCCGAGATCGAGGCCCAGAAGCAGAAGCCGCCGCTGGCCCAGGCCGAGTTCCTGGCGCTCGAGGCGCCGGCCGGCGAGCTGCACCGGCCGGTGCGGCTGCGCGGCCTCTGGCTGACGCCACAGACGGTCTACCTGGACAACCGGCAGATGCATGGCGTGCCGGGCTTCTACGTGCTGACGCCGTTCGCGCTGGAAGGCAGCGACCAGGCCGTGATGATCCAGCGCGGCTGGGTGCAGCGCAACTTCAACGACCGCACGCAGCTGGGCGCGGTCGAGACGCCGCCGGGCATCGTCGAAGTCACGGGCCTGATCGAGCCGCCGCCGGGCCACTTGTTCGAGCTCGGCAAGCCGGCCGCGGCCGCCTCGGCACCGGAATCCGCGGGGTCTTCGCCCATCCGGCAGAATCTCGACCTGGAAGCGTTCCGCGCCGAAACCAAGCTGCCGCTGCGAACCGACGTGTCGCTGCAGCAGGCCGGCCCCGCTTCCGAGGGGTTGCAGCGCGACTGGCCGGCCCCCGCTCTGGGTCTGGAGAAGCACTACGGCTATGCATTCCAGTGGTTCGGGCTTTCGGCCCTCGTGGTCATCCTCTATGTCTGGTTCCAAATCATTTCCCCCTACCGCCGCTCGAGGCGCCGCGCACGCGATGAACGCAGCCTCTGACGAACCGCTGGGCCTGACGGTGCACTCGATGCCGTCGCCCAACCAGGCGCTCGACGGTGCCGAGGGCCGCCGCACGGTGGCCGGGCGCTGGAAGATGATTGCCGTGATGCTGATGTGCGCCGCGCCCGTCATCGCGTCGTACTTCACCTACTACGTGATCCGGCCCGAGGGGCGCAGCGTCTACGGCGAGCTCATCGATCCGCAGCGCACGCTGCCTGTGCTCGCCACCACGGACCGCAGCGGCGCGCCGGTCGACCTGGCCACGCTCAAGGGCCAGTGGCTGCTGGTGGCCGTGGCCGATGCGGCCTGCGACGCGCTCTGCGAACAGCAGCTCTACCTGCAGCGCCAGCTGCGCGAGAGCCTGGGCCGCGAGAAGGACCGGCTCGACCGCGTCTGGCTCGTGAGCGATGCGGCGCCGGTTCCGGCGCGGCTGGACAACGGCCTGCGCGGCGCCACCGTGCTGCGCGTGCCGGCCGAGCAGTTGGCCAAGTGGCTCGCGCCCGCCCCGGGCCACGGGCTGGCCGAGCACCTGTACGTGGTCGATCCGATGGGCAACTGGATGATGCGATTTCCGGCCCGCATGGACGCCGCGGGCGCGAGCCGCGCCAAGCGCGACCTCGACCGCCTGCTGCGCGCCTCCGCCTCCTGGGACGAGCCCGGCCGCTAGCACCGCATGATGGACACCGGCTCGCTCTACGACCTCACCCCCGTCGCCTGGCTGATGGCTGCCGGCGTGCTGATCGCGCTCGGCCCGCTGGTGTGGGTGTGGCGCCGCAACGCGGGCGCCGGTCCGGCGCGCCGGCTGCATGCGCTCACCGTGCTGACGCTGTTCCTCACCTTCGACCTCACGCTGTTCGGCGCCTTCACCCGGCTCACCGATTCGGGCCTGGGCTGCCCCGACTGGCCGGGCTGCTACGGCAACGCGAGCCCGGTGGGCGCGCGCCACGAGATCGCCATGGCGCAGTCGGCCCAGCCGACCGGCCCCGTCACGCACAGCAAGGCCTGGGTCGAGATGGTGCACCGCTACCTGGCCACCGGCGTCGGTGTGCTGATCCTCGCGCTGGCGGGCGCCACCTGGGCCGTGCGGCGGCGCCAGCGCCGCATGCCGCCCGCGCCGGCGGACGGCGAGCACGCCACGCTCAGCGCCTGGTGGCCCGCGCTCACGCTGGCCTGGGTCTGCCTGCAGGGCGCATTCGGCGCGCTCACGGTCACCTGGAAGCTCTTTCCAGCGATCGTCACGCTGCACCTGCTGGGCGCCGTGGTGCTGCTGGTGCTGCTGTGCATCCAGGCGGTGCGCTACCGGCAGGCCGCCGCCGACCGCCTGCCCACGCCGGTGTCGCCTGCGCTGCGCAGCGGGCTGATCGCCACCTCGGCCCTGCTGCTGCTGCAGATCGCGCTCGGCGGCTGGGTCAGCACCAACTATGCGGTGCTGGCCTGCACCCAGTTCCCGACCTGCCAAGGCAGCTGGTGGCCGCCGATGAATTTTGCCCAGGGCTTCGAGATCTGGCGCCACCTGGGCGTGACCGGCAGCGGCGTGCCGCTCGATTTTTCCGCGCTCACCGCCATCCACTACGTGCATCGGCTGATGGCCTACGCCGTGTTCGCCGCGCTGGGCGTGCTCGCGTGGCAGCTGCGCCGCACGCCGCCGCTGCGGCCGCAGGCGCGCTGGCTCGCGGGACTCGCGCTGCTGCAGCTGGCCACCGGCCTCGGCAACGTGCTGCTCGGCTGGCCGCTGGTCGCCGCGGTCCTGCACACCGGGGGCGCCGCGGCGCTGGCCGTGGTGCTGACATGGGCGCTGTGCGAGAGCCGCCGCGTGGCCGTGGCCGCGACCGCGACCGCACACGATACGGACAAGGCGCCCGGCGCCCCACACAACAACCAGAGGGAGGCCGCCGCGTGAGCACGCCGATTTCCGTGCAGCAGACAAGCACCGCCAACGTGCTGCGCCAGTTCTATGCGCTGACCAAGCCGCGCGTGGTGCAGCTGATCGTCTTCTGCGCCCTCATCGGCATGGTGCTGGCCGTGCCCGGGCTGCCCTCGTGGGCCGACGTGCAGCGCGCCGTGCTGGCCTGCATCGGCATCTGGCTGGTGGCGGGCGCGGCGGCGGCGTTCAACTGCCTGGTCGAGAAGGGCATCGACGCCAAGATGAAGCGCACCGCCTGGCGCCCCACGGCGCGCGGGCAGCTCAGCGACCTGCAGGCGCTGGTGTTCTCGGCGCTGCTGTGCGCGGCCGGTTCTGCGCTGCTCTGGTTCCAGGTCAACCCGCTCACCATGTGGCTGACCTTTGCCACCTTCGTCGGCTATGCGGTGATCTACACCGTGATCCTCAAGCCGCTGACGCCGCAGAACATCGTGATCGGCGGCGCCTCGGGCGCGATGCCGCCGGTGCTGGGCTGGGCCGCAATGACCGGCGACGTGGGCCCCGAGGCGCTGATCCTGTTCCTGATCATCTTCCTGTGGACGCCGCCGCACTTCTGGGCGCTGGCGCTCTACCGCGTCGAGGACTACCGCAAGGCCGGCCTGCCGATGCTGCCCGTCACGCACGGCAACGAGTTCACGCGGCTGCAGGTGCTGCTCTACACCTTCATCCTGTTCGCGGCCTGCCTCATGCCTTTCATCTACGGCATGAGCGGCTGGCTCTACCTGGCGGTGGCGGTGGGCGTGAGCATCGGCTTCACGGGCTATGCCTTCGCCCTCTGGCGCAACTACTCCGATGCGCTGGCGCGCAAGACCTTCCGGTTCTCGCTGATCCATTTGAGCGTGCTGTTCGCGGCGCTGCTCGTCGACCATTACCTCCGCTGATTGATTGACTGACCGAATGCCCGTGCCCATGAACAAGCGAAATGCCCTCCAACTGATTGCCGGCGGTGCGGGATGGGCCGCCATGGCCGCCACCCTGGGCCTCGGTCTTTCGGCCTGCAGCGAAGCCAAGCCCAGCTTCAATGCGGTCGACATCACGGGCGCCGACTATGCCCGCGACTTCTCGCTCAAGGATGCCGACGGCAAGCTGCGCACGCTGGCCGATTTCAAGGGCAAGGTGGTCGTGCTGTTCTTCGGCTACGCGCAGTGCCCCGACGTCTGCCCCACCACCATGACCGAGATGGCGCAGGTCAAGCAGCAGCTCGGCAGCGATGGCGACAAGCTGCAGGTGCTGTTCGTCACGGTCGACCCGGCGCGCGACACGCCCGAGGTGCTCAAGGCCTACATGGGCGCGTTCGACCCGGGCTTCGTCGCGCTGATTCCCACGGCCGACCAGCTCGCCCAGGTCGCCAAGGACTTCAAGGTCTACTTCAAGAAGGTCGAGGGCAAGACTCCCACGAGCTACTCGATGGACCATTCGGCCGCCAGCTTCGTCTACGACACCGACGGCCGGCTGCGGCTCTACGCGCGCTATGGCGCCGGCGTGGCGCCGATGGTGTCGGACGTGAAGGCGCTGCTCAAGTCCTGACCGCGCGCCCATGGACGCCGCCCTTGCCCTGGCCTCCGTCGAGCACCTGAAGGCGCGCCGGGGCGCCTTCCGCATCGCACTCATTCCGCCCGAGGTGCTGCGCGCGCTCAACGACGGGCTGCTCGAGACCGTCAACCTCAACGAATTCTTGGCGCTCGAGCTGCCGCGGCTCGCGCGTAGCGTGGCGGCCCACATCGGGCTCGATCCGGCCAGCGAGCGGCTGGCCGACACCATCGCCATGCTCGGCGCATTCAAGCCGATGCAGCGGCACGGCCACATTGCCCGCGCGCTCTACGACCTGGCGGCGCTGCATGCCGAGCGCGACGCCGTCGCCCACCGGCTGGCCACGCACGCGAGCGACGTCGCGCGCTGCTGGGCCGCGCAGTGGGTCACGCTTTCGGGCCTGCCGCTGGCGGCGCAGCTGGAGGCGGTGCGGCGTTTTGCCGCCGATCCGCACTTCGGCGTGCGGGAAATCGCCTGGATGGCGGTGCGCGACGCGGTCATCGCCTCGCTCGACGAGTCGCTCGCGCTGCTGCAGCCGTGGACGGCCGATGCCGATCCGAACATCCGCCGCTTTGCCAGCGAGCTCACGCGCCCGCGCGGCGTCTGGTGCGCGCAGATCGACGCGCTCAAGGCCGAGCCCTGGCGCGCGCTGCCGCTCCTCGCGCCGCTGCGAGCCGACGCCAGCCGCTATGTGCAGAATTCGGTGGCCAACTGGCTCAACGACGCGAGCAAGACCCAGCCCGAGTGGGTCGACCGGCTCTGCGCGCGCTGGGTGGCCGAGTCGGACACACCGGCCACCCGCTACATTGCCAGGCGGGCGCTGCGCACGCTGGCCAAACAGGCATGAAAAAGCCCGGCACGCGGCCGGGCTTGTTCGGGTGAAGCTCAGAGGGCTCAGGCGTAGTCGGCCAGCGCCTTCTTCATCTTCTTCATGGCCGCGACTTCGATCTGGCGAATGCGCTCGGCGCTCACGCCGTACACCGCCGCCAGGTCGTGCAGCGTCATGCCGCCCGAACCGTCGTCGTTGACCTTGAGCCAGCGCTCTTCGACGATGCGGCGGCTGCGGTCGTCCAGCGCTTCGAGCGCGGTGGCAATGCCGTCGCTCGAAAGCCGGTCGCGCTGCTGCGACTCGAGCAGGGCGGTGGGTTCCTGCGTGGCGTCGGCCAGGTAGGCGATCGGGCCGAAGGCCTCGTCGCCGTCGTCCGACGGACCCGGATCGAGCAGCACGTCGCCGCCCGACAGGCGGGTTTCCATTTCCAGCACTTCTTCAGGCTTGACGTTGAGCCGGGTCGCCATCTGCGACACCTCGTCGGGGCTCAGCGTGTCGCGGTGCGTGCCGTTGTCGGCCGCGGCCGAGTCGGCCTTGAAGCCCTGCTTCATCGAGCGCAGGTTGAAGAACAGCTTGCGCTGGGCCTTGGTCGTCGCGACCTTGACCATGCGCCAGTTCTTCAGGATGTACTCGTGGATCTCGGCCTTGATCCAGTGCATGGCGTAGCTCACGAGCCGCACGCCCTGGTCGGGGTCGAAGCGCTTCACGGCCTTCATGAGGCCGACGTTGCCTTCCTGGATCAGGTCGCCGTGAGGCAGCCCGTAGCCCAGGTATTGGCGCGAAATGGACACCACGAGGCGCAGGTGCGAGAGGATCAGCGCACCGGCCGCTTCGAGGTCGTTGTGGTCGCGCAAACGGCGTGCGAAGCCCTGCTCTTCTTCGAGCGTGAGCATCGGCAGGCGGTTGGCGGCCGAAATATAAGCATCCAGGTTGCCCAGCGGCGGCACCATCGACCATGGATTGGCGACGGCGAGCTGGTTGGCAGAGGCTCCAGACAGCGTGGTCATCAGGGGAAACTCCTTTGTATTGGCCATATTAGCACTCGATTGGAGGGAGTGCTAAGCCAAGGGTTCCCCCTAAGTTTCTATCGCACCGATAGCCAAAGTTGTCAGCCGGACGGCGATCCGGCCTGCGGCGGCGTCCGACCCTGGGAATCACCAGCGGATACCGAGGCGCAAAAACAGCTTCGAGAGTACGAACAGCGGCCCCACCCAAAGATATTGGATGTCTTCGAAGAAAGAAGGTTTCCTGCCTTCGATCTTGTGGCCGATGAACTGGAAGATCCACGCCACCACGAAGATGGCGGCGGAAACCGGCAGTACAAGGCTCCCCATCGCATGGACCAGCGCCAGCACCAGGGCCGTGCCGGCCAGCATGGCGAGCAGGAACGCAGGGGAGCGGAGCAGGGCGTAGTAGACCAGGCTGGCCGCCACGAAGAGGTAGGCGGCCCACGGGTGCAACGCGAACAGCAGGCCGACGAGGCTCAGCATGATGGCCGGGATCGCGGCGAAGTGAATCAGCTCGTTGATCGGATGGCGGTGGCTTTCGCCATAGTGGGCCAGCAGCCGGTCGACCTTGCGCTCGCCCGCTGCCAGCGGGGCATCGGCGGTGTGCATCATGGTTGTTGTCTCCAAACGCCGTTCGGTGCGGCGGGTAGCGCATGGTGCTCCCGCGCGCAGGGGATGGCAAGTGCTATTAAAACAAGAGCAAGCGATGCCCCGGAACGGCGGCTACCCCATGACTTAGTGCACTGTTGCGCGCCGGGCGCGTCGCTAAGATCGACCGCGTGCCTTCGCTCGAATCTTCCTCCAACCCGCCGCCGCCGCTTCTGGCGAGCGGCATCCCCGCGCGGGCGCCGGGTGCCATCCTGGTGGTGGACGACCACGACTTGCTGCGGCTCGGCGTGCGTGCGCTGATCGAGGCGCAGACCGCCTCCTCGGGGGCGAGCATCGAGGTCTTCGAGGCCGCCAGCGCGGCCGAGGCGCTGGCGCTGTACGACAGGCACCGCGAGTCGATCCGCCTGGTGCTGCTGGATCTGGCGCTGCCCGACACCCACGGCCTGAGCGGCCTCGCGGAATTCCGCCTGCGCCACCCGTCCGCCCGCATCGTGGTGCTGTCGGGCACCGGCAACACCTCGCTTGCGCAGGGCGCGGTGGCGCTGGGCGCGAGCGCCTTTCTTCCGAAGTCGGCGGACCTGAAGGAGGTGGTGGGATTCATCCGCGCCTGCGGCCTGCTCGAGCCCGGCGCGCCTGAAGCTTCCCCTTCCGCCGCCATGCCGAAGGCGCCCGGCGGCTACGCCGAATCGGCCCGGGCCAGCGCCTGGCAGGAGCTCACGCCGCGCCAGATGCAGGTGTTGCAATGGGTGCTCGACGGCAAGGCGAACAAGGAGATCGCCCAGCTCGCGAACCTGAGCGAAGGCACGGTGAAGAACCACGTATCGACCATCCTGCTGCTGTTCGGCGTGCGTTCGCGTGCGCAGCTGATCAGCAGCCTGCGTTGAGCCGCCGCGCATGGCCGACACGCCGCTGAACCAGCGCGTGCTGCGCGAACACGTGGCGTCGGTCTATTTCAACTACAACGCCACCTTCCTGGCCCGCGTCGTCTTCGTGCTGGTGCTCGGTGCATTCATGTACCTGCAGCTGGGCGACCCGATGGTGCTGCCCTTCGTCGTGCTGCACCTGACGCTGTACCTGGGCATGTACTTCACGCCGCGCTGGAATCCGTCGGTTCCGGCGGCGGACAGCGCCTGGTGGGCGCGCAGGATCACCCGCATCGTGACCCTGCTGGGGTTTGCCGATGCGCTGGCGCCGTGGATCTTCGTGCCCGCGGGCAACCTGCCGGTCACTGCCGCGCTGATGGTGGTGATGATGGGCAACTGCGCCCGGGCCGTGCAGTCGCTGCGGCCGCTCCAGGCAGCGCTGTTCGGCCACACGCTGCCCATGATGGGCGGGCTGATCGTTGCGCTGGCGTGGCAGCGCGACTCCATCCATCTCTTTCTCGCGGCCTTCGCCTCGATCTACCTGTTTCTCATGCTGCGCGTCGGCGTGCAGGAGCACAGGCTGCTGGCGGATTCGCTGGTCCTGCGCTTCGAGAAGGAAGCCCTGGCCGTGCGGCTGGAAGAGCAGATTGCCGCCACCGAGCGCGCCAGCCGGGAAAAGACCCGCTTCCTGGCCAGCGCCAGCCATGACCTGCGCCAGCCGCTGCATGCCATTGCGCTGTTCGGCGCCGCGCTCGAGAACGAGTTGCGCGGCCGTCCGGAGGAGCTCAACGCGCAGCGCCTGATGCGCGCCGTCAATGCCCTGGGCGCCTCGCTCGACATCATGCTGGACATCTCGCGGCTGGACGCCGGCGTGGTCACGCCCGTGCGCCAGGCCGTCCAGCTCGATGCCTTGTTCCTGCCGCTCAACCACACCTTCTCGGCCCAGGCCGAACAAAAGCAGCTGCAGCTGCGCGTGCGCGCCAGCGGGTTGTGGGTGCGCAGCGACCCTCAGCTGCTGCATCGGATGCTGTCCAACCTGCTGGACAACGCCCTCAAGTACACCGCGCGCGGCGGAGTGACCGTGACGGCTCGCGAACGCGGGGAGTTCGTGTGGATCGAGGTGCGGGACACCGGCATCGGCATTGCGCCCGAGCAGTCGAACCGGATCTTCGAGGAGTTCTACCAGATCGACAATCCGGGGCGCGACCGCTCGAGGGGGCTGGGCATCGGCCTGTCGATCGTGCAGCGGCTCTCGCACCTGCTGGGCCATCCGGTGCAGATGCACTCGCGGCTCGGGCGCGGCACCCATTTCCGCGTGGTGCTGCCGGCCGTTGCGCCGCAGGCGGGCGCGCTGGCCGGACCTTTCCTGCCCGAGGCTGCGGCGCCGCGGCAGGAAAAACGGCCCGGGCGAGCGGCCCCGGCACTGCCCGCGCGGGTGCTGCTGCTGGACGACGAATCCGAAATCCGCGAAGCCATGACGGGCCTGCTGCGCTCGCATTCGATCGACGCGCTCGCCGTCGCGGACGAAGCCGCCGCTGCCGCCGCCTTGCAGCAGGCGAGCAGCGAAAGGCGGCCTTTCGACCTGCTGATGTGCGACTACCGGCTGGCCGATGGCGTCGATGGGCTGGACGTGGGCCTGCGCCTGAGCGGCCGGCGGCAGGGCGGGCCCACGATTCCCTTGCTGCTGATCACCGGCGAAACCTCTCCCGACAGGCTGCAGCGCGTGCGGGAATCCGGGATTCCGGTGCTGTTCAAGCCGGTGGCCGCCGATTCGCTGTTCCGGATGATGGCCCGAGCGGCAAGCGCTTAGCGGCTCGGAATCGAATACTTTCGAATGTGTGGCTGGTAATTGCCGGGGCGTTAGCCGGCGATGTCATGACTTTCGGCACTGGTGGCCGTCAGCCCCCCGGACGTACCTTCCCTGGGTCGCACACACACATTGATCAGGGAGGATTCCGAATGAGATTCAAGTTTGCAGCGGTAGCAATCGCAACCACCACCATGCTGGCCCTCGCGGCATGCGGCGGCGGGGGTGGAGGAGGCGGTGGTGGCTTGCCGGTTGGCTGGGGCAACGGGGTTCCGCCGCCTCCTGCACCCGCGCCGGCCCCGGCACCCGCCCCGGCCCCGGCCCCGGCACCCGCCCCGGCCACCCGCACCTTCATGTACGAGGCGCTGCCGCCCGCCGCCGACGCTTCGGCGTTTCTCGACCAACTCAATGCCCAGGGCGCCAGGGCCTTCCGCTTCTTCAGCGGCCTGGCCTTCCCCACGAGCCCGACCAGCACGGAGGTCGTCGAGGCCTACGTGAAGGATGCCGGCACCACCTACGCCTTCGAACTGCTGCCGGACACCGGCTCCACGGCGGACCTGCAGGCCCAACTCAACGCCCAGGGCGCCCGGGGTTTCAAGTGGGGCGGGCCATACGTGGTCGGCGGCCAGATCCGCACGCTCTACCGCAAGGACAACGGCTCGGCATCGACCTACACCTATGCCGTGCAGGCGGCACCCGCCGACAGCGCCGCCTACCTGTCGCTGATCAATGCGCAGGGCGGCAACGGCTACTACAGCGTCGGCGGCGCGTACATGATCGGCGGAGCCACGGTGCTGGTCTTCCAAAAGGACGCGCAAGGCAATGCCACCTACGGCTATGAAGCGCTGGACCAGCCCGGCAGCGACTCCGACTTCCTGGCCCAGTTCGAGGCGAAGGGCGCCCAGGGCTTCCGGTTCAAGACCGGCTACGTCTTCTCGGACGGCCTGAAACTGCTCTACGAGAAAGACCTGTCGCAAGCGGCCACGTTCAGCTACCAGAGCCTGCAGCCCGCGGCCAACAGCGCGGACTACATCGCGCAGGCGAACGCCGAGGGCGCCAAGGGCAACGCGCTGGTGGGCGACTACGGCCTGCCGAGCGGCCAGATCAGGACGCTCTACGTCAAGCCTGCCAACTGCAGCGGCTTTCTCTGCGACACCCGCTCGCTCTTCGGTTTTTGAGGGCGGGCGGCCGCTGCCGGCGCGTCAGCCCAGCAGCGCCAGCGCGAACTCGCGCGCGTTGAAGGTCTCGAGGTCTTCCAGCTTCTCGCCCACGCCGATGAAGTAGACCGGGATCGGCCGCTCGCGCGCAATGGCGCAGAGCACGCCGCCCTTGGCCGTGCCGTCGAGCTTGGTCACCACCAGGCCGGTGAGGCCCAGCGTCTCGTCGAAGGCCCGGACCTGCGCCAGGGCGTTCTGCCCGGTGTTGCCGTCGATCACCAGCAGCACCTCGTGCGGCGCGGTGGCGTCGGCCTTGGTGACAACGCGCTTGATCTTCTTGAGCTCGTCCATCAGGTGCAGCTGCGTCGGCAGCCGGCCGGCGGTGTCGACCAGCACCACGTCCTTGCCGCGCGCCTTGCCGGCCGTGACTGCGTCGAAGCTCACGGCCGACGGGTCGCCGCCTTCCTGGCTCACGATCTCGACCGTGTTGCGGTCGGCCCAGACCAGCAGCTGCTCGCGCGCCGCCGCGCGGAAGGTGTCGGCCGCGGCCAGCAGCACTGAGGCGCCTTCGCTGGCCAGGTGCTTGGTGAGCTTGCCGATCGAGGTGGTCTTGCCGGCGCCGTTGACGCCCGCCACCATGATCACCGTCGGCGTGAACTGGCCGATCACCAGCGGTTTTTCGAGCGGCTGGAGCAGGTCGGTGATGGCATCGGCCAGCAGCCGTTTCACTTGCGCCGCATCGGTTGCCATCTGGCGCTTGACGCGGCCGCGCAGGTCGTCGAGCAGGTATTCGGTGGCCTTGACGCCGGCATCGGCCATCAGCAGAGCCGATTCGAGCTCCTCGTACAGCGCTTCGTCGATCTGCGCGTTGACGAACACGGCCTGGATGCCGGTGCCGGTCTTGCGCAGGCCGGTCTTGAGCTTGTCGAACCAGCCCTTGCGCTCGGCGGGCATGGCGGCTTCGATGAGGACGGCGGGAGCGGGAGCGGGCACCGGCGCAGGTGCAGGTGCAGGTGCTGGTGCTGGTGCTGGTGCTGGTGCAGGCACGGGTGCGGCGGGTGGCGCAACCGCGGGTGGCGGCGGAGGAGGCGCCACCGGGGGCGCTGCAGGCGGAGGCGCCGCTTCCTCCGCGGCAGGCTTCGAGCCGAACCAGCTCGACGGAGAGAACACCGAGCGCGCGGGTGCGGCAGCGGGCTCAGGCGCGGGCTCGGGCGCAGGGGCCGGCTCGGCGGCCGGTGAGGGCGCCGGCGCGGCCGGGGCTTCGGCAGGCGGTTTTTTCTTGAAGAAACTGAACATCGGGAGCTTTTTACAATCCGACCCATTCTATGAAACACCCCTCGCCACGCCGTGCTGCGTCCGGTGCGGTGCTGGCAATGGCGCTTTGCGCGCTGTGGGCCATGCCTGCGCAGGCCCAGCCCACACCGGTTCCCACCGCCGCTCCCTCCGACGCTGCCGCCGCGGCCGCATCCGCACCCCGGCAATTCACCCTGGCCAACGGCATGACGCTGCTGGTGCAGCCCGACCGGCGCGCGCCCACCGCGGTGCAGATGCTCTGGGTGCGCGTGGGCTCGGTGGACGAGGTCGACGGCACCTCGGGCGTGGCCCACGTGCTCGAACACATGATGTTCAAGGGCACCAAGGACATCAAGCCCGGCGAGTTCTCGCGCCGCGTGGCGGCGCTGGGCGGCCAGGAGAACGCCTTCACCACGCGCGACTACACGGGCTACTACCAGCAGATTCCCGTGGCCAGCCTGGAGCAGGTCATGAAACTCGAATCGGACCGCTTCGCCAACAACCAGTGGTCCGACGACGAGTTCAAGCGCGAGATCGAGGTGGTCAAGGAAGAACGGCGCCTGCGCACCGAAGACCAGCCGCGCGCATTGCTCGGCGAGCAGCAGAACGCGGCCGTGTTCACGGCCTCGCCCTACCACCGCCCCGTGGTCGGCTGGATGAGCGACCTCGACGCGATGACGCCCGACGACGCGCGCGCCTTCTTCCGCCACTGGTACGTGCCCGCCAATGCCGCCGTGGTGGTGGTGGGCGATGTCGACGTGGCCCAGGTGCGTGCGCTGGCCGAGAAGTACTACGGCAGCATTCCCGCGCGCGCCGTGCCCGCGCGCAAGCCGCGCACCGAGCCCGCGCAGCGCGGCATCCGCCGCATCGAGTTCAAGGCGCCGGCCGAGCAGGCCTACGTGTCGCTCGCGTTCCGCATTCCGCAGCTGGAAAGCATCGATGCCGCGGACAGCGACGTGTGGGCGCTCGAAGTGCTGTCGGCCGTGCTCGACGGCTACACGGGTGCACGGCTCGACCGTGCCTTGACCCAGGGCCCCGACCGCGTGGCCGATTCGGCCAGCGCCTACTCGGGCCTGGCCGGCCGCGGGCCGCAGCTGTTCACGCTGGTGGGCGTGCCGGCCCACGGCAAGAGCGCCGAAGCGGTGGAGGCGGCGCTGCGCGCCCAGGTGGCGCGCGTCGCGAAGGAGGGCGTGAGCGAAGCCGAACTCGCGCGCGTCAAGACGCAGTGGGTGGCCAGCGAAACCTACAAGCGCGACTCCGTGATGGCGCAGGCCCGCGAACTCGGCAGCAACTGGGTGCAGGGACTGCCGCTGGACACCAGCGCGCGCATCGTCGCGAAGCTGCAGGCCGTGACGCCGGCCCAGGTACAGGCCGTGGCCGCCAAGTACTTCGGCGACGACCAGCTCACCGTGGCCACGCTGCGCCCCTTGCCGCTCGAAGCCAGGCCGCGCGGCCGCGGTTTTGCCGCCCCGCAGGGCGAACTGCACTGAAAGGCCCGGATTCTTCAATGACCCCCATGACAAAAATCCTGCGCTCCGCGCTGTTCGCGGCCGCCACGGCCTTCGCCGGCCTGAACGCCGCACAGGCCGCGCTGCCGATCGAGCACTGGACGCTCGCGAGCGGCGCCAAGATCTACCTGGTGTCGACCCAGGCGCTGCCCATCGTCGACGTGCAGATCGATTTCGATGCCGGCAGCCGGCGCGATCCGGCCGGCCAGGCCGGCCTGGCCAGCGCAACCGCGACCATGGTCGAGAAGGGCGTGCGCGCCGGCAAGAACGGCGAGCCGGCGCTCGACGAGAACGCGCTCGGCGAAGCCTGGGCCGACCTGGGCGCCGAGTTCGGCACCAGCGCCGGCACCGACCGCGCCAGCTACTCGCTGCGCACCTTGTCCGACCCGGCGCTGCGCGCCAAGGTGGTGGCGCTGGCCTCGCGCGAGATCGGCGAGCCGGCCTTTCCCGACGACATCTGGCAGCGCGAGCGGGAGCGCATCAATGCCTCGCTGAAGGAGGCCAACACCAAGCCGGCAACCATCGCGGGCCGCGCCTTCGCGAAGGCCGTCTACGGCGGCCATCCCTACGGCCAGGAAGTCACCGAGGCCACGCTCGCGCGCATCGACACCGCCGCCATGCGGCAGCGCTACCAGGAGCTGATCGTGCCGTGCCGGGCCAAGCTCAGCATCGTGGGCGCCGTGACCCGCGCCGAGGCCGAGGCCATGGCCACCGCGCTGCTCTCCCGGCTGCCGGGGCCCGAGGCGTGCACGCCGCTCCCGGCGATTGCGCCGGTGGCCGCGCTCACCGCGCCCAAGGACGAGCGCATTCCCTTCGCTTCGGCCCAGGCCCACGTGCTGATCGGCCAGCCCGGCTATCCGCGCAAGGATCCGGACCATTTCGCGCTCACGCTCGGCAACTACGTGCTGGGCGGCGGCGGTTTTGTCTCGCGGCTGACCAACGAAGTGCGCGAGAAGCGCGGCCTGGCCTACAGCGTCTACAGCGGCTTCGCGCCGGGGCTGGACGCCGGCGCCTTCCGCGTCGGTTTCCAGACGCGCCCCGATCAGGCCGAGGAAGCGGTGAAGGTCTCGCGCGACGTGCTCGCCAGGTTCGTGGCCGAAGGCCCGACCGCCGCCGAGCTCAAGGCTGCCAAGGACAACCTGATCGGCGGCTTCCCGCTGCTGCTGGACAGCAACCGCAAGCTCATCGGCAATGTGGCCAACATCGCCTGGCACGACCTGCCGCTCGATTATCTCGACACCTGGACCGCGCGCATGGACGCGGTCACGGCGGCCGAGGTCCGGGCCGCCTTCGCGCGCAAGCTGCAGCCCGAACGCATGGTGACGGTGGTGGTGGGCGGCAAATAGGGCCGCGTCCCGAGGCCGCGTTTTTCAGCGCAGCGCGTGCGCGCCGCTCGCGGCGGCTGCGCGCACCGCGGCCTTGAGGCGCTCGAGCAGTTGCGGCGCGGCGCGCGCCTGCTGCCAGTAGAGCGGCACCTGCAGCGCCGAGCCGGGCACCAGCTCCACCAGCGCGCCCGTGCGCATTGCGTCGGCCGCCATGCTGGCCGGCAGCATCCCCCAGCCCATGCCGGCGCGCGCCGCTTCGACGAAACCCTGGGCCGAGGGCAGCCAGTGCCGCGGCGTCTCGATGCTGCGGTGGCAGATGCGCCGCACCCAGCGTGCCTGCAGCCGGTCCTTGCGGTCGAACACCAGGCTCGGCGCATGGGCCAGGGTGCGCGCACCCACGCCCTTGGCGAAGTACCGCTCGACGAACTGCGGGCTTGCGGCGGCCACGTAGTGCATGGCGCCCAGCGCCTCGCTGTTGCAGCCGGCCACCGGTTGCGCGAGCGCGGTGACGGCCGCCAGCACCGCGCCGCTGCGCAGGCGCTCGGCCGTGTGGTCCTGGTCGTCCACGGTCAGGTCGAGCAGGGCGGATTCTTCCTGCCTTGCAAAGGCGGCGGCAGCGGCCATGAACCAGCTGGCCAGGCTGTCGGCGTTCACTGCCACCCGCACCGTGACCCGCTCGGCTCCCTCGCCGCTGCGGCCGCCCATGCCGAGCGCGGGCAGCGCCTCGCGCAGCTCATGTTCCAGCATGCCCACGCGTTCGATGTGCCGGCACAGCTGCTGCCCGGCTTCCGTCGCGATGCAGGGCTGGCCGCGCACCAGCAGCGCGCCGCCCGTGCGCTCCTCGAGCAGCTTCACGCGCTGCGAGACGGCCGAGGGCGTGACGTGGAGGGCGCGGGCCGCGCGCTCGAAGCTGCCTTCGCGCACCACGGCGGCCAATGCATTCAGGGCGGCGTAGTCGAGCATGGTTCGCGTGAATTAGAAAAACTGAATATGGCTTAGGAAGTTTAGTTTGAATTAATAGAGACGAAGCGGCAAGCTGGCGCCATGGTGATCGAACAAATCTCTGCCGCATTCGTCAATGGGTTCCTGATGAGCCTGGTGCTCATCGTCGCCATCGGCGCGCAGAACGCCTATGTGCTGCGCCAGGGGCTGCGGCGCGAGCATGTGAGCGCCGTGGTGCTGTTCTGTGCGGCCAGCGATGCCATCCTGATCACGGCCGGCGTGGCAGGCATGGCGCAGGCACTGAAAGGGCGGCCGGCGGTGGCCACCGCGCTCGCCGGCCTCGGCGCGCTGTTCCTGGGTGCCTACGGGCTGCGCGCGCTGTGGCGTGCCCGGCAGCCCGGCGCGCTGCAGGCAAAGGCCCAGGGCGTTTCGCTCTCGCGCACCGCCGTGCTGGCGCAGGCGGCGGGCTTCACCCTGTTGAATCCGCATGTCTACCTCGACACCGTGCTGCTCGTGGGCAGCACCGGCGCCCAGTACGGCGGCGCACTCAAGGCCTGGTTCATCGCCGGGTCCGCGGTTGCGAGCGCACTGTGGTTCTCGGCGCTGGGCTTCGGTGCGCGCTGGCTGGCGCCGGTGTTTGCACGGCCGCGCGCCTGGCAGATGCTCGACGCGCTGATCGGCGGCACGATGCTGCTGCTGGCCGCGCTGCTGGCGCGGCGGGCCTTGCTCGGGGCCTGAGCCCGCATGCGGCGGCGTTAAGCTTGCCGCATGCCCCAGAAGAAAGCCGCAGCCGCCAGGCGCTCCCCTTCGACGCCGCCCTCGTCGCCGTCGCCACGATCGAAATCGCTGCCGCACGAGGTGCGCATCATCGGTGGCCAATGGAAGCGCAGCCGCCTTTCGGTGGCCGACAAGCCGGGCCTTCGCCCCACGCCCGACCGCGTGCGCGAGACGCTGTTCAACTGGCTCGCGAGCATCGCGGGTGCCGGCGGAGGCGAACTGCCGGGCTGGCACTGCGTCGATGCCTTCGCAGGCACCGGGGCGCTCGGCCTGGAAGCCGCATCGCGCGGCGCCGCGAGCGTGCTGCTCTGCGAGCAGGACGCCGCGCTGGTGGCCCAGCTGCAGGCCGCCAAGGCCAAGCTCTCGGCCGAGGCCGTGCGCATCGAGCGCGGCAGCGGGCTCACCGCGCTCGAACGCGCCCCGGCGGGCAGCCTGGATGCGGTCTTTCTAGATCCGCCTTTCGAGAGCATCGCCCTCTACGAACCCTCGCTGCGGGCCGCCGCGCGCGCCATGAAAAGCGGGGGCGCCGTCTACCTGGAGGCACCGCGCCGCTGGAGCGACGAGGAGCTGGCCACGCTCGGCCTTGTTGGTTTTCGTTACCTCAAGGCAGGGGCGGTGCACGCCCACTTGCTGCGGCAGGCCGCAAACGGGACTGCATAATCCGCCGAACAAGCCGCACCGGCTGCATGAGGAAGAAGCAACCATGGCCAGCAACGTGATCGCGGTTTATCCCGGCACTTTCGATCCCATCACCCTCGGCCACGAGGACGTGGTGCGGCGTGCAACCCAGCTCTTCTCCAAGGTCATCGTCGCGGTGGCGGCGGGCCATCACAAGAAGGCGCTGTTCAGCCTGCAGGAGCGCATCGAGATGGCGCGCGAGGCCGTGAAGCCCTACAGCGACCAGGTCACGGTCGAGAGCTTCTCGGGCCTGCTGCGCGACTTCGTGGTGGCGCGCGGCGGCAAGGCCATGGTGCGCGGCCTGCGCGCCGTGACCGACTTCGACTACGAATTCCAGCTCGCGGGCATGAACCGCTCGCTGATGCCCGACGTCGAAACCGTGTTCCTCACGCCGAGCGACAAGTACCAGTTCATCTCGAGCACCTTCGTGCGCGAGATCGCCATGCTCGGTGGCGAGGTCCACAAGTTCGTCTCGCCCGACGTGGAGAAGCAGCTCGCAGCCAAGGTGCGCAGCTTGGGTCGTGAGTAGCCGGCTTCCCTTGCCGCGCCTGCATCCGCTGGGCGATGCGGCGCTGCTTTGCGAACTGCCGCCGCCCGCCACGCTGGCGCAGCAGCAGCAGATCTGGGCGCTGGGCGCCGAGGTGCAGCAATGGGCTGGCGTGGGCGAGGTGCTGCCGGGCATGAACAACCTCACGCTAACCTTCGATCCGACCGCGGTCGATATCGAGGCATTGATGGCGCGCGTGAACGAGGCCTGGCCTCGGCTGTCGGCCACGGCCATCGAGGGCCGCCGGGTGGAGATTCCGGTGGCCTATGGCGGCGAGCACGGCCCCGATCTTGCCGATGTCGCGGCGCACACCGGACTCACGCCGGCCGAGGTGGTGCGGCGCCACAGCGCGGCCGACTACGTGGTCTACCTGCTGGGCTTCCTGCCCGGCTTCGCCTTCATGGGCGGGCTGCCGCCCGAGCTTGCCACGCCGCGCCGCGCCGAGCCGCGCACGGCGGTGCCTGCGCGCTCGGTCGGCATCGGCGGCGAGCAGACCGGCATCTATCCGCTGGTGTCGCCGGGCGGCTGGCAGCTGATCGGCCGCACCTCGCTCGAACTCTTCGATCCGTCGGCCGAGCCGCCGACCCTGCTGCGCCCCGGCGACCACGTGCGCTTCGTCGTCGAAAGCGTGCAGACATGATGCTGGTGCACAAGCCCGGCATGCTGGCCTCGGTGCAGGACCTGGGGCGGCACGGGCACCGCCAGCTCGGCATCTGCCCCGGCGGCGCGCTCGACGTGCTGGCGCTCACACTGGCGAACCGGCTGGTCGGCAATGCCGACGGTGCAGCCGGCCTCGAGCTCACCATGGGCGGCTGCGAGATTCGCTTCGAGACGGCCACGCGCATCGCGCTGGTGGGCGACGGCTTTGGCGCCCGGCTCGACGGCGCGCCGCTCTGGCCCTGCTGGAGCGTGCCTGTCGCGGCGGGGCAAACGCTCAAGCTCGCGGGCGCCAACGCGGCTGGCGCCAAGAAGGCCGGCTTGCGCAGCTGGCTCGCGGTGGCGGGCGGCATCGACGTGCCGCCGGTGCTCGGCTCGCGCAGCACCGACCTCAAGGCCGGCTTCGGCGGCCACCAGGGACGCGCATTGCGCAAGGGCGACCGGCTCCCACTGGGCGCCACGGCGCTCGATGCCGCCCGGCTCGCGCGGCGCCCGTTCGGCCTGCGCGGTCCGGACTGGGGAGCGGAGGAAAGCGATTCGGCCATCGCCCTGCGCGTCTTGCCCGGCCCCGAGTTCGACCAGTTCACCGTGGCCTCGCAGGCGCTGCTGTGGAGCGAGCGCTGGCGCATCACCGCGCAGAGCAACCGCATGGGAAGCCGGCTCGCGGGCGCCGAGCTCAAGCGCCGGCGCAGTGCCGACATGCTCTCGTCGGGCGTCATTCCCGGCACGATCCAGGTGCCGCCCTCGGGCCAGCCGATCATCCTGATGGGCGACGCGCAGACCACCGGCGGCTATCCGCGCATCGGCGTGGTGATCCGCGCCGACCTGTGGAAGCTCGCGCAGGCGCCGCTGGACGGCCGACTGCGGCTGGTGCAGGTCGACATGGCCGCGGCGCTCGAGGCCTGGGCCGGGCAGCAGCGCTATCTTGCGCAGGTCGCGCAAGGGCTGGCGGCAGCGGGCTGGACGAGACCGGCATAGACTGTGCGAGCAGCGCAGGCGCGCCGGCTGGCCCGACGCGCCGGCCCGTCTTGAAGAAGGAACCCACCCCATGCAAATCGACCTGAATGCCGACCTCGGCGAAGGCGCCGGCAGCGACGAAGCGCTGCTCGGCCTCGTGAGCTCGGCCAACATCGCCTGCGGCTGGCATGCGGGCGACGCCAAGACCATGCGGCAATGCGTGCGCTGGGCCATCGCGCACGGCGTGGCCATCGGCGCCCATCCGAGCTTTCCGGACCGCGAGAACTTCGGCCGCAGCACCATGCACCTGCCGCCCGACGAGATCGTGGCCAACGTGCTCTACCAGGTCGGCGCGCTGGCCGCGATCGCCAAGGCCGAGGGCGGCCAGCTCTCGCACGTGAAGGCGCACGGCCAGCTCTACAACCAGGCCGTGAAGGAGCCCGAACTCGCCGACGCACTCTGCGAAGCGGTGCGGCGCTTCGATCCCTCGCTCCGCTTCTTCGGCCTTGCGGGCAGCGGCATGATCGACGCCGCGCGCCGTGCCGGCCTCACGCCGGTCGAAGAGGTTTTTGCCGACCGCGGCTACATGCCCGACGGCAGCCTGGTGCCGCGCAGCCAGCCCGGCGCGCTGATCGAGGACGAGGAGCAGTCCCTCGCCCAGACGCTCTCGCTGGTGCGCGACCGCAAGGTCAAGGCGATCGACGGCAGCATCGTGCCGGTCAATGCCCAGACCGTGTGCCTGCATGGCGATGGCGCCCACGCGCTGGCCTTTGCGCGCCGCATTCGCGAGCGCCTGCAGCAAGAGGGCATCGCGGTTCGCGCGATGGCCTGATTCAAGCCGTGGCGCAGCGAACCGATGTCCTGTTGACCGGATTCGATCCGTTCGACCGCGAAGCCCTCAATCCCTCATGGGAGGCCGTGCGCGCACTCGACGGCTGGCGGTGCGGCCGCGCCACCGTGCATGCGCGCCAGATGCCCTGCGTGTTCGGCCAGGCCATCGAGGTGCTCGCAAGTGCGATGGACGAACTGCAGCCCCGGCTGGTGCTGTGCATCGGCCAGGCCGGCGGCCGCGCCGAGATCACGCCCGAGCGCGTGGCCATCAACATCGACGACGGCCGCATTGCCGACAACGCTGGCCGCCAGCCCATCGACCTGCCCGTGGTGCCCGGCGCGCCCGCCGCGTATTTCTCGACGCTGCCGATCAAGGCCATGGTGCGCGACCTGCGTGCGGCCGGCATTCCGGCGGCGGTCTCGAACACGGCCGGCACCTTCGTCTGCAACCACATCTTCTACGGCCTGATGCACCGCATCGCCATGCATCCGGCGGCCGGGCTGCGCGGCGGCTTCATCCACATTCCCTACCTGCCCGAGCAGGCGGCGCGCTTTCCCGGCGTGCCGAGCATGTCGCTGGCCACCATGATCGAGGCGCTGCGCATCTCGGTGGCGACCGCGCTGGCCGTTGAAAAGGACGTGGCCGAAACCGGCGGTCAGCTCCACTGAGCGAGCCAGCCGAGCAGCGCCTCATTCACGGACGCGGGCTGCTCCATCGTCAGCATGTGGCCGCATTGCGGCACCCACACCACTTCGGCATGCGGCACCAGCGCCGCGATCTCGCGCGTGCAGTCGGGCGGGGTCAGCCGGTCCGTATCGCCGCACACCAGCAGCACCGGCGCGCGCAGCGAGGGCAGGTGGGTGCGCGCGTCGGGGCGCCGCATCACCGCGCGGTTCTGCGTGATGAGCTGCTGCGTGCCGGCGTCCAGCACGATCTCGACGTAGCGCTGCACCAGCGCTTCATCGGCGGCCTGCGCGGGGTGGAAGGCGAACACCACATTGGGCTCGATCACGTCGCGCAGCTCGCCGCGCTCGAACAGTTCGATCGCGCTTTCGCGCAGCTCGTACATCTCGGGCGCCTCGGGCCGTGCGTTGGTGCCCAGCAGCGCGAGCCCCGCGATGCGCTCGGGCGCCTGCCGCGCGGCTTCCATCGCGACCATGCCGCCCATTGACGCGCCGCACAGCAGCAGCGGGCCGGGGTTCTCGCGCAGCACGGCCGCAGCCATGGCTTCGATGGTGTCGTGCCGCATGTGGGCATCGGTCACGCGCGTTTCGAACAGGGGCTCGAGCGCGGGAAGCTGGGCCTCCCAGATGCGCTCGTCGCAGGCAAGGCCGGGCAGCAGGACAAGGTGGGGCATGGCCGGATTTTGCGCCATCGCCGGCGCGGCGAGTGCGGCGCCGTTCGAGCTGCAGGTGGCGGCGCTGCAACAGATGCCGCCACCCAGGTCCCGAGCGTCACGCACGCAGTGGAGAATGGGCGTCCATGCCCACGCCTTCACCCGACTCCGCGACCGAACTCATCCTGATCCGCCACGGCGAAACCGCCTGGAACCGCGAGCTGCGCTTCCAGGGGCATGCCGACGTGCCGCTCAACGACATCGGCCACGAGCAGGCGCGCCGCCTCGGGCTGCGGCTGGCGGGCGACACCGCGCAGCACATCATCAGCAGCGACCTCATGCGCGCGCAGCAGACCGCCGCGCCGGCCGCGCAGCAGCTGTCGCTGCCGGTGGTCACGTCGGTGGGCTTGCGCGAGCAGTATTTCGGCATTGTCGAAGGCATGCGGGCCGACGAGATCCAGGCGCTGCATCCGCGAGCCTGGGAGCAATGGCTGGAGTTCCGCGAGGACCACGCCATGCCCGAAGGCGAAACGGCGCGCGAATTCCACACGCGCATCGTCGCGGCCATCGGCGCGCTGGCGGCTGCGCACCGGGGGCAGCGGCTGGTGGTGGTCACGCACGGCGGCGTGCTCGACATGGTGTGGCGCACCGCGCGCGGGCTCAGCCTCAGCGGGCCGCGCCAGAGCGACATTCCCAACGCGGGCTTCAACCGCATCCGCATTGCCGACCCGGCCATGCCCGACGCCATCGAGATCCTCGACTGGGCCGACACGCGGCACCTGGCCGACCTGCCGCCGCAGCCGACCTACGACCAGCGGCGGCATCTGAAGAAGAGCTGAGCCGCGTCAGGTGCAGCTGCCGGCCTTCGGCGTGCGCAGCAACGGCTGGCCCGCGCCCACGCCCGTGGGCTTGCCGGCATCCACCGCGAGGCGGCCGTTCACCAACACCGTGACCACGCCCTCCGACAGCAGCGTCGGCTGCGTGTAGGTGGCCTTGGCGGCATAGCGCGCGGGGTCGAACACGACCACGTCGGCGTAGTAGCCCGGCCGCAGGTGCCCGCGCTGTTTCAGGCCCAGCGTGTCCGCGGTCAGCGACGAGCTGCTGCGGATGAACTGGCCCAGCGAGATCGTGTGCTCCTTCACCACGTACTGGTCGTACTTGCGCGCGAAGGTGCCGTAGGCGCGCGGATGGCCCAGCGAGGAATCGGAGGAGGTCATGACCCATGGCCGCTTCATGAACGCGCGCACGTCGTCGTCGCTCTGGTTGAACGAGGCGATCATCAGGTCGCCGTCGCGCAGCACGGCGATGGCGGCATCCACCGGGTCGGCACCCGAGGCCTTGGCCACGTCGGCCAGCGTCTTGCCCACGTACTTGGTGCTGCCGGCCGAAAACAGGATGCTCTCAGGACCGCCGCGCAGGCGCAGGTTCTCGCGCATGCCGGTGCGCAGGCGCTCCTGCACGGCCGGGTCATCGAAGCGCTTGAGCATCGCCGCGCGCCCGCCGTCGACCGCCCAGGGCGGCACGAGCGCGGCCGAGAAACGCGTGCTCGATGCCGTCCACGGGTAGTGGTCGGCCGTGATGTCGAGGCCGGCGGCACGCTCCTTCTCGATGCGGCGGATGATGTCGCCGCTCTGGCCCTGCACGTCCACGCCCAGTGCCTTGATGTGCGCCACATGCACCGGCAGGCGGGCTTCGCGGCCGATGCGGATCACTTCCTCGATGGAACCCTTGAGCCCGATGTTGTACATCGACTCGTCGCGGATGTGGCTGTCGTAGAGGCCGCCGTGGCGGGCCGCGACCTTCGCGAGCTCGATCACTTCCTCGGTCTTCGAGAAATTCTGCGGCGGATAGAAAAGCCCGGTCGAAAGCCCCAGCGCGCCGTCGCACATGGCGCGGCTCACGTGCCGGCGCATGGCGTCGAGCTGCTCGGGCGTCGGCGTGCGATTGGCTTCGCCGAGCTGGTCGATGCGCACGGGGCCGAAGCCCACGTACATGGCGACGTTGGTTCCAACGGGCGCCGATCGCAGGCGCTGCGTCTGCGCGGCAATGTCGAAGCCGCCGAAGCCGTCATTGCCGATGACCGCGGTGGTCACGCCCTGGGTGAGAAAGGGAATGTTCAGGCGCTTGCGCGGATCGGTGGAATGCAGGTCGGCATCGGCGTGGGTGTGGGCATCGATGAAGCCCGGTGCCACGACGAGGCCGGCCGCGTCGATGGTTCGCCGCGCGCTGAACTGCGGCGGCGCCTTCCGGCCCGCGAAGACGATGCGGTCGCCCACGATGCCGACATCGCCCACCACGGGCTGGTCCGAATCGCCCGTGTAGACGGTGCCGCCGCGCAGCAGCAGGTCGAGTTCGACGGGGGCATCGGTCGCAGCTGGGGCTGCGGACGAGAGGCCTGCCAAGGCCGCGGAGATGGCGAGCACGACAACTGGTTTCTGCATGGGAAAGGAACCGGAGCGATGTGGAGCGGGCAGTTTAGAAGTCGCCCCCGCGTGTCCGTTAATTCCTTTTGCGCCAACTCCCATGACCGGAAGGCATGGCCTTTCTCAAGGACGGGAGGCGAGCTGCCCGAGGCCGAGCCGCGCATAAACCTCGCCGGCCTGGCGCCGCAGGCGCAGCGATTCGGGCTGGCCGTTGAGCTGCTGCTGCAGGATGCCCTGGGCACCCGCGAGCGCGGCCTGGCTGCCGGTGCGCACGAGCGCATCGAGGTACACCTGCTCGAACAGGTCGCGCTGCGCATGGCTGCCGCCGATCTCGAGCATGCGCGGAAGGGCGCTGCCGAGTCCTTCGATGGCGGCGGCGAAATCGCCGCGCGCATGGGCAACGAGCCCGCGCGCGGCCGGCACGCACACGCTCTGCCAGGCGGCGCGCGTGGAGAGCGGCGCGCGCGCCGCATGGGCTTCGATGTTGCGCAGCAGCGTGTCCGCTTCGGGCCGCCCGGCGCGCGCCAGGCCATACAGGTACTGCAGGTCGAGGAAGGGCAGCACGTGGTCGGCCGTGCGCTGCAGCAGGTGGCTCGCCACGTCGTCCCACCGCGCACCCACGCCGATGCCCGCGAGCTCGAAGCGCGCCAGCAGCGAGACGGCGCCGATCTGGTCCTGCGAGTAGTCCTTCACCACGCCCCACACCTCGCGGTCGTACAGCGCGAGCGCTTCATCGTCGCGGCCGAGCTCGATCAGGAACAGCGCCACGTGCCACCAGTTGTGCGTGACCATGAACGAGTTGAGCCCGCTCCAGCTGTCGCTCACGCCCTGCATGAAGGCCAGCCCCTCGCAGAGCCGGCCCTCGGTGAGCATCACATGCGCCAGCGCATGGTGCGCCCACGGCTCCTTGCGGCACATGCCGATGGCGCGGCGCGCGCTGGCCTCGGCCTCGCGCATCAGGTGGCACTGCTCGTAGCCGAAGGCCGCCATGCCATGCACATAGGGCACGTCGGATGCGGCCGGCAGCGCGGCGAGCGCCAGGCGCAGCATGCCCGGGCAGTCGCCGGTGTTGAAGCAGTGGTATTGCCCCAGCTTCACCGACACGAGGTCGCGCGGATGCTCCCGAGCCTGCTCGGCGTGCAGGGCGATGGCCTTGGCGATGTCGCCCTCGGCCCAGGCTTCGATGGCCGCGATGTAGCGCCGTTCGCGCGGCGTGGCGCGTTCGGATGCGGCGCGGGCCTTGGCAAGAAAGGGCCGCGCATTGGCCGCGGCATCGCGCGATTCGGCGAAGAGGTGCAGCGTTGCGCAGTAGGCCTGCACCATCGGGCTCGCGTCGCTGTCGGCCAGGGCCAGCAGATTGACCGCGCGTGCCTCGGTCGACACGAAGCCCATGGTGAAGTCTTCGACCAGCGGCAGGCTGGCGGCATCGTCGAGCGTGAGCGGGTTGCCGAAGCTGTCGGCGTGCAGGGTGGCGGGGGGCATGGCCGCATGGTGCCATGCCCCGCCGCGGGCTTCAAACGCCCGCTTGCTGGTGGCGGTACTCCTGTGTCTTTCCGCCGTAGCCGTAGGCCGCGCCGCGGGCGTCGATCACGTGGATGTACGAAACCTCGTGCAGGTCGGGCCGCAGCCGCGCCATGGCGGCATGCACCTCGCGCAGGTAGCGCGCCTTTTCCGCCTTGGTGTTGGTCTCGTCCGTGATGCTGATGTCGAGGTGGAAGGCCGACTTGCCGAGCGAGGCCAGCGACTGCCCGCCGATGAACCATGTGTCGGCGGCGATGTACTGCACCGTGACGGCGATCACCGGCAGCTGCTTGCCGAGCACGCTCTGGGTCAGTTCGGCGACCACGTCGACCGTCTTGCGCGTGAGCTGGGCGTCGGGCTCGCCCGAGAGGTGGACAACGATGTGCGGCATGGGGAGCTCCATGAAGGAATGAGTGAACGATGGGGCTATTGTGGGAACTGCAGTGAAATCGGAAAAGCGGGAAGATATGATGGTATCCATCGGGTAAACGGATGGATGAACCATGCAGACCTTCGACCTGGAGCAGCTTCGCACCCTGGCCGCCGTGATCGATGCCGGCAGCCTCACGGCCGCGGCGCCGCGCGTGTTCTTGTCGCAGTCGTCGGTCAGCGAGCAGATCCGCAAGCTCGAGGAGCGGGCAGGGCAGTCGCTGCTCACGCGCAGCAAGGCCGGCGTGGCGCCGACCGAGGCCGGCACGCGCCTGCTGGCCTATGCGCGTCGCATCCTCGCGCTCAGCGACGAGGCGTTCCGCGATCTGCATGGCGAGACGCTGCAGGGCGAATTGCGGCTCGCCGTGACCGACTACTTTCGCCCCGGCGATCTCACGCGGCTGCTGGGGCGCCTTGGCGAGAGCTATCCGCAGGTGCGGCTGCACGTGAGCATCATGAAGAGCGACGCGCTGCGGGCCGCCTATGCGCACGGCGATTTCGACGTGGGGCTCGCGATGAACATCGCCGGAACGTCGCCATCGACCGAGCCGGGTGCGAAGGCTCCGGTGATCCGGCGCGAATCGCTCGCGTGGCTCGGCGCGGCCGGCATGCGGCTCGCACGCGGCGAGCCGGTGCGGCTGCTGGCCTTGCCGGACACCTGCTCGTTGCACCAGTACACGGTGGCGCTGCTGCGGCGGCGGCGCGTGCCGTATGTGCTGGCGCACGTGGCGTCGGGCGTCGCGGGGTTGCAGTCGGCGCTGGCTGCGGGGCTGGGGGTGGCCTGCCTGAACGAATCGGCGGTGTGCGAAGGGGTTGGCCGGCTGGCGCCGCCGCACGGCCTGCCGGCCCTGCCCCGGGTCGCGTTCCAGTTCCTGCCCGCGCGCCGCGGAGAGACCGAATTCGTGACGCGGGCGCGGGAGATGCTGGCGACCCACCTGGTCTGAGGCCGCCAGGTGGCGCGGGATTTGCGTCAGGCCCGCCATGGATGCGCCACAACAACCCGCCACGCGCCCCGAACTGCTGCGCCACTCGCGTTTCGACGATGCGCAGGCCATCTTTTCGGGCACCCTGTTCGTCGCCATTGCCATGATGCTGTTCGGCCAGGCGGGGCTGCTCACGGGCGGCACGGCCGGTGTCGCATTCCTCTTGCACTACGCCACGGGCGTGAGCTTCGGCAAGGTGTTCTTCCTGGTGAACCTGCCGTTCTACTGGTTTGCATGGCGCCACATGGGGCGGGCCTTCACGGTCAAGACGTTTTCGGCGATTGCACTGCTGTCGGTGATGACCGACTGGGCGCCGCGCTACATCTCGATCGATTCGCTGCACCCGGCCTTCGCAGCGGTGCTCGGCGGCCTGCTGCTGGGCACAGGATGCCTGTTCCTCGCGCGGCATCGTGCGAGCCTGGGTGGCGCGACGGTGCTGACGCTGTACCTGCAGGAAAAGCGCGGCTGGCCCGCCGGCAAGGTGCAGATCGGCATCGACTGCACGGTGGTGCTGCTCGCGCTGTTCGTGATTCCGCCGCAGCGCGTGGGATGGTCGGTGCTGGCTGCGGTGGTGATGGGGCTTTTTCTATGGATCAACCACAGGCCGGGGCGCTACGCTGCGACTTGATTTCTTGTTGCTGCTGTTTTGTTCGAGCGCTGTTGTTTTTCAGGGCGCGTGCCCAGGCCACCGGGTACTCCCCTCCGCGAATGTCCCCCGCCTTCGGCTCCTCCTTTATTTCGCTGCGGGGAGCACCCGATGCCCTGGGCACTGGGGCACGCTGCTGGTGTACCGCTGATCAACGACCGCTCTGAATAACGCTCCCGTCGATGGGGTGCCTTGCGCAGCGAAATCAAGGGGGAGGCCGCAGGCCGGAGGACATTCGCGGAGCAAGGTACCCCGTCGGCGGGAGCGCGCCCTGAACAGCAGCGGCTGTCCCATCGTTCAAGGCGCCACAGGCCAGGGCCGCTGAGGCTCCCGAATCTGCTCGAACGCGCGCGACACGCGCAGCACGCCGAGGTCGTCGAAGCGCTGCCCTGCGATCTGCAGCCCGATCGGCAGCCCGCTCGCCGAGTACCCGCAGTTCACCGACGACGCCGGCTGCTCCGACATGTTGAACGGCACCGTGAAGCCGATGTGCTCCAGCGGCCGCAGCGGATCGTTGGTGGGGGACGGCGCCTCCGCGGCCGCAGGCATGTTCGGCGACACCGGCGAGATCACGTAGTCGAAGCGCGCGCAGGCCTGCACCGTGGCCACGCGGGTCGCATGGAACTGGCTGAAGCCGCGGAACACATGCTCGCCGCTGAACTCGGCCGCGCTCTCGGCCCATTCGCGGATGTAGGGCAGCACCTTGGCGCGCTGGTCGGGGCGCAGCGCCTTCATGTCCACCAGCGAGCGCATGCGCCACAGGTGGTCCATGCCGTCGAGCATGGCTTGCGACATGAACGGCTGCATCGGCTCGACGATGGCGCCGGCCTTTTCGAACAGGCGCGCCGCATGCTCGACCGCCGCCTGGATCTCGGGCTCGACCGCCAGGCCGCAGCCCGCGTCCAGCAGCAGGCCGATGCGCAGCCCGCGCAGGTGGTCGGGCGACACGTCGAAGCTCTCCCAGTCGATGTCCTGCGGCGGCAGGCTCATGCTGTCGCGCGCATCGGGCTTCGAAAGCACCTGCATCATCAGCGCCGCATCGCCCACGCTGCGCGTCATCGGCCCGGCCGCGCGGCCCATGTAGGGCGGGTCGATCGGGATGCGGCCCAGGCTCGGCTTGAGCGTGAAGATGCCGCACCAGCTCGCGGGCAGCCGCAGCGACCCGCCGATGTCGGTGCCGATGTGCAGCGGGCCGTAGCCCGCGGCGGCCGCGGCACCGGCGCCGGCGCTCGAGCCGCCGGGGGTCCGGCTCAGGTCCCACGGGTTGCGCGCCAGCGTGTGGAAGCTCGATAGCCCCGAAGACAGCATGCCGTAGTCCGGCATGGTGGTCTTGCTCACGATCACCGCGCCGGCCTCCTTCAGGCGCGCGGCGGGCGGTGCATCGGCGGCCGCGGGCTTCAGGTCGACGGCGGCCGTGCCGGCCGGCATCGGATCGCCGCGGGTCGCGATGTTCTCCTTGATGGTGGCCGGCACGCCGTCCAGCGGGCCGAGCGCGTCGCCGCGCTGCCAGCGTGCTTCCGAAGCGCGTGCCTGCTCGAGCGCGGCTTCGGGCCTGAAGAGCCAGGTGGCCTGCAGCCTGGGCTCGCAGCGCTCGATCTGCGCGATGACGGCTTGCGTGACTTCGACAGGCGACAGGCGCCTGTCGCGGTAGGCGGCGGAGAGTTCCTGGGCGGAAAGCTCGTTCAATGAAGAAGAGGATGAGGAGGAGGACACGTCGGCACTCATCCCCACGACAGCGCCGAGAGGTCGTTCACGAAGATCGGGTTCTCCTTCCAGAGGCCCTTCACGTTCTTCTTCGCGATGGTGGGGAACTGCGGCTGGTAGAGGAAGCCGTTGGCTGCATCGACGGCCAGCATCTTCTGCGCTTCGCCCAGCAGCTTGTTGCGCTCGGCCGCATTGGCTGTGGCCTTGATCTTGTCGAACAGCGCGTTGAAGGGCTTCGACTGGTAGCCCCAGTAGTAGTCGGGCTTGGCGTAATTGCCGAGGTCGAAGGGCTCGACGTGCGAGACGATCGACAGGTCGTAGTCCTTGTTGCCGTAGGTGCCGCTGAGCCACTGCGCCCACTCCACGTTCTGCACCTTGACCGTGATGCCGATCTTGGCGAGCTGCGCCACGATCACCTCGCCGCCCTGGCGTGCGTAGGGCGGCGGTGGCAGCGTCATGGTGAGTTCGAGCGGCGTCTTCACGCCGGCCTCGGCCATCAGCTTCTTGGCCTTCTCGAGGTCGAAGGGGTTGATGCCCGTGGTGTCGACATAGCCCGCGGCGCCCGGCACGTAGTGGCTGCCGATCGGCACGCCGAAGCCGTCGGCCGCGCCTTCGATCACGGCCTTGCGGTCGATGGCCGCGAGGATGGCGCGGCGCACGCGCACATCGTCCAGCGGCTTCTTCTTGTTGTTGATCGACAGGATGGTCTTGGCGCGCGAGCCGGCCAGGATCACCTGGAACTGCGGGTTCATCTTGAACTGCGGCACCGCGCGCGTGCCGATGCGCGTGAACACGTCGACGTCGCCGGCCATCAGCGCGGCGGCCTGCGCGGCCGTGTCGGAAATGAAGCGGAAGGTGACCTTGTTGATCTTGGCTGTGGCCGGGCTGCGGAAGCCCTCCCACTTGCTCAGCGTGATCGACGAGCCCTTGGCCCAGTTGTCGAGCTTGTAGGGGCCGGTGCCGACCGGCTTGGTGGCGTTGCCGTCGGCGCTCTTGGGCTCGACGATCACGGCCGTGGCCTGGCCCAGCACGAAGGGCAGGTCGGGGTCGATTTCCTTGTTGATGACCACCACGGTGTAGTCGTCGACCACCTGCGTGCTCAGGTTCGCGAAGGTGCGCTTGTCCTTGTTGGTGCTCTTCTCGCCGCCGGCACGGTCGAAGGAGAATTTCACCGCGGCGGCATTGAAGGGCTCGCCGTTCTGGTACTTGACGCCGCGCCGCAGCTTGAAGGTGTAGGTCTTCAGGTCGGGCGAGATTTCCCAGCTCTCGGCCAGGAGCGGCGTGACGCTGCCGTCGGCGTTGATCTTGGTGAGCGTCTCCAGGATGTTGTAGTGCACCACCTCCGCGATGGCGGCCGCGGCGCCGGCGGTCGGGTCCAGGCCCGGCGGCTCGAGCGCCATGCCGATCACGATGGCGTCCTTCCGCCCCTGCGCCATGCCGGCGATGGGAGAGGCCAGCGCCACGGTGGCGCCGGCGGTGGCAAGGAGGGTGCGACGGTTCAACATACGTTGTGATCTCCGGAAAAACGATGGATGCGAATGGCTGCTTCCCATGCGCGGCGCGCCCCGAATGGAGGCGCGGCGGCACGAAGGAAGGACACGCAGCACGAAAGATGCCACGCGCGGGCAGCGAGCCATTCTCTCGCAGCGCAGGCTTCGGCGCTGGTCCGCGCAGGCGCTATTTCCTCGGGACGTTCCCGGATGCCGGGCTCAGCTCCAGGAGAGCGCGGCGATGTCGTTGACGAAGATCGGCGTGTCCTTCCAGAGCCCGCGCAAGCCGCGCGCCGCCACTGTGATGAACTGCGGCTGGTAGAGGAAGACATTGGCCGCGTCCTCGGCCAGCAGGCGCTGCGCATCGCCCAGGTAGCGCAGCCGGTCGGCGGTGCGCGCGCTGTTGCGCGCCTTGTCGAACAGCTCGTTGAACCTGGCCGACTGGTAGCCCCAGTAGTACTCGGGCTTGGTGTAGTTCACGAGGTCGAAGGGCTCCACGTGAAGGATCAGCGAGAGGTCGTAGTTCCTGTTGCCGTAGGTGCCGCTGATCCACTGCGCCCACTCGACGTTCTGGACCTTGGCGACGATGCCCACCTTGGCCAGCTGCGCGGCAATGAGCTCGCCGCCCTGCCGCGCATAGGGCGGAGGCGGCAGCACCAGGTCGAGTTCGAGCGGCGTCTTCACGCCCGCCTCGGCCAGCAGCTGCTTCGCCTTCTCGACGTTGTAGGGGTTGATGCCCGTGGTGTCGACATAGCCCGGCGCGCCCGGCACGTAGTGGCTGCCGATGGGCACGCCGCGGCCGTCCGCGGCGGCCTCGATCACTGCCTTGCGGTCGATGGCCGCGGCAATCGCGCGGCGCACGCGCACGTCATCGAGCGGCTTGCGCCTGTTGTTGATGGCCAGGATGGTCTTGCCGCGCGAGGCGTTGAACACCACCTGGAAGCGCTTGTCGTTCTGGAACTGCGGCAGGCTGCGCGAGACCGAGGCGTGCGGGAACAGGTCGACATCGCCCGAGAGCAGCGCCGTCGTCTGCGCGGCCGGCTCGGAGATGAAGCGGAAGCTCGCCTTGCGGATCTGCACCGCGTCGGCGTTGCGCCAGCCCTCCCACTTGGCGAGCACGATGGCCGATCCCTTGGCCCAGCTGTCGAGCCGGTAAGGGCCTGTGCCCACGGGCTTGACGGCGTTCGTCTCCACCGTCCTGGGCTCGACCATGATGGCCGAGGCCTGGCCCAGCAGGAAGAGCAGCTCGGGCTCGATCTCCTTGCTGATCAGCACCACCGTGTGCGCGTCCACCACCTGCGCGGCGATGTTGGTGAAGGTGCGCTTGTCCTTGTTGGTGCTGTTGGCCGCGGCGGCGCGGTCGAACGAGAACTTGACGGTGTTCGCGTCGAAGGGCTCGCCGTTGTGGAACTTCACGCCGCGCCGCAGCTGGAAGGTGTAGGTCCTGAGGTCGGGCGAGATTTCCCAGCGCTCGGCCAGCAGGGGCGAAACGCTGCCATCGGAATTGATCCTGGTGAGCGTCTCGAAGACGTTGTAGAGCACCACCTCCGCAATCTCGGCGCCAGCCTTGGCCGTGGGGTCGAGCCCTGTAGGTTCGAGCGTGAGCGCCAGCACCAGCGCGTCCTTCTTTCTCTGCGCGAAGGCGGTCGCCGGCAGCGCGAGAGGAGCCAGGGCGGCGGCGCCGGTGGCGAGCAGGGTGCGTCGTTTGAGCATGAAGCGGTGTCCTCGGAACAAGGGCAGGCATCTTGCGCGCAGGCAGGCGGCCGCGCAACCAGATGCTTATGACCCACTGATCCTAGAACCAGTCCGCGAAGCTCCGATGTCAGGCCGCCAGCAGCGTGCCGCCGACGGGCGTGCGCGGCACCGCGTCGAGCAGCGTGCGCGTGTAGGGATGCTGGGCATTGCGAAAGAGCTCGCCGGGCGAGCCCTGCTCGACGATCTTGCCTTTCCACACCACGCAGACCTCGTCGCACAGATGGTTCACCACCGCGAGGTCGTGGCTGATGAGCAGGTAGCTGACACCGAACTGCTGCTGCAGGTCCTGCATGAGATTGAGCACCTGCGCCTGCACCGACACGTCGAGCGCGCTCACGGGCTCGTCGGCCACGATGAGCTTGGGCCGCGTGATGAGCGCGCGCGCGATCGCGATGCGCTGGCGCTGCCCGCCCGAGAATTCGTGCGGGTACTTGTCCATGTCGGTGGTGCGCAGGCCCACGGCGGCCAGCGCCTCGGAGGCGCGCTCGCGCTGTTCGGCGCGGCTGGTTTCGGCCAGCGCTTCGAGCGGCTCGGCGACGATGCGCGCCACGGTCTGGCGCGGATCGAGCGAGCCATACGGGTCCTGGAACACCATCTGGAAATCGCGCCGCGCCGCGCGCAGCTCGCCCTTGGGCAGCCGGTGCAGGTCGCGGCCCAGCATGCGCACGCTGCCCGAGGTGGGCGTGTCGAGCGCCATCACCAGGCGCGCGATGGTCGACTTGCCCGAGCCCGATTCACCGACGATGCCCAGGCTGCGGCCGGCCGCGACGCTGAAGCTCACGCCGTTGAGCGCCTTCACCAGCGGCGGCGGCCCGAAGAGCTTTTCGCGCGGCAGCGCGTAGTGGCGCACGAGGTCCGTCACCTCGAGCAGGGGCTGCGTGCTGGCGGGTTGGTTCATGATTCGAGCGCGCCTTCCGCCGCAATTTCCTCGAGCCGGATGCAGCGCACCGCGTGCGCGTGCCGCAGCACGGCGGGCGGCGGCCGCGTCGTGTGGCAGGCATCGACCGTGTACTTGCAGCGGCCCGCAAAGGGGCAGCCCGGCGGCAGGTCGACCAGTTCGGGCACGCTGCCCCGGATGGTGGCCAGGCGAATGCCGCGCGGCGCGCCAAGCGCCGGCCGCGCCGCAAACAGGCCCTGCGTGTAGGGATGCGCGCGCTCGGCAAACACGGTGTCGGTCGGGCCGCTCTCGACCACGCTGCCGCCGTACATCACCAGCATCTTCGAGACGCTCTGGGCGATCACGCCCAGGTCGTGCGAGATCAGGATCAGCGCCATGCCGCGCTCCGCGACCAGGCCCTGGATCAGTTCGAGGATCTGCTTCTGGATGGTGACGTCCAGCGCGGTGGTGGGCTCGTCGGCAATCAGCAGGTCGGGGCCGCAGGCCAGTGCCATGGCAATGCCGATGCGCTGGCGCTGCCCGCCCGAGAACTGGTGTGGATAGGCATCGAGCCGCGAAGCCGCATCGGGAATGCCCACGCGATCGAGCAGCGCCAGCACTTCCTTGCGCGCGTCGGCGCCCGTGAGTCCGCGGTGCAGCCGCAGCGGCTCGCCGACCTGGCGCGCAATGGTGTGCACCGGGTTCAGCGCCGTCATTGGCTCCTGGAAGATCATGCCGATGCGGTTGCCGCGGATCTGGCACATGGCCTTTTCGCCGAGGCCGACGAGCTCGGTGCCATCGAAGCGGATGCTGCCGCTGACCTTGGCGGTCGATGGCAACAGGCCCATCAGCGACATCACCGTGATCGACTTGCCGCAGCCCGATTCGCCCACGACGCCCAGCGTTTCGCCGCGCTCCAGCGTGAAGCCGATGCCGCGCACGGCCTCGGCGGGGCCGCGCTGCGTTTGCAGTTCGACGTGCAGGTCTTTGACTTCGAGCAGTGGCATATCGCTTAGCGGGCGCGCGCAAGGCGCGGGTCGAGCAGGTCGCGCAGCCCGTCGCCGAGCAGGTTGAGGCCGAGCACCGCCATGGCAATGGCCATGCCGGGAAACACCGCGAGCAGCGGCGACTGGAACATCATGGTCTGCGCCTCGCTCAGCATGCGGCCCCACGAGGGCTGCGGCGGCTGCGTGCCCAGGCCAAGGTAGGAAAGGGCGGCCTCGGCCAGGATGGCAATGGCGAAGCGGATCGTGATCTGCACGATCAGCACGGCCGAGATGTTGGGCAGCACGTGCTGCATCGTGATGGCGAACGAGCCCTTGCCGCAGGCCCGCGCGGCCGCCACGTATTCGCGCGACCAGATGGCATTGGCCGAGGCGCGCGTGATGCGTGCAAAGGTCGGGATGTTGTAGATGCCGATCGCGACGATCGCGTTGACGATGCCGGCGCCGAACACCGCCGTCATCATGATGGCCGACAGGATGGCCGGAAACGCGAGCGAGAAATCGGTGAGCCGCATGATCGCTTCCTCGACCCAGCCGCGCCGCGCCGCGGCGAGCAGGCCCAGCGCGGTGCCCACGACAAGGCCGATGCCCACCGCGATCACGCCCACCAGGATGGAGGCGCGCGCTCCCACCAGCAGCAGCGAGGCCACGTCGCGCCCGAAGGTGTCGGTGCCCAGCCAGTGCGCGCCCGAGGGCGGCTTGAGCTTGCTGGCCATGTCCATCTCGTAGGGCGACCAGGGCGTCCACACCAGCGAGAGGGCGGCGGCCAGCAGCAGGAGCAGCGTCAGCACGCCGCCGAGCACGAAGCTGCGGTGCCGGAGCGCGCGGCGCCAGAACCCGGGCACCTTGAGCGCGGCCGCGCTCGGAATGGTGGTGGTGCTCATATGTCGCTCGCCTTGATGCGCGGATCGATCACGGCATAGAGCACGTCGACCACGAAGTTCACGATGACCACCAGGGCCGCGAGCAGCATCACGCAGTTGCGCACCACGATCAGGTCGCGGTTGCTGATGGCCTGGAAGATCAGCCGGCCCAGGCCCGGCAGGTAGAACACGTTCTCCACCACGATGGTGCCGGCCAGCAGCTCGGAAAACTGCATGCCCATCACGGTGACCACCGGGATCATCGCGTTGCGCAGCACATGGGTCCAGAGCACCGCGCGCTGCGAAACGCCCTTGGCGCGCGCGGTGCGCACGAAGTCTTCGCGCATCACCTCGAGCACCGCCGAGCGCGTGATGCGCGCGAGGATCGCGGCCTGCACCACCGCCAGCGACAGGGCCGGCAGCAGCAGCGACTTGAGGCCCGCGAAGATGCCTTCGCCCCAGCCCTCGAAGCCGCCGGCCGAGAACCACTGCAGCTGCACCGAGAACACCAGGATCAGCAGGATCGCGAACCAGAAATTGGGAATGGCGATGCCCACCTGGGTGAGACCCATCAGGCCCACGTCGCCGAGCTTGTTGTGGCGCGCGGCGGCGGTCACGCCCACCAGCAGCGCAAGCACCGTGGTGAAGGCCATAGCGAGCAGCGCGAGCGGCACAGTGAGCGCCAGCCGTTCGAGGATGAGGTCGAGCACCGGCGAGCTGTAGGCGTAGCTGTCGCCCAGGTTGCCGGTCAGAAGGCCCGCGATCCAGTGCCAGTAGCGCGTCCAGGCTGGCTGGTCGAGGCCGAGCTTGGTGGCCAGCGCGGCCACCGCCTCGGGCGCGGCGTCGGGCCCCATGAGCATCTGCGCGGCATTGCCGGGCAGGATCTCGAGAACGAGGAAGACGATGACCGAGGCGCCGATCAACGTGGCGATCAGCGTGGCGAGGCGCTTGAAAATGAACAGACTCATGGGGCGGGGCGCAGCATAACCCGACTCGTGCAACAACCGTGCCTTGTTCGCGATAATCGGGGCATGGCTCTCATGATCACCGACGAATGCATCAACTGCGATGTCTGCGAGCCCGAGTGCCCGAACGATGCGATCTACATGGGCGCGGAGTTCTACGAGATCGACCCGCACAAGTGCACCGAATGCGTCGGCCACTTCGACGAGCCGCAGTGCGTGCAGGTGTGCCCGGTGGCGTGCATCCCGATCAACCCGGCCCACGTGGAAAGCCGCGAGACGCTCTGGCAGAAGTTCGAGCGGCTCGCCGCGGCCAAGGCAAAGGCCGCGGCTGCCGAGCCGCCCGCGCCCTCAGCCGGCGCTTGAACCGTTGCGCTTTTTCCTGCGGCTTCCGCCTTGCGCGGCGGCGGGCCCGTCGTCGGCCGCACCGCTGAAGCGCGGGCTCGACTTGCGGGGTTCGGCGCCGAGTTTTTGGGCGCGTGCCCGCGCGAGCTGTTCGGAAGCCGCGAGCCGGCGTTCGGCCATGGCGGCCTGCCGGGCGTCGTG
This sequence comes from Variovorax sp. 05T418, assembly GCF_056396385.1. NCBI lineage: Bacteria > Pseudomonadati > Pseudomonadota > Betaproteobacteria > Burkholderiales > Comamonadaceae > Variovorax > Variovorax sp. 05T418. The sequence continues at coordinate 103,139 of NZ_JBFTLJ010000010.1, read as the reverse complement.
CGCCGAGCGGCGGCTGCGCTCGTAGGCCTCCTTTTCCTGCGACAGGCGGATGCGTTCGAGCTGGTCGGCGCGCTGCTCGGCGCGGCGCGTGGCGGCCTCTGCGGCGCGGCGGTCCGCCTCGGTGCGCGCGTCGTCCAGCGCGAGCTGCTTGCCGCCTTCGCAGGGGCGGTCGGTGTAGGTGTTGCCGCAGCGGTAGGTCGCGGACTTTCCCTGTGCCGCAGCGGGCATCCAGAAAGTGCCGCAGGCCGCCAGAAGCAAGGCGGCAGCCGCTGCTTTCCTGGTCCTGGTTCTATTTTTCATTTCTTTTTCTCTCCCTTTTCTCTTCTCTCCCGCGCTCTCTTGGCCGGCTGACTAGGCGGTGGCGGGCGTGCCTCCGTCGCCGGGCTCCCGCCGCGGCGGTTTGGGCCGGGGCGGTTTGCTCGTGTGGATGATCAAGGTGGCCTTTTCCATTTCGCCCGCCACCAGCGCGGGCGCCGCGTGCAGCGTGCGCACGATGGCGTCCTCGATGGCTTCGCGCTGCTCCTTGAGTGGCTTCTTGAGCACCCAGTTGATGACCTCCGACTTCACGCCGGGGTGTCCGATGCCCAGGCGCAGGCGCCAGTAGTCGCCGGTGCCCAGTTGCGCATGGATGTCGCGCAGGCCGTTGTGGCCCGCGTGGCTGCCGCCGAACTTGAGCTTGGCCTGGCCGGGCACCACGTCGAGCTCGTCGTGCACCACGAGGATTTCCTCGGGCGCGATCTTGAAGAAGCGCGCGAGCGCGCCCACCGACTTGCCCGACAGGTTCATGAAGGTCTGCGGCTCCAGCAGCCAGACGCTCTGCCCGCCGATGTTCGTGCGTGCCGCAAGGCCGTGGTAGCTGCGCTCGGGCACGAGGTTGAGCTTCCAGTCGCGCGCCAGGGCGTCGATCCACCAGAAGCCGGCGTTGTGCCGGGTAGCTTCGTATTCAGGCCCCGGATTCCCGAGGCCGACAAACAGCTTGATCATGAGGGAATTATCTCGCCGCCCAAAAAGCAGAAGGCCCGCACGCGGCGGGCCTTCTGCAGGGAAGCGAGGGAAATTACTTCTTCGCGGCGGGCTTTGCCGTCTTGGCGGCAGGCTTGCCACCGGCTGCTGCTGCTGCTGCGCCTTCGGCAGGTGCTGCGCCTTCGGCGGCGGGTGCCGGCTCTTCGGAGACCAGCGGCGGCACGGCCGACACGATGACCGGGTTCAGCTTGCCGTGGCTCACGAACTTCACGCCCTTGGGCAGCTTGATGTCGTTGACGTGCAGCGTGGCGTTCTTCTTGAGGCCCGAGAGGTCCACTTCGATGAACTCGGGGAGGTCGGCCGGCAGGCAGCTGACTTCGAGTTCGGTCATGACGTGCGTCACGAGGTTGTGGTCGAGCTTGACGGCGTCGGACTCTTCTTCACCCTTGTAGTGAAGCGGCACCTTCATGTGCATGCGGGTCTTGGCGTCCACGCGCTGGAAGTCGATGTGCTGCACCAGCTGGCGGAACGGGTGGTACTGCACGTCGCGCAGCAGCACCTTGCTGGTGGCGCCGCCGAGTTCCATTTCGAGGATCGACGAGTGGAAGGCTTCCTTCTTGAGGGCGTGCCACAGCGCATTGTGATCGAGCTCGATCAGCTGGGGCTTGCCTTCACCACCGTAGACGATACCGGGCGTCTTGCCCGAGATGCGGAGACGGCGGCTCGCACCCGTGCCCTGCTTGGCGCGCTCAAAAGCGACGAATTTCATAACAACTCCTGTGAGAGTCCACCGCGACCAGTGCGACTCCGGTTCAACAAGGGCGCCATTCCAGAAAGGGAAGGTGGCGCCCGCTTTTTGCCCAGATCAGAACAGGTTGTCCTGGTCCGAGAACAAACTCATCACCGACTCGCCCTTGGCAATGCGCTGGATCGTTTCGGCGATCAGCGGTGCCACGGAGAGCTGGCGGACCTTTCCGCACGCCAGGGCGCCGTCGGAAAGGGGAATGGTGTTGGTCACGACCACTTCGTCGAGCGCGGAGTGGGTGATGCGCTCGATGGCCGGGCCCGAGAAGATCGGGTGCGTGCAATAGGCGTAGACGCTTTTCGCACCGCGCTCCTTGAGCACTTCGGCCGCCTTCACCAGCGTGCCGGCGGTGTCGATCATGTCGTCCATGATCACGCAGTTGCGGCCGTCGATTTCGCCGATCACGTTCATGACCTCGCTCACGTTGGCCTTGGGGCGGCGCTTGTCGATGATGGCGAGGTCGCAGTTCAGCTGCTTGGCCAGTGCGCGGGCGCGCACCACGCCGCCGACGTCGGGCGAGACCACGATCAGGTCTTCGTAGTTCTTCTGGCGCAGGTCGCCCAGCAGCACCGGCGACGCATAGATGTTGTCGACCGGAATGTCGAAGAAGCCCTGGATCTGGTCGGCGTGCAGGTCCATCGTGAGCACGCGCTCGACGCCCACGGTTTCGAGCAGGTTGGCCACCACCTTGGCCGAGATCGGCACGCGGCTCGAACGCGGGCGGCGGTCCTGGCGGGCATAGCCGTAGTAGGGAATCACCGCGCTGATCCGCTCGGCCGAGGCGCGCTTGAGCGCGTCGACCATGATCAGCAGTTCCATCAGGTTTTCGTTGGTCGGTGCGCAGGTCGACTGCACCACGAACACATCGCGCGCCCGGACGTTCTGGTTGATCTCGACGGTGACTTCGCCGTCGGAGAAGCGTCCAACGCGCGCGGCACCCAGCGAGGTCCCGAGGTTCTGCGCGATTTCTGCGGCAAGGCCAGGATTGGCATTGCCGGTGAAAACCATGAAATCAGGGTGATTAGCCTGCATGAGCGCGTCCCGGCAGTGCGAATTGGCTTTTAGGAAGCCGCCAAAGAGTTCGAGTCGTGGCAGCCCGAGGGCTGTCGATTATTGCAGCGGGCATGCTGCAAAAGAAGCACTGCGGCCGGTGGGCCGCAGTTTGAAAATTTGGCAGGGGAGAAAGGATTCGAACCTTTGCATGCTGGAATCAAAATCCAGTGCCTTAACCAGCTTGGCGACTCCCCTACACGGGTCGATGGCTTTCGCCACAAACCGATATGTCGCATCGGACCCATGACGGTCCGATTATCTTCAGGTCGCCCATCCCCAAAGTGGATGAACGGCCAGGTTGCTGCATTGGCGAACCTGCCAGCCCGGTGGGGCTTTTGCCAGTTCCGCTTCCTGCGGCCCTTGCGGCATTTTCGCGAAAACCGAACTTCCGGAGCCGGTCATCCGGGCTTTCAATCCTTGGGCGCCGAGCCATTCGATGGCGTCGGTGACCGCGGGGCAAAGCCGCTGGGCAACCGGCTGCAGGTCGTTGTGGCCGAAGTCGAAAACCTTGAAAGCGCTGCTTTCGGGGTTTGGGGCTTCAAGCTGTTCGCTATCTGCAGCAAAGCCCGAGATTATAGCAACAGGAGTGGCGCGTTGAAGGTCGGGCGCAGAAAAAATTAAACGGGTATCGAGTCCCTGGGGTGGCTTGGCCACCACGAACCGCGCGGAAGGGATGGCCACGGGCCTGATTTTCTCGCCGATTCCCTCGACCCAGGCATTGCGCCCGCCCAGGAAGAACGGCACGTCGGCGCCGAGTTTCACGCCGATCTCGGCCAGGCGCGAGAGCGGCAGGTCCAGCCCCCACAGGCGGTTCAGCGCCAGGAGGCAGGTGGCGGCGTCCGAGGAGCCGCCGCCCATGCCGGCCTGCGCCGGCACTTGCTTGGCGATGCCGATGTGGGCGCCCTGGCCGGGCGCCGCATGTGCCTGCAGCGCCCGTGCCGCGCGCAGCACGAGGTCGTCGGGCGGCAGTTCGGTCGTGAGGTCTTCGCGGCTGAGCTGGCCGTCGCTGCGCAGCTCGACGTGCAGCGTGTCGCACCAGTCGATCAGCATGAAGACCGACTGCAGCAGGTGGTAGCCGTCGTCGCGCCGGCCGGTGATGTGCAGGAAGAGGTTGAGCTTGGCCGGTGCGGGAAGGTCGTAGATCGCCTTCATGACCGCTCGAACACGATGCGCAGGTCCGCCGTGGGGCCGGGAGACTCGCGGGTGGCCTGCAGTCGGCCGTTCGCGACCTGCGCGAGGTCGGGCCGCCAGCCGGGTACGGGCTCGTTGCGGCCCGCGAGCCAGCCGAACAGCGCGCCGACCGGTATGGCCGCGCCGGTGGCGGCCTCGATCAGTGCGTCGACAGATTCGAAGCGCCGCACCTCGCTGCCGTTCTTGAGCAGGGCCTGGCCGGGCGACCAGTGCAGCTGGGCCAGGGTGCTGCCGATCGGGCTCGTGAGCGAGAGCTCGCCCGCTTCGGGAGAACCGCGCAATTCGAACAATGCCGAGAAGGTCTGCACCGGCTGGCTGTCGATGCGCAGCGACATGCGGCCGCTCCAGCTGTCCGTGCTCCTGGGGGCGGAGGGGCCGCCCGCCAGCTGGGCGCAGCCGGCCATCGAGAGCAGTGCGGCCGCGCCCGCGAGCAGCAGGGCGCGGCGGCCGCCATCGGCCAGCCGCGGGGCGGGCACGCTCACGGCTTGACCCGCAGGCGCTTGAGCGTTTCCTGCAGGGTCTCGTTCTCGGCGTCGCTCAGCAGGGCTTCCTTCCAGATCGTGACCGCGCGGTCCTTCTGGCCGGTGGCCCAGAGCACCTCGCCGAAATGCGCGCCGATCTCCGGATCGGGCCGGGTCTTGTAGGCCGTCTCGAGGATGCGGATGGCCTCGGTCGTGTTGCCCAGCCGGAATTCCACCCAGCCCAGGCTGTCCGCGATGAAGGGGTCTTCCGGCGCCAGCTGCACGGCCTTCTGGATCAGCGTGCGGGCCTCGTCGAGGCGGATCTTGCGATCGGCAAAGGAGTAGCCGAGCGCGTTGTAGGCGTTCTGGTTCTCGGGCTTGAGCTCGATCAGCCTGCGCAGCAGCCGCTCCATCTCGTCGAGGCGGTTGAGCTTTTCGGCCACCATGGCCTGGTCGTAGACCAGGTCGCTGTCGTTCGGGGCGGCGGCGGAGGCCTGCGCCAGCATGTCGTAGGCCGCCTGGTACTGCTTGGCATCGCGCAGCAGCTGCACTTCGGCGAGGAATTTCTGCTTCTTGTCCTCGGGCGCACGCTCGGGCAGGCCGCGCACGAGTTCGCGCGCCTGCGGCAGCTTGCCCTGGCGCGCCAGCAGGCCCGCGCGGCGCGTCTGCGCGACCACGAGCTCGTCGGTGCCGTCGACGCGTGCGAGCCAGCGCTCCGCGGCCGTGAAGTCCTTGCGGCGCTCCGCCAGCTGCGAGAGCACGAGGTAGGCCTGGGTGGTGCCGCGCTGGCGGTCGTCCGGGTCCTTCTGGTTGGCCGCCAAGTCGATGTAGCGCTTGAGCGAGGTTTCGGCTGCCGCGTCCTGCCGGGCCTGCGCCTGCAGGCTGCCAAGCAGCAGCCAGGGCTCGGCCAGTTCGGGGCGCGCCGCGGTGAGCGCCTGCAGCTGCACGGTGGAATCCGCATAGCGGCGGTTCTCGACCAGCACGCGCGCGTAGGCGATGCGCAGGTCGGGCGGCGCCTTCGGGTTGTTGGCCAGGTAGCGCGTGACGATCGGCTCCGCGAGCGGCTGGCCGGGGTCGATCATCTCGAGCGCAAGTGCGGCCGGAGCATCGGAGGCGGGGTCCATCTGCTGGCCCTTGAACGCGGCGTCCAGTGCGCCCGAGGTGTCGCCGGCATTCAGGCGCATGCGGCCGATGGTGGCCCAGGCCAGCGCGCCGGTGGCCGGGCTCTTGAGTTCGTCGGCCAGCGCCTGCTCGACCACCGAGGCGGCCTGCTTCTTGTCTGAGGCGCGCGAGTAGTTGCGCGCGATCACCGCCATCAGCAGCGGCTTCTCGATCTGCGGCGTGGCCGCGATCTCGACCCGCAGCGGCTCCACCGTTTCGCCGATGCGGTTGAGCGCGATCAGTATCTGCAGCTCGATGCGCCGTGCATCACGCGAGTTGGGCAGCGTTTCCTGCCATGCGCGCGAGGCCGCGAGCGCCGCGTCGCCGGAGCGCGACTGCAGCGCGATCTCGACCGCGCGCTGGAACAGCTTGCCGTCGCGCAGCCGCCGGGCTGCATCGAGCACCAGCGCATAACCCGATCCGGGATCGCCGGAGCGCGCGGTCATCTCGCCCATCAGGATTTCGTAGAACAGCTCGGCCGTCAGCGCGGAGCGCTGGGCCTCGGGGTCGCCGGCCGGCTTCGCGGCGGCTGCGGCAGCGGCCGGCGCCGGCTTGGTGCCGGGGCGGGAGGGTGCCGGCCGTTCGATGATGGGTGCCGGGCTCCTGGGCGCGGCGGGATCGGAGCTTTGCGCATGCGCGGCGCAAGCCAGCAACACGACGAAAGACGCGGCCGCCGCAAGGCGGTGTCGGCGGAGCGATGGAATCATCGAACCATAATAATCCAAGCTTTTGAGCGAGCACCGCGTGGGGCTTCGTCGCAGCCCGGAGTTTTTATTTCATGCCAGAGCTTCCCGAAGTCGAAGTGACGCGGCGCGGTTTTGCCGAACGCATTGCCGGTGCACGCATCGATGCGGTTCGCATCGGCAAACCCTTGCGCTGGGCACTCATGGTGATGCCCGAGGCGCTGGTCGGTCGCCGCGTGCTGCAGGTACGCCGGCGCGGAAAGTACCTGCTGATCGACCTGGACCGCGGCCTGCTGCTGCTGCACCTGGGCATGTCGGGCAGCCTGCGCTTCGATGCGGCGCTGCCCGCGCCGGGCGTTCACGACCACTTCGATCTGGTGACCGAACTCGGCACGCTGCGGCTGAACGATCCGCGCCGCTTCGGCGCCGTGGTCTACGTGGAGGACGAAGCCGCGCCCTGGGCCATCAAGCTGCTCGGCGGCCTCGGCATGGAGCCGCTGGGCGACGGCTTCGACCTGGACGCGTTCCACGCCGGCCTTCGCAAGCGCAAGGCCGCGGTGAAGCAGGTGCTGCTCGCGGGCGACGTGGTGGTCGGCGTTGGAAACATCTATGCGTCGGAGGCCTTGTTCCTGGCCGGCATCCGGCCCACGCTTTCGGCTGCGCGCATCAGCCGGCCGAGGGCAGCCCGGCTCCATGCGGCCGTGCGCGAAATCCTGGCCCGGGCGGTCGAGAAGGGCGGCAGCACGCTGCGCGACTTTTCCAACGTGGATGGGCAGAACGGCTATTTCCAGCTCGAAGCCACGGTCTACGGACGGGCCGGCGAGCCCTGTCGGGTCTGCGCAACGCCGATCCGGCTGCTGCGCCAAGGGCAGCGTTCCACTTACTATTGCCCCAATTGTCAAAAATAGTGTCTTAGCCGCCGGGTTGGCATATCCTGCAATCGCCTGCTTCCCAGTTTGCAATGCTATATTTGTAAGTTCTTTCTTACATATTCCCCTTGAGTCGCTCTTTCAATCAACAACTCGATCAGCACGGTGCCTGGCGGAGCAATTTCGCGCACCGCCTGCAGTGGCTGTCCCGCTGGCTGACCGAGAACGAGCTGCTCGATCAGGCAGTGGCCGAGCGCCTGCGCGGCCTCGAGCTGCAGATCCGCACCAGCAAGGTCATGGTGGCCTTCGTGGCGGAGTTCTCGCGCGGCAAGTCGGAGCTCATCAACGCAATCTTCTTTGCCGCCTACGGTCGCCGCATCATGCCGGCCAGCGCCGGGCGCACCACGATGTGCCCGACCGAGCTGGGCTACGACGCCGCGCTGTCGCCCAAGCTGCGGCTGCTGCCGATCGAGACCCGCCTGGAACCCCATTCGCTCACGCACTGGCGCGAAAAGGCCGGGCGCTGGACCGAAATTGCGATCGACGTGGCCGATGCCGACCAGCTGGCGCAGGCCATGAGCAAGGTGGCCGAAGTGCGCTGGGTCAGCAAGGACGAGGCGCACGCGCTGGGCTTCTGGAACGAGGAGACGCCCGACGACAACCCCGTGCAGGACGCCGAAGGCCGGGTCGAGATTCCGCGCTGGCGCCATGCCATCCTGAACATGCCGCATCCGCTGCTGGAGCAGGGGCTGGTGATCCTCGATACCCCGGGCCTGAACGCCATCGGCGCCGAGCCCGAGCTCACGGTGAGCCTGATCCCGCAGGCGCATGCCGTGGTCTTCATCCTGGGCGCAGAAACGGGCGTGACGCGTTCAGATCTGTCGATCTGGCGCGAGCACCTGGTCACCGAAAGCGAAGGCAGCGACACGCGCTTCGTGGTGCTCAACAAGATCGACACCATGTGGGACTCGCTGAGCACGCCCGCGCAGATCGAGCTCCAGATCGAACGCCAGCGCGAGGTTGCGGCCAAGTTCCTCGAGGTGCCGCTGGTGCAGGTGCTGCCGGTGTCGGCGCAGAAGGGCCTGCAGGCAAAGATCCAGCGCGATGCGCGGCTGCTCGACGCCAGCCGGCTGCCGGCTTTCGAGGCACTGCTCGCCGAAGGCGTGCTCGGCAAGCGCGAAACCATGCTGCGGCTCGCGGTGGACGCCGGCATGGTCGCGTTGCGCACCGAGGCCGAGCGCATCCTGAAAGTGCGCCAGCGCGACCTGTCGGAGCAGGCGCTCGAGCTGCAGGGATTGCGCGGCAAGAACGTGTCGGTCATTCGGCACATGCGCGCGCGCATCGACCAGGAACAGACCGAGTTCGAGGGCAGCAACACGCGCATCCTCGCGCTGCGTTCGGTGCAGGGCAAGCTGCTGCGCGAGGTGTATGCCGTGCTCGGCCGCACCGCGCTCAAGGAAGACATGGTGCGGCTTTCGGCCGCGCTCAAGCGCCCGGGCGTCAAGTTCAACGTGCGCAAGGTGTACGGCGAAACCTTCGACTCGCTGCGCAACAACCTGCGCGAAGTGCAGGCCACGACGGCCGAGATCCAGTCGATGCTGCACGCCACCTTCCGCCAGCTCAACGCGGAGCAGGGCTTCACCTTGCAGGCGCCCGCCGAGCCCGACCTGACGAGCTTCGAGCAGGAGCTCAGCCAGATCGAGCGCAGCCACATCCACTACCTGGGCGTGGGCAACCTGCTGAAGCTCGCACAGGCGGACTTCTGCGACAAGCTGGTGCGCGCGCTCGCAAGCCGCCTGCGGCTGGTCAACGAAGCGGCCATGACCGAGGTCGAGCGCTGGAGCAAGGGCGCCAGCGCCCAGATCGATGCGCAGCTGAAGGAGCGCCGCCGCAATTTCAGCAAGCGCATCGAAGCGATCGAGCGCATCCAGAATGCGGCAGGCAACCTCGACGAACGCCTGCTCGAGCTGGCCCAGCAAGAGAGCAGCCTGGCCGAGCTGCAGCTTCGGCTCCATGAATTCACCTCGGCCATCGCGCAACAGGGAAGGCCGGCAGCAGCCGCTGCCGCCGTCGGCGAGCTGCGTGCGGCGGCCTGATCGTCCGGTGCCGGCTGCGGCCGTGGAGCCGCAGGCGCCGGCCGATTTTGCCGAGCGCGTCGTGGCCTGGCAGCGCAGCCACGGGCGCAGCGCGCTGCCGTGGCAGAACACGCGGGATCCCTACCGCGTGTGGCTGTCGGAGGTCATGCTCCAGCAGACGCAGGTCTCGACCGTGCTCGGGTACTTCGCGCGCTTTCTCGAACGCTTTCCGACCGTGCGGGCGCTGGCCGACGGCACCGAGGACGAGGTCTTCGGGCTCTGGAGCGGCCTGGGCTACTACAGCCGCGCCCGCAACATGCACCGCTGCGCGCAGGAGGTGGTGGCGCGCTTCGGCGGCGAGTTTCCGCGCACGGCTGCCGAGCTCGAGACCCTGCCTGGCATCGGCCGCTCCACCTCCGCGGCGATCGCGGCCTTCTGCTTCGGAGAGCGGGTCGCGATTCTCGACGGCAACGTCAAGCGCGTGCTGACGCGCGTGCTCGGCTTTGGCGGCGACATGTCCTCGTCGGCGCAGGAACGCGCACTGTGGGACCGGGCCACGCAGCTGCTGCCGCCGGCCGAGCAGAAGGAGGCCATCGCGAGCTACACGCAAGGCGTGATGGACCTGGGCGCCACGGTCTGCCTGCCGCGCAAGCCGAGCTGCATGATCTGTCCGCTGAACAAGGCATGCGTGGGGCTGCGCGAAGGCCAGCCGGAGCGCTATCCGGTCAAGACGCGCAAGCTCAAGCGCAGCGCCCAGTCGCTCTGGGCGCTGCTCGCGCGCGATGCGCAAGGCCGCGTCTGGCTCGAGAAGCGGCCGGCCAAGGGCATCTGGGCCGGGCTCTACTGCCTGCCCGTGTTCGATAGCCGAGAAGAGTTGCTGGCCGCGCTGCCGCCGGCGGCGCTGGCCGGCGCACAGGACCTGCCGCCTTTCGTGCATGTGCTGACCCACAAGGACCTGCACCTGCACCCGGTGCTGCTCCAGGGCAGCCAGCCCAAAGGCGATGCGGCGCGCTGGGTGGATGCGCAGGAGTGGGGCCGGCTGGGATTGCCGGCGCCGATGCGCAAGCTGCTCGAGAGCAGCAGCGCGGGCTAGCCGGACGGAGCGAACTCAGCCTGCGTCGAGCTCGCGGTGCCGCTTGAGCGCGACCCAGCGCGTTCCGAACGCGCGCGCGAGCTGCTCGACCAGGAACACCGAGCGGTGCTGGCCGCCCGTGCAGCCGATGGCCACGGTCACGTAGCTGCGATGGTCCCGCGCCAGCGCGTCGAGCCAGCGCGAGAGGAACTGCTCGATGTCGTCGTACATGCGCGCAACGTCGTCGTGCTCGCGCAGCCATTCGACCACCGGCGCATCGCGGCCCGTGAGCGGCCGCAGCGCGGGCACGTAGTGCGGATTGGGCAGCATGCGCACATCGAACACGTAGTCGGCATCCAGCGGCACGCCGCGCTTGAAGGCGAAGGATTCGAACACCAGCGTCAATGCGCTGCTCTGGGGCGCCGAGATCAGCGCCTTGATGTAGCTCTGCAGCTGGGCCGGCCGGATGAGGCTGGTGTCGATCACGTCGGCGCCGTCGCGCAGGTCGGCCAGCAGCTCGCGCTCGAGCTCGATGGCCTGCACCAGCACGCGCTCCTGTTCGGGCACGTCGTTGCGGCCCTCCTGGCGCGACAGCGGATGGCGCCGGCGGGTTTCCGAATAGCGCCGCAGCAGCGCGTCGGTGGTCGCGTCGAGGAAAAGCGAGCGCAGCGAAACGCCGTCCTGCCGCAGGGCTTCGAGCTGCTGCGGAACGATTGGCAGCGACACGCCGCTGCGCACGTCCATCGCAATGGCCACGCGCGTGGCCTGCTGCTCGTGCTGCAGCGCGATGAAGGCCGTCAGCAGTTCGGGCGGCAGGTTGTCGACGCAGTAGTAGCCGGCGTCTTCCAGCGCATGCAGCGCCACCGACTTGCCCGAACCCGACATGCCGGTGATGAGCACCAGGTCGAGGTCCATCACAGCGCCGCCGAAGTCTTGTGGCCCAGCATTTCGCGGGCATGCGCCAGCGAGGTCTGCGAAAGCTTCTCGCCGCCGAGCATGCGCGCGATTTCGCGGGCGCGGGTGTCGTCGTCGAGCCGCGAGACGCCGCTTTCGGTGCGCGGGCCGTCCTGGCCGGCTGCCGCCGTCTGGCGCTTGGCCACCACCAGGTGGTGGTCGGCGCAGGCGGCAACCTGCGGCAGGTGGGTGACCGCCAGCACCTGGCGATCGCGCCCGAGCTGCTTCATGAGCCGGCCCACGGTCTCGGCCACGGCCCCGCCGACGCCGGCATCGACCTCGTCGAAGATCAGCGTCTGCGCGGCGCCGAGCTGGCTGGTGGTGACCGCAATGGCCAGTGCGATGCGCGAGAGCTCGCCGCCCGAAGCCACCTTGCCGATGGGGCGCGGCGTGCTTCCGGGATGGCCGCTCACGAGAAAGGCCACGTCTTCGAGACCCGCGCGGCCCGGCTGCGCCAGCGGCAGCAGCTCGACCTCGAAGCGCCCGCCCTGCATGCCGAGCCCCTGCATCGCCTGCGTGACCGCCTCCGCCAGCCGCGGGGCGGCCAGCTTGCGGGCCTTGGCGAGCGCCTTGGCTTCCTTCAGGTAGGCCTGCTGCGCGCCTTGCTCGGCGCGCTCCAGGCCTGCGAGATCGCTCTGCGCATCGAGCGCCTGCAGCTCGGCCTGCCAGCTGGCCAGGAGCGCCGGCAGGTCGTCCGGCGTGCGCTTGTAGCGGCGCGCGAGCGACATCCACAGCCCCATGCGCTCGTCGAGTTCGGCCAGTTGCTTCGGATCGGCCTCGGCGTCGCGCAGGTAGCTGTGCAGCGTGTGGGCGGCATCGGAAGCCTGGGCGACGCTGGAGGCCAGCACTTCGCCGAGGGCGCGGAATTCAGGCTCGATGTGCTCGCAGTTCTGCAGCAGCGCGACGGCGCGCGACAGCGCGGCGAGCGCGCCGCTGTCGTCGTCTTCGAGCGCCTGGCTCGCGCCCTGCGCCGCATCGATGAGTGCCTGCGCATTGGAGACTCGCGCGTGCTGGGTGGAAAGCTCTTCCCACTCGCCTTCGGCCGGCGCCAGCTTCATGACCTCGGCGATCTGCCATTGCAGCCGCTCGCGTTCGCGCAGCAGCGAATCTTGTGCCGAGCGCGCGTGGTCGAGCGCGGAAAGCGCCTGGCGCCAGCTCTGCCAGGCTGCGTCCAGCGCATCGGTGCGCACGCCGGCATAGGCGTCGAGCAGGCCGCGCACGGCCTCGGGGCGCGTCAGGCTCTGCCATGCGTGCTGGCCGTGGATGTCGAGCAGGCGGTCGCCGAGTTCGCGCAGCTGGGTGGCGGTGGCCGGGCTGCCGTTGATCCAGCCGCGGCTGCGGCCCTGCAGGTCGACGGTGCGGCGCAGCAGCAGGGCGTCGCCGTTTTCGAAGCCGCCCTCGTCGAGCCAGGCCGCGAGTGCCGGGTCGGCATCGAATTCGGCGCTGACGTCGAGCCGTTCGGCGCCTTCGCGCACCGCGCCCGCGTCGGCCCGGTTGCCGAGCGCCAGCTGCAGCGCATCGATCAGTATCGATTTGCCCGCGCCGGTCTCGCCGGTCAATACCGTGAAGCCTGCCGACAGGTCGAGTTCGAGTGATCGCACGATCACGAAGTCGCGCAATGCGATGCGTCGCAGCGCCATTTCAGGAGCCCCCTTCGTTCCAGTGAAGTTTCTTGCGCAGCGTGTCGAAATAGCTCCAGCCGCGCGGGTGCAGGAAGCGCACGCGGAAGTCGGAGCGGCGCACCACCACGCGATCGCCGATCGCGAGCGAGGCCAGCGACTGCATGTCGAAATTGGCGCTGGCGTCGCGCCCCGCCACCAGTTCGATCACGATCTCGTCGGCGTCGGGCAGCAGCACGGGGCGGTTCGACAGCGTGTGCGGCGCAATGGGCACCAGCACCCAGCCCGGCACCGCCGGATGCAGCAGCGGCCCGCCGGCCGAGAGCGCATAGGCCGTCGAACCCGTGGGCGAAGCGATGATCAGGCCGTCGGCGCGCTGGTTGGCCACGAAATGCCGGCCCACCGAAACGCGCAGCTCGACCATGCCCGAGGTGGCGCCGCGGTTGACCACCACGTCGTTCATTGCCAGCGCGTCGAAGACCGAGGCGCCGTCGCGCATGACCTGCGCATGCATGAGGCTGCGGTGGTCTTCCTCGTATTCGCCGGCCAGCATGGGAATCAGCGTGGCCTGGTAGTTGTCCAGCGGAATGTCGGTGATGAAACCGAGCCGGCCGCGGTTGATGCCGATCAGCGGAATGCCGTAGCAGGCGAGCTGCCGGCCGATGCCCAGCATGGTTCCGTCGCCTCCCACCACCAGGCCCAGATCGCAGCGCTGGCCGATTTCCTCGACGCTCAGTGGCTGGTAGCGGCCGCCGACGCTGGCGTCCGCATCGGCCTCCTCGGCCGCCGATTTTTCGACAAAGACCTCGCACCCTTGCGATTCCAGGAAGGCGCCGATATCTTCCATCACGCCGTCGCGGGCATCGGCCTGCGCCCGGGCGCCTGAAGCCTGGTATTTGCCGATCAGCGCGACGTGACGAAAGCGGGAAGTCATCTACAAATTACAACACTAAAATCTTGCAATGCTGGACGACCGTGCCAAGTTGCTCCTCAAGACGCTGGTCGAGCGTTATATCGCCGAAGGCCAACCGGTCGGGTCGCGGACTTTGTCGCGCGCCCCGGGCCTTGACCTGTCTCCCGCGACCATCCGAAACGTCATGTCAGACCTCGAGGGTTTGGGGCTGATCACCAGCCCGCACACCTCGGCCGGACGCATTCCCACCGCGCGCGGCTACCGGCTGTTCGTCGACACCATGCTCACCGCCCAGCGCGAGCACATGAACGCGCCGAGCCACCTGCCCCCTGACCAGCCGCAGAAGGTGATTGCCAACGCGGCCAACCTGCTGTCCAACCTGTCGCAGTTCGTCGGCGTGGTCATGACGCCGCGGCGCGCCTCGGTCTTCAAGCAGATCGAGTTCCTGCGGCTCTCGGACCGGCGGCTGCTGGTGATCATCGTCTCGCCCGACGGCGACGTGCAGAACCGCGTGATCTTTCCGGAAGCCGATTACACGCAGTCGCAGCTGGTGGAAGCATCGAACTACATCAATGCCCACTACGCGGGCCTGACCATCGAGCAGGTGCGCGACCGCCTGCAGTCCGAGGTCGAAAAACTGCGCGGCGAAATTGCCGCGCTGATGCAGGCGGCGGTCAAGGTCAGTTCCGAGGTGCTCACCGAGGCGCAGGAAGACGACGTGGTGATCTCCGGCGAGCGCAACCTGCTTTCCGTCACCGATTTTTCGAGCGACATGGGGCAGCTGCGCCGTGCCTTCGAGCTCTTCGAGCAGAAGGCGCAGCTGATGCGGCTGCTCGACGTGTCGAGCAAGGCAGAGGGCGTGCGCATCTTCATCGGCGGCGAAAGCCAGGTGGTGCCGATCGAGGAGCTTTCCATCGTCAGCGCCAACTATGAAGTCGACGGGCAGGTGGTGGGCACGCTGGGCGTGATCGGCCCGACCCGCATGCCGTACGAGCGCATGATCCAGATCGTGGACATCACCTCGCGGCTGGTCAGCAATGCGCTGAGCCACCGCAAGTGAGCGACGCCGCGAATAGAATCGTGGCCTCTCGTGGGCCGTTAGCTCAGTTGGTTAGAGCAGCGGACTCATAATCCGTTGGTCGATGGTTCAAGCCCATCACGGCCTACCAATTGCATTCATTTCTGAGCTTGGTCCGCCAGGGGCCAAAAATGGATGCTATAATCGATAGCTGTGCGGCTGTAGCTCAGTTGGATAGAGTACTTGGCTACGAACCAAGGGGTCGTGGGTTCAATTCCTGCCAGCCGCACCACTCTTTGAAGGGTTAGGACATTACGTGTCCTAACCCTTTTTCTTTTGCGCGGCTCTCTGCGGAATATTTTTCCGTTCAACGAGATCACGGGCAATGTTCCCGCTCCGGGGCTCCATTCGATGCGATCGATCCTGCACCGGATCGCCCTCGACCTTCGGGTGCTGTTGAGGCATTCTTGTTGTTCACCGGAGGAGCCGGAAGAAAACGAGCCGCTTGAGAACCTTCGTCTTCCTTCACGCCGGGTGAGCCGCTGCCTCGAGGCGCCGCGCCCGGCCAGACCTGTTTTTCGATGCCAGAACAGTTGCAGAAACCAGACGATCGTCCTGCTTCGACAACAACACTGCGGCCGCCGCCCGTCATTTGGCTCACGGGGCTGTCCGGCGCGGGAAAGTCCACCATCGCCGCCGCCTTGCAGCCCTTGCTGCGCGCCAGGGGCGTGGGTGCCGTGCGGCTGGATGGCGACGAGGTCCGCAAGGGACTGAACCGCGGGCTCGGCTTCAGCGCGGAAGACCGCCACGAGAACATCCGCCGCATTGCCCACATCGCGCGGCTGTTGAACGAGCAGGGCATGGTGGCAATCGTTGCCGTCGTTTCACCGCTGCAGGCGCTCCGGGATCTCGCACGCTCGATCGTCGGGCCTTCGTACCACGAGGTCTTCGTGCACGCGCCCCTGGAAGTCTGCGAGCGGCGCGACCCCAAGGGGATGTATGCGCGAGCGCGGCAGGGCGCGATCGCGCGCTTCACCGGCGTGTCCGACATCTTCGAAGCCCCGGCAAACCCCGCGCTCACAGTCGACACTTCCAGCTGCGATGTCTCGGCTGCGGTGCAGCAGATCATGGCTTCGCTGGAGGGAACGGCGCCAACCCGGACGCTGCATCAATGACGCCCGCAAGAAAAAACCACCTGATGATTGCCGGCACGGGGCGCGCCGGCACGACCTTCCTCGTCCAGTACCTGGCGGCTTGCGGGCTGGACACGCATCTTGCAAGGCATCCGGCCGCGAGCACCTACAACGAGGACGCCAACGCGGGCCTCGAGGACCTGCCCTTCGACAACCCCGATCTGCCCTACGTCATCAAGTCGCCCTGGCTGCATGCCTATGCCACGCGCCTGCTCGCGGACCCGTCCATCGCGCTCGATGCGGTGATCTTTCCGATGCGCAGCATCGTGGAAGCCTCCACCAGCCGCGTGGTCAACGAGTTGCGCGCACGGTACGCTATGGAGGGCCTGCCGGACGATTGCCGGCTCTGGGAGTCGTGGGGGACCACGCCGGGCGGCATCGTCTATTCGCTCAATCCGATCGACGAAGCACGCCTTCTTGCGCTGGGCTTTCATGAGTTGATGCACACGCTGGTCAAGCACGACGTGCCGCTGGTGATGCTCGACTTCCCGCGTCTCGTGGAGGACCCGGCGTATCTCTACGACAAGCTGCATCCGGTCCTGGGTGCGAAGCTCGACAGGGAGCGGGCGCTGTCGGCCCATCGGGAGACGGCGGTGCCGTCGAAGGTCCGCGTGGGCAGGGAGCTTGCTGCCCACACCGCGCAGGCGCCGGCCAGCATCGAATTTCCTTCCCAGGCCACCCTGGACCGCGTGGCGATCAAGCGTGAGCTGGACAAGGCCGTGTCCGAGCGCGCGGTGCTCCAGCGGAAACTCGACGAGGCAATGGCTTGCCGCGCTGAGCAGCAGCGCGAACTGGACGAGGCCATTGCCGGCCGCACGGCCTGCCAGCAGCATTTGAGCGAGGCAATCGCCGAACGCGATGCGCGCCAACATGAACTCGCCGAATGCCAGCGCAGCCAGGCCGTTCTCGCGCAGGACCTGGAGCGCGCGAGATCGCGCACCTCGCACCTGGAAGCGCAATGCACGGCACTTCGGGCCTCAAATTCGTGGCGCGTGACGGCGCCGCTGCGCACCCTGTCGCGAATGTTGAAAATACGGTGAAAAGCCCATTCCCTTCCTTGAGACCAGAGGTTCTACCAAGTTGAGCAAAGCATTCACCAAGGAAACCGAGAGCGACGGTGACGACGACGGCGGCGAAAGCGCCGCCCCCGCGCTCCCGAGCGGCAGCAAGAACTACATGACGCCGGCCGGCTATGCCCGACTGCGCGACGAACTGCTTCAGCTGATGGACGAAGAGCGCCCGAAGGTCGTCGAGGCGGTGCACTGGGCCGCCAAGAACGGCGACCGCTCCGAAAATGGCGACTATCTCTACGGCAAGAAGCGGCTGCGGGAAATCGACCGGCGCATCCGTTTTCTCACCAAGCGGCTCGAAATTGCCGAAGTGACCGATCCTTCGGTGCATCACGGCAGCGACCAGGTGTTCTTTGGCGCAACGGTGCGCTACATGGACGAAACGGGCGACGAGCGCAGCGTGACGATCCTAGGCATCGACGAGGCGGACAGCGCCCAGTCGCAGGTCAGCTGGATTTCCCCGATCGCCCGCGCGCTGCTCAAGTCGCGCGAAGGCGACGTGGTGAAGCTCGTGACGCCGGGCGGCGCCCATGAGGTCGAGCTGCTGTCGGTCAGCTATCCGGCACCGGGCACGGCGCGCTAGCTTTCCTGCCCGCCGGTCAGGGCGCGGGAACCGTCCTTGCGGCGGTCAGCACCGAGGCCGTGCGCCGCGCGGCGCGCAGCACGCTGTCCAGGTGGGTGCGGTCGCGCACCGCAATCACGAAGCGCAGGTCGGTCGAATCCTGCGGCGTCTCGTCGGCCATTTCGACGTGCGTGATGTCGGCTTCGGCGTCCGCCAGGGTCGCGGCCACGCGCGCCAGCACGCCCTTGTCGTTGCGCACCGTGATGACCACGCCGGTTTCGAAGGTGCGGGTCGGCTCGTCCGCCCACTCGACCGCGAAGAAACGCTCGCTGTCCTTGTGGCGCAGGCGCTGGCCCACGCCGCAGGACTCGGTGTGCACGACCAGCCCTTCGCCATGGCCGAGGTAGCCGACGATCTCGTCGCCCGGAATCGGCCGGCAGCACAGCGCAAAGCGGACCGACGAGTTCTCGCTGCCATCCAGCGTGACGGCGCCCTGGGAAATGGTCTCGTGCGAGATGAAGCGCTCGCGGCTCAGCAGCAGCGCATCGGGCCGCTCGCCGAGTTCGGACAGCATGGCCACCAGCCGCTTTGCCACGATGCTGGCAATCCGCTTGCCCAGGCCGATGTCGGTCAGCAATTCGGCGCGCGTTCGGTTGCCGGTGAAGCGCAGCAGCTTTTCCCACAGCGCCTGGTGCTCGGCGTCCTCGGCCGGCAGCTTGCTGAGGCCTTCGGCGCGCAGTGCCTGAGCCAGCAGCTTCTCGCCCAGGCCTTCGGATTCGGCATGGGCCAGGGTTTTCAGGTAGTGGCGGATCTTGGAGCGCGCCCGGCCGGTTCGCACGAAGCCGAGCCATGCGGGATTGGGCGTGGACACGGGTGCGGTGATGACCTCGACCACGTCCCCGTTCTTGAGCTCCGTGCGTAGCGGCACTTGGTCGCCGTTGATGCGTGCCGCGGAGGTGTGGTCGCCGATGTTGCTGTGGATGGCATAGGCAAAGTCGACCACCGTGGCGCCGCGCGGCAGCGCGAGGATCTGGCTCTTCGGCGTGAAGACGTAGACCGCGTCGGGGAACAGGTCGACCTTGACGTGGTCCCAGAACTCGGCGGCGTCGCGGGTTTCGTCCTGGATGTCGAGCAGCGACTGCAGCCACTTGGTGCCGAGCCGGTCGTTGCTGGCCGCGTTCGGCTCGGCTGCCTTGTAGAGCCAGTGCGCCGCCACGCCGGATTCGGCCACCACGTGCATGGCCTCGGTGCGCAGCTGGAACTCCACGTTCACGCCGGCCGGGCCCACCAGCGTGGTGTGCAGCGACTGGTAGCCGTTGAGCTTGGCGATCGCGATGTGGTCCTTGAACTTGCCCGGCAGCGGCTTGTACATCTGGTGCAGGATGCCCAGGCCCGTGTAGCAGGCGATCACGTTCGGCACGATCAGGCGAAAGCCGTAGATGTCGGTCACCTGGGCGAAGCTCAGGTGCTTTTCCTCCATCTTGCGGTAGATCGAATAGAGCGTTTTCTCGCGTCCCGCGATGCGCAGCGTCATGTTGGCGTTGGCAAAGGCGGTCTCGACCTCGCGCTGCACCTTCTGGATCAGGTCGCGGCGGCGCCCGCGCGCCTTGGCCACGGCCTTGGACAGGGTGGCATAGCGCCACGGTTTCAGATGGCGGAACGACAGTTCCTGCAGTTCGCGGTACGTTTGGTTCAGGCCCAGCCGGTGCGCGATGGGCGCGTAGATTTCGAGCGTTTCGCGTGAGATCCGGGCCCATTTCTCGCGCGGCGCATCGTCGAGCGTGCGCATGTTGTGCGTGCGGTCGGCCAGCTTGACCAGGATCACGCGCACGTCGCGCGCCATGGCCAGCAGCATCTTGCGGAACGACTCGGCCTGGTTTTCCTCGCGGGTGTTGAACTGCAGCTTGTCCAGCTTGGTGAGCCCGTCGACCAGCTCGGCCACCGGCGCGCCGAAGCGCTCGATCAGTTCGGGCTTGGTGACCCCGCAGTCTTCGATGGCATCGTGCAGCAGGGCGGCCATCAGCGCCTGTGCGTCGAGCTTCCATTCGGCGCATTGCGCCGCCACGGCAATGGGGTGGGTGATGTAGGGCTCGCCGCTGTTGCGCAGCTGGCCCAGGTGGGCTTCGTCGGCGAAGCGGTAGGCGCGGCGGACCAGCTCGGTGTCTTCGGGGCTCAGGTAGTCGAGCCTGGCGGTCAGCGCGGCAAAGCTCGCGGCAGCCGCATTCAGCGCCGCCGGGCTCGGCTTGGGCGTGCCCCCCGTGGGGGCATGGGACTGATGTTTGGCAACCGCGCTCATGGCTACCACTTTAGCGTGACCGCTCTATGGACGCGTCCAGACGTAAAAAAAGCACCGCTTTGCGGTGCCTTTTCGTTGCAGGGCTGCGTCAGAAACAACGATCAGCCCGGCACCTTCTTGAGCATTTCAAGGCCGATCTTGCCTTCGGCGATTTCGCGCAGGGCCGTGACGGCGGGCTTGTTCTTGCTCTCGATCTTGGGTGCATGGCCCTGGCTCAGCATGCGCGCACGGTAGGTGGCGGCCAGGACCAGCTGGAAGCGGTTGGGGATCTGAAGCAGGCAATCTTCGACGGTGATGCGGGCCATGATGGAGTCTTTCGGTCGGTGAGCAGGAAATCAGGGGATGTTCAGGGCGGCGAATGTGTCGGCACGTGCGCGGCGCTGTGCAGAATACCGAAGCCGCTGAGCGTGGACGATCGCCTTGAGATCGAAAAGCGCGCGCTCAAATAACTCGTTGATTATAACGAAGTCGAATTCCCCTGCCCGGGCCATCTCTTCGGCGGCATTCTTGAGGCGCAGCTCGATGACGGCCGCGCTGTCTTCGCCGCGCCGCTCCAGCCGGGAGCGCAGTTCTTCCCAACTGGGCGGCAGGATGAAGATCATGACCGCGTTGGCGAAGGTCTTGCGGATCTGGATGGCGCCCTGGAAGTCGATTTCCAGGATGACGTCGGCCCCCTGGGCGATGCGCTCCTCGATGGCTTTCTTGGAGGTGCCGTAGCGGTGCCCGTGCACGTGGGCCCACTCCACGAACCCATCCGCCGCGATCATGGCGTCGAATTCGGAGGGCGAGGTAAAGAAATACTCCCGGCCGTGCTTTTCCTGCCCGCGCGGTGGCCGGGTGGTGTGGGAAACCGAGGGCTGGACGGCTGTGTCCAGCTCCATGAGCGCCTTGACCAGGCTCGATTTGCCGGCACCGCTGGGTGCCGCCACGACAAAGATGTTGCCTGGATAGTCCATTCGCTCGCTCATTCGATGTTCTGTACCTGTTCGCGCATCTGCTCGATCAGCACCTTCATGTCCACGCCGATGCGGGTGAGCTCCAGCGCGGCCGACTTGGAGCCCAGTGTATTGGCCTCGCGATGCAGCTCCTGGATCAGGAAGTCCAGCCGCTTGCCGATTTCGCCGCCCTTCTTGAGCAGCCGCTCGATCTCATCGAGGTGCGAATTCAGCCGCGTGAGCTCTTCCGCCACGTCGATCCGGATGGCAAAGGCGGTGGCCTCGGTCAGCGCGCGGTCCTGGGCGGCCTCGGGCAGGGTGCCGCCGGTCAGGCCCATGGCTTCCTGCCAGCGCTCCAGGAAACGAGCGCGCTGCTGCTCGACCAGCTGCGGAATCAGCGGACCGGCCTGTTCGACCAGCGCGCGCAGCTGGGCGAGGTGGGCCTCCAGCATCTTGGCGAGCCGCGCGCCTTCGCGCTGGCGGGCCGACATCAGCGCATCCAGCGCCTTGCCGGCCACCTCGAGCAGGTCGCCGCCCCAGTCGCCGCGGGCGGCACTGTCGCCGCCGGCCAGGCGCAGCACGTCGGCCACGCTCAGTTCGCGGGCGCCCGGCAGCCAGGCCTTGATGCCGTCCTGCACGCCGTTGAGCCGCTGCAGCAGCTTGACGGAGGGCTCGACGACGCCCGCCTGGGCGGTGTTCTCGATGGCGGCGCGCACCTCCACCTTGCCGCGCTTGAGCTTGCCCGTGAGCAGCTCGCGCAGCGCGGTTTCATGCTGGCGCAGTTCCTCCGGCAACTTGAAGGTGAGGTCGAGGAAGCGGCTGTTGACCGAGCGGATTTCGACCCCGAGACGGCCCGCGGCGGCAGGCCGTGCCTCGGCTTCGGAGTGGCTGCCGGCGGGGCCGTTCTGGCCACTGGCATAGCCGGTCATGCTGTAAACTGGCATTGCGCCTCACTATGGTTTTGCTTGCAAGCACCGAGGCGTCGGCATGGCGTTCGCTTGCCGCACCATCGCCTTCGGGCGAAACTCCCGGATTATGTCAAAGGTCAAGCCTTCGCCCCTGCTGCCCGATACGGTCATTGGCGGTTACCGCATCGTTCGCCGGCTTTCCGCAGGCGGTTTTGGCGTTGTCTACCTCGCCATAGACCCCAGCGGACAGCAGGTTGCCATCAAGGAATACCTGCCATCTTCGCTCGCAACGCGCGGGCCGGGCGAGCTGACGCCCGAAGTGGCGCCCGAAAAGCTCTCGCTCTACCGGCTCGGCCTCAAGAGCTTTTTCGAGGAAGGGCGCTCGCTCGCGCAGATTTCGCACGCCTCGGTGGTCAGCGTTCTCAACTTCTTTCGCGAGAACGAAACCGTCTACATGGTCATGAACTACCTGGAGGGCGCCACCCTGCAGGACTTCGTGGTGACGGCGCGCGACCTGAAAAGGCCCAAGGTCTTCCGTGAATCGACCATCCGGTCGCTGTTCGACGAGATCCTGCGCGGCCTTCGCATCGTGCACCAGTACAAGATGCTGCACCTGGACATCAAGCCCGCCAACATCTTCGTCACCGACGACGACCGGGCGGTGCTGATCGACTTCGGCGCCGCGCGCGAGGTGCTCAGCAAGGAGGGCATCTTCATCCGGCCGATGTACACCCCCGGCTTTGCCGCGCCCGAGATGTACCGGCGCGACTCGTCGATGGGTCCCTGGACCGACATCTACGCCATCGGCGCCTGCATCTACGCCTGCATGCAGGGCTATCCGCCCAACGACGCGCCGCGCCGCATCGAGAAAGACCGGCTCAGCCTGTCGCTGTCGCGCCTGCGCGGCGTGTACTCCGACAACCTCATCGAGGTGGTCGAATGGTGCATGTCGCTCGATCCGCTCTCGCGCCCGCAGTCGGTCTTTGCGCTGCAAAAGGAGCTCAGCCGCGAAGGCGAGCGCCGCTACACCAAGCTCACCGTCGGCGAAAAGGTGCGGCTTTCATTCGACAACATCCGCTCCTTCGACAAGAAGGCCCTGCCCAGGGCGGCGGCACCTACCACGCGCCCGGCATGAAATTCTCGGTATTCCAGGTCAGCCGCAAGGGCGGCCGTCTCAAGAACGAAGACCGCATGGGCTACTGCTACACGCGGGAGTCGGGCCTTTTCGTGCTGGCCGACGGCATGGGCGGCCACCCCGAGGGCGAGATTGCGGCCCAGCTGGCGCTGCAGACCATCGCGGCCCTCTACCAGCGCGAAGCGCGCCCCACCGTCAAGGACGTCAAGGCCTTCCTGGCCGAATCGGCCATGGCGGCGCACCAGCAGATCATGCGGTACGCGAGCCACAAGGCCATGCTCGACACGCCGCGCACCACCGTCGTCGCGGCGCTGCTCCAGGGCACCACGGCCACCTGGATGCACTGCGGCGACTCGCGCCTCTACGTGGTGCGCGACGGCCGCCTGCTGACCCGCACGCGCGACCATTCGCATGCCGAGCGCCCGCGTCCGCATGGCGCGGACATGCCGGTCAACCGCAACCTGCTGCTCACCTGCCTGGGCTCGCCGACCACGCCGCTGTTCGATATTTCGGCCCCGCTGCAGCTGCAGCGCGGCGACCGCATCATGCTGTGCTCCGACGGCGTCTGGGGCGTGCTCGACGACGCCGTCATCGTGCACACGCTGTCCTCCGACAAGCCGGTGTCCGACGCCGCGCCCGACCTGGCCGAAATGGCACTGCGCAAGGGCGGCGCGCACAGCGACAACGTCACGCTCATCGCCCTCGAATGGGAAATGCCCGATTCGACGGGCGAAGACCGCGGCGTTTCCACCGAGACCATCGACGACGGCGTCTTTGCTTCCACCATCCAGGCCGGCATGCCCGCTGACGGCGAACTCGACGCGCTCGACGACCTCGACGAAGACGCCATCGAGCGCTCGATTGCCGAAATCAACGAAGCCATTCGCCGTTCGGCAGCCAAGAAGACCTGATCGCCCGGCTGCTCCGGCTTGCGGGCCGTCTGCGCTTTTTGTTCCACATACCTCTCACAAAAAAATGACTGCTTTCACACGAAGCGGCGGCCGTGCCGCCGACCAGCTGCGCCCGGTGCGCATCACCCGCGGTTTCACCATCCACGCCGAGGGTTCGGTGCTCATCGAATTCGGCCAGACGCGCGTGCTGTGCACCGCCTCGGTCGAAGAGCGCGTGCCGCCGCACAAGCGTGGCAGCGGTGAAGGCTGGGTCACGGCCGAATACGGCATGCTGCCGCGCGCCACCCACACGCGCAGCGACCGCGAAGCCGCCCGCGGCAAGCAGAGCGGCCGTACGCAGGAAATCCAGCGCCTCATCGGCCGCTCGATGCGCGCCGTGTTCGACCTGGCTGCGCTGGGCGAGCGCACCATCCACCTCGACTGCGACGTGCTGCAGGCCGATGGCGGCACCCGCACGGCGGCCATCACCGGCGCCTTTGTCGCCGCGCAGGACGCCGTCAACAAGCTGCTGGCCGCTGGCACGATCCCCGCGTCGCCCATCAAGGGCCATGTCGCGGCCATTTCGGTCGGCATCGTTGCCGGTACGCCGCTGCTCGACCTCGAATACACCGAAGACTCCGCCTGCGATACCGACATGAACGTCGTGATGACCGGCGCCGGCCACTTTGTCGAAGTGCAGGGCACCGCCGAGGGTGCGGCCTTCTCGCGCGAGGAGATGAACCTGCTGCTCGGCCTGGCCGAAAAGGGCATTGGCGAACTGATCGTGCTGCAGCAGCAGTCCCTCGTTTCGAAGTGATCGATCGGTCGATGGCGATGAAACTGGTCCTGGCCTCCAACAACGCCGGCAAGCTTGCCGAACTCCAGCAATTGTTTGCGGAGCTGGCCGTGACGCTCGTGCCCCAGTCGGCGTTGGGCGTGGGCGAGGCCGAGGAGCCATTTCGCACTTTCGTCGAAAACGCGCTGGCCAAGGCGCGCCATGCCAGCGCCGCAACCGGCCTGCCGGCCATTGCCGACGACGCAGGCCTTTGCGTCGACGCCTTCGGCGGCCTGCCGGGCGTGGACACCGCGTTCTATGCCACGCAGTTCGGCTATGCCAAGGGCGACGCCAACAACGTCAAGGCGCTGCTCGAGCAGCTCGACGGCGTGGTCAATCGGCGCGCCGCGCTCGTCAGCACGTTGGTCGCGCTGCGCGGGCACGACGATCCCGAGCCGCTCATCGCGGTGGGCCGCGTGGTCGGCGAAATCACCAAGGCGCCGATCGGTGACAACGGCTTCGGCTTCGATCCCGTCATGTACCTGCCCGGCTTCGGCAAGACCTTTGCCCAGCTGCCGCCCGAGGTGAAGAACGCCAACAGCCACAGGGGCCAGGCGGCCAAGGCCATGCTGGCCCTGATGCGCGAACGCTGGTTCTGAGCGATGGCCTCTGTCGTTCCCATCCAGCCCGTGCAGCCCACGGGCGCACCGCAGGCCAACGACGTGCTGCACTGGATGCGGCCCGGCCCGCTGCAGCTCGCGGCGCTGCCGCCGCTCTCGCTCTACATCCATCTGCCGTGGTGCCTGCGCAAGTGCCCTTACTGCGACTTCAACTCGCACGAGTGGCGCGCCACCAGCGAGGCCGAGGCTGAGGGCATTCCCGAGTCAGCGTATCTCGACGCGCTCATTGCCGACCTGGACGCCGCGCTGCCGCTCATCTGGGGCCGCACCGTCCACACCATCTTCATCGGCGGCGGAACGCCGAGCCTTTTTTCGCCCCAGGCCATCGACCGCCTGCTCGGCGACGTGCGCGCCCGCCTCAAGCTGGCGCCCGAGTGCGAGATCACGCTCGAAGCCAACCCCGGCACCTTCGAGCGCAACCGCTTCCGCGCCTACCGCAGCGCGGGCGTCACGCGGCTTTCGGTGGGCGTGCAGAGCTTCAACGACGAGCACCTGAAGGCGCTGGGCCGCGTGCACGACCGCGCCCAGGCCATTGCCGCCGTGGAAGAAGCCGCGAGCGCGTTCGACACCTTCAACCTCGACCTGATGTATGCGCTGCCGGGCCAGACGCTCGAGGGGCTGGACGCCGACCTGACCCAGGCGCTGGCGCTCGCGCCGCCGCACATCTCGGTGTACCACCTCACCATCGAACCCAACACCTGGTTCGCCAAGTTTCCGCCGGCCCTGCCCGAAGACGACCTGGCCTACGCCATGCTCGACCGGATCACCGAGCGAACCGCCGCCAGCGGCATGTCGCGCTACGAAGTGTCGGCCTATGCGCGCAGCGGCCACGCCTGCGCGCACAACCTCAACTACTGGCAGTTCGGCGACTACCTGGGCATTGGCGCCGGCGCACACAGCAAGCTGAGCTTCGCGCACCGCATCGTGCGCCAGGTACGCTTTCGCGAGCCGCGCCTGTACATGAACAACGCCCGCACCGGCGCCGCCGTGGCGCAAAGCGACGAAGTGGCGCTGGCCGACCTGCCGTTCGAGTTCATGCTCAACGCGCTGCGCCTGAAGGAGGGCTTCACGCTGCCCCAATTCAGCGAACGCACCGGGCTGGCCATGACCAGCATTCAAAAGGGCCTGGAGGAAGCCGAGCGCAAGGGCCTCATCGCGCGCGACCTGCATCGCGTGTGGCCCACCGAGCGCGGGCTGGATTTCCTGAGCGACCTGCAGTCGCTCTTCCTGCCCGACGAGTAACGGGCCGGCGTCAGCATAAAATCGACGGTTCCGGAGAGTTGGGTGAGTGGTTTAAACCAGCAGTCTTGAAAACTGCCGACGTGAAAGCGTCCGTGAGTTCGAATCTCACACTCTCCGCCAGAATCAATCTGAGCAAGTTTCCAAAAGTCCCGCGCAGTTCATGCGACGGGACTTTTTCATTGCGGGGCGCGTCCTTTGGGGTCTGTTGGGGACTGTCGAAGACTGCCTCTAGCCAAGCTCCCAACATGGCATCAATCATGGTATTTTCTAGCCAATACCATGACCCTCACCGTTAAAGCTGTTGACGCCGCTAAACCACGCGAGAAGGCCTACAAGCTGGCCGATGCGCAAGGGCTCTATCTGTTCGTTTCGCCCAGGGGCGCAAAGAGTTGGCGAGCCAATTACACCGCCGGCGGAAAGCAGAAGACCAAGACCTATGGCCTCTACCCTGGGGTGAGCCTGGCTGAAGCGCGTAAAGCGCACGCAGCGGCTCGCGAGGGCTCGCCGACCGCAGCGGCGGCGCCGACCTTTGAGACAGTGGCTCGCGACTGGCTCAAAGCGAAGCTGCCGACCCTCTCTAACGGCAAGCACCAGATTCAGGTGCAGAACACATTGGAGCGGTACGCGTTCCCGCTGCTCGGCTCGCGGCCTATCGATGCCATCTCCCGGTCGGAGTTGGTTGCGGCTGTGCGGGCTGCGCAAGGCGGCGGAAAGATTGAAACCGGGCATCGCGTTGCGAGCCGCATCTCGGCAGTCTTCGATTTCGCGCAGGACACGGGTTTGCTCCAGCAGCATGGTGCCGCGGGACTGACGCGCGTGTTGATTGCCCGTAAAACAAAAAAGCCGATGGCAAGCATTCCAGCCGAAGAAGCTGGCGAGCTGATGCGAGCGATAGACGGCTACGAAGACTCTGTGACTCGGCTCGGCCTGCAGTTACTGGCGCATACGTTTGTCAGGGTGGGCGAGCTGCGCGGCATGCAGTGGGGAGAGCTGAAGGAGAAGGGGGCGGTTTGGGTGGTGCCTGAGATGCGCATGAAGATCCGCATTCCCCACGTTGTCCCGTTGTCGAGGCAAGCGCAGGCGATCCTTGCGACTCTTCGAAAGATGAGTGGCGACGGCTCGCTCGTGCTTGATTCGCCGATCCGTCCGGGACATCCGCTATCTGAGAACACCTTTCTGTTCGCGCTGTATCGGCTGGGCTACCGTGGTCGAATGACCGCCCACGGCTTCCGGGCCTTGGCGTCAACTGTGCTAAATGAGCGTTCGGGCTTCCCTCATGACGTGATCGAGCGTCAGCTCGCGCACAAGGAATCCGATGCGGTACGTGCGGCATACAACCGCGCCGAATACTTGACGCAGCGCCGGGAGCTTATGCAGTGGTGGTCTGACTGGCTTGATGCTGCACACGCGTCCGCTAAACCTAGCTAAGTTCGAAGCTTTGTTGCCGTGTTTAAGCTAGTGACACCCTGAGCGCTTGTGCCTCAGAATCGCCCTTTTTCGCAGCTGCTTACGATGGGAAGCATGATTCAAAAAGTTAATAAAGGCTGAAATGGCTGAAAAAAAAGAGGTGCTTGAATATTTGAGAAACCGCCAGAAGGCGGCTGAAATTGAATCAAAGATCAATGGGGTTAATTTGTGGGTGCTACTCGGTGCCATTGCCCTCATATGTTGGCAATTTTTGAGCGCGTTGGGCGCGGAGATGAAGTTCGATGCAGAAGTGGCGTGGCGGATTTTAGTTTGCGCGCAGTGCCTGTATTTTATTAATTATTCTATTTCTGGAAATGACCGAAACAGGGATGAAGTGCGATTCCATCGATTCGGAGGGCTGGAGACTGATGCGGCATTTAATCGGGTGATTTTGGGTGCATTGCTGTCAATGCCGCCCGTTGCTTCCTTCTTTTGGGCTGGTTGGAGTTATGGGGGAATTATTTTATCTGTGTTGGGCGTGTTGTCCCTGTCCGTTGGGTTAGAAACTTTTTTCCGAATTCTTAGAAAACCGGGCGCCTCCCTGGGTAAATTTCCCGAGCCGCATATTGGCCCTTCGTCTGAGAGTTGGCTGCGGACGAATCTGGTCATGTTGTTCATAATATGTCTAGCGTTTTCGGAGCAGATTTTTTTGATCCGAGCCAAGCTTCCTGCCGTAAGTCTGGAGTTTGCGAAGGCACTCATCTTGCTCGTAGCCCTATACCTGCTAGTGCTAGCTGCACTTGAACGACAGCGCACAAATTCAGGGATCGATTGGACTTACGAGCTCGAAACGGAGTTGGTAATTGGTTCGATTTCGCCTGAAGTAGCGCTGAGGCGAATTGAGCATCGAGCTTTAGGAAGGCGCTTACAAGATGTTATGGACGGATTCTTTGATGAGCTGGACAGCGACTTTGTCGAGCTCGATGCGGCGCTGGTGGCTTGTTCCGATCTGGTGGATGAGGCCAAGAAAATTCCTCATGAGTACGCTGCTGAACGATCTAGTCGAACCATCGAGGCTGGGCGCATCCCTGGGAATTTAATTGAAAAAATTAACTCGGACAGCAGTGAATTTTCCAGATATCTGGAAAAGCTAAAGGCTAAAAATAAAGCTGAAGCTCAAGGCAGATCGGAGGTCGGCACGCTTCTTCAAAATCTAGCCTTGCGCCACGAAGAATATAAAGAGCGCAGCAAATCAGCGAGGCTGAAGCTTGATTTACTTTTATCTCAGATAAAGGGCGCCGCTAATCCTCTTACTTGACATCAGCAACGAAGCTCCGAAGGTCTGAAACCCGCCAGCGGGTAATGCCAGCAATTTTGATCGGCGGGGGGAGCTCATTCAACTTGACCTTGTTCCAGAATGTGGAGCGGCCCATGGACAGCATCTTTGCGGCCTCAACTGCGGGGACGAGAAGTTTTTCGTTCATTTGAGTTTCCTGATTCTTGATTGAGGTTGGCATGCACGGCGCGCGCACCGCGGGGAAGGGCTTCGTTGCGATGAATTCGGGTGGGCTCATGAGGTTTCCCCGCTCGTGGGCAATTTCGGTGAATGACGAATGGTGGTGTCAGCGTTGGTCGCCGCCAATCCCGCAAGGGTTCGCTGCACCTGCAACTCGAGAAAGCGATTGCGGAACCGCTCGCGCCAGTCTTTCCACGTCGCTGCTTCGCGCTCAGGCGTGTCGAGGCGAATCCAGTCCGCGGGTGCCATTGGCTGCGCGGTGTTGTCGCCCAATACGGCCCACGGCAGGTGCCGTGCTGGGTCAAACGGAGTCAGGTCGCGCCGCGCTGTGGCGAGCGCCTGAGAGTCGAT
Source organism: Variovorax sp. 05T418 (assembly GCF_056396385.1). Taxonomy (NCBI): domain Bacteria; kingdom Pseudomonadati; phylum Pseudomonadota; class Betaproteobacteria; order Burkholderiales; family Comamonadaceae; genus Variovorax; species Variovorax sp. 05T418. The sequence continues at coordinate 73,342 of NZ_JBFTLJ010000010.1, read as the reverse complement.
GGAGCGCAGCAATGTCTTGTGGCCTGCGAACACCGAAAGCAGCTTGAAGTGCTCGCGGACCGTCTTCGCATGCTCGGCCTCGAAGAGGGCCCATGCGGCGATACCGCCGGCGCCCATGCTGAAGCCGTTCACAGCCAGCTTTGCTGGGCTGATCAGGTCATTGGTGTATGCCTCGTGTGCGTCGTGCATCAGCGCGGCCATTTGCACGAACACCGATGCGCCGGCGCGTCGCGCGATGTCGCAGCACAACAGGCTGTGCTCGGCCACGCTGTACGGGCGCGTGGTGGCACCGTTGAACTGGTTCACGATGGCGAGGTGATGAGCCACGTCGCAGATGTCCACTGGACGGCCGCCTGCGGCAAGCGCGCCGGGTCCGGCGAGGTGGTATTCAGCGCCTGTGCTGGTGAGCATCCAAGTCATACGCTGCGCTCCGACGTGTGCTGCGATGCGCGCACGCGCAAAGCGTCGCGGTGCTCGTTGTAGATGCGGACGAACGCCTGTCCGGCCGGGTCATCGAAGGGATATCGGCAAGCTTCGTTCGGCGTTTCGCCGCGCTCGGCTGCTGCCTTGGCTTCGCGCTCGATGGTCGCGAGCGGGGTAACAGAAAAGGGCATGGTGATCTTTGAGTGAGTGGTGCCGCAGCGCTATGCGGGCTGGGCGATTGAGGGGACGCGTGCGGGCAGCAGCTCACACGTCTTGATGGCCGCGTGGATTTCCGGCGCTTGCGCGCCCGGCATCGAACGCGGGTTCGTGAGTTCGAGGCGCAGCGCGTCGCCGGCCTTGAGGTCGCGGTGCTGCGCGCGCCATGCGACGGCAGGAGGACCGATCCACCGCACGACGTAGACCTCGACGGCGCGCGGCCCTTGGTTGTCGACGACTCGCATCTTCAGAACGAACTCGCCGGCATCGGACTTGTGTTCGCTGACGGCGGGACGCCCTGGCCGGTCCTTGCCGACAAAGAAAACGCCGGTCGTCGTGGTCGTCATGGCCGCGCACCCCGCTGCTCGGCGCGGATGCGCTTGAGAGTCTTGCGGATGTCGGTCGCAAAACTCGGCGTGTAGTGAAAGCGGCTGTCGGCGAGGCCGCCGATGGGGCCGGTTTGCTGCGGCTGCTTGGGCCGCCGCGGGCGAGGGGAAACGATCACGATCATGGTGTGCTCCAGCCGTAGACGCACATCGCGGCAAGCGCGACGGGCAGGACGATGAAGACCGCCAGTGCGGCAGCGGTCGCGAGGAAGCCCGGGATGGGCTTGACGGGCGATGTCCTCATGAGGCCAGCGCCGGTTTCTTGGAACGAGGTCGAGCGCATTGCCGGCCTTTCAGAATGGGCAGGCCGCGACGGCACGGCCCGGTGAGGTGAGGGCGATTTCGAGCGAGATGTCGAACACCTCTTCGTCAGAGGCGCCGTGTCGGCTCGCGAGCAGCGCCGCGCTCATTGGGTTGCGCTCGCAAAAGGGCGAACCAGGGCGGTGCTCGTAGTGGTATCCGCCGCACCGGCACAAGCGATGGCCGGTTTGGCGCAGGTGCTGCGTGAACAGGCCGTAGCTGCGGCGCCGCGTGCGGCATTCGGGGCAACGGAAAAGGAATGCCATCAGGCGGCGCTCGCTGCTGCCTTCAAGGCGTCTATGCGAGAGCGTTCGAAGGCTTCGATTTCCTCCGACAGCGACGGGTGCTCGGACGAGAGAAAGCCCGCCACGTAGTGCCAGTTCGCATGCCCGCACTCTTTGCTCGACTTCATCGCGCGAATGAGGGCTTGCACGGCAGGTGTGCGCCGGACGCGCGCGGTCTTCACGCACCGCCTCGCGCGGAGAGATTGAGCGAATCGATGTCGCTATTCAGGGCGCGAGCGCGCTCGGCGAACTCCGCGGCCATCGGGTGCGCGGGAGCATCTTCGCTGTATGCCGAGACGGTCGCATCGGCGATGCCCGGCGAGCTGATGCTGCCGAGCTTCAGCGCCTTGTTGGCGAGCGGCACGCCCATGGCTTGCCAGTTCGTCACGCCTGCGGCCCGGCAGCGGTAGAACGCCTGGCGTCGGGTGCCGGTCGTGCGAATCCAGATGTCTACGCGCGCCGAGCTGGTGGCCGCGTGGCGCGATGCAGCACGGCTGTCCGTGGCATGGTTGATTTGAGCGCGGGCCACAGCGTCAGCCCTCGATGCGTGTCGCTTCGATCACCGGGCATCCGGTGATGTGGCGAGCGATGTCGAGCGCCGCGGTCGCATTGGCCGCGCGGAACTGCACGAACGGAGCCGCGCCGGTGTCTGAGGGGTTCAGGTGGCCGAGGGCGTCACGCGGCGTGTAGCTGCAGCGATAGCGCCGAGTGGTGCGGCTTGAGGACGGTGCTTGATGCTCCAAGTTGGTCTTTCGTAAGTTTGCTGACGACCTAGTGTAAGCAAGCTAACGATTGACGGCAAGTGCGCTAACTAAAATTTAGTGCGCTGGGGGGAGCGGTGCGGCCGAAGCTTCCTCGCGCGTTACGCCTCGTTGGCCAAAGTTCTGGCAGAGCTATGAAATTCGGGCTATAAAGGAGGCGGTGGGCCGAGTTGCGCCCTCCTCCAGTTGCGTTATGAGCGCAGGACACAATGGGCGATGCCCTAGGAACGCCGTGCAGCCTGTTGTGGGTTGCCGTAGTAGTCGCGTAAGTCCTGCTCGCCCTGATTTTTTGATAGCCCGCTAATAGCGGGCTTTTTTGTGCCCGCTCTCAGCGGGTTTCGACAGCCCGCCTTCGTGCGGGCTTTTTTTTTGGACAACACCATGCGCAAGCTTTTCAAGCTGGCAAAAAGGTGGGTCCCGCTCTTGGCCGGTGTTAGCACCGTGCTCAAGAACGTGGCCGACCTGATTGCAAAGCTCACGAACTAAGCCCGCGTGACCTGTCTGACTTCCTGATCTAGAAGCCAGGCTGTCATCGCCAAGGAGCGTTTTGACAGTCAAGGCCCAAGCTCGCCCAAAATTTGCGTGAGACGCCTATAGGCGACCTAGCCGGGACCGGCGCACACGCCAGCTATATCTTCGCGTGCATCACGCGAGATAGCTGTTTGTTGTACGCGCTCCAGTCCGCGGCTGACTCGGTGGGCATGCATCCGTCGTCATAGAAGTAAATGACTTCGGGGGCGCCGGCTTTGTCGGTGATGACATTTACCGCAGCTTTGGCAATTGCTGCCACTGTTCTAGCGTGAAGCTTTAGCCGGGCAGGATGGGTGTCATAGTCCACCCATTCTTTGCTCATCGTGCCGAGCGGTTTGTAGTTCCGATTGAGGACGAGCCAACTACCGTCGCCTGTCTTTTCGAGGCAATACGGCAGATGGGTGTGCGCAACAAATCCGAGTGGCATAAGGGCCTTCCGAGTGTGGAGAGATGAATGGCGCTGAGTATGCGGCTCGGCTTTTCATCTGCCCTCGGGGCGATTACTAGGCTCCTCAGTCCGGTCGCCACTTGCTGGAGCTGACCACGGCAGCAACGGCGTGAATTGCCTCTATCTCCGCGAGGTCGAACGTCAGACGCTCTTGAGTGTTGACGCTCAAAACCTCTATCGAAGAGCTTCGGCGCACCAGGAGTTCTTTAACCATCTTCCTGCCATCCCGGAGCTTCAACAGGACGTATTCGCCGGTTTGTGGCGAGCCATTCGGCTCGACCAGGACGTACCAGCCGTCCCGGATGGCGGGAAACATACTTTGCCCTCGGACGCGCAGGCCGTAGGCGTTCGGATCTTCTGTCGCTATCTCGATGTGCCCATCTCCTGCGCCCACAACTGAGCTTATTTCCTCGTAATAGCCGTCGTTCCCCATCTTGGCAGTGCCGACTACGGGAACGAACCTGGCCTGCTTTGCCCGGCCTGCGAACTCGGCATCGTCATGCGATCCCGGAGCATCAACCTTCTTTTGCCCTTTGCCCTTCGCGAGCCAAAGTGCGCTGAACCCCGTGTAGCGCTCCAAGAGTACGGCTGGCTCGATCTTCAGGCTTTGAGTTTCCCCACTAAGCCATTGGGATACGGCAGAGTGAGAGACACCGGCTTTCCCGCTGATTTCGCCCACGGTCCACCCGGTCTCGCGGACCAGCTCCTGCATGCGTTCTTGAAGGGTGCTCATGTAAGTGTGATTACAGCTTAAGAAGCCGTTAGCAAACTATTGCTAAATTGGTAAGCGTGCTAACATTGCACGCATGAAGAAATCTCGCGCTCTTGAGTTGTTGGGCGGGTCCGTTGGTGCTGCGGCTAAATCCATAGGTCGCATTTCATCGGCCGCTATCTCTCAATGGCCCGAAGAGTTGCCGCCGCGTATCGAGGACCGGGTTCTTGCGGCACTCGCGCGCAAGTACCTCCCGCCCGAAATGATCGGGGATGCAAGCGCACCTGATGGTGAAGCGCACGAAGTAGGGGACTTGCATGCCTAGGCTGCAGCGAGCGGGTGCCCGCACTACGAAAGCCATCCGCTCGACGGCCGTAGCACGTCTACGGCGGGCGAAAGCACGCGGTCGCACAGTTGTGCCATCGCTGCGCGTTGACGCAAGCCCTGCAGCCCTAGGCCGCCTGCGCTTGCCGTCGTTATCTCAATCCACGCCGCGATGCTCTCGCGATTCAAGTCTGGTTCGACTTCCAGCAGTAGCACGAGCTGCTGCAGGAATTGCTCGATGGCGTCGATGCGCTCCGCCAACGTTGGAGCAGGACTCGCTTTCGCGAGGCATTGGCTGTTTTTCTCTGAGGTCTGCATGAGAACGAATATCTCAATTGACGAGGCGCACGGCTATGGCGCCGATGAGCCCGTGCCCGCCATTCAGCGTGGCCACGATGCGGCCGTAGCGGCGTATGACACCGCGCACGGCTACGAAGGCGGCATTGATGCCCTTGCCAAGCGCATGGGCCACAACGTCAACACGCTGACGCACAAGGTCAACCTGCGGAACACGACCCATCACCTCACGCTGCGCGACGCCATCGAAATGCAGTGGCAGAGCCGGGACTATCGGATCTTGCATGCGATGGCCGACGAGCTGCAGCACGTCTGCATCCGCGCGACACCGGCACATTCCGAGGGCGATCCGATCGACACCTTGATGCGGCTGCAGATGGACTTCGCCGACTACGTGCAGTCGCTCGGCGAGGCGCTGACGCACCGTGCCGGCGGCGTGTCCCGCAATCAGATGCGGAAGGCCGAGCACCACGCCGCCGAGATGGTCGCCAGCGTGGGGCATGCCCTCGCGATGCTGCGCGGCCTGATGCGGGAGGAGCCGAAGGTATGAGGGCAGCGGTTCGACCTGGCCGGGGAGGGCGCGAGACGCCATGAGCATCCGGTTAATGACGATGGTCTTCGACCGCTATCCCGAAGGCGGCAGCGAGATGCTGCTCGCCTTGGCGATGGTCGATCACGCGCGCGATGACGGCACGAGCATTTGGCCCTCCGTCGATGAACTGGCGCGCAAGACGCGGCAGAGCCGCCGCACGGTGCAGCGGCAGATTGCCAAGATGGTGGCCTCGGGTTGGCTTGAGCAGGTGCGCACGGCCACCGGTCGGCGCGGCCTCACAAATGAATACCGCGTGTGCGCGGCGTGGGTTGCTGGCGACGAGCTGCCTGCGACGGGTGTCAATCTGACACCCGTCGAGGACGCGGCCGAAAACTCCACGGGTGACAGATTGACACCCCACCAGACACCCGAAGTTATCCACACGGGTGACAGATTGGCACCCGATGAAAGGGGGTCGAGGGGTGTCACCCGTGACGCGAGGGGTGTCACCCGTGACGCGAGGGGTGTCACCGGTGACGCGAGGGGTGACACAGCTATGACACCCGAATCTTCAGGAACCATCAATAACCATACCCCCCTACCCCCCGGCGGGGGGGCGAGCGGGTTCGACGAACTTTTTGCGATCTACCCGAACCACGACAACCGGTCGAAGGCAGAACGCCGATACCTCCGGCTTGCGCCGAACGCCGCGCTGCAGCAGGCGATGCGCGCGGCCATCGAGGCACAAAGGCTTAGCAAGAGGTGGACAAAGGACGATGGCGAGTTCGTGCCCGAGTTCGCGACCTGGCTTCGTAACGAGCGCTGGCGAGATGTGCCTCGTGCGCTTGTTCCTGGGGGCATGGCGTGGCACGAGACGCGCTCGGGCATCGATGCCAAGGCGCGCGAGCTGGGCCTCCAACCGTGGGATGAGGCGGCATTCTCGCTAGGACGGGGCGAGCCGTATCCGGTCTTTAGCGCTCGGGTGCATGCCGCATTCAACGAGCAGCTGAAGCGCATCGTCAAAGACAACGCACGGGAGGTCACATGCGCGTGAGCGTGGGCTTCAATGGCGCTGGCCTTGCGAGCGTGCAGTCGCAGCTCTCCAAACTGTCGAGCAAGCAGGCCAAGCAGGCGTATGCGGATGGGTTGAGCGACGGTGGCTTTCGTGCCCGGCGTGAGTGGCAGCGCGAGATGCGCGAGCAGTTCGACCGTCCAACGTCCTACATCCTCCAAAGTGTGTACGTGCGCAAGGCCACGCCCGAGCGCTTGAGCGTGGACATTGAGCCGACCTACTTCGGCGGCAAGGGCGTGGACCCGCAAAAGATCCTGCAGGCGCAAGAGTTCGGGGGCACACGTCGAGACAAGCGCAGCGAGGCGGCATTGCGCCGCATCGGCATCCTGCCTGCTGGCTACCAGACCGCTATCCCTGCCACGCCATTCCCCGGCAGCGATGACGGGCGCGGCAACGTGCGCGGTGGCTTCCTCGTGCGCCTGCTGTCCTACTTCCAAGCGATGGGAGAGCAGGGCTACAAGGCCAATATGACCGACAAGCGCAAGGCCCGCCTGCACAGGGGGACCAAGGACCGCGAGGGCGTTCGCTTCTTCATTGCATACGGCCATCTCCGCAGTGGCCCCACGCGGCACCTCGCGCCTGGCATATGGGCAGCGACTGGCCAAGACGGTTTCATCGTGCGGCCAGTGCTGATGTTCGTGAGCGATGGCATCTACGACTCACGGATCAGCCGCGAGCGGGTGGCAGAGCGTGCCGACCTTGAGCAGTACATCGAGCGTCGCATCCGTTACCGCATCCGAAAGATGGTCGGCGAATGACGCGAGCAGTCGCCATGTCGCGCATCCACGCAGGCGCCGCCCACCACTGCGGCGGAGCGTTGCCCGGCCACAACGTCACGGGTCCTTCCGCAGAGGCGTGCGTTACGGGTAATTCGAACCCCGACTTCGGACTGTTCGGCGGTGCTGCTAAGGGGGTTAAGTGAAGGCAGTCGAAGCGATGAGGCAGGCCATTTCGCAGGCCGAGTTCGGCGCGTGGGTCGGCATCAGCGAGGCGCGCGTGAGCCAGCTCATGGCTGAGGGCGTGCTGACGCGCGGCGAGTACGCGCCCATCACGCTCCTGGCCGAAGTGCTCGCAACCGCAAGTCAATCCGTGTCCGAGCGCTTCGAGCAATTGCCTGGCCTGCTGCGCAAGGTGTGCCCGGAGCTGCCCGACACCGCGCGCGACAAGCTGATGTCGGCCATCGCCGATGCCCGCAACCAGTGGGTGCGCGCGACGGCTCGGCTGGTGACCGAGGCCATCGTGCAGCCCGAGGAAGGCGAAGAAGAAGAGGGCGAGCCGTTGTGAGCCTGGCACCGAACGAAACGCAGCGCGCGGTCATCAGCGCCGTGGTGAAGGGCCTCGTGCCGCTCAAGATGGAGCGCCCGCAGCCGCTGAGCACCTGGGCCGAAGACAACTTTTACCTGTCGCCCGAGGCCAGCCACACGCAGGGCGAATGGAAAGCCTACCCGTTCCAGCGCGGCTGGATGGATGCCTTCAGCAATGACGACATCGAAGAAGTGACGGTGCGCAAGGCGAAGCGCGTCGGCTACACGAAGACGCTGCTCGCCTTCATCGCCTACAACGCGGCGCATCGCCGGCGCAAGCAGGCACTGTGGATGCCGACCGACGACGACCGTGACAGCTTCGTGAAGTCGGAAATCGAGCCCATGCTGCGCGACGTGGACGCCTTGAAGGCGGTCATGGTGCCGGGCAAGGAAGACACCATGAAGCTGAAGAGCTTCTTCGGCTCCGTGTTGCATCTGCTCGGCGGCAAGGCCGCACGCGCCTACCGCCGCATCACGGTGGCGGTCGCGGTGCTCGACGAAGCCTCGGCCTTCGACCAGAAGATCGAGAAGTCCTCCGATCCGATCACGCTGGCGCGCGGCCGGCTCGAAGGCGCGCCGTTCCCGAAGCTGGTCGCCGGCAGCACCGTGCGGATCAAGGACTTCGACCACATCGAGACGCGCGAGAAGAACGCCGACGCGCGCATGCGCTACAACATCGTGTGCCCGCACTGCGATGCCGAGCATCCGCTCATCTGGGGCAGCAAAAAGGTACGGCATGGCTTCAAGTGGGATGGCCACGACTACAACACCGTGCGGCATGTCTGTCCGCACTGCCACGAGTCGATCACCCAGGCCGACTACCTGAAGATCTGGGATGACCGGGCGATGTGGGTCAGCGAATGCGGCCGGTATCGCTATGACCACCATCTGCACGTCTGGACCGATGCGCAAGGCGTGGTCATCCGCGCACCGCGGCATGTGGCTTTCGTGGAGATGTGGAGCGCCTACAGCCCGCAGCGTGCGTGGTCCGACATCGTGCGCGAATTCCTCGAAGCCACGATCAAGGCGAAGGCCGGGGACACGGCGCCGCTCGAAGGTTTCGTGAACGAAACGCTGGCGCAGTATTGGGAGGCTGTGGTCGAGCGCGCCGACGAGCACGCGCTGTCGCGCCGCGCCGAGAAATACCGCCGCTTCACGGTCCCCTATGGCGGCCTCGTGCTGGTCACGGGCGTGGACGTGCAGGACAACCGCTTTGAGGTCGTGACCTGGGCCATCGGCCGCGGCGAGGAAATGTGGTGCGTGGATTACAGCGTGATCTATGCGAACCCGGCCGACGAGCGCGACTGGTCGCACCTCGATGCCTACCGCAAGACCATCTTCCAGCACGAGAGCGGCCAGGCGATGAAGATCGAAGCCATGGCCGTGGACACGGGCGGCCACTTCACGCACCAGGCCTACAACTACTGCCGCCAACGCGAGCGCGAACGGGTGTTCGCCGTGCGCGGCGACCCGCAGCCGAGCAAGATGGTCAAGAGCAAGGCCACCGTGCAGGACGTGAACTGGGGGGGCAAGATCATCAAGCGCGGCGTTCGCCTCTGGTATGTCGGCACCGACACCGCCAAGGACTTGCTGTACGGACGCCTGTGCGTGGAGAAGCGGGGCGCCGGGTTCGTCCACTTCTGCGCAGATCTGCCGCGCGAGTTCTATACGCAACTGACCTCGGAAGCGCGTGTGCCGCAGCGCGTGGCCGGCGGCGAAGCCTACAAGTGGATGAAGTCGCCCGGCGTGCGCAACGAGGCGTTGGACTGCACCGTCTACGCGATCTTCTGCACGCACATGCTCGGTCTGCACCTTTACACCGGAAAGATGTGGGAGCGGCTGGAGTCCATCGTGCAGCCGCCGAACGGTGATCTGTTTCGCGTGGAGCAGCCGCAAGAGGATTCACCGGCAGATGTTCCACGCGAAACGCAATTGGACGAACCGTCCGCGCAGGCGAGCGTCACGCCCACCGATGCGCCGACGAGCGCGCCGATTCCACCTGCCGCAGCAACACCGCCAGCGGCCATGCCTCCGAAGCCGGCGCCGCCGCGCCGAGCCATCCAACGCCCGTCCCGTCAATCCCATTCCGCTAGATCATGGTGAACAACACGAACAGAAACGACATCGTCCTCGACATCCTTGGGCGACTGCAGGAAGCACTCGCCGCCGCCAAGGGCGAGCTGACCCCCGAGCTCATGAAGGGCATAGAGGCTGACATACGGGCGGATTGGGGGGGTGACCGGGTATTCATTGCGAAGCGCCGTGGTGATGGTCATAGCAGCCGGAACAGCCGCATCTTCCGCGATTACTTGGCGGGGGAGCGCGTGAAGCTGCTGTCCCGCCGCTATGAATTGTCCGAAAGACAAGTTTTGAGGATCGTTAAAGGCCCATCAAGGTGATCGAGCAATTTTCCTGCAATCATCAAAACTCTTCATCTTCGTCCCCGTTTTCGTCCCCGCTTAGATTCATATGGGTTAGATCGATGAATTCATAGTGCGGGTCTAATATTTCCGAGAGCACCTTTAGACCAAGTTGAGGAGAGTTATGAGGGCAGTTAATATTTCCGGATTGATACTCCTTCGCGAGTTCACGATAGAAAACTTCACCGAATATGCCCCAGCCAATAAACGCTACCAATTCTCCTCGCGGAAGCATGATATCTCGCAACGTGCCCCAGTCCGTGAAACCTTCCATGCGAGGCGCGCAAAAACTGTCTAGCAATCTGCGGCCGGCCTTGGTGATTTTGCTTAAAGAATCGCTATGACCCTGAGGGTCGTATTCCCCGATGATCTTAAGAAATCGATTGAGCATCTCGGAAGAAGGCAATTCCTCTAAATGAAAAAATCTCTCTATCGATTGAAAAGGGGCCGCGTTAACCATTGTGATGGAGTAGGGCGCAAGACTTTGCTCCCAGTTGTCCCTCCATAGGAATGCAAATCCATGGCTGTTTAGCGAATTCCCCTGAACTGCCATTGACTGCAAAGCAGCGTTCATTTGCTCTAAGTGATTGTCCAATCTCGTTCGATCGGGATTTTCGCCATACAATGAATGGTCATACAGACAAAGTTGATAGCCGCCGATATGTCGTTCCGACATCTTGAATGAAAAAATATCTTCGCAAATTTCGGCAAACGACAGTATCTCTAATTTAATGCAGCCACCAATTTCTTTGGGCTGGAGGCAAATAATGTTACGGCTATGCCAAAACACCTCATGCCTCACGAAATGTTTTAATAGTGTCGGCCATTCAACCGAAATGACGACGAATACTATATCGCCTGTGGCGCAAAACGGCAGCCACGTTCTTAACTCACCCGCGTAAGCCCCTAACTCAGTGCCGGCTTGTCGCGTTGGTCCGCTTATGTTTTTTAACTCGACAATAACGATGCTTTCAGTTTCCGGCGCGTACAAAACGAAGTCCGGCTTAAGGCCTTCGCCAGCAGAAAGTGATATGTTTTCGTTTTCTGAGAATTTTTCCGTTAGGTATAGCGAACTTCTACATGTTCGGTAAGATTCCCACAGTTTTTGCTCCGCAAGATTTTTTGGCTTTATGTTGTCTAATATTTCTATATTGCAAATTAGGTCACCTATTCCATCGCATTTTTCAAGCTCCTCGGATAACCAAACTTGCATTTCATTCTCGGACGCAAAAATGGGTTTTGTGGTGGTCATGAGCGAATTGATTGGCGGAGTTCGACGGGTCTGTAGATGCGGCAGTCTCGAAGCATGATGCGCCGCTAGCACCTGATGGAAGAAATTTAGAGGCGAAGGTGCTCGGCGAATATCACATAGTCAGGGTCGAAGAGCTCCTTGCTCACGTGACATGGCCCGCCTTGTAGATGTCAGTGCCTCCCTTTGATAGTCCGGTCAGACGCTTACCAAAGGTCCGACCGTGGCTATCGACACTTCCAACACCGAACCCATCTCCATCATTCCCGGCGACACCGTCAAATGGTCGCGGTCGCTTTCGGACTTTCCGGCCTCTGCCGGCTGGGCGCTGAGTTACGAACTTCTCAACGCACAGCATCGCTACCTGATCGCGGCAGTTGCTGACGGCGACGCGCATCGCGTCGTCATCTCCGCGCAGACCACGGACGGCTACGCGCCTGGCTCCTACGACTGGCGGGCCCGCGTCACTAATGCCAATGAGGTCTACACGGTCGGCACGGGCCGCCTGACTGTCGCGCCCTCGTTCGCTGCGGCTGGCGATGTTCGCTCCCACGCAAGGCGAACGCTCGACGCCATCGAGGCGGTGCTCGAAGGCCGGGCCACCAGTGCGACAGCCGAGTACGAAATCAATGGCCGGCGCCTGAAGTACATCCCCCTCAACGAGCTGCACGCGATGCGCTCGAAGTACCAGCGCGAGGTTGCGGCAGAAGAGGGCAAGAGCGGTCCGCGGGGCGTGTCGGGTCGCATCATGGTGAGGTTCGGCCAATGAAGGCGCCCGCATTCCTTCGACGCCTCTTCCGCGGCGGCCCTGCGCCGAAGAAAACCCAAGTTCGCCGCTTCCAGGCCGCGCGCATCGACCGCCTCTCGGCCGACTGGATCGCGACCTATTCGAGCATCAACGAAGAGCTGCGCGGCGACCTCGACCGGCTGCGCGCGCGTGGGCGCGAGCTGCGCAACAACAACGACTATGCGCGCAAGTTCTGCGGCATGGTCGAAACCAACATGGTGGGGCCGGCCGGCTTCGTCATGCAGGCGCGCGTCGAGAACGCGCCGGGCAAGGCCGACAAGCTCGCGAACAATGCCATCGAAGCGGCATTCGTGCGCTGGCAGGCCGTATGCGATGTCACGGGCCGGCAGTCCTTGCGCGACATGTGCGAGACGCTGGTCGGCGGCCTGCCGAGCGATGGCGAGTTTTTGGTGCGGCTGGTGCGCGGCGCCGATGCACGCAACGAATTCAACTTTGCGCTGCAGCTCATCGACGTGGACCGCATCGATACCACCTTCAACGGCGTTGAGCCCTCAACAGGCAACACCGTCATCATGGGCGTGGAAGTGGATGCGTACCGCCGGACGGTCGCGGTCCACATCTTTGAGGCGCATCCGAACGATGGGCCGCGCACCTCCCGGCGCCGCGTGCGCCTGCCCGCGGAAGACATCATTCACAGTTTCAAGGTGGAGCGTGCCGAGCAGGTGCGCGGCATTCCATGGATGGCACCCGGCATGCTGAGCCTGCACCACCTGGGCGGCTTCATGCTGGCCGCGGTGCTGGCCGCCGAGCATGGCGCGAATCACTTCGGCTTCTTTACGCAGAACCAGGACGCCGCGCCGGGCACCTTGCCCATCGGCGAGCGCGACGACGGCGGCGACGCCATCACCACGAGCCAGCCTGGCGTGTACGACACGCTGCCGCCTGGCTACGACTTCAAGCCGCACGAGAGCAAGTACCCGAACGAAGTCTTTGGCCCGTTCGTAAAGACCGCCCTGCAGCGCGTGGCGAGCGGCTGGCGCGTGTCGTATCACGCGCTCGCCAATGACCTCGAAGGCGTCAACTTCTCCAGCATCCGCAGCGGCACGCTCGACGAGCGCGACCGCTGGGCCTCGGATCAGCAATGGTTCATCGATTCCTTTCTCAGGCGCGTGCGTGCCGAGTGGATGGTGATGTCCTTGCTGTCCAACGCCATCACCATGCCGAACGGCAGTCCGCTGCCCGCGGCGAAGGTCGCGAAGTTCGCCGCGCACGACTGGCTCGGTCGCCGCTGGGAATGGGTGGACCCGCTCAAGGACATGAACGCGCGCATTGCCGGTGTGGGTGCGGGGTTGGTGGCGCCGCAGGATCTGAGCGCGCAGATGGGCCGCGACTTCTACGACACGATGGTGAAGATCAAGGAAGCGCAAGACCTCGCGAAGCAGCTCGGCATCGTGCTGCCGGCCTACGCGACGAAGGTCGCTGCACCGGCGCCGAAGGGCCGGCCTGCCGAGGCCCAAGAGGAAGACGAAGAGGAAGAAGAAACCGCGGCCTAGTGACATCGCGCGCCTTATGAATGTCAGTGCCGCGAAGTTGCAATAGCGGCATGACTTCAAGTCTTCCTCAAGCACTTCGCGCACATCTGCCCACCGGCCAGCTGCAGCGCGCATTCGTTGTAGACCGCTCTTCCATCGACGAAGAAGCGCGCACCGTGAAGCTCGCCTTCGCGAGCGAGACGCCGGTGGATCGCGGCTGGTTCATCGAGGTGCTGGACCTCAGTCGCAAGTCAATGCGCATCGGCCGTCTCACCGCCGGCGCCAACCTCCTTTGCGACCACGACACACGAGATGTTGTCGCGGTCGTCGAGTCTGTGGAAATCGGTTCGGACAAGGTAGCCCGTGCCGTGGTGCGCTTCGGTCGAAGCGTGCGCGCAGAGGAAGTCTTCCGAGATGTGATCGACGGCATCCGCGTCAACGTTTCGGTGGGCTACATCATCCACGAAGCCATTCTGGAAGGCACGAAGGACGGTTACGACACCTACCGCGTGACCGACTGGGAGCCCTTCGAGTTGTCTCTGGTCAGCGTGCCAGCGGACGCGACTGTCGGTGTCGGCCGCAGTCTCGCCGCCGCGCCGCCGGCCCTTCCTTCCCTTCCTTCCATTTCCCCATCTTCTACGGAGAACCGCGCCATGACGACGCCCGAAACCAAGCCTGCCGGCACCCCGGCCCCCACCATCGAAACGCCCGTGCAGCGCAACCACGCCGCTGAGATCAGCAAGATCGCCGCCGCCATGCCCGGCGGTGCCGACCTGGCGATGCGCTCGATTCAAGCCGGTCACACGGTTGAGCAGTTCCAAGCCGAAGCGATCCGCTCGCTGTCGTCGCGGCCCGTTCCCACGGCCGACATCGGCCTGACCACGAAGGAGACGCGTCGCTTCAGCATGGTGCGCGCTCTCAATGCGCTGGCGAATCCTGGCGACACTGCGGCCCGCAGTGCTGCAGCCTTCGAATTCGAATGCTCCAACGCGGTGGCAACCAAGCTGGGCAAGGCTTCGCGAGGCATCCTGATTCCGTTCGAAGTGCAGAAGCGCGACATGAACATCGGGACGCCTGCGGCCGGCGGCAATCTCGTGGCGACCGATCTGATGTCGGGCGATTTCATCACCATCCTGCGCGATGCGATGGTGCTCAACACGCTGGGCGTGCGCTTCCTCTCGGGTCTGGTCGGCAACATCGCCATCCCGAAGCAAACCGGGTCCGGCAGCGCCTACTGGGTGGCCGAAGGCCAGGCGCCGGCCGAGAGCGCCGCAGCCATCGGTCAGGTGGCGATGTCGCCGAAGACGGTCGGTGCCTTCACCGACATCAGCCGCAAGCTGCTGCTGCAGTCGAGCATCGATGTGGAGAGCTTCGTCTCGGCCGACCTCGCGATGGTGCTCGGCCTGGCGATCCAACGCGCGGCCATTGCGGGCGGCAGCGTCGCCAACGAACCGGCTGGCATCCTCGCCAAGATTGCCGCAAGCGTGATTGGTGGCGCCAACGGCGGTGCCCCGACCTGGGATCACGTCGTGGATCTGGAGACGGCCGTGTCGGTCGCCAATGCCGACGTGGGCACGCTGGCCTACCTGACCAACGCCAAGGTGCGCGGCAAGCTGAAGAAGACCTTTGTCGATGGTCCCGGCACTGGCGAGCGCGTGTGGCAGAAGGGCAGCGAGCCGTTGAATGGCTACCGCGCCGCCGTCACGAACGCGGTGCCGAGCAACATCACCAAGGGCACTGGCACCAACCTGTCGGCGCTCATCTTCGGCAACTTTGCAGACCTCGTGATCGGCATGTGGGGCGGCCTCGATCTGATGGTCGATCCGTACACGCACAGCACCACGGGCACCGTGCGCGTGACCGCGCTGCAGGACGTGGATGTCGGCGTGCGCAACGAAGAGAGCTTCGCCACGATGGAAGACGCGGAAACCGCGTAAGCCCATGTTCGCCGAAGACCTGTCCGCTTTCTTCAGCGACTTCGCGGTGAACGCCTCGTTCACCGTCGAAGGCGTGAAGAAGACCGCGCGCGTCATCTTCGACCGCCCCTATGCAGCGCCCTTCGGCGTGCAGGTGGACGCGGACGCACCGTCGTGCCAAGGCACGACGGATGCCCTCGCCGGCCTGCAGCGCGATGACGCGATCACCGTCGATGGCAAGCCATTCGAAGTGGTGCGCGCGGAGGCGGACGGCACCGGCGTGACCAACCTCATCCTGCGGAGCGCCTGACCATGTTCCTGCTCGAACCCAACATCGTCGAACGGCTGCGCGAGGTGCTGCCGGCCTGGGAAGTCATGGGCTTCTCGACCGGCAAGGGCAACCGCGATGCCGGCGCGCTGGTGTCGGTCATGTTCGCCGCCGGCGCCTTGACCGATGTGAAGGAGGGCGCTGTCGGCCTGTCGCCCGGCTGGAGCGTCCTGCTCTCGGTCAAGCGCGGCCCCGCGGCTGCGGCGCTGCTCGACACGGCGATTGGCACGGTGATCGAGCGGCTTCACAACTGGGCGCCTGGCGCGGCCGGTGGCCGGAACTGGGGCGCGCTGAAGCTCGCGCGCTTCACGGCGCCGGACTTCCCGGACAGCGGGCTCATCGGCATCGATCTTCTCTTCTCCACCACCGGCCGCTATCACGGCCAAGCGTGAAACCAACGGAGCCAGCATGGCAAACATCTACGAAAAGTCTCAATACATCATCCCGCGCGGTCGCGTCTTCTTTGACGTGCTCGATGCCGCCGACCAGCTCACGGGCGAGCGCCACCTCGGCAACTGCCCCACCGTCACGCTCAACATCGCGACGGAAAAGGCGCCGCACTACAGCGCAGAAGCTGGACCGGGCGTCAAGGACGCGAATCGCGTCGTGCGCATCGACCGCACCGGCAAGATCACCTGCGACAACATGAGCGCGGACAACCGCGCCATGTTCATCTCGGGCGAGAAGTCCACGGTCACGCAAGCGACCGGCGATGTTGCCGCCGAAGAGATCATCGTCACGCCGGGCCGCTTCTACCAGCTCGGCCGCACCGACGCGAATCCGTCCGGCGCGCGCAAGGTTTCGGCGGTGGTGGTGACGCCCGATGCCGGCGGCGAGCCCTATGAGCTGGGCACTGACTACACGGTCGATGCCGCCCTCGGTCGCCTACAGATCCTGGCGACCGGGAGCATTCCCGCCGGAAAGATCAAGGTCGCTTATTCGAAGCCAGCCACCACCTGGCTGCGCATCAAGTCCGGCGACAAGGCCGAGCTGCGCGGCGCGCTGCGTGTGCTGTCCAACGTGGCCGAAGGCGAGCAGATCGACACCTATTGCCCGCTCGTGACGCTGGCGCCCACCGGCGACATGTCGCTCATCACCAGCGATGACGCCTATGTGCAGATGGAGTTCGACATCGAGGTCCTGACTCCGCCCAACGGCGTGGCGATCTTCGAGGACGGCCGCCCCATCGAGATCTAACCCCTTCGCCTCGCTGCCGCTCTCGCCGAGCGGCGGCGACGCCTGGCGCTTCGCTGGAGGCGCCACACGTCGCCGTAGCAGTTCCACCTCACCACACTCTCAAAGGTTCCCCATTGGCCTTCAAGCCGATCCAGATCGTTATCAATGCCAAGGACGATGCGTCCAAGGTCTTCGACAAGCTGCAGGCGCGCCTTGCCGCGTTTGCGGCCGTCGTGCTCGGCTACTTCGGCATTCAGGCGTTCGCCGGGTGGGTGAAGGGCGGCGCGGACTTCGAGCAGGCGCTGAGCCGCGTGCAGGCGGCCACCGGCGCGACCGCAGCCGAGATGCGCGCGCTGCGCAAGGCGGCGCAAGACGCCGCGGCTGATGCCCGCTATGGCTTCACCGAACTGGAAGCCGCCGGCGCGCTGGAGAACCTCGCGAAGGCCGGCCTCAGTGTGCGCGACGCCATTGCCACCTTGCCCTCGGCCATGCAGCTCGCACGCGCCGGCGATGTCGAGCTGGCGACCTCGGCCGAGTACCTGACAAAGATCGTCAACGGCCTGGGCCTGTCCTTTGCGGACGCCGGCCGCGTGGCCGACGTGCTCGCGCTCGGCGCGAACGCCACCAACACCCGTGTGGCGGGGTTGGCGCAGGCGCTGAGTTATGCGGCGCCGCTGGCGAACACGCTCGGCCTGAGCCTCGAATCCACGGTCGCCATCGTGGGCAAGTTCGCCGATGCCGGCATCGACGCGAGCCGTGCCGGTACAGCCCTGAACAGCATCTTTGCGCAGTTCTCCGACCCGGCCAGCAAGTTCCGCACGGAGCTGGCTGCTGCCGGCATCACGTCAACCAATTTCGAGAAGGCGCTTCACGAGCTGGCCGCGGCCGGTCCGGCGGGGCAGCGCGCCATTGCGGCGGTGGGACAGGAAGCCGGCCCGGCATTGCGCGCGCTGCTGAATCAGGGCGTGGTTTCGCTCGATGCGCTGACCAAGAAGCTGGAGAACGCCAAAGGCAGCGCGGCCGAGACGGCCGCCATCATGCAGTCGAATCTCAATGGCGCGCTGAATGCCTTGCGCACCGCATGGGACTCGACGCTCAACGCGCTCACGACGCCCATCCTCCCGGTGCTGAAGCAAGGCGTCGAGCAACTGTCCGGCGCCCTGCGTGCCGCAGTCGCCGATGGCACCGTAGGCAAGTTCGGCGCCGCGCTGGCGCTGGCGTTCCAGAACGGTATCAAGTGGGTGCAGGCCTTTGTGGCGAGTGTCGATGTGCCTGCCCTCGTGGCGAAGGCGCAGGCGATGGCCGACCGTGCGGGGGCGCTGCTCGACAGCTTCGGCCAGAAGGCGCAGACCACCGGCAACATCGTGCAAACGGTGTGGGGCGTGATGGTGGCCGGCGCCAACGTGGTGCTGGCGGCCATCTACAAGCAGGCCGAGGGCATGGCCATGGTGGTCAGCGCCGTGCAGACCGGCATCGCCACCATCATTGGCGGCCTGGCGAAGATCACCTTCGGCGGCTTGTCGGCGGCGTTCAAGGCCGCGGCCGAAGAGGTGCGCCTCTCGGCCGAGGCCACCGGCGCCGTGGCCGATGCGTTCGGCGAGAAGGCCGGCCAAGCTTTCGACCGCGCAGCCGAGGGCGCCGAGCAGGCGCGCGCCGGATGGGCGGGCCTGACCGGCAGCGCCGAAACCACCACGGCTGCGGCCACCAGCGGTGCAGCCGTGTTCGCGGACATGGCCGCGGAGATGAAGGCCGCCGGCGGCACCGCGCAGGAAGCCGGCCAGAAGGCCGCCAGCGCGGCCGAAGAGCAGCGGGCAAAGGCAGAGGAAGCCCGGGCTGCGGTCGCGCGGCTGCGCGGCGAATACGACCAGGCCATCGCCACCGGCAATCTGGAGCTTGCGGCGCAGAAGCTCGGCGAGCTGAAGAAAGCGAACCTCGCCGCGGCTGACGCGGCGGGCGCCAACAAAAGGGCGCAGACGGAAGCGGCGGCCGAGATTGCGGCGGCCTTTCAGCGCGCCGGCGTGGAAACCAAAGAGCAACTTGAGGTTGCCGCCAAAACCGCACTGCGCGACTTCGAGCTGATTCGCGACAGCGGGCAGGCAACGGCCATTGGCCTGGGCGAGGCGTGGAAGCGCGCTGCCGAGGCGGCCATCGCCGCCGGCAATGGCGTGGCGCCCGGGTGGGTGCAGGCGCAGGCCGCGATGCGCGGCTTCGAGGTGGTGCTCGACAGCGCTGGCCGCTCCACGCTCAAGCTGCGCGATGCGCAAAGCGATGCCATGCAGGCGGCGCATGGCCTGGCCGGCGCGCTGCGCGAGGTCACGAACGCACGCGAGCGCGACATCGAGTTACGCGAGAAGGCCAATGCCCTCAAGGAACGCGAAACCGCGCTGGAGAACAAGCGCCTTGGCCGCGACGCGAGAGGCTTCTCGACCGACAAGGACGGCAAGACCGTCAATGCCGGCAGTGACCTGGGCACCTTGACGGGCATTGCCGCGTTCCTCAAAGCCGCTGGCGTCAGCGACGAGAAGAGGGCGCGCGCCATTGCGATGGAGTTCGCCGATTCCAAGGGCGACATCCCCTTCTTCAACAACCCCGGCCAGAAGAAGTACGCGGACGGCGGCACGCTGAGCATGGCGCTGCTCAAGGCCGCAGAAAAAGAAACCTTCTTCGGCAAGGGCAACACGCCCACCGCGATCCCCGTCCCCGAATCCAACCGAACGGTGAACCTGCACCTGAACCTCAACGGCCGCGACTACGGCACGGTCCAAACCAATGCCGCCGGTGCGGACGCCATCGAGGACTTGCTCGCGCAGCTCGGCGCCGCGGCCGGCACGTCGTCCAACCGTCCGGGCCGATAGACATGGCGACTTCGAAGTTTCACACGCTCGCCGGCCTGCAGATCCCGCGCGGCATGGTCTGGTCCGACGAGTTCGGCTGGAGCCGCGTCGAGAAGAGTCTCGAGTATTCGCTCACGGGCGCGGCCTTGATCGATGCCGGCGTGCGCCTGGCCGGCCGGCCGATCACCTTGCAGGGCGAGGTCGAGGCCGGCTGGATTCAGCGCGGCGCGCTCAGGGCATTGCAGGCCCTGGCCGAGGCCAACGCCATCGGCACGCATGCGCTCGTGCTGGCCGATGGCCGCAGCTTCACCGTGCAGTTCGCGCCCGGCTTGGCCGTCGAGGGCAAGCCGCTCGCGCGCCCCGAGCTGCCCGTCGAGGACTACCCCTACATCGCCACCGTGCGACTCATCACCGTCTGACCATGCCCATCTTCGAATCCGACATCAAGCTCGTGGCGACCCAAGTCATGGACGACGTGCCCGAGGGCGGCGGCGCGCCGACCTCGACCGTCATCCCTGATGGCAAGAGCAATGCCATCTTCAAGGACATCAGCGAGGTGGACCGCGCGCAAGGCGACGTGTCCATCATGAAGGTGGCCGCGACGGTCCAGACCCTCAACACCGATACCGCGCTCGGCGGCACCGTCATCATCGCCCGGCCGCCGCTCGACCCGAACGTGTCGGCGGCTCTGTTCGTCACGAACGACTTCTTCGACCGCCGCGCCGCGATCCAGAACCGGCTGGAGGCCTACACGACCCCGGGCGAGGAATTCACCGGCTATCTGCTCGCGAACCATGTGCAGGGCCAGCGCTCGATGCTGATCTTCCAGCGGCCGGGCGCCACGCCGCCGACCGTGAACAGCACCTTGCAGATCAGCGGCGGCGGCAACACCGAGGCCGTGCGCCTGACCGAAGTCAAGGTGGAAAGCCGCACCTACAGCTATTCCATCAGCGGCGGCTTCGTGGACTATGAAGCGCAGGTGTGCGTCTGCGAGCTGCAGAACGGCCTCAAGCACGACTATGCCGGCACGCCGGCCAACCGCCTCTTCGAGCGCACGCAGACCGCGGCGGCGATCCATCGCATGCTCGTGGCCGACGCGGCGCGCTTCTACGGCGTCTCGCGGCTGGTGGTGAACGCCAGCACCGGCGACCTGTCGGTGAAGGTGGACCGCATCGACACCCAGATCGCGCCGACCTCGACCACCGAGATCTCGATCACCGACACCTCGGCGGCCGGCTCTTCCATCGCGCTCGTGCGTTCGGGCGCCGGTGTCGTCACCTTGAACACCGGCGCGCCGTTCGGCCCGAACGCCACGCTCACGCTCGGCAATCCCTTCTATGCCGGCACGCTGTCGATTGCGACCAATGCGGGCACCATCACCGACGACGGCGGCCGGCTCAAGCTCGGCGCGCTCACGGTCGGCACCGCCTCCTATGTGGGCGGCACGCTGACCTTCGCGAGCGACGCGCCGCAGATCGGCGGCACCAAGGCGATCACCTTCGGCCCGGCCGCGGCGCCGATTGAACTGGCCGACTCGGCGTCCATCGCGGTCAATGCGGAAAACCGCCGCGTCAACTACCCGCTGACCATCTTGCCGCCGCCCGCGCCCGGCACCTTGCGCGTGGCCTACCGCGCCGGCGCCAACTGGTACGAGCTGGCCGATGACGGCGCCGGCCGACTGCGCGGCGCTGATTCGAGCATCGGCTCGGGCACCGTGGACTACACCACCGGCACCGTGGCGCCCACGCTCGGCGTGCTGCCGGACGTGGGCAGCGAGGTGCTGTACTTCTGGGGCGCGAAGGCCAACTACCGCGACCGCAGCGGCGTCTTGCCCGCGGCCGTGTTGATCCGCCTCGCGCTCGATAACCAGGCCGCGCAGGCGAGCACCATCGCGGTGGACTGGAACGACGGCGCGGCCCGCCACGCGAGCGACAACGGCAGCGGCGTGCTCACGGGCGACGCCACCGGCCCGGTGAACTACGCGACCAGCACCATCGACCTCAGGCCCAACACGCTGCCGGCGTCGTCGGTGGCCTTTACTGTGGCCTACAGCCATGGATCGCCGGAAACCAAGGCCTTCCCGGCGCCGGCGCGGGATGTCGATGGCGCCATCACGCTGAACCTCGGCAAGACCAACATTGCGCCGCGCTCGCTGGCGCTGAGCTGGAATCTCGTGCTGATGTCCACCGGCGGCGTGCCGGCCGACATGTGGGTGCCGCAGAACTTCGCTTCCACGAAGACCATCACCGACGACGGCAGCGGCAAGCTCGTGGACGGCCTGGGCGTCGAGTTCGGCACCATCACCTACGCGACGGGCGTCGCCAACCTCTACCCGGAAGCGGTCGTGACCGTGCCGGTGCCGCAGTGGGCCGTCAATCAGCTGGGCATCCTGGGCACGGTGCTGTCGCCGGCGCTGCCTGGCGCGTTCCGCAACACGCTGACGGGCTACACCTATGTGCCGCTCAATGCCACGCTGCCGGCGGATGCCTCGGCGCTGGTGACGGCCGATTTCCGGGTGGCGGGCGCCGGCACCGCGAAGAGCCAGGTGTTCAATCAGCCGAAGCTCTCGATCCAGCTGCTGCCGAACGCGAGCGAAGTCGGCGTGCCGGGCAGCGTGAATTTCACGGTGGGCGGGAAGACCTACTTCGACCGGGCGGGTGCGCTGTACACCGACCTCGACCCTGCCACCGGCGCCGCCACGCAGGCCGGCAGCTACGACTACGCCACCAACACGGCGAGCCTCGATGCCTGGCCGGCCTCGGCGTCGAGCACGGTCACGGTGAACAGCCTGCTGACGGCGCTCAGCGGCCAACCGGTGGAGTATGTGGTGTTCCGCACGCCCGTGGCGCCGATCAGCCCGGGCACGCTGCAATTGCTCGCGACCAAGCTCAACGGCGGCACGATCAATGTCACGGCCGACCTCACGGGCCTCATCAATGGCGCCAACGTGCGCGGCACCGTCGATGCCTCGACGGGCGTCGTGAAGGTGCGCTTCGGTGACTGGGTCACGGCCGCCGGCAACGAGTCGGAACCGTGGTTCCGTGCCGATGCGGTGGGCAGCGACGGCAAGATCTGGAAGCCGGTTCCGGTGTTCGCCAGCACGATCCGCTACAACGCGGTCGCGACCACCTCGCTGCCCGTGGATGCCACGCTGCTGGGCCTCGATCCGGTGCGCTTCCCGGCGGATTGCCGCGTGCCGATCTTCTGGAAGGGCGGCCTTGTGGTCATCGGCAACACCAAGCGCCTCCCGCCGGCCGTGGTGTCCAACGGACAGACGCTCAGCGCCGGCCGCGAACGGCTCTCGCGCACACGCCTCATCGGCGCCGATGGCCTCGCCATCGAAACCGGGTACACGCGCAACCTCGACGCCGGCGAGCTCACCATCACCGACGCCTCGGCGTTCGCGCAGCCCATCGTCTACGAGCACACCATCGAAGACATGTTGACGCTCACCGATGTGTCGATCGATGGGCGCCTGTCCTTCGCGAGCCGCCTGTCGCACGACTACACCGCCGGCGACACCTACGTGAGCAGCGCGGTGCGCATGGGCGACGTGAAGGCCCGGGTGTCGCTGCTGTTCGACCAGCAGAGCTGGTCGGGCCAATGGTCCGACAGCCTCATCGGTAATGCGGCCGATCCGACCTTCAACGACATCGATTACCCGATCACCGTCACGAACAAGGGCGCCGTGACCGAGCGCTGGCGGATCCAGATCAACGGCAGCGGCACAGCCTACAACCTCGTCGGCGAGCACGTCGGCCAGATCGTGACGGGCCAGAGCCTGACGGCCGATTGCGAGCCGGTCGGCCCCTCGGGCGTGCCGTACATGCGCATTCCGGCGGCCGGCTTCGGCTCGGGCGGCTGGCCGGCCGGCTCGGTCATCCGCTTCAACACCGTGGCGGCCACGTTCCCCTTCGTGGTCATCCGCACCGTGCAGATGGGCGCCGAAACCGTCAGCGACGACTCCTTCGAGCTGCTGGTGCGCATCGGCGTGGACCGCCCCTGATTCAAGAGAACGAGAGGAACTGAAATGGCTTCTGTAGTCGATACCAGCGTCAAGAATTTCAACAGCACCATGGCCGGCGCACCCGCGCTCTCGGGCACGGCCGGCTCGCTCATCGCGCTGCTCGATGCAGTGCTCGTGAACGGCTTCGACCTGAAGAACGCCACCAGCCTGACCATTGCAGGCGGCGTGGCGACGTTGGCCTTCACGGGTGCGCACAGCGCCCAAGCCGACAGCGTGATTCAACTGGCCGGCATCACGGGCACCTATGCGGCGCTCAACGGCGAGCAGAAGGTCACGACGTTGGGTGCTGGTGTTGTCAAGTTCGCGACCAGCGCGGCCGATGGCGTGGCCGCAGGGGCGATCAGTTTCAAGATAGCTCCGGCCGGGTGGGAGAAGGTCTACGCCGCCGCCAACAAGGCGGTGTACCGCAGCCTCGATCCGGCGAGCACCAAGATGCTGCTGCGTGTGGACGACACCGGCACCACGGTTGCCCGGCTGGTCGGCTACGAGTCGATGACCGACGTAGACAACGGCGCCGGCCCGTTTCCAAGCGCCGCGCAGATCGCAGGTGGAGGGTGTTGGGGAAAGAGCATGGTCGCGAGCGCCGCGGCCGTGCCATGGGCGATTCATGCGGATGCCCGTCTCTTCTATTTCACGCCCCTGTCCGGCTATTCCACCTCGATCGCGAATCTGGGTGGCATTACGCGCTTTTTCGGCGACATCGTGCCGAACAAGCCCGGGGGTGATGCTTTCGCTTGTGGGCTGAGCTACTCGATCAACAACACCCCCAACTCCGCGCCAGATGGCTCAGTCTTCGGTGCGGGTAACACCGCAGGCACGGCGTTCCCCCGCATGCACACGGGCCTGGGCTCTTCGGTGATTCAGATCATCTATCCGTATACGGGGAATCAAGCGGGTAGCGCGATTGCGTCCGGCAGAGATCCGCTTCTCGGTTCCTTTCCGAGCCGTATCAATGGATCGCTGCAGCTATCGAAGAAGTACGTCAACGGCGCTGGGTTTCCGGAGCCTCGCGGTGATATGCCCGGTGCCTACCATGTTCCCCAGTCGCTCGTGTTCGACTCCTTCAAGCAGCTCGACAGGGTGCCTGGCACAGACTTGCTGGCGGGCCGCGTCCTGCAGGCTGTTTCTTGCCTCGATGTCTCTACATCGCCCTCCAATGCGACATCGTCGGGCAACTGCGGAATTGCATTCATCGACATCACGGGGCCGTGGCGGTAAGCGATGGCAGCACATCGCTACTGGCGAGCGGTCGGCTTCGAGGCATATGGCCTTGACGGTCTCGACATCACCGAATTCCAGCTTCTTGCAGGCGTCGGCCGTGTGGATGCGCCGGCCGCGTTGACCAGCAACATCGCGCCCGAAGCAGGGGCGCTGGCATATCTCAAGGATGACGACACGGGCACCGGTGCAACGTGGAGCGCGGGAGCCCTCAAAACGCTGGTGCTGTCGTGGGACTTCGGCCTCGGTGGCGACAAAGACGTGTCCGACGTTCGAATCGGGTCGGGCACCGACCCCAAGAAGTTCCTGCTCAATGTCTTGCTCCAGTGGTCCGACGACGCGATCGCGTGGACCGACTCCTACACGTTCGCTGGAATTTCATGGCCGGGCGTGCGCACGAAGAGCTTGAGCGATGGCGCGCAGTCCGCGCAGGTGTTGGCTTCCGCGCCGCTGATCTATTACAAGCTCGACGAAACGAGCGGCACGACCTACGCGGATGCTTCGGGCAATGGCCGCACCGGCGTGGGCAGCGGCACGATCACGCCGCAGGCGGGTTTGATCGCCGGCAGCACGGGTTCGCTGAGTTTCGACTCGACCAATGCGCAGGTGTTGACGGCCGATCCGTTCGGCTCGAACTACACGGGTGCGTGGACTGTGCGTGCCATCGGCAAGGGGCCATCTGCCGGCTTCTCGCTGGCCCAGCGCGGCCGGGACGGGTTCGGTGCGGGTTGGTCCATCAGTTTGGGCGCGGTGGCAAACACAGGCGTCCTGGGCATTTCGGCGGTGTTCGCGGGCGCCGGCTATTCGGCGCTCAGTCCGGCTGGCACTTACGCCTACGGGACGGTCGTGGAGATGGTGGGTCAGTTCGTGCCTGGCGTCGGTCTTCGCCTCTTCGTCAATGGTGAGCTTGCAGGGACCGCAACAATTCCCGGTGGCGCCGCACTGCGGGACAGCACCATTGGCTTGACCATTGCCATGGGCAACGGCACCGCAACGGTGGGTACGCAAGTGGATGAGTTGGCGTGGTGGAACACGGCGCTCACGGCGGCGCAGATTCGCGCGATTGCCAATCCCAACAAGATCGTTCGCAATTTCGTTCGCGGACGCACCGCGGCGCAGCGCCCGCTCAGCGTCGGGTCGGCCATGAGCATCGCACTCCCCTACGGCGCGGCAAAGACACAGCCCCTCCAACGCGCGCGGCCGGACTACCTCACCGGTGTGCTCGGTCGGGGCATCGGACGCGTCCGGGGCTTCACGCTCGACTATGTGAACCCGCTCAACAAGCCGTATCCGTGCCGCGTTCGGTTGGTGCGCGAAGCCGATGGTTTGGTGATTCGTGAGCTGTGGAGCGGCGCTGATGGCAGCTACGACTTCCAGTACATCGACGAGCTGCAGAGCTACACGGTGGTCGCCTACTACCTGGCCCACGGCAAACGCGCCGTCATCACCGATGGCCTGACGCTTGCCAATGGCAAGGTGGAGCTGATGCCATGAACGTGCTCGCGATCAACGCGATGTTGGGCGGGCCTGGCCTGCTGGCCTACCTCGGCACCGGGGCGCGATTCCTGGCCTGCGGCGGCGTGCAGCCGGCGGAGGGCGGCGCCATTGAGGCGCTGCTCGCCGCAGCCGAACTCGCGCTGCCCGCCGGCACCGTGGACAACGGCCGGCTTGTGCTCGTGCAGGCCGACAGCGCAGGCGACCTGGCGCTCGCGACCGGGATTGCGACATGGGGCCGCGTGGCACTGGCGGACGGCACCTGGGTGGCCGACTTCAGCATGAGCGGGCCTTCGGGCGCGGGGCAGGTGAAGCTCGTGGTGCAGAACCCGCCCGAAGGCGATCCCGAGGCCAAGCTCTACCAGGGCGGCACCTTTTTCCTCGGCGAGGTGGTCATCGGTGGCTGAAGACCTCATCTTCCGCAAGCCGCCGCTCGACGGGCCGCCGAACGTTCTGCTGTTCGGCGAGCCGGACGAGATCGCCAGCGCAGCCTATGCGCTCGGCCGCATCCCGTTGCCGGCATTCATGGTGGCCGGCGCCGTTTCGGCCACGCGCCCGCCGCGCGCGACCGCCTCGGGCGGCATTCCTCTGCCGGTCTTCATGCTCGCCGGCGTGGCGCGCTACGACAGCGCCACGCAGCGCCCGCTCGTGGGCAAGGTGTCGTCGGGATGGCAAGTGGCGGCAACGGCGAGCGCCGGCACCGTGGCGCGGCACCAGGGCGCCGCACGCGCGAATGCGGGCCGCGTTTCGCGCTGGCAGCGCGCCGAGCTGCGGGCCGGCGTCACGGCACCGGTGTGGCAAGAGGCGGGCAGGGCGCGCAACCAGGTGGCTGCGCGGCACCAGGCGGCCGGCGCGGTGGCGGTGGTAGCGGCGCTGCGCTGGCAAGAGGCAGGCCGCGCCCGCAGCGCGGCGCGCGTGCAGTGGCAGGCGGCCCAGCAGCTCGCACCGGCCGCGCTGGCGGTGCGCTATCAGGACGCCGGGCGGCTGCGGCGAAGCGTGCGCTCGGGCTGGCAAGAGGCCGCAAACCTCGCACATCGGCATGGCGAAGGCTTCGGCGTGGCGCAGCTCATCGTGCGCGGATGGCGCGTGCGCTGGCAGGCGGCCATGGCGCCGCGGCCGGGACGCTCGGACATCGTGCCGCCCGCGAGCGATCCCTGTTACGTGCCCTCGACCGAACTCGTGTTTCGTGAGCTGCAGAAGCACGCCACCACGCTCATTTTCTTTTGCGAGCGGCACGCGCCGCCGCTTGGCACCGGGCAAACCGTCGTGGTGCCCGTCTTGGAGGTCTATTCCGTGGAGAACAGCATTGCGCTCACGCGCGTGGAGGGCGGGGAAGTCATCGAAGCCCGCGGCTTCTCGATGTCGCTCGATGCCGATTCGTGGACCTGGCAATGGAGCGCCACGCTGCCAGGCTCGGCGCTGCCGCTGGTGCAAGAGGACAGCAACGGCGATCCGGCCGAGCTGCTGGCGATGGTCAACGGCGTGCCGTACCGGCTTGTGGCGGATCTTCCTGCGCGCGACCGGCGCTTTGCACGCGCGGATGTGTGTGTGCGCGGCAAGGGCCGCGCCGCGCTGCTCGACAAGCCCTATGCGCCAGAGCAGAACTTTGCCTCCGCCTCGGGGCGCACGGCGGCTCAGCTCATGGCGCTCGCCATGACAATTAACGGCGTTAATAACGGCTGGGCCATCGACTACCGCATCGGCGATTGGTTTGTGCCGGGCGGGACGTGGGCTTTTCAGGGGACGCCGATTGCCGCGGTGCTCGACATCGCCACGGCCGCCGGCGCCATCGTGCAGCCGCACAACACCGAGCCGACGCTGCGCATCCTGCCGCGCTATCCGGCCGCGCCGTGGATGTGGCACACGCTCACCCCTGACTACGTGCTGCCCGCCGATGTCGTCTCGGTGGAGGGCATCGAGTGGGTCCGGCGGCCGGCCTACAACCGCGCCTTCGTCTACGGCACCACGAGCGACGGCGTGCGCGGCGACCTCACGCGCAGCGGCACGGCCGGCGACTACGCGGCGCCCATGGTCACGCATCCCTTGATGACGCACGGCGATGCCGCCATGCAGCGCGGCCTCGCGGAGCTGAGCAACACCGGTCGGCAGGCGCATGTGAGCCTGCGCATGCCGGTACTGCAGGAAACGGGTTTGATCCTGCCGGGCTCTCTGGTGCGCTACGACGGCGGCGACGCGCTGCGCCTGGGCCTCGTGCGCAGCATCGCGCTCGATGAGGCCTGGCCGACCTTGCGCCAAACGCTGACCGTCGAAACGCACGTGGAGGTCTGAGCATGAGCCGCAATCCCTACAGCGTCTTCCTTGACCTTCTGCCGGCGACGCCGCTGCAGATCGCGACCGTGACGGCCATCGATGGCGACATCGCGCGGCTGGTGCTGCCTGGCGGCGGCGTGCTCACGGCGCGCGGCGTGGGCGACCGCGCCATCGGCGCCGAGGTGTTTGTGCGCGACGGCGTGATCGAGGGCGACGCGCCCGCCGACATGCCGCTCGTGCAGTTCGAAATTTGAAGAGAGAAGAGGCACCTCATGGACATGGGCGACATCGCCGGCAATCCGATTGCGCAGTTGGCGTTCCTCATTCTCTCGGCCGCCGGCGGCTATCAGGTGTGGCGCAAGCAGCAGCCGACCGATGCGAAGGAGCGCGCCGACAGCGAGGGGCAGATCGCCGCGCTCGGGACGTGGAAGGAACTGCTCGAAGGCGAGCGCGCCGCGCGCCTGAAGGCCGAAGAGCGGGCCGACAAGTTCGCGGCCGAGCGCAACGAAGCCTTGAAAGAGCTGTGGGAAATGAAAGGCCAGCTCAAGGCCATGAACGAAACCCTCGCCGCGCAGACCGCCGAGCTGAGTTCGCTGCGCGACCAGGTCCGCCAATTGAAGGAGCAACTGCATGCACAGTGATTCGCACATCGATTCGGATCGTGCGGCGCTCGACGACTTGCCGCGCGTGCGCCCGCCGCGCCAGTGGCGCCGGTTCTTCGAAACCGTGGGCGTGGTCGGAAGCCTGTTTCTCGGCGGCTTCGGCTCGGGCTACTTCTGGGCTGCGCGCAATGCCGAGGCGCAGATCGCGCGGCAACGCGAAGACCACCTGGCCGAGATTGCCCGGCTGCGCGAAGCCTTCGGCGACCGCCTTTCTTCTCTCACTGGCCGCGTCAACCGCGCGGCCGACACCGCGGCGAGCGCCGCGCAGACCGCGGGCGA
This sequence comes from Variovorax sp. 05T418, assembly GCF_056396385.1. Classification (NCBI taxonomy): domain Bacteria; kingdom Pseudomonadati; phylum Pseudomonadota; class Betaproteobacteria; order Burkholderiales; family Comamonadaceae; genus Variovorax; species Variovorax sp. 05T418. The sequence continues at coordinate 43,598 of NZ_JBFTLJ010000010.1, read as the reverse complement.
GGCCGCGAGCACTGCGCAGACCGCCGCACAAGCCGCCAACCAGGCCGCGAAGACCGCGGCGAAGGAACTCAAGAAACCATGATCGACACCCAAACCCTCATCGACTGCACCGGCGCCGCGCGCGCCGACGCCGAGCGCTATACCCTGCACCTCGCGGACGGCATGAACCGCTTCGGCATTCACTCCGTCAATGCGATGGCGGCCTTCCTCGGACAGCTCGCCGTCGAGTCCGATGCGCTGCAGAAGGTCGAAGAAAACCTCAACTACACGACGCCGGCGCGGCTGCGCGAGATCTTCCCGAGCCTGTTCGTCAAGGGTGGCTACCGGGCGGAAGAGTACGTGCGCAACCCGCGGGGGCTGAGCATGCTTCGCTACAAGGGCTTCCATGGCCGCGGCCTCATCCAGCTCACCTGGGAAGACGCCTACATCGCGGCGGGCCATGCGCTCGGCGTGGACTTCCGACGCCATCCCGAGCTGCTACTGCAGCCGCAGTACGCGGCGCAATCGGCGTGCTGGTTCTTTGCCGTGTTCAAGGACTGCCTGCCGGCGGCCGAGCGTGGCGATGTCTACGACGTGACCGGCCGCGTCAACGGTCCGGCGCGCCTGAAGCTCGCGGAGCGCAAGGCGATCACGGCACGGGCGTACAAGGTGCTGAGCAAATGAGTCTGATGCAAACCTTGTTGATTGCGCTCGGGCTGAGTGTTGCGGGCAATGCCGCGCTCGGCTGGGCGTGGGTAGGGGCGCGCGAGAAGTCCGCGACGACGGTCGTCGAGCGCGACAACGCACGGGCTGCGGCTTTGGCCTGCAGTGATGCAACCGAGAACCTTCGCGACTTGGCCGACAGGCGGGCTGCGGAGGCGAAGAAGGCGCAGGCTGTAGCGCGCGCTGCGGCGAACGGGCGGCAGCAGGCGGCCAATGCGATTCTGAGCACGCCGCCGGCGGTGCCGGGCGACGCTTGCGCGAGCGCGCAGATCCGCGTTGATGCGTGGCTGAGGGGAAGGGCGCAGCCATGAAGCGTTATGCGCTCTTGGTGCCCGTCCTGGCCCTTGTCTGGTCGCTCGCCGCGTGCGGGGTCACGCCGGCGCAAAGAGTGAGAGTGCCAGTCCCGGTGGAATGCGACGCGGAGGTGCCTGCGCGGCCGGCCATGCCGACTGAAGCGCTCGCGCCTGGCGTGGACATGGATCGTTTCAGCGCCGCGGCGATGGCTGAAATCGAACTGCGAGAAGGATACGAGGGTGAACTCCGGGCGGCTCTTGCCGAATGCGTCAAGCCGGTACGGGCTGATCGGCTGCGCGCGGGCAACTAGTCGCGGCGTTAACTTCCGTGAGTGGGCGTGCTGGCGCCAAGAATGTGGGCGAGCGCCGTCGTCGCGTCGGCCGCTGTTGATTCGATCCTGATGGGATAGGCAAGCATCAGATTCACAGGCAGGCCAAAGTCTTCCGTGCCATGCCTTCTGCATCTCGCAGAACGCCGGTGGCATCTCGGCGCGTTTGCGGCACATTCGCGGTAGTTGCCGGGTTTGAGGAAGTGCCTTCGGCTGTTTCAGCTAGGGGCGCACTTGGCTCGATGGAGCGACGGGCTGCGCCCCTGAGGTTTTGTCCTTGATCTCGTAGCCGAAGACCTCCCCGAACAGGTTCACTGCGCCGATTCGCGAGCCATAGATAACCAGCAGAATCAGTGCCGTTACTGCCAACGCACCGATGTTAGCGAGTATGTTTTCCATCAACGTTTTCAGGAATGGTCGGGCCTTTTTCAGCTCGCTCATGAGTTGACGCCGATAGCGGTCCTCGGTTTCGGCCTCTGCTTCTCTTAAAACTTGCTCAGAAAAGGTTCGAAGCGTTTCGGTCGCCTCTGCTCGAAGGGAATCCACGCTAGTTGGAAGGGTCGCCGCCAAGATGAAATTGTTGACCTCGGCTGGGTTGGGAGACTGCCCTTTTGCTGCGACAAATGCGCGAACAAATTCAAGCTTGCGGCGCTTGTAGAGCGCGTAAGCGACGTTGTCGATAAGGTCAATATCGTCCGATGCGATATCCGCAAAACGCTGATACGGCTCAACGGAATCCGCAGCTGCGAGCGTAGAGGCGATTGCTTGCTCTGCTTCTGCTGCCTCGATTTGAATCTGATCGGTCACGGCCGACTATCGCTTACGAGAAACTGCAACCTTGCTCGCGCTGAGAACTGAGCTGGTTTTAACGCGTACCGGATCTCGCGGAGCGGATGTTGGCGTGAACTGACCCGTTTTGGCGTCTCTTACCACGGCCGAGCGACCTCCCTTGAGGGCGTCATTGGCCGAGCGAACCGCTCGATAAGAAACAAAGACCCCGCTCTTGGGTTCGTTTGTCACATGGGGTTTGGTCATACACGAATCATGGCACGGAGTCGGCTGGAAGTCCCACCGGAGAAGCTGGGTCGTGCCGTTGCAAGGAGGTGCGCAGCCTCAGTCTCGTCTGCGACCAATCGCCGCCAGCGGCTAACAATCTCTACTTACTGTAAATAAATACAGCACATGCCTGATGGTACATACAGTGTAGTTTCAATTGGTTTCGTTAGAAACAACTTTCGGCGTTCAGATCGCGCGCCCTATGAGGTAAGAAGCCGCTTTGTAACAAAGCGCCGAAGTTTCATCCAAAACTTGCTGCAAATGATGTAGGCGCTATATCTAGTGTGTCACAGACGAGCTGGCCCTAGATATAGTGTGTTTCGCCCGATACGAGGGCGCCGGGTGGTTCAGACCCGGCGCTCAAGCCCAACAATTGCTGTCAGGGTGTGTCCCTCAAGAGACGTTCCACAAGCGAATCTTGCCATGAATACAGGTCGGCCGGACAGCGTGTCTGCGCTCAAAAAAGGAGATCCCTATGAGCAAAATTGGTCGCAACGCCGGAACCGGCCGCTTCACTCCCGTTAGCACCGCGCGTGCTAAACCAACCACGCATGTGGTCGAAACCATCAAACAGCCGCCGGCGAAGGCTCCTAGCCCGCCCAAAAAAAGCGGTAGATAACCCCGCGGCAATCGCGTAAGGGCCGGTGAGTTCGCTCATCGGCCCTTCTCCAAGGAGCTACTGATGAAGCGGGATTGGGACATCATTCGAAGTGTTTTGGAGGATATCGAAGCTCAAACGGCCGAAGAGCGCGAGAACGCGGTCTATGTCATCCAAGCCGATCAGTCTCCGGATGATCGTGCGAAAGTGGAGCATGTTTTCTTGCTCGCCCGAGGTGGATACCTCAAAGGCATTTGGAGTGAAGACCTTTCGGGAACCATGCTGATGGCGCTGGAGCTGACTTGGGACGGCCATGATCTGTTAGACACAATCCGTTCGAGCACTATCTGGAGCAAGGTCAAGGCGGCAGCAAAGACGAAGGGCATCGAGCTAACCTTTGATGCGGTGAAGATTCTTGCGAAGTACGCGCTCGACGAGACCATCAAAGGATGATCCGGCGCAACGCGAGCAGAGATGCTTTCATGGCACCGCTCGTGGTATTCACTTTCTAAGTTGTTGAAAAATAAAGATTTTTAGCTCTCACACTCTCCGCCGGCAACCCAGTATCCATGCGGATTTGCGGGCGGGGCAGGCACTTTACCCCCCATTTTTACCCCCTTTTCTTTTCGCGCTCAGGTGGGCTGCTTTGGATCACCTTGGGCGAGGTGCGCCGAACCACCGGTCTCTAGGGGGCTGGTGTCCCAGGGGCCTTTGGCTCAGCTCGGGCTCTGCGCAACCCGTTGCGGCACTACCCCCGCCGGGGCGGGCCGGCGCTTGCCGCCGTCTGCCGAATGCCGTTTTGAGCCCAATCCGACGGGCCAATTGGACCTGACTGAGCCAGATCTTGGCCAAAAAATGTTACATCTTGTCGCATTTATGCTATAATTTATTCACGGGCCAGGCCTGCCTGGCGCAACCCAGGCTAGACCCTGCCCGTCTGTGGAGCCCACCACCTGTAGCCCTTGATGGCCGCCAAGCCAGCGCATTTGCGTCGCCTTCGGCCACCACGAGGGCAACACAACAGCAAACTGGTCAGGCGTGCACCCTGACGGTGTTTCGCCCCTCCTGCTTGGCAAGGTAGAGTGCTTCGTCCGCGGCTCTCAGCAGTTCGAACGGCGTGCTGCCGGGCTGCGGAACCCCGGACGCCACGCCAAGGCTGACGGAGACGGTGCCCAGCGCCGACGCCGCATGAGGGATCTGCAGATCGGCCACGGCCAGCCGCGCCCTTTGCGCAACCTCGAGTGCACCTGCGGCGTCCGTCGCGGGCAACAACAAAACCATTTCTTCGCCCCCGTAGCGCGCGACAAGGTCGCTCGAGCGCCACACGGCCGACCGCAGTGCCTGGGAGACCCGCCGCAAGCAGTCGTCGCCTTCAAGATGCCCGTACAGATCGTTGTACTTCTTGAACTCGTCGACGTCGACCATGACGACCGCCAGCGCCGTTTGGCTTGCCAGCGCCTGTTGGAAGTTGAGGGCCAGGCGGGCGTCGAAGTAGCGGCGGTTGGCCAGGCCTGTCAGCCCGTCTTCCTGCGCAAGATGTTCCAGGCGCTCATTGGCCTCCGTCAGCGCGTCCCGGGCACTTCGCAGCTGCAGTTCCGCCACCAGTCGCCTGCGCATCGACCGGATCAAGTGGCGGCCTGACACTCCGACGACCAGGCACAAAAGAACCACCCAAGCCGTTTGATAGATCGACGCGGATTTCCATTCCTGCAGCGCCTCGTCCTTGCCGACGGCAACGGTCACGAAGAGCGGGTAGTTCAGCAAATGCTCGAAGCTGATGATCCGTGTCACGCCATCGATCGCCGATCTTCCCTCGACGGTGCCCGAGCGCGAGGCCCGGAAACGTTGCTGCAACGGCGTATCTGTACTGCGCCTGCCCAGGTCGGCTTCCCTGAAGGGGCGGCGGAGCAGCAGTTGGTCCGTCCCGAACAGCGCAATTGCTCCTTGCTCGCCGATCTGAAAGTGGTCCAGGACACTCAGCAGATGCTTGACGCTGAGCGTGACCAGCACCACGCCGGCGAAGTTGCCGTCCGGGTCGTTGATCCTGCGCGACACCGGGATCACCCACTCGCCCGAAGAGCGGCTCACGATGGGGCCGCTGATCAGCGTCCGCGCGCTCGGGTTGGTCCGGTGGTGAATGAAATATTCGCGATCCGAATTGCTTCGGGTACCCGCCGGGGATGCATCGGAATAGACCAGCCATCGGCCTTGCTCGTCGTAGATGAAGATTCCCTTGATGGCTTGAACTTCGGCGACATGGTTCACGAGGACCGGTTGAAGACGCTGCAGGGAGTCGGGCGTGATGTCCGCGCGCTCGAGTTCGAAGACGAGGCCCGAGATGATGTGCTCGGCCAGGGCAGCCGTACTATCGATCTGCTGGCTGACCGCGCGTGCCAGGTTGGTATTCGCCCGCGCGATCTGCTCGTTTTCCGCCGTGCGCGCACGAACGACCAGCCATGCGTTCATGACCAGCAACGCCGCGCACACAAAGACTACAAACAAAGTAGTACCGTAGATGACGCGGCTTCGTTGCGCGTCTGTTTTCCGGGCAAGAGAACTGGCGTCGGTCGCCGGCCATGGACCAATGGACGTGTCCGGAATGGTCTCGGCCGCGAGGGGAGTGGAAGCTTCTTTCATCGAAGGCCAAAATCCATAAAGAACTCCAAGTGAGAAGCCGAGCGTGAGCTCCAACCGGAGACGCGTGCGCGATCTGATCATCTCATCCCAGCAGCAGCTATGACAGCGCCGCGCGGCTGACCTAGACCGAATTCAGCAGCTACACCAACGATACGGCTGAGCGCGTGGGCAGCCTCACGCAGAGCCTGCTCAGTCCGCTGACAGGACACCCCATCCAAAGCACCATTGCTGCGGCCGATGTCACCTGAAGCATCGGCGACAGCCCAACAGGCCGCATCACTGGTTTCGACGCGGCCCACAGTGGCAGCTTCGGCTACGGCGCCAACGGATTCTCATGGCTTGAGGGTGCGTGGCCAATCAACGGTAAGGGGGTATTGACGTGCCTTTGGTTATCGACGGTTGGGCCGCGGCGTCGGGCTTCGAGGCAGCCTACGCGCCGTACATGGACACAACCGTGGCGCTGTGATGCTTTCACGAGATCTTGCGATCGACGAAGTCGCCTGGCGCTGCACGCGAACAACGTCGAAGAGATCGCATGGTCGACGCCGCTGCAGTAGAGTGGCCCTGCTGTGTTCAATAGCATCTTGCAGCGTCTTCTGCGCAACACAGCGTCGATGGTTTGAGACGCATGCGCAGATGGCACCCCAGCTTGCGGAGCGCGCCGTAGCGTTGTGCTTCCACGGCATGGTTGCTTCCGCGAAATTGAGCGATACGCGGCAGGCGCTTGTGAATGGATGTATTTCAGCCCTCTGCTTCTAGGTCGGATGGTCGGGTGCGCCGCCTCCCATGCGCGTTTCAAGCAATTTCAGCAGTGCACGCAGGGCTGCGCTGTTGTGCCGGCGCTGCGTGTACGCTGCGTAGAGCCAGATGTCACGAGGCATGAATTCTTTGAGCACTGAGACCAGGCTGCCGCGTTCTGTGTACGGCTGAGCCAGCAGCGCCGGCACACACACTGCGCCGATGCCGGCGAGTGCCGCGGCGACGAGAGTGCCTGAGTCGTTTGCATCCATGCGTCCGTAGATCGGGAGGTTGTATGGCTCGCCATCGACTTCGAACGGAATATGCGGGGCGCCCGCCGATAGCGAGTAAGTGAGCACGTCGTGCCATCGCATGTCGTCGGGCATTTGAGGGATGCCGCGCCTGGCCCAGTAACTGGGCGTGGCGCAGAGGGTGAGTTCCACTCGTTGGAGGCGACGCACGATCAGGTTCTCGTCGCCGATGCGCCCGAACCTCAGGGCAATGTCGACACCCTCCTCCACGAGATCGACCACGCGATTGCCGATCTGCAGGTCGATATGCACATCTGGGTAGAGCGTGAGGAACTCGCTCAGCAGGCTCGGGAAGTCGGTGTACACGAGCCCATGAAGCCCCGCGACGCGCAGACGACCGCTTGGGCGTGAGCCATGTGCCTGCAATTCGCTGTGCGTCGACTCGACCATCTCCATCAGCGGCGCGCTGCGAAGCTGGAGCAGCCTTCCAGCATCGGTCAATGTCACCGACCGCGTTGAGCGGTTCATAAGTCGTACGTTGAAGCGCGCCTCAAGCGTCGCGACATGCTTGCTCGCGCTGGCCTTGGAGATCCCCAGCTTGCCCGCTGCGCGCGAGAAGCTGCCGACGTTGGCGACCTCCAAAAAGGTCTTCAGAAGATCAAACCCGTCCATCAAGCATCGCGGCCCGCTCGGACTGACGTTTTGGAATTTTCGTTTGCCCCATATTTCGCTTGAGAAACGCTCAGGCGTGCGCTAATGCACGGCATTCACGAGGACCTCATCGGCTTCCCAACCACCTCCCAGCGCCATGAATACGGCGACTTGATCCTCTGCCAACAGGGCAGCGGACGTTGCCAGAGCGGCTTCGCTGGCTGCCAGGGTGCGCTCTGCATCCACTGCTTCAAGCTGACCGGTCTTACCGTTGACATAGAGCTTGCGCGCCTGCCGGGCGACGATGGCACTTTGCTCTTGCGCGGCCGAGAGCGCAGCATGACGTTCCAACTCGTGCGCGTAGACATCGAGCGCCGTTTCGACCTCGCGCAGTGCCGTCAGTACGGTCCCATCGAAGCGGGCAGCGGCAACCCGGGTGGCCGCCTCGGCCTGCGCGATGCGAGCGCGGGCAACGCCGGTGTTGGGTAGCGTCCAGTTGATCAGCGGGCCCAGGCTGTAGCTGAGTGTTTCCCGGTTTCCAAATCTTGCCAAGAAGCCCGCCGAGCTGGCCGAGAGGCCCAGCGACACCTTGGGGTAGAGGTCGGCTGTTGCGATGCCGATGCGGGCGGTGGCGGCGGCCAAGCTGCGTTCCGCTTGGCGAACGTCGGGCCGCCGTCGCAAAAGAGCCGCGCCGTCTCCTACCGGAAGCAGTCCTGCCAAGCGCGGCGGCTGCTCGCACGTGGCCACGGCCGCAGGGAAGTCGCGAGGTGCTGCGCCGGTCAGTGTTGCCAACCGGTACAACGCACCTTGGCGCTGGGCCCGAAGCGGCGGCAGCGCAGCACGTAGTTGTTCCAACTGACCTTGCGCACGTGCAATGTCGATCTCCCCGACCTTGCCCCCTTGTTGAAGCCGCTCGGAGAGTCGGATCGCCTCTTCCTGCAGACGAACCGACTCCTGCGCTGCGCGCAAGCGATAGCCGCTTGAACATGCTTGCGCATAGGCATGTGCCACGCCGCCGGCCACGCTCACACGTACAAGGTCCAACGCCGCCTGCGCGGCGCCGGTGTCGGCCTCGGCCGCTTCGACGGCGCGACGCAGTTGACCGAACAGGTCCAGTTGATACGACAAGGAAACCCCCGCGCTGTATGTGCCGCGGCTGGGCGGTTCGTAGTCGCGCTGCAGGAGGCTCAAGCCCGAGACGTGCCCGAAGCCGGGACCACCGCTGGCCGCCACCGTCGGCCTCTCATGTCCGTGCACTTCGGCTGCCAGCGCCTGGTCGCGTTCCAGGTTGGCCACGGCCTGCCGCAGATCGGTGTTGTGTTCCAGCGCCTGTGTGACCAACGCGTCCAGCTGCCGGTCGTCGTAGAGCCTCCACCAGTGTGGCGGCAGAGTCGCGTCCACTGCTTGGCCGCCGGCAGATCGGAAGGTGCCCGCGGAGGCGGATTGCGCGAAAGACAGAGGGACGGGAGGCACGTAGTCCGGTCCCACGGGTGGGTGGGCACAACCGGTGAGCAGTGCGCTTGCCGCCGCGGCGGTGGCCAGGAATCGGGACATGGCCTTCATTCCCGGCTTTCCGAAGCCCGGGCCGTGGCGGCCGTGGTTCGAGCAGTCTCGAGGATTTCAACGGTGACCGTCTGGCCTGCGACCAAACGGGTGCTGGAGGACGTCTGATCGAGCTTCACGCGCACGGGCACGCGCTGTGCAAGCCGCACCCAGTTGAAGGTGGGATTGACGCTGGGAAGCAGGTTGGCACTGGTGCTTCGGTCACGGTCAGCGATGCCGGCGGCGATGCTTTCGACGGTGCCATCGAGCGCCGGGCCACCCATCGGCGTGACTCGTACGCGGTCGCCCTGATGGATCCGAGCCAGCTTGTTTTCCTCGAAATAGCCTTCGACATAAATTGAGCCCGCGTCAACCAACGCCATCACGGGGTGGCCGGCGCTCGCATAGGCGCCCTGGCGCAGGTCGAGGTTGGTTACGAGCCCTGTGGTGGGTGCGCGCACCTGGGTGCGCTCCAGGTTCAACGTCGAGGTATTCAACGCGGCTTGCGCCTGTCGCAACGCCGCTTCGGCCGCTTGAAGTGCGCCCTTGGCTTGGTCCACCTTCAGCCGCGACTGCTCGCGAGCCTCCAGTGAGATCAGATCGCCCAAGTCGGAATTGCGCTGGCTCTCGCGCTGCGCCTGTGCGAGCGTGATGCGCTGGTTGCTGATCGCGATGCGCTGCGTCGCGACGACGGCCTGGGCCTGTTCCAGCGCCAACTCGAAACGGGCCTTGTCCACCGAGAACAGCAAGGCGCCAGCGGCAACGAACTGGTTATCACGCACCGCCACATTCGCGACCATGCCAGACACGTCAGGAGCGACTTGCACGACATTGGCCCGCACGCGTCCGTTGCGTGTCCACGGGGCGAGTTCATAGTGGTCCCATACGCGCCAGCCTGCCCAGCCGGCTGCAGCCACCATCAGCACGGTGACCAACAGACGAACGACGGGACGGGCAAGACGTGAAGTCCAGGCGGGCGAGGGGAGGGCGTCAGGTTTCATGGGTTGAAGCGGTCCGGATATCAGAACGAGGCGGCGGTTGCGCCGGTGAGACAAGCCAAGGCACTGAGCACCAGGACGTACAGCGCAAGGTCAAACAGGGCGGGGTGCCAGATCCATCGGTAGGCACCGACGATGGCCAGCAGGCGGCGCGTTGCCCAGGAGCACGGCAGCGCACCGGCTGCCAGCAGCAAAAGCCCGGGCAACTGCACGCCCAAAAAGTTGACTTCGATCATGGTTGGAGCGCGGCGGGAGCGGCCGGAAAGAGGTTGCGTCGAAGGCCCACGAGTGCCGCGACGGCAGGCCGCTCGGCGCCCGCCGCCAGGGCGTCAAGCAACAGCCGATCGATATGCGGCCGCAGCGAGGCATGACGCGGTGGCGCGCCTGCCACATGGGCGCGGAAGACGAGGGCCAATTCCCTGAAGAGGTGACTGACGGGTTCTTCCGCAAGGCGGCCGCGATGCCGCTGCAGCGCAGCGATGTCTGCCCCCAGGCGCAGTTCGCGAAGCGCGCGGTGTGCCGCGGTCTGGACCGCTTCGGGACCGTCGGGCGCCACGCGCGGCGCCAACAGCGCCATCCTGTCGAGCATGCGTGAGCCAAAGGCGTCTCGGGCGGATGCGTCCTGCGGATGGGCAGCCAGATCGGCAAGGTCGTGCCATGTCGCGCGGCGTATGCGCCTGGCCGTCCAGTCACGCCCCACGCTGCGCATGAGAGCGGTGACGCGGGCCGCGATCACCGCACCCACGAACAAGGCCAGGTTGGAACTGATGAAGCTCACCCAATCGGCGGCGGCCGTATCTTGAAGGGCGAGCGTTCCGGCGACACCGAAGAACATGCCAAGGGCCGACAAGGAACTGGCCGGCCGTGCCATGTAGCACCCGACCACCAAGAACACAGGCGCGATGCACAGCACCAGCATGCCAAAGTCATCTGCCAGCGGCATGACCCCCAGGACATAAAAAGCCGACACCGGCAACGACCACAACAGCGCCGTGATGAACTTGTGCATGGCTGGCACCGGATCGTCCATGGTGGCGAAGAAGCTGCAAAAGACGGCAGCGCCCATGGCCATGGCGGATCCCGAGGGCCAGCCCGTCGCAATCCACAGCGCGCACGAGAGGCAGGTGCCCAACACCGCAGTGATCGCCGACCGCAGCGCAAGCCCTCTGTCCAGGTGAAGCACCCTGCGATCCAGGGCCGCGGTGCGCCGCAACGGCACCGGGTTCCCGGCAACGCCAGCGTCGATAGCATTGCGCAACGTGGTGCAGGCATCCCAGTGCTCCACCAGGTCCTCCAGGCGGGTTGCCAGATCGATCCGCAGCGCGCGGATCCAGGGCGAAGCGGCGGGACCGTCCGCGATGGCGCGAAAGGCCGCGTGCGCTTCGTTCACTCCCGCGTTCGTCGCGCTCGGGGCCAGCCAGACCGAATGCTGCGCGAAGGTCGCGCCGATGTCGTCCGGCACACCGCCTGTGGCGGTGCACAGCGCTTGCAGGCGATCTTCCACCGCCGACAGCACCGGGGTGAGGGCGGCCAGACGGTCCTGCAGTGCGTCGATGGCGCCCCCGCTCCAGCGCAGATGGGTGTCAAAGGGCACATGCGTGGACAGCAGTCGCAGTTGTGTGATGTCCAGGGCCAACCGCTGGCGGTCCGCCGACATTCGAGCGTGATTTGCGTCGCTCGGCGGCTCGCGCAGCAGGTCAATGAGCCATTGCCGCGCATCGCCAAGTGCGCGATCCATCACGCCCAGCAGGGACGCGGCCAGGCCGGCAGGAAGCGCGATGCCGTGGACCACGCTGGCACACAGGATGCCCAGCCCGATTTCGGTGACCCGTGCGACGGCCGTGTCGAACATCGCCGCAGGCGCTTCTACCAATGGGAAGCCGATCAAAGCGGCTGAGTAGCCAGCCAGCATGAAGACGTAGGAACGCGCGCTGCGGTCCAGCAGCGACACATAGAGGCACAGTCCCACCCACAGCGCCAAGGCCAGCGACAGGAGTTCCGGGGAGCCGGACAGCGAGGGGACGAGCACCACGGTCGCAGCGCACCCCAGCAAGGTGCCCACAAAGCGGTAGAGCGCCTTGGAGCGCACATGGCTGGCCAGAGGGTGGGCCACGATATAGGCGGTCATCATGGCCCAGAAGGGCCGGGGCAGCCCAAAGCGGCTCGACAGGTAAAGCGCAAGCACGGCGGCGACGAAGCTCTTGAAGGAAAAGAGCAACTCCTGCCGAGAGAAACGCGGCAGCGCGATCATGCGGCGCCCCGAGAAGGCGCACGCGCACGCTTGCACGCGAAACGGCAGTGCGGGCGAAAGCGAGAGCGCAAACCGCCGACCGTGATGCTGGCTAGATCGCGAAACCATGGGTGAGCGGAGCCGGCCAACTGCGCCACTTCCTGCGCCGAAACCATCTCGTTCTTATTGCGAATCATTTTCATGCGACGATGCTAGTGATCAGCACATGCGCCGAGAATTGCAAAGTTGGACGAATGACTTCTCTTTTCGGTCATCGCGGAGGAGGCGTGGCCCGGCAACGATGTGGAGCCTGCGTCAACGCGGATGTCGTGACTCGGTGTGAGGCCTGAAGTAGGGCCTTGCCCGTCAGCACGTCCGAGCGACAGGCACTGCAGCGGCGGTGATGCCTTCGGTTGAGCAACGGGAAGAGTGGTCCGTCTGCGTGCCTTGGCCGATCTCAACCGCCACGAACAGAGCACCCATTCCAAGGCACGAGCGAGCCCGGTGGCGGGAGCAACACGAACTTTCTCAACATGCGAAGCGCAGAATTCGGCGAACCAGCTCTGGACTACGAACCGTCAGTACCTGTGATGGCACTGCGCGTCGATGTGGCGGCGCGCGAGCGAGAGATCCCTGTGCACGAGCACCGGTCCGGCCAGCTCGTGATCGCGCTGCGCGGTGCCGTCTCCTGCGAAGTGCCCGGCGCGCTGTGGATGGTCCCACCCCAGGCGGGCGTGTGGATTCCCGGCGGTACGCCGCACAGCAACCGAGGAACGGCCAACGCGCAGATCTTCTACCTCTTCGTGGAACCTGGCGCTGCCCCCTTGCCGGATCGTTGCTGCACCTTGCGCATCAGCCCGATGCTCAGCGAGATGATTCAGTACCTCGCAGGATTGCCGCCCTTGTACGAAGCCGGCGGGTCGACCGATCGACTGGCGCAGGTGCTGCTCGACCAGCTGTGCGCGATGCCCACGGAGGAAATGTTCCTGCCGATGCCTGAGGACGCAAGGCTCAGAAAGATCTCAACGGCGATGATGCGCGATCCCTCCGATCGCAGGACCCAGACGAACTGGGCAAGCGAACTGGGCATGAGCGATCGAACGTTGAATCGACTGTGCACCTCGCTGACGGGCCTGAGCTTTGGCCGCTGGCGGCGCCAGCTGCAGATGATCGTGGCACTTCGCGAGCTGTCCGGTGGCGCGACCGTCCAGCAAGTCGCCTACGACCTGGGCTATGAATCGCCCTCTGCCTTCAACACGATGTTCAAGAAGGCTTTTGGAAAGCCGCCCGCCACCTACATCAACGACCGCTTTCGAGTCGATGGATGACACGTGATTTCAGGTCAGCCGCACACCAGCGGCCATCCCATCGACACACTCACCTGTAAGCCCGGGCGTGGGTCACACCACCGTCCACCACCAGGGTAGCGCCCATCACGTAGTCACCTGCACGCGACGCCAGGAAGATCGCCGCGCCTGCGATGTCCTCTGAAGTGCCAATGCGTTTGGCGGGTATGTGTTCGGACAGTTCGTCGCCGCGGTCGCGCGCGTTGCGGTTCATCTCGGAGGGAAACGCGCCCGGTGCAATGGCGCTGACCGCGATGTTGTCCTGCGCCAGGCGCAGCGCCATGCGCCGGGTCAGGTGGATCAAGCCCGCCTTGCTGGCGACGTAGGAGTAATTCTCCTGAGGGTTGAGCGCGATGCCATCCGTGGACGCAATGTTGATGATCTTCCCCACACGCTCCTTGGCCGCGGCGCGCAGTGGTTCGGAGAGCGCCTTCGTCAAGAAGAAGGGTGTCTTCATGTTGAGATCGACCACCTTGTCCCAGCCGCTTTCGGGGAAAGCATCGAAGTCTTCTCCCCAGGCAGCGCCGGCGTTGTTGACCAGGATGTCCAAGGTGGTCTCATGTTGCGCGTAGGCAGCGGCCAGGGCTTGGCAGCCGTCGACGGTGGAGACGTCGTAAGGCAGCGAGACGCAGTGTCCGTGCTTTGACAGTTCCGACGCCGCCAGATCGCATGCCGCGGCCTTGCGCGCGCTGATGTAGACGCGTGCGCCTTGCGCCAAGAATCCCTCGGCGATCATGCGACCAATACCCCGTGAGCCACCCGTGACGAGAGCCGTGCGGCCTCGCAGAGAAAAAAGATCTTGCGTCATCATTGCAATGCCTCGGCAGTTCGGTGAGATCAGCCAACCTCGAGGAGAGCTCGCCTCACGTAGGCGGTTCCATCCAACAGCCGCCGAGCGGTTCGGGTGAAGTGCACTTCTCGGACCGTCCACTCGTCGTCGGCAGTGCGAGCCACGCTCGCAAAAATTCCGATCACACCACTCGGATGGCCGATGCGGATGCGCGTGGGACCGGCATGACTGCCTCGCGCCTCAGCCGGGATCGTTCCTGCGATCTGTGCTGCCACGGAAAGGCAGACCGAGCCACCGCCTGGAAAAGCCTTGTGCATCGCGCCGCCATTGAGAACCATGCGCGCCACGAAGTCGCTCTCCGACGACTTGACGATTCGATCGCCGCCAATGGTTCGGTAGTCTTGCGCTTCGCCGATGAGGATCTGGTAGGGCGTGAGGGTTCCTGACGCTGGCAGGTTGCAACGATCGGCGGCCCAGCGCCTGACTTCCTCGGCCATTTCGTAGATGTCGGAGCCGAGCTGACCGGGAAGCTCCGTGCCGGTGACGCCCAGATCCGCGGCGCGAATGAATACACACGCCGTTCCCACATCGACGATCGACACGGGTATCTCGCGACCGAGTTTGGAGACGTAGACCGAATCACGTGCCTGCCCGGTGGGCAGCAACCTGCCCGTGGTGGCGCCGCTGGTGCCGGAGTAGTCCAATGCGACCTCGGCGCCCTTGGCAGGCACCCCATCCACTTCGGTGTCGCCTTCCACGCGCGGCTCGCCGTGCGCACATTGCACCACCATGCGCAGAATCTTGCCGGTGTTGGTGTTGTGCACTCGCACCGTGGTGGCGGGCTCCTGCACGGGGATGAGGCGCTCCTGCAGCGCGTAGACGCCGGTGGCCGATGAAATGTTGCCGCAGACGATCTCGAAGCTCACGCTTGGCTGATCGATCCCGATCTGCACAAAGGTGTAGTCGATGTCCGCGTCAGGTCGTGACGGCGGCCCAATGATTGCGCATTTGCTTGTGAGGATGTCGGCGCCTCCAAGCCCGTCGATCTGGCGCACGTCCGGGCTGCCGAACAGTGCCAGAAGGAATCGCTGCAGCGCTTGCGGATCGGACGGTACGTCACGCTGTGCGAGAAAAACAGCCTTGCTTGTGCCGCCGCGCATCAAGGTGACCGGAACGCTTATTTGTTCTTTCATTCATTCAGTATGCGCGTGCGCAGGGCGAGCGTCCTTGCAGTTCGGCTGCTCTGGCTTTAGCAGAACTACACGCTTTGCACGCTTTAGGGCGGCTAAAGAATGCGCAGCACAAATCCAATGACGGGGCGGCCCTGGGTCACCAAACTTCCTGTTGCCGTGGCCATCGCCACCGGAACAGGAGACACCTTTGAAGATCATCAAGCGCACGGATTCCCACATCCGTGACACCCCTGGCGGCATGGTGCTTGTGGCCACACAGGCAGGTGGTCAGCCACCCCAGTTTCCGCCGATCGAGTTCGTCCACCACGACCAGCCGATCGACGAAATCGAGACCGGCCCGACCGGGTCCCTCTACAGCTTCACGGTGGTCCATCCCGGCAAGGACAAGCCCGCCTACGCATTGGCGATGGTCGACTTCGAGCCGGGCGTTCGCGCCTTCGGTCGGCTCTTGTTCGATGGAAGCCCGCCTGCGATCGAAAGCCGCGTGCGCGTGGTGCCCTTCGCATTGCCGGACGGCACACCCGATTACGCCTTCCAGGAGCAATGAGATGAAGCAACCAATGATCACCGGCGTGGGCATCACCGACTTCGGCCGCTTTCCGGAGCTCACCGAAGAGGCCATGGTCCAGTCGGCCATTCTTGATGCCCTGGAAGATGCCGGTACGCGACTCTCCGAGGTACAGGCGTTCTACTGCGGCAACGCGCTCGGCGCCATGTTGCCAGGGCAGCGGGCACTGCGTGAACTGCATGCGCACGGGGGCGCCGTCTACAACGTGGACAACGCCTGTTCCAGCGGCGCGACCGCACTGAATCTCGCATTGCAGGCGCTCAAGGTCGGTCAGTACGACACCGTCCTGGTGTTCGGGATGGACCATCTGAGCGGTCTGGGCGGCGGGCCGCTGCAGCTGAGCCAGCAAGACTGGAACAACAGGCGGGGCATGATCATGCCCGCCTTGTACGCCATGCGCGCTCGGCGCTACATGCACGACCGCGGGCTCAAGCTCGAGACGCTTGCGGACATCTCCGTGAAGAACCGAAAGCATGGTGTTCTCAATCCCATCGCCAAGTTTGCAAAGCTGGCGACCCGCGAGGAGATTCTTGCGTCCCGCCCCGTGGCCGAGCCGCTCACGCTGCTGCAGTGCTGTCCCGCCGTGGTCGACGGTGCAGCGGCCCTCGTGCTCAGCACCAAGCCCTCCCAAGGCGTAGCAAAGCCGGTTCAGGTGCTGGCGTCCGTGGTGCAGTCCGGCTTGTTCGAAACCACGCCGGTCGATATGACAGAGGCCGAGATCACGGCGCGTGCCGCCAGGCTGGCCTATGAGCAGGCCGGTGTGGGACCACAGGATCTCAGTCTGCTGGAAGTGCACGACGCCTTCACCATCTCCGAATTGCTCTACTACGAAGCGCTGGGGCTTTGCGATCGCGGCGACGCGGCTGCGTTGCTGCACAGCGGTGCGACCGCCCTGGGCGGGCGGGTGCCGGTCAATCCAAGCGGCGGCCTTCTCGCCAAGGGACATCCGCCCGGCGCGACCGGCGTCGCACAGATCGTGGAGGTCTGCGAGCAGTTGCAAGGCCGCGCGGGAGCACGGCAAGTGCAGGGGGCGCGCATCGGCCTCACGCAGGTGACTGGCGGCGGTATCTGGGGCGTGGATCACGCCGCCTGCGCCATCCATATTCTTTCGCTCTGATCGGGTCGACATGAACCAGACAAATCCAACCGCGCCTGCCTCGTTGCAAGGCCTCGTCGCCGTCGTCACTGGGGGGGCGAAGGGCATCGGCCTTGGCATCGCCCGCGAGCTTGCGCAGGCCGGCTGCCGCATCGCGCTGTGGGACTTCGACGACGAAGCCCTGCAAGCGGCCCAGCGCGGCCTTGCGAGCGAGGGGTTCGACGTGAAGACCTTCAAGGTCGACGTGAGCTCCGTGGAGCAGGTGGAGTCGACGGTGGCCCAACTGCTGGCATCCCATGCCCGCATCGACATCCTGGTCAACAACGCCGGCATCGGTGGAGACAAGCTTGTTTCCAAGATGGACCTGGCGTTCTGGAGCCGCGTGATCGAGGTCAACCTCCATTCGCAATTCATTTGCTCCAAGGCGGTCTTGTCCCAGATGGCGGAAAACCGGTTCGGACGCATCATCAACATCGGTTCGCGTGCCTGGCTGGGCAATCGCGGCCAGGCGGCCTATTCCGCTTCCAAAGGGGCCGTGGTGAGCCTGACCCGCTCGCTGGCGCTGGAATATGCGCGCAAGGGCATCACCGTGAATGCCATCGCCCCGGGCATCGTCGAGACGCCGCTGTTTGAAACGCTTACCGAAGAGGTCAGGCAGGGCCTTCACAAGACTGTGCCGATGGAGCGCATCGGCCAGCCGGAAGACATCGGTCGTGCCGTTCGATTCTTCGCGGAGCCAGGCTCCAGCTACGTCACGGGGCAGCTGCTTTACGTTTGCGGCGGACGCAGTCTCAGCAGCCCGTCGGTGTAGTGAACCGATGCGGATCCAAGAAGAACATCCAACGAGATCGAAGGTCGCATGCTCGCAAATGCATTGAGCGGATTGAAGGTGATCGACTTCACCCAGGTCATGGCGGGCCCCACGTGCACGCTGTGCATGGCCGACCTCGGGGCCGACGTCGTGAAGGTGGAAGCCCCCACAGGAGATCTGTCGCGAGCGCTGTCGCCCTGGGTTCATGGCGAGGGCGTTCCTTTCCTGGCGCTCAATCGCAACAAGCGCAGCATCGTGCTCGATCTGAAGCAGCCGACCCACCGGCAAGCGGCGCTGCAGTTGGTCGCGCAGGCGGACGTGCTGGTGGAGAGCTTCCGCCCGGGCGTGATGGAACGCCTGGGGCTTGACTACGCCACGGCGGCTGCGGCCAATCCGCGGCTGATCTATTGCTCCGTCTCCGCGTACGGTCAGCACGGGGCCGCCAAGGACCTGCCCGGGGTGGACGGCGTGCTGCAAGCCGTCAGCGGCCTCATGAGTGTCACCGGCGCGCCCGGCGGCGAGCCGTGCAAGGTGCCGGTGCCCGTGGTCGATCTTGTCACGGGGTCGTTCGCGACCATCTCGATCCTGGCTGCCCTCGCGCAGCGCCAACGCACCGGGTTGGGCCAGCACGTGGAAGCAAGCATGTTCGCCAGCGCCATCGCGCTGCAGCATGTGAGTTTCGCGTCTTATTTCGCGGACGGCCATGTGCCCGGCCCGCAGGGAAACGCCGCGCCGTATTCGACGCCGAACGAGGCCTTGCGTTGCGCCGACGGGTGGATCATGGTGGCGGCCTATCACCCCGCGCGATGGCAGGCCTTGTGTGCCGCCATCGGTGCGCCTGAGCTCGCATCGGACCCGCGCTTTGCCGAGAACAAGGATCGGTTGCAGCACCGCGAGGCGCTGTTGCGCCTGCTCGAAGCACGCATGCTCGCGCATTCCCGTGCCTTCTGGCTCGAGCAGTTCGCGGCCGTGGACATCATCTGCGGGCCGATCAACAACTATGCCGAGGTCGCGCGGTCCGCGCCGTTCGTCGAAGCAGCGCTCACAGAGACCTTGCAGCACCCGGTCGCAGGTGCGTTGACGATGCCACGCAGCGTGATGGGTGCGGTTGGCGAGCGGCCCCAGGCGCGACGAGCGGCTCCCACACTCGGACAGCACACCCGCGAGGTGTTGGTCGAACTGGGCATGCCACCGGAAAACATCGAGGCGGTCATCGCCGCCGACTCTCCTTCGAACTGAGACACACCCATGCCCATCGTCAAGACAGTCCAGGACGGCGTCGCCATCGTCACCCTGAATCGGCCCGAAGCCATGAATTCCATCGACCCGGAATCCAACGAGCAGTTGCTCGCGATCTGGGACGAGGTCTCCAGCGACGAGGGCATCCGCGTCCTCGTGCTGACGGGCGCGGGCGAGCGGGCGTTCTGCACAGGTGCAGATCTCAAGAAAACGATGCCGCCTGCCGACAGCGCAGCCCGGCAGGTCTTTCGCGCCGGTACCCGGCATTCCAACTTCGGCACGCTGCAGACCGACAAGCCTGTCATCGCCGCGATCAATGGCTATGCCCTTGGCGGTGGACTGGAACTGGCTTTGCTTGCGGACATCCGCATCTGTTCCGAGAACGCGCAGTTCGGCTTGCCGGAAGTGCGCGTCGGCAGCATCCCGGGCGCCGGTGGCACGCAACGCCTGATCCGCGCGGTGGGCCAGTCGGACGCGATGTGGATGCTGCTGACGGGCGAACGCATCGATGCCAACGAAGCGTTGCGGATCGGACTGGTCAGCAAGGTCGTTCCCCTTCCCGCGCTGCAGGAAACCGCGATCGACCTGGCACGCGCAATGGCCGCCAATGCGCCATTGGCGATGACCGCGGCCAAGCGTTTGGCGATGACCGGACGGGAGTTGCCGCTTGCAGGTGGACTGGAACTGGAGCGCCAGGCTTTTGGCGTGCTCAGGGACAGCGAGGACCGGCTGGAGGGGCGTCGTGCTTTCGCCGACAAGCGCGCCCCGGTCTTTCGCGGTCGCTGACTTTGCCTCGCGCAGTGGCGCCAGCGTCGTGGGTCGCTGCGCGCTCGAATCCCTCTGGTGGCCTCGTGCCGACGCGGCAACAACCGACGTGACCTCGCTGAATTTTCCTGGAGCAGCTCTTGAACAAACCGAGCACCGCCTGGCTCTACAGCCTCGCACTCATCGTTGCCGTGTCCTTCGGCACGCCCTCGGCCATCGCGCAGTCGGCCAGCCGACCGCCCGCAAGGATTCTTGTGGGTTTCTCTCCTGGCGGGACACTCGATGTCGTCACACGAGCGCTTGCGGATCAGCTGCATGAGCCGCTCAATCGCACGGTCGTGGTGGAGAACAAACCCGGAGCCGGCGGAAAGATCGCGGTCGATGCGCTGCGTGCCGCCCCTGCCGACGGAAGCGTGGCCATGCTGTGTCCTGACTTCCTGCAATCGATCTATCCGTTCGTCTTCAACAAGCTCAACTACGCTGCGCAGCGGGATATCCTGCCGGCGTCGACGGTGGTCGAGTTTCCGATGGCGCTGGCTGTACCCGCGACCTCGCCCATCAAGACGTTTGCTGAATATGCCCAATGGGTGCGCGCCCATCCCGAGCATGCCAACTTCGGCCATGCCGCATCGGGAGGTCCGACCCATTTCTTGGGATTGCAGATCGCCAAGGTCATCGGAACGCCCCTGCAGGACGTGCCGTTTCAGGGCGCAGCCCCGATGATCGTGAACCTGGTCGGTGGCAATGTCGCCGCGGGAAGTTCCACGGTCGGAGACTTCGCACAGCACCACAACGCTGGCAAGCTTCGCGTGCTGGCAGTCACCTCTGCGCAGCGCTCGCCGCTTCTGCCTGACGTTCCGACGTTCGGCGAGCTCGGTCGAAAGGAGCTCACCGCGGTGGGCGTATTGGCCATATGCCTGCCTCCTGGAACGCCTGCCGTCGTCGTCTCCGAATGGAGCACTGCGATCCGAAAAGCGGTGGCAACCGAGCAGTTCGCGCGCAAGATCCGCACGCTCGGCTTTGTGGAGACGGCAAGCTCGCCGGCCGAGGCTCGAGCCAGGTTCGGCGAAATGCGCGCCTTCTGGGAGCCGGTGGTCAAAGCTTCGGGGTTCAAAGCGGATTAGGGCCGTGGCGCCCGGTGATCGCGCACCGGCTGGACAGCAACTCGACTGAGATTGCGGCGCCCGCGGCAAGGAGGAAGAGGCGCGACAGTGCGCTCATCGGCCGCAGGATCAGCCAGGGCCGTCGCTCGCGGCCGCGAGCAGCGGCACCAACATATCGCTGATCGGCGTCGGGACCCCCCGAGCCCGGCCGCGACGCGCGACCACACCGTTGCGGATATCCCATTCGAGCGGCCGGCCGGCTTCGCGATCCGTGAGGATGGACGTGCCCATGTCTGCGGGAGCTGCCTGGAATTTGTCGAGAATCTCCTGCGGCACCCCGTCGTCTAGTTCTGCGCCTTCGGCGCGCGCCACGGCCAGGCATTCCCGCAGATAGGCAAGGGCGAGCGCGGCGATATCGGGCCGCCCGAACATGCCCGAGCGGCGTTGCGTGAGCACCATGAATCCGGCCACCGCGTTCTGCAGCAGTTTGCGCCAGGCCAGCGCGTGGAAGTTCGCGGCCAGCTCGACGCGGCACCGTGTGCCTTGCAGCGCCTCGGCTACGACGCGGGCATGCGACGTGTCTGGCAGGCTCAGGCGCATGTCTGCGCGCAGGCGCACCGAGCCGTCGGCTTGGGCCTGCACAGGGAACCACACGACCGCGGGAACGACCTGCGCGGCCCAGGCATGCAGGGCGACCCGCTCCAGCTGCTCGACGCCGTTCTGCAAAACGCACACGACAGTCTTGGGGCCACCCAAAGCGGTGAGCCAGTCTGCAGTCGCCTCGATCTGTGTCGCCTTGACCGCCAGAAACACGAGGTCCACCGCCCCACCGATTTGGATGGGATCCACCCGCACCGGAACGGGCACGGTGATGAGGCGATCGCCATCCTGAAGCGTCAGGCACGCCCGGGGTGTGCGGCCGCACAGCAACGGTGTGCGACCGGCTTCGTGCAGTGCCGCCGCGACCGCGGTGCCGATGGCACCGGGACCCACAACGGCGATGGATGCAGCCCTTGTTGTATTCATGAACACAGACTCCTTCGAGCGTCCCTTCAGCGTTCCGTACGCGCCATGCTTGCGCTCGTCACCGGTGCAATGTAATCTATTACTGAATATGAAGAGAGATGGTAATAGAGTTTCAGGCAATGCGCGCTTGTTGCAATGGATCGGAAGCATCCAGGCCCGAACTGGCGATCTCGCTGCCAGCGAGGCAAAGGTCGTCGAACTGTTGCTCGCCGATCCCTTGTTCGTGGGCGCGAGCACGACCGCGCAGGTGGCTGCCCGTGCCGGCGTTTCGCCGCCGAGCGTGATCCGCGCAGCGCGTGCGATCGGGTTCAGCGGTTTCACCGAACTGAAGATCGAGATCGCGCGTGCCCGCGGTACCACCGGGTTCTTTGCGCCGCCTGGCGTGCTCACCGCGGGTGCGACGACTGCAGCGGTGCTCGAAGCCTCGACCCGCGCAGGCACTGACGCACTGACTGCGCTCGGCGGAGCCCTGGAGCTGTCGGCGCTCGAGCGGGCGGTCAGCACCATCGAGCAGGCGCGCCAGGTGATCGCATTCGGAGCCGGCCCCTCCGCGACGGTCGCCGCCGATGCGGTCTTCCGACTGCGCGCGGTCGGCGTGACGACCATCGGCATTGCGGACCATCTATCGGCAATGATCGCGACGCGGCTCCTGGGCCCCGATGACGTCGTCATCGCCATCAGTTCGACTGGGCGCACCTCGACGACGCTCGCCATCGCCGATGCGGCATCTTCTGCCGGAGCCTCGCTCATCGCCATCACCAACCAGTACGGCACACCGCTGGCGACACTCGCGAACATCGCGCTTGTGGTCGGCGGGGCACCACTGACGGCCCAGATGGCCGCGGCCGGGAGTCGGCTGGCGCAGCTCGTGGTGATCGACGCCCTGGTCGCGGCTGTCGCGCTGCGCGACCCGCAGCGCAGCCGCCGCGCCGAACGGGCGGGCATCGACCTGCCCGATATCGCCTGATGCCGCCCGGCACCGTCGCGATGGTCCTCGCCGCGGCGGTCGCCCATGCGGTATGGAACCTGGCCTCGAAGTACAAGCGCGGTGATGCCGTCCTGTTCGTCTGCGCCTACACCTACGCTTCGGCGCTGCTGTGCATACCGATCAGCCTCGCCTTCATGGCGGATGGGCAGCAGGTGCCCGGCTGGCAGCTCGCGGCGGGCGCCGCCGTCTCGGCCGTGTTGCACACCGCTTACTCCCTGACCTTGCAGGCCGGCTATGAACGCGCCGAACTGGGGGTGGTTTATCCGGTCGCCCGCGGCACCGGGCCGGTGCTGGCGATGCTGTTCGCGATCCTGCTCCTGGACGAACAGCTCACCGCTGCCGCGATGTTCGGCGCTTCGCTTGTCGTGGCGGGCATTCTCGTCGTCACCGGCAACCCGTTCAGAAGCGCAAGCCGCCGGCCGCTTCAGGGCTTGCTCTGGGGCGCCGCGACGGGGGCGACCATCGCCGCCTACACGGTCTGGGACGGCTATTCGGTCGTCGCGCTGCACCTGGCGCCTGTGAGCTACTACGCCGCCACGCTGCTGCTGCAGAGCCTGATCCTGACCCCCAGTTTGCTGCGTCGGCGCCATCGCATTCGAGCGGCCATCCGTGCCGACGCCGTGCCGATCCTCATCGTGGCTGTGTTCTCCCCGCTCGCCTACATCCTCGTTCTCACCGCCATGCTGAAGGCGCCGGTGGCGCTTGTCGCGCCCTTGCGCGAGTCGTCCATCGTCATCGGCTCACTCGTCGCGTGCAGACTGTTTGGCGAGGGTCATCTCGCGCGCCGCATTGCCGGCGCGGTGATCGTGCTGGCGGGGATCGCGGCGATCAGTCTTTGACGCCTTCTTCGATACCCCTTGCTACCGGACAGAACGGATCCAATCTCTGAAAAGCTTCACGGGAGCCTCTGCCGCTTTCAGCGGATCGCAGACCAGGTAGTACCCGGACTCCGTTCTGGCCACGTGATCCACGGCGATGACGAGCCGCCCGCTTCGCAGGTCGTCATCCACGTAGGCGCGCTGGGCGATGGCAATCCCCAATCCATCGGCCGCCGCCTGGTAGCACAGCGCAGCATTCGCCAAGGTGATTCCATGCAGACGCGGGGAATCTACAAGTTCGGCCGAACTGAACCAGAGCGACCAGGCTTCCGGCCGCATCATCGAGTGCAGCAGGTTGGCTTGCAGCAAGTCTTGAGGTGTCTTCAAATGCCTGGCCAGGTGGGGTGCGCAGACAGGAAGAAATTCGTCGTCGAAGAGGTGGTCCAGCTCGACATCGGCCCACTCTCCCATGCCATGCCGGATCGCGCAGTCAGCGCCCTCGAGCCGGATGTCGTCGGCCATTGCAATGGTCGAAATCTCGAGGTCAATGTCGGGGTGTTGCGCGTAGAAGCCGCGCAGGCGAGGCACCAACCATCGGATGGCCAGGCTCGGCGTCACCTTCAGGCGCAGCCGCTTGTCCAGCTGGATATCGACCACGTCATTGAGCGCATCGTTCAGGCGATCGAAAGCATCCGAAACGCGGTGGGCCAGTCGTTTGCCCACCGCGGTGAGCTCGATCTCGCGGCCGGATTTCTGAAACAGCTGCGCTCCGAGCCCGACCTCCAACTGCTTGACTTGCTGGCTGACTGCACCGGGCGTCACATGAAGCACCTGGGCGGCGCGTGTGATCCCTTTGGCGCGGCACACTGCATCGAACACGCGCAGCGGGCCCAGGAGCGCACGGAGACTGTGCATCGTGACCAGTGAAGGCGTAGCGAACTCAGCGCTCGCCCGGACCCGCCGCTGCGACCGTGCCGCTCGCGTGCCTGGCGGCCGGACGTTCCATGAGGCAGAGCATTGCGGCCGCAAGCAGCAGTCCCGCTGCCAGACAGAGCCACGAGACATAGCTGCCGGAAATGTCAAAGAGCCGTCCCGCGAGGAATGGCCCGATGCCGGCGCCAATGGCCACCGTGGCATAGACACCCCCGAAGAGGGTGCTGTAGAGGTTCAGCGGGAATTTTCGGCTCACCAGGTAGGCTGCGAGGTCGAACTCCGCGCCGACCGCGAAGCCAGTCATGAGCAACCCGGGAAGCACCAGCGCCGGTTGGCCCGTTGCCAGCAGCAGCATGCCGGTGGCAGACAGCATGAAGAGCGTCGCCGACAAGCGCGCGGCATCGAACATGTCCAGCAGAAAGCCGGTGACGATTCGTCCGACGATGACCGCCACGCCAAGGATGCTGGCGAGACCGGCGGCGCGGTTCGGGGAAAGCCCGAGGTCGGTGAGCATCGGAACGACGTGCACGATCGTGCCGAAGATGCCGACCGAGCACAGCAGGAAGACAGCGGCAATGCGGAAGAAGCGCGGATCGGCCAGCGCCTTCAGGTTACTTCCGGCTGGGGCACGGCGGCCCTTCTCTGCAGGGGCCGCATCCGCGCCCCGCAGGAAGTAGGCAATCAATGGCAAAAGTGCAAGGACGACCGCCGCAAGGCCCAGATAGGTGGCTCGCCATCCGAAATTGGCAATGGCCGGCGTGACGATCAGCGGAATCAGGATGGCCCCAACGCCCGTCCCGGTGATGGCGATGCCCAGGGCCAGTCCGCGTTGGCGAGAGAACTTGCCCACGAGGATCCTTGTGAAGGACAAGGGCGAGGTCGCGCCACCGAGTAGCGTCAGGACCGTGACCAACGCCAGAAAACTGGCCAACCCCTGTGTCCAAACGCCCAGAAGCAGGAACGATGTCGACAGGCCCACCAGGGAGAGCAGGGTGACGCGTCGCGCACCGTACCGGTCGATCACCTGTCCGATGAACGGCGCCGCGCATCCGAGCAGCACGCTGCTGATCAGCGAGCCCAGGGACGCGGTGCCTCGGGTCCATCCGAACTCGGCGGCGAGCGGCTTCAGGAACAGACCTGAACTGTAGAAGTACAGGGATGAGACGCCACTGGCCAGGCCGAGGAAGCAACCCAGGACGTAGCGCCAATGCTGCCGCAGTTCCGAAGGTGAATGAGGAGAGGGCGTCATGTGCGGATCCACGTTGAACAAATGATGAATTCGTCTTCAGCACTTCTGGATGCCGATGGTGCGGTTCAGCAATGCCTCTTCGCCGCTCAGCACCGCGGCTGACCCGGAGTAGGCAGCGAGGCCGCGTTCCAGCACGATCACGTTGTTGGAAAATTCGAGAACGACATCCACGTGCTGCTCCACGATGATGCAGCCCACGCCGAGCTGATCACTCATTCGGACGATGGCGTCCATCAGCTCCTCGCGCACCATCGGCGCCAGGCCTTCCAGCGGTTCGTCGAGCAACAGGATGCGCGGCTGCCCGACGAGTGCCCGTGCCACGGACAGCATTTGCTGCTCGCCGCCCGACAGCTGCGTGCCTCCGTTGCGTCGCCGCTCCTTGAGCCGCGGAAACAGCGCATAGATCGGTGGCAGGGCAACGCTGGCCGAGCGTCCCTGCAAGCCCGACAGTAGGTTCTCCTCCACTGTCAGCGAGGGGAAGATGTCGCGGCTCTGCGGTACGTAGCCGAGGCCAGCGCGCGAGCGTGCGTAGGTGCTCGCGTTGCCGATGTCATCGCCGCCGAAATGAATGCGCCCCTTCATCAGGTCGGCCAGGCCCATGGCTGTCGCGAGCGTCGTGGTCTTGCCGGCGCCGTTGCGTCCGATCAGACCAAGGCGCTCGCCTTCGCGTACGCTGAAGCTGAGATGCTCGAGGACGGGCAGGCCGCCATAGCCTGCGGTGACGTCGTCGAACCGGAGTTCAATGGTGGGCTTGGGCATGACCGTCTCGTCCGAAGTAGATTTGCTTGACCTGCTCGTTGGCAGCGACTTCCTGCGGCGTCCCCTCGACCATCACCGCACCGGCGACCAGGACGATGATGTGCGACGCGAACCGGAACACCAGGTCCATGTCGTGCTCGATCAGCAGGACGGATAGATCCTTCGGCAAGCTCCCGATGGCTTCCATGATCCGGCCGCCTTCTCCCTGCGGTACGCCTGCGCCCGGTTCATCGAGGAGCAGCACCTGGGGCTTCATCGCGAGTGCCAGGGCGATCTCCGCAAGTCGCTGCTCGCCCAGTGCCAGTTGTCCCACCACCCGGTTCGCATAGGGGTGCAGTCCCAGCATGCCGAGTGTCTCGTCGACATCTTCCCGCACGCGTGCGGAACGCGCCGGCGAGGGCCACCACTGCATGGAAGCCCGGTGCCGCTGCAACACGGCGACCCTGACGTTGTCCGCCACGGTGAGTTCCTTGAAGAGGCGGCTGATCTGGAACGTGCGAACGATGCCGTTGCGCACGCGTGCGTACTGCGGCAGCTGGACGATCGAGCGGCCGTCCAGCTGGATGTCACCCGACTGCGGGCGCATCGCCCCGCTCAGCAGGTTGACCAAAGTCGTCTTGCCAGCGCCATTCGGACCGATCAATGCAGTGCGGGCTCCTAGGGGGAGGGACAGCGTGACGTTCTGCGTGACCGCCAGGCCGCCAAAGGAGTGACACAGGCCGTGGGTTTGGAGTCGGTGGGTCATCGAGCCACCCCACTGCGGCCAGGCCGCTTGGTGTACGCCACAGTGCGGTCCACAAGTCCGATCAAGCCTTCGGGCAGGACGATGAGTACGACGATCAGCATCGACCCAATGAAGAACAACCAGTGATAGGGGTTCAAGGTCGATGCGATGTGATGGATGGTCATGTACGCGACAGTGCCGAGCACGGCGCCCGACAGACGGCGCGTTCCACCCAGAACGATCATGACCACGACACCGGCCGATGTCGTGAAATCCAGCATGAAGAGGTTGGCGACTTTGCTGGTCTGTGCCGTCAATGCGCCAGCCAGCCCGGCCACGATGCCGCCGACCGTGTAGACGGCCAGCAAGTGCAAATAGACGCGCCCTCCGAGCGCCTGAACGCGTCCGGGATCCTGGCGGATCGCCCGGGCCGTGAGGCCGAACGGCGACTCCACAAGGTTCCTCAGCAGGAAGTACACAAGCACAAGTGCGCCCAGGGCATAGAAATAGCCCGTGTAACTCAGGAAGTTGAATTCCCAGATGCCCAGCAAGGGACCGATGTTGAAGCCGGCAAGTCCATCGTCGCCGCCCGTGAGCCACCTCGCCCAATTGGCCAGTTCAAGCAGCAGCTGGGCGACCGCGATGGTCAGCATGACCAGCGTCAGTTTGGTCGACCGCAGCATGACGGCGCCGCTCAGCAGCGCGATCACGCCGCCGCCCAGCCCGCCCAGCAGCAAGCCCACAATCGGATCTGCCGTCAGATACAGCGCCGTCCAGCCCGCGACGTAGGCGCCGCTGCCGTACAACGCGGCCTGGCCCAAGGTCGCAATGCCTGCCTGCCCCAGCACGAGACTCAGTGACAGCGCGAAGATGGACATGGTCGCCATGTTGGTGAGCAAACCGAGGTCCTGCGGGAACAGCACGAAGGCCAGAAGCCCCACCAGCATCAGCACGAGCTCCCCCCGCAGCTGCATCCACGGGCGGACGCGAGACGGTGCGGTCACCGTCATGGGCGCACTGACCGCGTTCATGCGTGTCTCCCGAACAACCCCTGCGGTCGAACCAGCAGGACGATGATCATCGTCAGGAAAAACGCAGCCGATGCGAGCTGCGGAACCATGTATTTCATCGAAGTCTCCACAATGCCGAGCAGCAACGCTGCAAAGAATGAGCCAAACAGATTTCCGTTGCCTCCCACGGCGACGACGGCCAGGAGGATCACCAGGTATTTGGAGGCGTAGGTCGGCTCCATGGGCAGCAGTTCCGCGCCAGCGATGCCTCCCAGAGCTGCGAGCGCTGCACCCATCACGAAAGTGGCGGCATAGATCTTCGTCGTGTCGATGCCGATGGCCCGTGCGATGGGCGCGTTGTCGACTGCAGCGCGTACCCGGATGCCAAAGGAAGATTTGTCCACCGCCAGCCAGAGAATGCAGACGACCACGAGCCCACACGCCATAACGATGAGCCGATGCCGAGGGATGGACCGAAAGCCCAGATCGACCGTGCCGTTGAACAGCTCCGGCAGCGCCACCGATGTCACAGTGGATCCGAACAGCAGATTCACCGCGGCTGTTGCCACGAACATCAGCCCGATCGTCATCAGCATCTGATCGAGGTCGTCACGTCGATAGAAGCGCCGAAGCAGGATGCGCTCGAACAGCAGCGCAACCAGTCCGACCAGAACGATGGCCAGCACGAAGCCCAGCCAGATCGGCACGCCCAGGCGCTGCGGGATCGTGGCTGCGAGGAAGCCACCGAGCATCGCGAAGGCGCCATGGGCCAGATTCACCACCCGCATCAGGCCCATCGTCATCGACAGGCCCACTGTGATCATGAACAGGATCATCGCGTACGCGACCCCGTCGATCAGAATGCTGCTAAGAAGCGCGAGAGACATGCTGCAGACTCTGCGTTACTTGGAAGCGTTCTGCGTGCGGCCGTAGTCGGGCTGCATCTCGAACGTCCGGAATTCCCGGTTGACGTAGCGTCCGGACGGGTCCTTTTCGACCACGCGCATGTAGACGTTCTGCACGAACTCGCGCGAAGCCGGGTCGATCTTCACGGGGCCTCGCGGACTTTCCCAGGAATGACCCTTGGCGCTGACAAGCGCCTTGGCGCCGTCCCGCTTCCCGTCGGTTGCCTTGACCATGTGATAGATCACATGCAGACCGTCATACGCGTTCGCAAGCTGGACGGTCGGAATGGCCTTGGGGGCAACCTCGCCGAGGGCCTTGATGACGGCGTTGTTCAGAGGAGAGTTGTGCGTCGCCGAATAGAACATGCCCGTCTCGATGCCGAGAAGATCCGGGCCGATCGCTCGCAGCTGGTCCTCATCGGTCTCGGCCGTGCCGAGAAAGCGCACGCCGGCGGCCCTCAACCCAGCCTCGTTGTATGCCTTGACCATCGCGTAGGTCGCAGGACCGCCTGGGGCGAAGACGTAGAGGGCGTCGGGCTTGAGCGCCTTCACGCGCTGCATCAGAGGACCAAAGTCGGTTGTCTTTAGCGGCGCGCGGATGGCCTCGAGCAGCTTGCCTCCGCCGCTGACGAATGCCGTGGTGAAGCCCTTCTCGGCGTCCAGGCCGGGACCGAAGTCGCTGACGAGCGTGACGGCATTCCTGACATTCTTCTCCAGCGCGTACTTGGCCACAGGGACCGCCATCTGCGGCAAGGTGTACGACGTGCGCAGCAGGAAGTCCGACTTGTCCAGAAGCGAGGACGTCGACGCGTTGAAGATCACGACCGGTACCTTGGCCTCCTGCGCGAGCGCAGCCACAGCCAGGGTGTCAGGAGTGAAATAGAGGCCGGCGATGTACTGGGCGCCTTCCTTGACAATCAGTTCCTGTGCCAGGGCCTTGGCTTGCGCGGGATTGATCTCCGGAAGGTCGCGATAGATGACCTCGATCGTGTGCCCGCCCGCGGTCGTGCCATTGAGCTTCTGGTATGCCTTGGTCGCACCCTCCCAGGTTTGCCCCACGGCCGAAAACGGTCCGGACATCGGCGCGATGACGCCAACCTTGATGACGTCGGCGCGGGCCTGAAAGGCGATCGTCGCGAGTGAGACCGCCAAGGCGGCAACGAATTTGATGGTCATTCTTTTCTCCAAATAGTGGGGCGTGCCTGGCGCGGTGAGCGCCAGGGGTTCGAACGAGGTGACGGACCTTCGAACGGATGTCAGACCGAGGCGCCGTTTTCTGCCCTGGTGGTCGCCTCAAGGGCGACATCACGGGCCATCAAGGTCGCGTACTTCTGATTCATGTCGAACAGGTTGGCCTCGTGGGCCTGCAGCGACCGGTCCCCCACGCAGTCGGTCACGACGAGGGGGCGGAACCCGTGGCACATGGCGTCGACCACACTGGCGCGGACACAGCCGCTGGTCGTGCACCCGGCAATCAGGAGGGTCCGTATGCCGCGCAGGGACAACCAGGCGGCCAGCGAAGTTCCGAAGAAGGCCGAGGGACTTGTCTTGCGCAGCACCAACTCCCCGGCCACCGGCTGCAGTTGCGGAACGATCTGGCTTTCAGGCGCATCCTCGCGCAGGGCAAGGATGGGGGGCACCTTGAGCGCGAAGATGTTGGCGTCGGCGCCATCGTCCTGATACACGACCCGCGTGTGCACGATCGGCCATTGGCGCTGGCGGGCTTGGGCGAGAAGCCCGCGCGTGCATTCGATGGCGGGGCCGATGTTGCCGCCGCCGAACGTGAGCGGATCGGCGAAACCATTGATGAAGTCGATGATCAACAGTCCGTAGGGCGCCATGGGCGCCACGGCATTGCCGAACCCTTGCTTCTGGTAGATGTCTTGATCGAAGCTCATTGGAAAGCCCCGTCGATCACCTTGCCGTCGCGAACCACGACGATGCCATCCAGCGCCACCGTGCAATTGCGCAGCGGAATGTCGAGGTGACAAGGCGTGGTGCGAGAGCCGCCGGCCTCGTTGTTCGGGCCCAGGGAGAACAGGAAGTTGCCTTCGAACGAGCGCGCATCCTGGCCGGTCGTCGCTTCGCGGTCCATCAGCGACAGCGTGTGCCAGTAGCACCGTGGCTGCATCCCCCAGCCGATGTGCGCGATGGCGTAGGCCTCGGGGTCCTTGTAGGCTTCCATGAATTCGCGCAGCAGGGCGGCATCGACGTCGCCTTCGATGCTGCGCACGAAACCGCCGCTCAGATTCATCGTGATCTTGTCCGAGACGTAGTTCTTCTGCGGCAGCAGGATGTCACCGCGATCGATCACGATGGTGCCGTCGCTGCCGCCTTCGTTGGCGAAAGTGAAGAGAAAGCCGCTCGGCCAGTGGTCCCAGCGACCGGGTTCCTCGCAGAAGCCGTACTCGGTGATGACCGGAAATTCGCCGAGCTGGAACGTCACGTCCGTGCCGGCCGGCGAGGTCACGTGCATCGTCTTGGCCTTCTTGAGCAGCTTCGACGCGTCCAGCACGCGCTTGCGATCGGCTTCGGTCGGCACCGCCCGCACCAGGACCTCCGGCGGCTCCACGGCCAGCAGGATCTTCGTTCCCGACTCCAGGATCTCCATCTGCTCGGGCGAGAACAGCAGCAGCATCAAGTCCAGGACGAGGTCGCTGTTCTTCATCGCCGCCAGCGCGACCGGGTTGTCGGTCAGGGGCGTTGCGCCCAGGTAGCTCATCAGGTCGCGGCTGGTGGCCTTTTCCGCGTTGATGGGTTGCAGTTCGATCCTCGTCACGATCGCGCCTGCGGCCTGCGCGGCGATCGTCGCTGTCTGGAGCGTCTGCGGGTGCGTGTGGGGGCCGCACAGAATGGAGACCGTCTGTCCGCGCTCCACTTTGCTGAGCTTCAGGACCTCGTCCCAGGCCTTGATCATCTGATAATCGCTGACTGCCATTTTTTCGTCCTTTGGAGTGAAGTGTCAGAACTGCAGCAGCGCCAGGTCTTCCGGGCTGCCTAGCTTGAAGAGCCGGCGCGCATTGCCATGGCACACCTGTGCCCGCGTCTTGTCGTCGAGAGGTGCGTCTTCGATGAAGGTGCAGGCCTCGGCCGTGGACTCGTAGGGGTAGTCCACCGAAAAGAGCACGGCCTGTGCCCCGAGCTCGCCAATGGCGCCCAGGAGGGCCGGTGCAGAGCACACGCCGGACGTGGTGATCACGATGTTGCTGCCGATGTACTCGCTGGGTTTGCGCGCCAACTTGATGCCGGATGGATACGCGGCGAAGCGGCTGTCCATGCGCCAGCGCTGGTACGGAAGGGCCTCCCCCATGTGGCCCAACACCAGGGTCAGGCGCGGGAATCTGTCGAACACCCCGCCGAACAGCAGGCGCAACGCATGGCCCGCCGTTTCGACGCCCCATCCCCATGCAGCGCCCTGGAGCACCGGCATGCCTTCGAGCAGGGCCGGCGCTTGGCTGAACGCGTTGGGATGCAGATAGATGGGAACGCCGAGCGCCTGCGCGCGCTCCCAGAACACATCGAACGCGCCACCTTCGTAGTAGCGACCCAGGGTATGGCCGTTGATCATCGCGCCTTTGAAGCCGTGTTCGACGACGGTGCGCTCCAGCTCCTTGGCTGCGGCGCTCGGGTCCTGCATGGCCACGTGGGCGAAGGCGCCGAAGCGTTGCGGATGGCGCGACACGCGCTCGACAAGGAACTCATTGTTCTCACGTGCTCGGCGCACGGCGGTGTCGCGATCCGCCTCAGCCTGTACACCGGGCATCGTTTGCGACAGCACGACGTACTCGATGTTCCCTGCGTCCATTTCCGCAAGGCGCTGGTCGTCGAAGTCGGCCAGCCTGGCGTCGAGCTTGGCGACGAATTCGGCGGGAAGCGCTCGCGTGTATGGGGCTGAGTAGGCATTGAAGCCGGGAGCGGAGAAGTGCTCCTCCAGCGCGATTTTTGGGGTTTGATTCATGGTCTTCCTAGGTGGCCTCAGACGGGGTACGCCAAGGCGGTGTCGAGAATTTCCGTGTCGTGGATCACTTCACGGCTGGCAAGCAGCAGCCGTTCGCCTTCGCGCACGAAGCGGTCGTGATAGACCCCGGCCAGGTGCACCGTGGATGGGCCCTCCACCAGGGTCTGCATGAGGATGAAGGGCGTCTGGGAACTGATCGTGTTTCCCGTCTCTTGCAGCACGCGCGCAATCCCCAGCACATGCAGCATGTGCCGCGGCGCGAACATCTGCGAGTGCGCGACGGCGAGGGCGCGGTCGATGATCATGTCCAGGCCTTCGCAGTAGATGAGTCCCACGGGCATGTTCAAGAGCGCGTTCTGGCGCGAGGTCACGCGGTACGTCGCTTCCTGGCTGAAGAAGTCCGGCCAGCGTTCGACGTCGTTCGCATCCAGGACCGCGCAGTACTCGACGTGAAACGACTCGATCTCGGCGCGCAGCTCGGCTGCGCGTCGCGGCGAGAGGGTGGTCCTGGCGTAGGCGAGGCGATCCTTCATGCTGCTTTCTCCGCGACACGGATGTCCATCACGTCCCGGTAGTACTGGTAGAGGGAGCGGATACAGGACTCGGAGATGAGATTGCGTGCCGTGCCCTGGTGGCCTGCATCGAGCTTGACGACGTTGTTGTCCGTGGAAGAGTTGCGCAGGCCTTCCTGCACGAACTTCAATGCCTCGTTGTCCTCGAGGCCCAGGAAGCCGGCCGGGCCCATCAGGTTGCCCTGACGCAGGCGGTGCCGTGTCATCTCCGGCGTGTCGTCCTCGTACCCAAACATCGTCCACTGCATCACCATGCTGTTCGGACCGTTCGGGATGATCTGGCGCACACCCATCGTGTTCATCTGGCGCTGAACGATGAGGTTCGGCCACATGGTCATCATGTTGGCGGACCAGGGCGACTTGAACTCCCGTACATAGTCCAGGAACCGTTCGTCGCGCAACCGGAGGTTGTCGCTGAAGGATCGCATCTGCGCCTTGTCGTCGTCGGCGACAGTGGCATAGATCTCGTCTGGCTTGGCCGACGCCATGAAGCCATGGCGACCATGCGCCTTGTCTGCAAACACGATCGACTTGATGCCAGGCACGAGAAGGCCAAACACCACGAGAAACGAATGCAGTAGCGTTGCGTGGTACGGATCCTTGAGGTTCTCGTGGTACATCTTCCAGTTGCAGGGAAGCTCGTTGCGGCAATAGCCCAGGATCTTGAGTTTCTTGCCCGAGAAGGGAACGTCGAACTCCTCGACGATCTCCTGGGTCATGTACTCTTCCAGAGGAGGGGTCTTGTCGGAGTAGGTGGCGAACACCACGCCGTTGCGTGTGGCCACACGCAACTGGCGGGTGCCGTGGTCGGCGTTCTTGAAGTCCGCTGGCATGCCGCCCACCTTGTTGATGCCGCGCTTGAACGGAACGCCCTGCAGGTTTCCCTTGAGGTCGTACGACCACTGGTGGTAGGGGCAGACGAACTCCTTCGTATTGCCCTGGCTGGCGCGGCAGAACTCCGCGCCGCGATGGGCGCAGCGGTTCTCAAAGACGGAGATCGTGTGGTCCTCCGCGCGCACGATCACGACGGCCGTGGCGCCGACATAGCCGCGCTTGTAGTCGCCCGGGTTGGGGATCTCCGCTTCCAGGGCGACAAAATTCCAGGTGTCGCCGCGAAAGATGCGCTCGATCTCCTGGTCATAGATCGCCTGGCTGGTGTAGACCCAGTCCGGGATGTTGTTCATGGCGTCCGCTGGCCAGACGCAATGTTCCAAGGGCGGGTTCTTTCGGGCATTCGTGATGCCGATGACCGCCTGCGATTGATACATGAAAGCTCCTTAGCTTTGAGAGAGGTGGTTAAGCGGTGGTCGCGACGTCGGCCTGCATCTGCTTGGCCCATGTGCGCAGATTGGTGGCGTCCAGTTGAAAGTCCTCCAGCTGCACGGGCCGCCCACGTTCGAAGAGAGGGCGAACGGCTCGCAGGTCGGCGCCCGCATTGATGGCGACGCCGTGCAAGGGGACAGAACCCCGATGGCCGATCCACAGCACCTTGTCGTCGGCCGGGTCGCCGCGGCGCACATATTCGAGATCGTTGGCCGGCAGGCCCAGCATCTGGATGTTGTGTTTCCCCTGGTCGGTCCAGAACCACGGCACCGCGGGTGCAGGAAGAGGCAGGCCCAGCATGGCGGCAGCGGCAGTGCGCCCCTGCTCGTTCGCGTTCTGCCAGGATTCGAGGCGCGTTGGTGCCGCCTGGCCGGGGCGGCGCTGGCTGGTGCAGTCGCCACATGCAAACACGTGTGCGTCGCTGGTGCGGCAGGACGTGTCGACCAGAATGCCGCCGCCTGCCGCGATCTGCAGCCCCGCATCGCGCGCCAGCGCGTCGTTGGGCAACAGGCCGATGGCGACGACCACCTCATCCACTTCCAGATCGCCGGTGCTGGTGCTCAGGCGCGACCGACCGGCCGGCAGTGAATGGACGCCGCTGCAGGAAGCACCGAGCAGGAGCGTTGCGCCCGCTGCACGCGTTCGCGATTCCAGCCATGCCGACGCCTGCGGCGGCACAAAGCGATCGAGCAGGGCTGTGGCGCGTTCGAGCACTGTCACCGAAGCGCCTGCGGACAGTGCCGAGTGGGCGATTTCGAGGCCGAGGAAACCCCCGCCAAGAATTGCGACTTGCGGCGTTCCTTGAAGGGCTGCGCGTAGCCTGCGCGCGTCATCCAGAGTCCGGATGTAGTGCACACCCGGCCGACCGGCGGGGACGGATGCGAGCGTGACGGCCTCGCCGCCGGTGGCGAGCAGGCAGATCTCGTACTCGAGCACCTGCCCGTCCGCAAGGCGGACGTGCTGCTGCGCAAGATCCAGTGCAACCGCATCGCTGCCGCTGAGCAGGTCAATCTTGCTGCGCGCCCAGGATTCGTCCGTGAGGACGTCGAGCCGGGGGGCGTTGGCAGCGACCAGGACGGCCTTGGACAAAGGCGGGCGCTCGTACGGTCTGTGGCGCTCGCGCCCCAGCATCGTGATGCGCCCGCTGTAGCCATGCTCGCGCAGGGCGTGTGCCGCGACAGCCGCCGACTGGCCCGCACCGACGATGACGATACCGCGTGAGGTCATTTGCCGGCAGGCGACAACACGTAGATGTGATCGCCTTCCCGCTTCACGGCATGGGTGCGCAGGTCCACGGTGACCGGCGCACACATCGCTTTGCCCGTACGAATGTCGAAGCGGCCCTGATGCAGGGGGCATTCGACACAACCGTCTTCCACGTAACCCTCCGACAGCAGAGCGGTGGCATGGGTGCACATGCTGTCTGTGGCGAAAAACTCGTCGTCGATCCGGTACAGCGCAACCCCGTAGCCAGCGACGTCGACCGTCTTCGCTTCATCGTTGCTCAGCTCTTGCGCCGAGGCGACCTTGATCCAATCCATGGCTCCATCCAGTCGTTGAAAGATCCGAAATAAATACTCAGTGAACTGTCATATTAGTTGGATCGGTCTGTCTTTTCAAGTGCGGGTTTGTACTTGTTGGCACTGCACCAGAGTGGATGGAAATGCACCCAAAAACCGGACGGAAACGGTGCGTTTACGCTCTTGATTCGCACCGAATCAGTGAGTTTGTCGTGTCAGGGTTTTCATCAAGAAACGCTACCTTCACACACGCGCACCGCACGTCTATACTTTTGCATGTGTACTGTCATAAAATGGAAGCGGGGCATGAATGGCCTGCTGACACCGCGATGCAAATGGTGGGAAGCGGCCGGTGAACATCTCTTGATGGGTGCCGATCGTGTGGGCAAGCACGCGCCGATGTGGCCTGGGAGGTGCCTGGTCAGGATCGCCGTGCCGCACATCCTGTGCGGCGCCTGGAGAAAATCAGTCAAGCAAAAGGAAACGCATGAACCAAGCAGACATTCCGGCGAGAGTGCTCAAGCGCGAGGGCATCGGAGCCCGGGTGCCTCGCAAGGAGGATGCGCGCCACATGGTGGGCAAAGGCAACTTCGTGGGCGACTTCGTGCTGCCGGGTCTGCAGGAGGTCGCGTTCCTGCGCAGCCCTCTGGCGCACGCCACCATCACGGGTGTCGAGATTCCGGAAGCGCTTGCGGGGAAGGTGTTCCTGCGCGAGATGATGCTGGATGCAGCGGACATCGGTTCCCCTTCTTCGCTACCCACATACCAGTACTCGGCCTTGCCGCCGTTGGCTTCGGGCAAGGTCCGGCACGTGGGAGAGGCGGTCGCCATGGCTGTTGCGCCAACGCGTGCAGTGGCGGAAGACCTGCTCGAAGAGGTGCAGGTCTCCTATGACGAGCTGCCCGTCTACCACGGCGCCGAGTCTTCTCTTGCGGCGACGGGAGACTTCCTTCATCCTGGGTGGAAAGACAATGTCTTTCTCACGCTGCGGGCCAATCGCGACTTCGATGAACTTGCCGCGAAGGCGGAAGTGAAGGTCAGCCGCACCGTCGAGCTGTCGCGTCAGTGCATCGTGCCGCTGGAGGGCAAATCGGTACTGGCCTACTGGGACTTCCAGGCCGATCAACTCGTGGTCGTCAGTGCGACACAGGTCCCGCACCTGCTGCGCGTCGGTATCGCCCAGCACCTCTCGATGAATGAGGAGGCGGTGCGCGTGGTGTCCCCCGACGTGGGAGGCGCCTTTGGCTACAAGGGACAGCTGTACCCCGAAGACCTGTGCATCGCCTGGCTGGCCAAAACATACCGAACGCCGTTCCGCTATCTGGAGGATCGGCGTGAGCATCTGATCGTCGGCGCCAACACGCGGCAGCATCATTACCAGCTCACTGCCTACGCGGACCGCACGGGAAAGCTCCTCGCTTTGGACGCCGTCATCACCATCGACGGCGGCGCCTATTCCTACTATCCCTTCTTCGTCGGTCTGGAGCCTGGGCAGGCGATCGGCAACCTGCCGGGCCCCTATACCTTCCGTGGCTATCGCTGCGAGACCCTGTGTGTCGCGACCAACAAGCCGGGCTTCATGGCTTACCGCGGCGTGGCGCGCACCGGCGTCTGTTTTGCGATCGAACTCCTCATGGACGCCGTGGCGCGTGAAGTAGGCCGAGAACCATGGGAGGTCCGCATGGACAACCTCGTCCCGGCCGCCGCCATGCCTTATGTCAACGTAGCCAACAAGCACTTCGACAGCGGCGACTTTCCCGCGAGCCTGCGTCGCGCCGTGGAGATGATCGGACTCGCTACAGTCCGTGAGCGGCAAGCCCGGGGAGAGCCGGACGGACGTCGGATCGGGTTCGGGACGGCAACCTACACGGAGCAGTCTGCCCACGGCACGACCGTTTTCGCCAACTGGGGGTTGCCGGTGGTGCCTGGCTTCGATCAGGCGGTCGTCAGGATGACCGCGGATGGCGGGCTGGAAGTGCGCGTCGGCGTG
Organism: Variovorax sp. 05T418; assembly: GCF_056396385.1. NCBI lineage: Bacteria > Pseudomonadati > Pseudomonadota > Betaproteobacteria > Burkholderiales > Comamonadaceae > Variovorax > Variovorax sp. 05T418. The sequence continues at coordinate 4,887 of NZ_JBFTLJ010000010.1, read as the reverse complement.
CACTCGCATGGCCAGGGCATGGAGACCAGCTTCGCGCAGATCGCGAATGACGTACTTGGCATTCCTGTTGCCCGGATCCGGGTCGTGCATGGCGACACCGCGCTCACGCCCTTCTCCTCGGGGACCTACGCCTCTCGGGCCACCGTCATGTCAGGAGGCGCCATCTCGACGGCGTGCAAGGAACTGTTGCCTCGCATCCAGTCGATCGCCGGCTATCTCATGGGCGTGGACCCGCAGGCCGTCGCATTGGTCGAGGGGTTCGCCGTCGCCGGGGAAAAGTCGATTCCGCTGTCCCAAGTGGGCGGCGCGTGGTATCTCACGCCACAGGATCTGCCCGAGAACGTGCATCTCGGTGGACTGGAGGTTTCGCGTGCATACAAGCCCAGGGTCGACACGGGTACCTTTACCTATGCCACCCATGCCGTGGTGGTCGCCGTCGACACGCAGACAGGCGAGGTCGAGATCCTCGACTACGTCGTTGTCGAGGATTGCGGCACCATGGTCAACCCGATGATCGTGGAGGGTCAGACCATAGGGGGCATCGCGCAGGGCATCGGCACCGCGATGTATGAAGAAAGCCCATACGACGACCAAGGCCAGCCCCTGGCTTCCACGCTGGCCGACTACATCTTGCCTGGCGCCACGGAGGTGCCGCGCATCCGTATCGAGCACTTCGAGACGCCTTCGCCTCATACCGAGTTCGGCGCCAAGGGCGTGGGGGAGGGGGGCGCGATCGCGCCGCCGGCGGTGATCTTCAATGCCGTGAACGACGCGTTGCGAGGCACGGGTGCTGCGGAGGTGCTGATGACGCCCCTGACGCCGCGTCGCTTGCTCAAGGCCCTCGAAAGCGCGAAGCCGGAACAGGGGCTCGTCAAATGAAGGCGGCGAAATTTGCGTACACGCGGGTCTTCGACGTGGATGAGGCGATCGAGGTGCTGGCCAAGGGCGGCGGCACGGCCAAGGCGATGAGCGGAAGCCAGTCCCTCGGTCCCATGCTCAACTTGAGACTGGCGCGACCGGCGCAAGTGGTCGACGTCGCTCATATCGCAGTGCTGCGCGCCGTCAGTCGCAAGGGCGAGTGGGTCGAGATCGGCGCTGCCGTCACGCATGCCGAGATCGAGGATGGTGTGTACCCGCCGCTGGCGGCGCATCCCATGCGTCAGGTCGCGGGAGGCATCGCCTACCGGGCGATCCGAAGCCGCGGCACTGTCGGAGGCAGCCTGGCGCATGCAGATCCAGCTGCAGACTGGGTGGTGACGCTCGCTGCGCTTGGTGCCCGCATCGTGCTCAGGTCGCCGCGTGGCGAACGCACGATCGAGGCGGACGGCCTCATGCTCGGCGCCTATACGACGGTGCTCGAGGCTGACGAGCTGATCGTGGCCATCCACGTGCCATCCGAGACGCCGACGACGCGCTGGGGGTATCACAAGGTCTGCCGCAAGCCTGGCGAATTTGCCGAAGCCAGTGCAGCGGTTTATTTCGATGTCTCGCGCAAGTGTGCACGCGTGGTTCTGGGGGCCGCAGACGGGCCACCGATCCTGTTGAACGAATTCGCGGCGGAAGTTGCCAGCAAGGGTGCGCAGGCCGCAGGGCGTGACAAGGTGAGCGCGGCCGTCGGCCCTGCGCTTCCTGATCGCGACGGCATCGACCGGAAGCTCTTCACGGCCTGCGTCGAGCGCGCACTCGAGCAGTCGGGTGTGTTTTCCAACCACAAGCTAGCGGAGTAAGAAGACTTGAACCCCATCTCTATTCAGGTCAACGGCCGCGGCTTCAGCCGGCAGGCGGAACCGCGGATGCATCTTGGTGACTTCCTGCGGGACGAACTGCGCCTGACAGGAACCCACCTTGGCTGCGAGCATGGCGTCTGCGGCGCATGCACGGTGCTCGTCAACGGGCAACCGACGCGATCGTGCATCACTTTCGCCGTGGCATGTGAGGGCCAGGAGGTCACCACCATAGAGGGCTACGACGATGATGCGGTGATGCAGAAGCTGCGTCCGGCGTTCACGCGCCATCACGCACTGCAGTGTGGGTTCTGCACACCCGGAATGCTCACCACGGCGCGCGACATCGTGCTGCGCCTGCCACACGCCGACGAGGCGCTCGTGCGCCTCGAGCTGTCCGGGAACCTGTGCCGTTGCACCGGATACCAGGGCATCGTGGACGCCATCCTGGATGTGCTGCAACAGCAGCGTGACACCCCCGACGCGGAAGTCGAAAAGCTGCGGCAGACACTGAGCTTGCCGCGAACCATGGCACTGGGCCCGGTCACGACACCGAGTCCGGCGCAGCCGCCCACGGCGGATCCGGTGGTTGCCGCGGAAATGGCCGAGGTCGATCCCATCGCGATGGCCAAGGCCAAAGCCAAGGGCAACGCGATCGAAGTGCATTTCGATGTGCCCTATCCGGCCGATCAGGTGTGGGAGTTCATGGGCGACCTGCCTGCGGTTGCATCCTGCTTGCCCGGTGCGACCATCGACTCGCACGAGGGAGAGAGGGTCAAGGGCACCATCGCGATCAAGTTCGGCCCGATGTCGGCGGCATTCGCCGGTGCAGCGCGGCTGGAGCGTGACGACGCTGCCAGGCGCGCAGTCCTGCGCGGTGCGGGCCAGGACAGCCTGAGCAAGTCGCGCACCCAGGGAGACATCACCTATCGCTTGGAAGCACTGACGGCCGGAAGCACTCGTGTGCACGTGGACATGATCTACGCCCTCCAGGGTCCACTGGCCCAATTCTCGCGCTCCGGACTCGTGAAGGATTTCGTGCGCCGCATGGTCGCGGACTTCGGAAAACAGATCACGCGACGGTTGGGCGGGCAAACGGTTGCGTCCAATGAACCACAACCCACGGTTTCCGTCGCCGGGATGATGTGGAGCGTGCTCTGGAGTCGCATCCGTGGCTGGTTTGGAAAATCGCCGCGGCCCTGACATAACTCGCTTCAGGTGCGATGAGCAAAACACGCGAGCGATTGGATGGTGCTTTCACCGCAGCTTCCAACGGGACGCTGGATCCTCGCCTGCGGGCGAGTGAGTGAATCTTTTTTGGAGTCTCAATGAGTTCCTTTCTTCATGGCTATCACGTGCGTGCGGACGGGGTGCGGCTGCACCTCTTGCGCTACGGCGGGCAGGGCCCTCGACTGCTCCTGCTGCCGGGAATCACGAGTCCTGCAATCACCTGGGGCTTCGTCGCCGAGCGATTGGCTCGGCACTTCGACGTCCATGTCCTTGACTTTCGTGGGCGCGGTCTGTCCTTCAGCGCGCCGGGGATGGTCGCGAGCCTTGATGCCATGGCGGCCGACGTGCTGGACCTGCTGAATGTCCTGGAATGGTCGTCCGTGACGGTGCTGGGTCACTCCATGGGCGCCCGCGTGGCAATTCGCGCCGCGGCGTGCGATCCGGGACGCATGGCCAAGCTGCTGCTTGTCGATCCGCCCATGTCCGGCCCGGGCCGCCGACCTTATCCAGTTCCTCTGGCTTGGTATGTCGAGTCGATCCAGATGGCCGTCAATGGCATCACGGCCGAGGAGCTTCGCCCCTATGCACCCACGTGGACAGACGAACAATTGCGGCTGAGGGCCGAATGGCTCCATACCTGCGACCAGGATGCCGTTGTCCAGGCGCATGCTGGCTTCCATGAGGACGACATCCACGCCGATCTACCCAAACTGCAGACGCCGGGACTTCTGATGGCGGCGGGCCGAGGAGGGGTGATGCTGCCGGAAGACCTTGCTGAGATCGAGACTCTCGCGCCTGGATTGTCGCAATGCACGGCTTTGAACGCGGGGCACATGATCCCGTGGGATGACGAGGAAGATTTTTATCGCTTGCTGGGTGACTACCTGAAGGTCGACCTGCGCTAGCGCAGCCTGACGCGCGGTTTGGTTTTCCATTCACCCTCAAGGGAGTCGATAAACTCGTCGGCTGACACCTTCAGCGATCTTGAGATGATGACAAAGCGTTCTCCCGCTCAAAAAAAGACAGTCGGCTCGGCCGATGTGGCAAAGCAACCGGTCCTGGAGCCTTTCAATCCGTTGCGCCAGGTCATGTGGCGTCGCCCGGGTTTCCTCATCCGCAGGCTGACCCAGATCGGACAGGCGATCTTTTTCGATCTATGCAAATCCGAAAGCATCACTCCGCTTCAGGTCGGCATGCTGACGGCGCTTTCGATGAACCCTTGGCTGGATCAGAAAGCGATCGGTCGAGAGCTTTCGCTGGACAGGACAACGACGGCGGAAGTGCTCAAACGTCTCGGTGACAAGGGGTTGGTCGAAACCCGCGTCAACCCGGACGATCGTCGATCCAGGCTTTCGGTGATCACCACGGATGGGCTCAACCTGATCAATGACTTGCAAGAAAGCATTCACCGCTCTCAAGAACTGCTGATCGAACCGCTGTCGCCGGAAGATCGCGTTGTCTTCATGAGGTTGCTTGCGCAGCTCGTCGATGCGCATGAAAAGAAGGAAAAGGGAGCTTGAGTCGTCTGACGGGGTTTTCGTCTTTCACAGACTGATGAATATCGGCGCACTGATTTCTTTCAGTTCCCGTATTCCTTGCTGATCGTTCGCAGCAGCTGCCGTCTTCGTGCGACTCGGTATCTCCGTGCATCGGTCTTCTGCTGAATTTCTCTGGCTGCCTTGAGAGTCGTGGGAAGCCGGCAAACATCAGGCCTTGGCCGTTGGTTGATCCGCACGTAAGTTGTGTTTACTAAGTAATTTGGGACTGCTTCTGGAAGCAGGATTGAGATGAGCTACACCGCCCCCCTCAAGGACATGCTGTTCGACATCGAGCACCTGGCCAACATCGGCGAGATCGCCAGGCTGCCGGGCTTCGAGGACGCCGGCCTCGAAACCGCGCAGGCCGTGCTCGAGGAATGCGCGCGCTTCAACCA